>NZ_CP108529.1:1237142-1855714 GCF_036002945.1 Streptomyces sp. NBC_01224 | reverse complement strand
CGGGAGCCGCCCTCGCCGTCGACCGCGACGGAACGGCGATCGGATCGGTCTCCGGCGGGTGTGTGGAGGGCGCGGTGTACGAACTGTGCGGTCAGGCGCTGGACGACGGCATCACCGTGCGCGAACAGTTCGGCTACAGCGACGAGGACGCTTTCGCGGTCGGACTGACCTGCGGCGGCGTCGTCGACATCCTGGTGACACCGGTCCGTGCGGACGACCCCGCACGGGCCGTGTTCGCCGCCGCGCTCGCCGCCGCCGCACGAGGTCGGGCGGCGGCGGTCGCCAGGATCACCGACGGGCCCGCGGAACTCCTCGGCCGCCCCCTGCTCGTCCACCCCGACGGCTCGTACGAGGGCGGGCTAGGCGGACATCCGGAGCTGGACCGCACCGCTGCGGCTGACGCCCGCGCGATGCTGGACGCGGGTCGCACCGGCTCCGTCACCATCGGCGCCGAGGGCTCGCGCTGCGGGCAACTGCTCACCCTGCTCGTCGAATCGAGCGTCCCGCCGCCCCGGATGATCGTCTTCGGGGCCATCGACTTCGCCTCGGCTCTGGTCCGCGCGGGAAAGTTCCTGGGGTACCACGTCACATTGTGCGACGCTCGCCCCGTCTTCGCCACGACGGCCCGCTTCCCGCAGGCCGACGAGCTGGTCGTCGACTGGCCGCACCGTTATCTCGCGACGACCGACGTCGACGCGCGCACCGTCCTGTGCGTGCTCACCCACGACGCCAAGTTCGATGTTCCGCTGCTGGAACTGGCGTTGAGGCTGCCGGTGGCGTACGTCGGAGCGATGGGCTCGCGCCGTACCCATCTGGAGCGCAACGACCGGCTGCGTGACGTCGGCGTCACGGAGCTGGAACTGGCCAGGCTGCACTCGCCGATCGGCCTCGACCTCGGTGCCCGTACCCCTGAGGAGACCGCGCTGTCGATCGCCGCCGAAATCGTGGCCGACCGGCGCGGCGGCAGCGGCGTACCACTCAAGGGCGCACACACCCCGATCCACCACGAGGGCGGCCGGCCGTCGACGGGATTGATCACATCCGTGGCCTGAACCGTCCCGTGAACCATGATTGTCCGTGGGCGGGTTGCCGCCACGGCGGCTTCACGCCAGGTGTGAACTCAACCGTAGCTTCGTTTTTGCCTTTAGATCTGCTGCATGACATTCACACCCTCCTCCGCTTCCGGCCGGGCGAGATCCGCTCGTGCGGGACGCAGGGCTCTGCTCATAGCGACTTCGGTCGCCCTGGTGAGTGGCGCACTGTTGCCCGCAGCGGGCTCCGCTTCCGCCGCCGCAGGTAAGTCCGGGCCCGTCGACCGCCAGGCCGCCGCCCCCGTCAAGGAGTACGACATCACCCTGCTCACGGGCGATGTCGTGCACTATTCGGACGGCGTCGGCAAGCAGGACACCGTCACCGTGGACCGCCCCGATGGAGCGGTCGGCGGCGTGCATGTCCAGCAGGCCGGTGACGATCTGTACGTCCTGCCCGACGAGGCCAACTCCCTTCTCGCAGCAGGCAAGTTGGACCGTCGGCTGTTCAACGTCTCGGCTCTGGCCAAGATGGGGTACGACGACAAGAAGTCGGGCGGCATTCCGCTGATCGCCACCTACACGGCGAGCCAGGGCCGTTCACTGCCCGCCGCCCCTCGTGGCGCGAAGAAGACCCGCACTCTGGAGAGCATCCACGGCGCCGCACTGAAGGCCGAGAAGGACACCACCCGGGCCTTCTGGAACGACATCGCCCGTACCGCCACGGCCCGTTCGCTGGACAACGGCATCGCCAAACTCTGGCTCGACGGCCGGGTGGAGGCCGCCCTCAAGGACTCCGTGCCGCAGGTCAACGCCCCGCAGGCGTGGGCCGAAGGCTACGACGGCAAGGGCTCCAAGGTCGCAGTCCTGGACACCGGAATCGACGCGACCCACCCGGACGTCAAGGACCGCATTCTCGAAACCAAGAGCTTCGTGCCGGGCGAGGAGGTCCTCGACAAGCACGGCCACGGCACGCACGTCGCCTCCACGATCGCGGGCTCCGGCGCCGCCTCGGAGGGCGTCAACAAGGGCGTCGCCCCGGGCGCCGACCTGATCATCGGCAAGGTGCTCAGCAACGAGGGTTCCGGCGCGGACTCCGGGATCATCGAAGCCATGGAGTGGGCGAAGGCAGAAGGCGCCGACGTCGTCTCCATGAGCCTCGGTTCCAGCATCCCGGACGACGGCTCCGACCCGATGTCCCAGGCCGTCGACGCGCTCTCCGCCGACGGCGGGCCGCTGTTCGTGATCGCCGCGGGCAACGCGTACGGCGCGGGCACCATCGGCTCGCCCGGCTCGGCGGAGAAGGCACTCACCGTCGCCGCCGTCGACAAGCAGGACAACCGCGCGGACTTCTCCTCGATGGGCCCGCTCGTCAGGTCCTACGGCCTGAAGCCCGACCTGTCCGCACCGGGTGTGAACATCAACGCGGCCGCCTCGCAGGCGGTCCCGGGCGTCAGCGGGATGTACCGGTCGATGTCCGGTACGTCGATGGCGACCCCGCATGTCGCGGGCGCCGCCGCCATCCTGAAGCAGCGTCACCCCGACTGGTCCGGCCAGCGGATCAAGGACGCGCTGATGAGCTCGTCGAAGAAGCTCGACGCGTACACCCCGTACGAGCAGGGCACCGGCCGGCTCGATGTGAAGGCGGCCGTCGACACCACCGTCGAGGCCACCGGCTCCGTCGCGGTCGCCTCCTACGACTGGCCGCACTCCGCGTCCGACCCGGTCGCCCAGCGGACCATCACGTACCGCAACACCGGTACGAAGGACGTCACCCTCGACCTGGCCACCGACACGGACGCCGACGCCTACACCCTGTCGACGAAGCAGCTGACCGTCCCGGCCGGTTCCACCGCCGAGGCCGTGCTCTCGCTGGATCCGTCGAAGGTCGCCAGCGGAACCCAGTTCTCCGGTCAGGTCATCGCCAAGGACGCGGCGGGCACCGTCGTCGCGCACACCGGCTTCGCCCTGAACAAGGAGCGGGAGCTGTACGACCTGACGCTCAGGCTCCGTGACCGCGACGGCAAGCCGATGGACGGCCTGGTCGTCATCGGCGAGCTCGGCGACCCGAACCTGGGCCTCGTTCAGGTGTCGGGCGAGACCACGCTGCGGCTGCCGCCGGGCAACTACACCGCCTGGAGTTCCGTCGACATCGCCGGTGACCGCGCCGACTCGAAGGCCGTGGCCTTCCTCGCGGCTCCCGAGACGATCCTCGACAAGGCGACCACGGTCACCCTGGACGCGTCCAAGGCCCGCAAGGTCAGTGTGCGCACGCCGAAGGAGACCGAGACCCGACAGCTGCGCTATGACATGGCACGTACCGCACCGGACGGCACGGTCCAGCGCGACGCGTACCAGATCCCGTTGACCTACGACCAGCTGTGGGCCAGCCCCACCAAGAAGGTCACGCAGGGCAGCTTCTCCTTCCTGACCCGCTGGCGGCAGGGCGAGAAGCAGCTGGACGTGTCGGCCGAGGGCCGCGATGTGCCGGTCCACCCGCAGGGCGGTGCGGCCATCGCCGAGAACGGCGAGAAGAAGCTGGCCGGCGTCTTCGCGGGCAACGGCGCCGTGGCCGACTACAAGGGTCTGAACGTCAAGGGCAAGGCCGTCGTCATCCGCAGCAGCGACGCGGTCGCTCCCGCCGACCGGCTCGCCAACGCGGTGGCCGCGGGCGCCGGGGCACTGTTCGTCGTCAACGACGGCGACGGCGTCCTGATGGAGAGCTATACCCCCTACGGGACCAAGGGCGCCATCCCGGTCGCCTCGGTCCAGCGCCTGGCGGGCGAGGACCTGATCAAGTCCGTCCAGCGCGGTGCCAAGTTGACGATCGATCAGCACCGTTACGCCCGCTACGTGTACGACCTGGTCGACCGCCACGACGGCGTCGTCCCGGACCGCTCGCTGGCCTTCGCTCCGTCGACCGGTCAGCTGGCGAAGGTGGAGAACACCTTCTACGGTCACAAGGACGTGCTCGGCGCGGGCTTCCGCTACGACATCCCGGACTACGGCCCGGGTCTCGGCTTCGAGGAGTACGAGAAGTTCCCCGGCACCCGCGAGGAGTGGGTCAACCCGCTTCCGGGCGCCTCCTTCTGGTACGAGAACCACTCGGTCTTCAACTCCGCCGAGACGGGATTCGCGCACGAGATGCGCAGCGGCGACCTGGACTACACGGCGGGCCGCACCTACTCCGCCGAGTGGTTCGCGCCGATCTCCCGCCCGCGTCTGGGCACCGGCTACTGGGGTCCGTTCCGTACCGTTTACAACGACATGCAGTTCAACCTGACCGCGTGGACGGACTCGGGCGCGGGCCACTCGGGCTCCATGCCTGAGGACGAGTACGACACCACCACCACCGCGATCTACCAGGGCGACACCCTGATCAAGAAGGTCGCGGGCAGGGCCGGCTACTTCGGAGACCTGTCGCCGGAGAAGCTGCCCTACCGCTTCGTGCTCGACTCCACCCGTGACGGCGACCTGTGGAAGACCTCCACCCGCACGCACACCGAGTGGAACTTCGTCTCGGGCGCCATGGACGAGAACGGCCCGTACCGGGCCGACCTTCCGCTGCTGCAGCTGGACTACAAGGTCCACACCGACCTCGCCGGTGACGTCAAGGCCGGCCAGTGGACCGAGATCGGTCTCACCTCCGGTACGCAGGAGTGGCTGGACGGTGCGGTGAAGGCGAAGAAGGCGTCGTTGTCGGTCAGCTACGACGACGGCAAGACCTGGGACGCGGTGGAGCTGCGCAAGACCTCCGAGGGCAACTGGACCGCCCGGTTCAAGACGCCCAAGAAGGCCGGTGGCTTCGTCTCGATCAAGGCGCACTCCGAGGCCGGGGACGGGCTCGGCATCGATCAGGAGATCATCCGGGCATTCGGCCTGAAGTGACCTGCTGAGGTTTGCACGTGAGGCGGCCGTACACCCTTGAGCGGGGTGTACGGCCGCCTCTTCTGTCGACTGGCGCGGCTTCCGGAAATGAAAGTGACGACCCATCACCATGTCGTGGAACGGAGGGGTTTCCCCCGCCCGAGCCGGGGGCCTGCCCCATGGTCGCCCCCGGACACGCCTGGATAGCCTGCGCTGAGCACCGGCCCCGAGCGGGCCGGAGACCAGGCTGATCGGGAACCAGGGGGAGATTCATGCGTCACCGGCTCAGGGCGTTCATGGCGGCAACGATGGCGGGAAGCGGTCTGATCGGGCTCGGCGCATGCGGTCTCATCGACTGGAACACCTTCGAGGACGACGCCCATGTCTCGCAGAAGATCACCTCCGTCCGACTGGATCTCGGCTCCGGCCGGGTGAATCTGCGGGGCGTGGCGAAAACCGCCGACGTGTCCCTGCACCGCTCGGTCCGCTATCGGGGGGACAAGCCCGAAGGCGCATCGCACCGGGTCGAGAACGGCGTCCTGGTGCTGAGCGGCTGCGGCAGCCAGTGCTCGGTGTCCTACACCGTCGAGGTGCCCGAGGGCCTCCCGGTCTCCGGCCGGACCTCGTCCGGATCCGTGGTCCTGGCCCGAGTGGGGCCGGTGAACGTGACCACACACTCCGGACGGATCGAGCTGGACGGAGTGACCGGCCCGGCCGATGTGCACACCTCCAACGGCCGGATCGAGGGGCGTGGACTCGCTGGTCCCGTCCGGGCCAAGACCTCCAACGGCCGGATCGAGCTGACCCCGGTGAACCCGCAGGATGTCCGGGCCAGGACATCCAACGGGGCCATCGTCGTCACTGCGCCGACGGGCCGGTACGTGGTCGCCGCCAGCACTCACCACGGCCACAAGGACATCGGCATCGCCAATGACCCGGCCGGCGACCACAAGATCGATCTGGCCACCGCCAACGGTTCCATCACGGTCAGGAACGGCTGATCGCGCCGCGAGCCACCGCAGCCGCACACAGCAGCGCAGGTACCGCCGCGACCGCGAAGCAGACGGCCGGCGGCAGACGGTCCACCAGCAGACCCACTGCCGCGGTGCCCGCCGAGGACCCGGCATTGACCGCGGTGTTGACCCATGCACCCGCCTGTGTGCGGCTGTCCGCGCCCACGGACTCATCCGCGACGAGATACGCGGTGGTCAAGGCCGGGGCGACGAAAACCCCGGCGGCCGTGACCACCGCGACCAGCACGTACACATTGGGCGACATCCCGGCCGCGACCATCGCCACACCGAGACCGGCAGCCGGCACCGGCAGCCGCACCCGGTTCGACGCACGCCATGAGACGGCACCGTAGGCGAGCCCACCGATCGCGCTTCCGGCGGAGAGGGCCGCGAGCACCCATGCCACCGCCGCGCCCCGGTGGTGCTGCTCGGTGAACGCCACCACCAGCAGATCCAGCGCCCCCAGACACAGCCCCACGGCGGCTGCCACGATCGCGGCGTGCCGCAATCCGGCGATGCCGAGCAGCCGCTGCCTGCGGGGCGTGTGCTGTGACGCAGCGGCCTTCTCCGTCGACGGTGGCGCGCCGATACCGCGCACCGCGGGTGAGGACACCAGTGCCGCCGCGCCCACCAGCACGAGCCCGGCACTGATCGCGACACCTGCCGCGGGGACGGTGAACCTCATGACCAGACCTACGAGCAACGGCCCGATGACGAACAGCAGTTCCTCGGCGACACCGTCCAGGCTGTACGCGCGCTGCAACAGCTCACGGTCGGGAACGAGACTGCTCCACAGGGTCCGCATCACCGGTCCCAGCGGCGGGGTGCAGGCGCCTGCCGTCACGGCAAGCACCCCCAGCAGGAGAGAGGAAGCACCCGGCCGCCAGGTGACGTAGGCCAAGGCGGCGAGCAGCGCGGCGTAGACACCGGCCATCGGTGGCAGTGCCCGCCGCGGCCCGTACCGGTCGATCAGTGCGGCACGGGCGGGGGAGAGGAGGACACTGGTCGCCCCGAACAGAGCCATGACGGCGCCCGCGACGGAGTACGAGCCGGTGGCTTCCTTCACCGCCAGCATCAGGGAGAGGGAGACCATCCCGTACGAGAGCCGCCCCAACAGAGCGGCACCGAAGGTGCGGGAGGCGTGAGGAGTACGCAGGACGGTGGCATACGAAGGGGCGCGCGAGGGCGCGGGCGAAGGCGAGAGCATGAGGACGTTCCTCGTGAGGGCAGCGTGGCATGCGGCGCTGCGGGCATGCGGGGACACCGAAGTGCCGCACCCGGTGGGACGGGGTGCGGTCAGTACGGGGTCCTACGCACGGGAGAGGAACACGCCGGCCAACTTATCAGGACAAGAAGCGTGTTGTGGAGGGTCGCTTCAGGGTCGCAGCGGGCGAAAATTGCTGTGAGATGTGACAGCGCATCGAGTAGCCTCGGCGCCCATGTCACTTTCCCCTTCCCGTAATCGCCCTCCCTACGACGCGGACGAGCGGACTCAGCTCGTCGGCTGGCTCGACATGCAGCGGGCGGTCGCCCGCTGGAAATGCGAAGGGCTTTCCGAGGCCGACGCCCATCGGTCCGTCCTGCCGTCCTCGCCCCATATGACGGTGGCGGGTGTCATGTCACACCTTCGATGGGCCGAGCACCTCTGGTACGAGGTCGTTCTGCTGGGCCGCCCGGCCGTGGGGCCCATGTTCGACGGGCCCGAGGCCGCCGACATGATGGTCGAAGGCGTCCCGCTCGCAGAGCTCCTCGACAACTACGACCGGCAGATCGCGGTGTCGAACGAGATCGTTGCATCGAAGTCGCTCGACGACGTGGGCCGACACCCGGACTTCGACGCCTCGGCCGCGAGCGTGCGCTGGATCATGTTCCATATGATCGAGGAGACTGCCCGGCACGCGGGCCATCTGGACGCCATCAGGGAGATCCTGGACGGCGAGACGGGCTACTACTGACCCGGTTTCCGCCGCCTCATCCGATGATGTCGGTATTGGCCGCCAGGATTTCCCCGGCGGTCCGCCTCAGCCGCGGGAGGAAGCCGATGACCTCCTCGGCACGGTGCAGAAGGGCTGTCTCGTAAGGCGAAGGGGTCGAGGAACCGGAACAGGCAGCGGATCAAGGTGGCCCGTGCTCATGCGAGGGTGGCCGATGCGCGCAGGGACTTTCACCACAAGCTGTCCACGAAGCTGATGCGCGAGAACCAAGCTGTCAGCATGGAGAGCCTGAACGTGAAAGGACTCGCCCGCACCCGCCTGGCGAAGTCCGTGTACGACGCGGGTTGGTCCTCCTTCGTGACCATGCTGGACTACAAAGCGACCCGGTACGGGCGCACTCTGACCAAGGTGGATCGCGCCTTCCCGTCCTCGCAGGTGTGTTCCGCCTGCGGTCACCGCGACGGGCCCAAACCGTTGCACATCCGGGCATGGACCTGTAACGCGTGCGGCACCCGGCACGACCGGGACCACAACGCGGGCCAGAACATCAAGCACGAAGGACGGCGCATCCGCGCCGCACAACAGGCTGTACCACCCACCCCCGGACCGGGGGCCCTCGCCCGGCAACGGACAAGGTAAACGCCTGCGGAGTGCACGTAAGACCAGGACCCGTCCCGGCAGCGCGCACAACCCCCACCCATTGGTGGGGAGGAACCAGGAACCCGCCCCAAGGCGCACCGCACACACGGACGCCAGGGAGAGAATCCCCCACATCCATTGGGGGGAGGAGGTCAAACACTCGTATGGCGTGACGGCTCCGGCAAGAGAGGACTGCGATGAGAAAGATCATCCTGATGATGTCGATGTCCCTCGACGGCTTTATCGAGGGACCGGACCGTGAGATCGACTGGCACCTGGTCGACGACGAACTGCACATTCACTTCAACGAGCAGCTCAGGACCATGGGCGGCTTCCTGGACGGCCGTGTGACATATCAACTCATGGCCGATTTCTGGCCGACCGCCGATTCCGACCCGTCAAGTACCGGACCCATGGCGGAGTTTGCGGCCATCTGGCGGGACATGCCCAAGACCGTGTTCTCCCGGACCCTGGAGCGGGCCGACTGGAACACCACCATCATGAGGGAGGTCGATGTCGACGAGATCACGGCTCTCAAAGCGCGGCCCGGCGGAGATCTGGCGCTCGGCGGTGCCGATCTCGCCGCGTCCTTCATGCGGCACGACCTGATCGACGAGTACCGCATCTACGTCCATCCGGTCCTCATCGGACGAGGCAAGCCCCTGTTCCCGGCCTCGGATACCCGGACACATCGTCGACTGGCCGAGACCCGCACCTTCGGCAACGGGGTCGTGCTCCTGCGCTACGAACGCCCGGCGGCTGCTCCACCGGGATGAACTCCCCGAGCCCACGGTGGCAGGACCGCTGCATTGCCGGGCCGTACGGGAGATCTCCCCGTATAACTGCCGAACCGTCGCGAGATCTCACGAAAGGACCGGCGCATGACACTCGGAGCCGAGGACCGCCTGGCCATCAATGAACTGATCGCCCTGCAATGGCACCTGGTCGATGACGGTGAACTCGACCGACTGGACGAGCTGTTCACCGCCGACGTCGTCTACGACGCCTCCGCCCTGGGCCACGGATCGATGCACGGGCTGGAGGCCTTCCGGGACGCGGCCAGGGCGATGGGGCAACGCGGCCTCGTCAGTCATCACGTCACCAACGTCGTCCTCACCGAGGTCGGCGACGATCAGGTGCGCGCCCGGTCCAAGGGGATCGGAATCAAGGCGGACGGTACGAGCGGAAGTGTGACGTACGAGGACGTGATCGTGCGTGGTGAGAGGGGGTGGCGCATCAACCGTCGCAAGGTCGCCGTACGGCACGCGCCCACCGGTGCGAATGACGCGAACAAGCGGCCCGAATGACATGTCGCATGTCCCCGGATACCGCAGGCGGATACTGACGGCGCCCCTGCAGCCCGCAGGGGCGCCGTCAACGGATTCCGGGCGACGCGTTAGGCGTTCAGCATCCCCGACGTGTCGATGACCTGGCGGATCGCCCGGCCCGAAGCCAGTTCCTCCATCGCCGCGTTGATATCGGCCAGCGGAAGCGTGCCCGTGTGCATCTGCTCCACCGGCATCAGGCCCGCCCGCCACAGGTCCAGGAACCTCGGAATGTCACGGCGCGGGACCGCGTCGCCCATGTACGAGCCCAGCAGGGACTTGCCCTCGCCCGCGAACGCCAGGGCCGGGACCTCCAGCACCCGGTCGGGGGCGGGAAGGCCCACCGAGACGACCCTGCCGCCCCGGGCCACGACCGTCAGGCACTCGGCCATGACCTTGGGACTTCCCACCGCCTCCACTGCCAACTCGGCGCCACCCGAGGTGAGTTCGCGGACCGCCTCGATCGCTTCGCCGGGGGCGTACGCATGGGTCGCACCCAGCCGGACGGCCAGGTCGCGCTTCTCCTGAACCGGGTCGACCGCGATGATCGGATACGCCCCTGCCGCGCGGGCGCCCAGGACCGCGGAGAGGCCCACGCCGCCCAATCCATAGACGACCGTCGACTGGCCGGGGCGCAGCGCCGCCGTGTTGATGACGGCACCGGCGCCCGTCAGGACCGCGCAGCCGAACATCGACGCGACGGTGAACGGGATGTCCTTGGGGATCGGCACCACCGACTCCTGGGCCCGCACCGCGTGTTCGGAGAACGCGGAGACACCCAACTGGTGGTGGACCGGGTTGCCGGAGGCGTCGGTCAGCAGCGACGGGCCGTGCAGCAGCGCGCCCGAGCCGTTCGCCACCGCTGCCTGCGCGCACAGGGCCGGGCGGCCCGCCGCGCAGTCGGCGCAGAAGCCGCAGCTCGGCACGAAGACGAGGGCCACATGGTCACCGGGGGAGACCCGGCCGACACCCGGTCCGGTCTCCTGGACGACGCCCACCGCCTCGTGGCCGAGCGCCATCGGCAACGGGCGGACCCGGTCGCCGTTGACCACCGAGAGGTCCGAGTGGCAGAGCGAGGCGGCCGCGATACGGACCAGCACCTCACCCTCGCGCGGGGCGCCCAGCTCCAGTTCCTCCACCTCGACCGGGCGGGTCCCGGAGTAGGGGCGGGCCGTCGATACCCCGCGCAGGACCACGGCACGGGTTTTCACGACTGCACCTGTGCACGCGGAGTGCAGCGCAGCACGTCGCGGCTCTCCAGCAGCGGGACGACCTTGTCGAGCACGATCTCCTGGAAGTGCGGGGTTGCACAGTGCGCGGTGAAGTCGGCCTCGGAGGCGTACTCCTCGTACAGCACGATCGCCTGCGGGTCCTCGATGCCCTGGTGGACCCGGTAGGCGAGATTGCCCGGCTCCTCGCGGGAGGCGGCGGCCATCGTGTCGAGCAGGGGAAGGACGGTGTTCTCCTCGCCGGCCTCGGTGCGGTAGCGGGCTATGACCACATAAGTCATGGGGGGATTACTCCTGGGGTGTGGCGGGCCTCTTCAGGGCGGTGGGAGGGACCGGTGGCAACTGGTCCCGGCGCAGGTGCCAGAGGCGGGGGTCGGACGTGGCGGCCGCGGCCGACCCGAGGGCCAGCGCGAGCGCCACGTCCGCGGCGGTTTCCACGAAGCCGGCGGCGACCGACGGGGACATCGCGCGCTGTGCCTGCGCGCTCATCCGGGCGACGATCGGGGCGGGCATGATCTCGACCAGGTCCGGCGCCCCGCGCGAGATGGCGTCCGTGGAGCGGCGAAGATTGGACCGGTCGGTGACGAACACCTTCATCATCGTCAGCAGGCCGAGCGGGCGGCCCTTCTCTATGAGGGAGAGCCGGGTGCTGACCACGCCGTGCGCGCCCATGTTCTTGATGAACTCCAGCGCGCCCCGGTCCTGAGCCAGACCGGGGCTGCTGTCCACGTTCACGAACACGGTCTTCCCCGCCCGGCCCAGCGCCGGTACCACCTGGGGCAGCTGCCCCACCGCGAGCGACGCGAGGATGCACACCTTCGCCGGTGCGGTCAGGAACTGCCGCAGCGGCTGGGTGCCGACGACCGACGCGACGACCGGCACCTCGGCGAAGGCCGAGGCGAGCCGGGGGTCGAGTGCGGCACCGGACCGGGACGGGGAAGGGGTCATGGCAAGGGCCTGCCTGGAGAAGGAGGGTTCGTGGCTGCTGATGTCAGTTCAGCGGGGACGTACCGAATCGGCTGGGAAGGCCCAGTTTGCCAGGGTTGAGAATGCCGGCCGGGTCCAGGGCCTTCTTCACCGCGACGAACGTCGCGAAGCCCGCCCCGAGGGACTCCTCCAGGTAGGGGCCGCGCAGCAGACCGCAGCCGTGGTGGTGGCTGAGCGCCGCCGCGTGCTCGATGAGTACGGCGTTGGCCGCGTCCCACACCGAGCGGTACCAGTCGCGGCGCGACTCGGGCGCCACATCGCCGCGCAGCGAGAAGTAGACGCAGGCGCCATCGGTGTACGCGTGGGACTGGTGGGCCGAGGCGGCCAGGGTGCCGGGCACCGACTGGATCGCGGCGACCACCTCGTCGTAGATGACCGGGAGGTCGGTCCAGGACGCGGCCATCTCCAGGGTGTCGGCGACGAAGCCCGGACCCGGCTCGAAGCCGTCGGCGGACTTGCCGACCAGCATCCGTTCGTCCAGCCAGCGCTCGAAGACCGCCTTGCTGTCCAGCTCGGGGCCGTATGCCCCGCAGACCTCCCTCGCCACCTCGATCGAGGCGTCGACGATGGCCGGGTCGCCCTCGTCGGCGATGAGCAGGAGGTTGGTTTCCGGGTGGCCGAAGTGGGTGCCCGACTCAAGGGTGTCGTACAGCCGCAGGACGGCCGGGGTCGCACCGCGCTGCATGATCCTGCGGCAGGCGTCCAGGCCCTCGGCGAAGGTCTTGAAGCCGAACGCGACGGCATTGGCGTACTCCGGCAGCGGGTGGACCCGCAGCCGCGCCGAGACGATGACACCGAGGGTGCCCTCGGAGCCGATGAACAACTGGCGCAGGTCCGGGCCGACCGCGGCACGGGCGTAGTCGCCGTATGTGGCACGCGTACCGTCCGCGTGCACGACGTCCACGCCGACGACCATGTCCTCGATCTTGCCGTAACGGGTGGAGAGCTGACCGGCGCCGCGGCAGGCGATCCAGCCGCCGACCGTGGAGACGGCGAACGCGGACGGCCAGTGGCCGGTGGTGACGCCGTACTCCTCCTGGAGCTGCTTCTCGAAGAGGTCGCCGAACATGCCCGCCTGGACGTCCACGATGTTCGACTCGGCGTCGAAGCCGGTGATCCGGTTCAGCCCGCAGACATCCAGGACGACGCCGCCGAAGACGGGGAGCGCCGCGCCCGTGACGTTGGAGCGGCCCGCGGACGGGGTGACCGGGATGCCGGCCTCGTGGCAGATCCGCAGCACGGCCGCGACCTGGTCGGCGTCGGCCGCCTCGACGATCACGGCGTTCGGCGTCGCCGGACGCCCCTCGGTCTCGCCGATCATCGAGCCGGCCCACCAGTCGCGGGTCCGGGTGACGACCTCGTCGCGGGAGGTGTGCACGGCGTGCGCGGCCTCGCGCAACGCCTCGACCACGGCCTCGGGGACCTCGACCGGGTCGGTCTGGAGGGCGGCCTCGCCGTCCCCGATCGGGGTGTTCTGCGCCCACTTGGCGAAGCTGGGGGCGCCGATCGTGTAGTTGCCCCGGTTGAACGGGTGGGTGATGGTCTGACGGCTGATCATGCTGCTGCCCCTTCGAGGAGTACGGACTTTTCGTGACGGACGGCTGCGAGGTACTCGGAGACCGAATGCTCCACCTCGGCCTCCGAGAGGTTCAGTTCCCGGCCGAGGATCGCGCCGACGGCCTCGGCCGCGTCGAGGGAGGCGTCCCGGGCGAACAGACGGGCGCGCATCCGGCGGGAGAGCACGTCGTCGACCGAGCGGGCCAGTTCGGCGCGGGCCGCGTACACGACCTCCGCCTTGGTGTACGGGAGTCCCGCGACGATCGGCTCGGCCAGTGCGGGGTCGTCCTGGATGAGGTCGCCGACGAAGCGGGCCTCGGTGCCGAAGCGCTCGCCGAGATGCGCGGCGATGCCACCGGACGCGGCGACGGCCTCGGCGTCGTAACCGGCGCCGCCGAGCAGCGGAAGGTCGGTGGTGCGGCTCTTCCCCTTGCGGCCGAGGACGGTCATCACCTTGTCGATGACGAGCTCGCCCATGTGCCGGCTGGTGGTGAGCTTGCCGCCGGTCACCGTCACCATGCCGGTGCGGCCGATGGTGATGTGGTGGTCGCGGCGCATGTCGAGCGTGGCGCCCTCCTTGCCGCCGACCAGCGGACGCAGACCGCCGATGGAGCCGACCACGTCGTCCGGGGTGAGCTTCCCCTCGAAGGCGGTGTTGGCGCCCTCCAGCAGGAAGTCCATCTCCTCGCGGGTGCAGTGCACATCGTCGGGGGAGCCCCGGTAGTCCTCGTCGGTGGTGCCCAGCACGACGCTGTTGCCCCAGCGGGTGCAGGTCGCGCGGCGGGCCCGGCCGGGGATCGGCACGGTGACCGTGCAGTTGATCCGGACCTTGTCCCACGGCACCACGATGTGGACGCCCTTGGCGGGCCTGACCTGCGGCTTGTGGCCGTCGTCGGCCTTCGCGTCGAGCTCGTCGGTCCATACACCGGTGGCGTTGACGACGGCCCGCGAGCGGATGTCGATGCTGTCGCCGTCCGCCGAGACCCGGGCACCGGCCACCTTGCCCATCTGCATCAGCAGACCCTCGGCCTTGGCACCGTTGAGGATCGTCGCGCCGAGCGCGGCGGCGGTCCGGACGATGGTGAGGACGAGCCGGGCGTCATCGGTACGGGCGTCGAAGTACATCAGCCCGCCCTTGAGGTTCTCCGTGCGCAGCGTCGGCGCCTGCGCGAGGACCTCGGGGACGGTGAGCCGCTGGTGGAGCTTGCCGATCCGCCAGCCGCCGACCAGGTCGTACGTCCACAGCAGACCCTCGAAGCCCTTGGCGAGGCGGGCGTCGAAGATGCCCTCCTTCTCCAGGATCGGGAAGAGGAACGGCAGCCGGTGCACCAGATGCGGGGCGTTCTTGCGGAAGCGGTGACGCTCCAGGAGCGAGTGGCGGACCAGGTTGACGTTGCCCTGCTCGATGTAGCGCAGGCCGCCGTGCACCATCTTCGAGGACTTCGACGACGTGCCGGATGCGAAGTCGTCCTTCTCGATCAGCGCCGCGCGCAGCCCGCGCGAGGCCGCGTCGAGCACGGCGTACGCCCCGGTGATGCCGCCGCCGATGACGAGCACGTCGTATGTGTCGTCGGCCAGCCGGCGCTTGAGGGCTGCCCGGTCGAGCAGCAGCGGCGTTCGGCGGGTCGCCGCGGCGCTGCGCCGCGGTTTCCGGGCGGGCATGGTGATCACAACATCAACTCCTGGTGTTTCGGTGCGGCGCCCGCGTGGTCGGGTACGGGGCGCCAGTGCGACGGTGAGGGGCCGTCAATGGGGGGTGTGAGGTTTGGGTGCGGGATCCTTCAGAGGGAGCAGTGCGGGGTCGTCGAGGTGGGCGATCAGCACGTCGCGCCAGGCGGCCCGCTGCTCGGCGCGCTCGGCCGCCGTGATCGACGGCTCGAAGACCTGGCCGTGCGGCTGTGCCTCGACGACCTCCTCGAGCGAGGACCACAGACCCTGGGCGACCCCGGCCAGGTAGGCGGTGCCGCGCAGGCTGGCGGTCGCGGAGTCGGAGACCCGCTCCAGCGGCAGGCCGGTCAGGTCGGCCTGGATCTGCATGAGCGGGTCGCTGCCGGAGACGCCGCCGCCGACCCGGAGCCGGGTGAACGGCGTGCCCATGGTGTCGGCGACCCCGTCGATCAGGTCGCACACCGAGTGCGCGATCCCGTCCAGCACGGCGCGCGCGAGATCGGCGCGGGTGGTGGCGAGGGTGAGCCCGGTGAGGGATGCGGTGGCCTCCGGGTGCCAGACCGGCGTACGGACCCCGGCGAGTGCCGGGACGAAACGCGGGGTGCGGCCCGGCCGGGTGGGGACCCGGCCCGCCTCCTCACCGAGCTCCTTCGGCGATGCGAACAGGCCCAGGTCGTCGCAGAGCCAGCGCAGCGCCGAACCCGCCGTGGAGGTGTAGGCCTCCAGGCTGTAGTGGCTGATGTCGCCCTGCCGCCGGCCGGGCTGGGCGAGCACCCCGGAGATGTCCGGCCGGGGCAGGGCGGGCGTGGTGCCGGTCGCCGCGTCGACGAAGGCACCGGTCCCGTACACGCACATGCCCTGCCCGGCGGCGAGACCGCCGAGCGCGACGAGTGCGGCGTGCTGGTCACCCATGGAGGCGGCCAGCGGGACGGCGATCCCGAGGGCGGCCGGGTCGGTCGTACCGAATCCGGCGTCGTCGGAGCGGAGTTCCGGCAGCAGGTCGAGGGGGAAGCCGAGGTGGCTGATCCACTCCTCGTCCCAGGCGTGCCGCTCCAGCAGATAGCCGCCGGTGGATGCGGCGTTGGTCGGGGTGGTGGCGTGCATGGCGCCGCCGGTGAGGCGCCAGATCAGCCACGTGTCGACGGTGCCGAAGAGCAGCCGGCCCTCGCGGTGGGCGGTGGCCACCTCAGGGTGCGCGGCGATCTGCCGGGCTGCCCAGAGGAACGGGGCGCGGGCGCCGACCGGCCGGCCCTGACGGGCCAGCAGGGCGGCGTCCCACCCCGTCTCGTACGCGGTGAGCTCGGTCGCGTACCGCCGGTCCTGCCACACCACCGCGGGCAGCAACGGCCGCCCGCTGACCCGGTCCCACAGCATCGCGGTGGCCCGCTGGGTGGAGAGCGCGACCGCGGTGATGTCGATGCCCTCCTCGCGGGCACGGCCGACGGCCCGGCGCGCCACCTCGACGGTGGCGGTCCAGATCTCCATCGGGTCCTGCTCGACCGAGAGGTCGTCCGGATGACTGACCTTGATCGACCGGTAGAACACCTCGTGGGCGGCGCCCGAGTCGAGGACGACTCCGGCCCTGGTGCCCGTGGTGCCCTCGTCGATGGACAGCACACCGCGCCGTGGGGCGGCGCCGGGGAACGTCTGCGTCATTGCAGCCCTTTCATCGCGAGCATCGCGAGCTGTGCGGAGGGATACGGAGGGGAGAGGACCATCGTGTGATGCGACAGGTCCGGCGGCCGGTCAGCGCGCGGTCACGGACTCTGCGGATTCTGTCGAGCCGGACCGGGCGCCGGCCGCGGCACGGTCCTGTCCGGCGGCCTCGTCGGGCGAAGCGGCCTTCGTCGGATCCCACTTGATCGCCAGACAGGTGATCAGGCCGAGCAGCGGTACGACGGAGAGCACCAGGAACGTGTCGGCGAGCCCGAGCGAGTCCTTGATCTGCGGGAAGACATACAGCCCGACGACACTGCCGAAGCTGCCGACCATCCCGGTGACACCCGTGCCGAGCGCACGGACATCACTGCTGTACGAGAGCGCGGCGATGGACTTGCCGTTGGCGCCGGGGCCCGAGGAGTGGCAGAGGATGAACAGGACCGGCAGCAGGAACGCCACGGCGGTGGGCACCTTCTCGAAGGTCAGCCCCATCGCGAGCAGGGCGACGAAGACTCCGGCGAATCCGGCGGCGGAGCTGAGCCGCAGTCCGAGCCGGCGGCCGAAGTACGCGGACAGGAGCCCGCCCGCGATACCGAAGGCGTTGAAGACCATCGAGCCGATGGTGGCCTTCTCGAAGCTCTCGCCGAAGATCGTCAGGCTGATCAGCGGGAGGTACCAGCCGACCGCGAAGTACTGCATCGACTGACCGAGCGATATCACCGAGGAGAGGACCGTGCGCGGCAGGTACTCGCCCTTGAAGAGCAGTCCGGCCTGGCGGAACCCGATGGCGGGAGCCTCCGTGGCGGCGCGGGTCGCCTCGTCGGGATTGCCGGCGACGGCCTTGATCTTGTAGATCCTGTCCAGATTGACGACCGCCTCGTCCAGACGGCCCTTGCTCGCCAGCCAGGTGGGACTCTCCTGGAGCATCAGCCACTGGCCCACGAGCAGCGCGACGGCGACGACCGCGGCCGAGCCGACCGACCAGCGCCAGATGTCCGCGCCGACGTCCAGGTTGAAGAAGAGCAGGGCGAGCGCGAGGTTGCTGGTGGTGGCGACGTACCAGACCGCCTGCCACAGGTTCAGCCGGCCGCCCAGCTTCGCGGGGGTGTACTCGGCGAGCAGCGCCATGGCGACCGCGAAGTCGATGCCGTACGCGACACCCACCAGGACCCGGCCGAACCAGACGACGGTGAAGTCACCGGCGAAGGCGGCGAGCAGGGCGCCCGCGATGGCGAACACCTTGGCGATGAGCAGCGGGGGGACGCGGCCGATCCGGGTGGCGAGCCAGCCGCCGACCGGGTTGAAGATGATCGCCAGGGCCGGAGCGGTGGCCGTGAGGATCGAGACCTGGGTGCTGGTCAGCTCCATCTGGGACGTCATCGGTCCCAGACCGGCGCTCAGCGCGGCATTCGAATAGGCGTCGAGAAACAGCCCGCCGAACACGAGAAACCAGATGACTTGCGCCCGGCCGGTGATCTTTCCCAGCCCATCGATGAGCGCAACGACGTCGGCGACGCCTTTGACGCTCGGACGTTGTGCCATGAATCCGCCTTCGAGGAAGACCCATCGGCGGCACGGGGAGCACAAAAAAACAGGCATGACGAAACCACCGACAGGTGGTCTATGTCTGTGCCTGTCAAAACACTGCGGAAAGCGCCGCAGCACGTGAACTGCAAGAAGTACGAACTACGCAGTGAGGTTAAGAACGAGTCGGGAGAAACGTCAAGGGTTTCCGGCAGGTTACTGAAACGTGACGGTGCTGGGGGGAGGGCGCTCCGGTGGCCTGTGACAGCCCCCGGAACGCACCCGTGCCCGGTCAGGCCGCAGAGGCCGCCCGTTTCGGCGCGGCGGGAGCCTCCGGGGTGGACAGGTCGTCCCGGTGACTTTCCTCGTCAGCGAGATGGCGACGGCGGCACGAGACGAAGAAGCGCGAGCGGTATGCGAAAGGCGGGGTGGTGCGCGATCCGCACCACCCCGCCCCGCGCCCGTGAGGTTTTCGTCAGTGCCCCGCCTGCAGCGCCGTCCAGGTGTTCGCCCCCACGACGCCGTCGGCCGTCAGGCTCCGGCTCGCCTGGTAGCTGCGCACGGCCGTCGCCGTCGCCTGGCCGAAGCTCCCGTCGATGCCGACAGTCGAGCCGAGCGCCGCGGTCAGCGAGCGCTGGAGCCGCTTCACTCCGTCGCCCGAGTCGCCCTGCTTGAGGGCCGTCGTCGGGCCGGCCGACAGCAGCGCGGTCCAGGTCCTGTTTCCCACGACGCCGTCGGTCGTCAGTCCATGGTTCGCCTGATACGCCATCACCGCGTTCTTTGTGGCCGGGCCGAAGCTGCCGTCCACCGCGCCCACCACGTAGCCCTGCTCGTTCAGCAGCTGCTGAACCGCCTTGACCTGGGGGCCCGTCGAGCCGCTCCGCTGGGTCGCGTACGCGGTGAAGCTCAGCCCGTCACCGCTGTTGCCGCCGCCGGTGGCCCCGCCCACCAACTGCATATAGCGATTCCAGTCCCAGTACGGGCCCGGGTCCGTGTGGTCGTTGCCCGGTGCCTCGCTGTGTCCGATGATGTGCGCCCGGTCCTTCGGGATGCCGTACCGGTCGCACAGGTGGCGGGTCAGGGCCGCCGAGGAGCGGTACATCGTGTCCGTGAACCAGGAGGGGTCGTCGATGAACCCCTCGTGCTCGATGCCGAGCGCCGAGGCGTTCTGGCTCCGTGCGTGGTACGCGGTGTCGCTGTCTCGCACCATCTGGGTGATCTGGCCGTCGGAGGAACGCACCACATAATGGGCGCTCACCTCGGCCGTCGGGTTCTGGAACCAGCTGATCGAGCCCGCGTACGAGCCCTGCGTGACATGGATGATCACCTTGTCGATCTTGGCTGTCCGGCCCACGGTGAAGTTGTTCGCATTGGCCGGAACCCACAATGCGGACGGGTAGTCGGTGCTCTGTGTGCGTACGTCGGTGGTGTCGAGCGAGCCCTTCTGCGGTGAGACCGGACGGGCCGTCACCGAGATGTGCTCACCCCCGGGGACGGTGGCGTAGAGCCCGTGGGCCAGGAAGGTGTACACGGCGTCGGCGTAGAGGGTGGCGGCGGGTCCCGTCGAGCCGCTGTACCGGGCGACGGCCGGGTACCAGGCGTTGACGTCGTCGCGCTTATGGTCGTCGAGGCCGAGCTTGTCCGCGTAACTGCGCAGCACCGCCGCGCCGCCCAGGATGTTGGCCTCGGTGTCGGTGCGGAGGTCGGCGAGGGGCTCGCCGGTGAGGGCGGCCGCCTGCTCCAGCATCGGGTTCGTGGGGTTGCTCACCAGGTGCATCACGCCGTACCCGTTCGCCTGACTGGGGCGCCCCGAGTGGCCGTCGAGATGGGTCTCGCCGTACCCGACGGCGGCGAGCAGATCACGCGGTACGTCGAACTTCGCGGCCGCCCGTGCGAACGCCTGGTTCATGGAGTGGCCGTCGGCCGGAGCGGCGAAGGCCGGGCTTCCGGTCGCGGCCAGGGCCGTGGCGATGAGGGCCGCTAGGACGGATGCGCGGCGCTTTGTGTGCGCGGCGGCTCGTCTGGGCATACCTGCTCCTGCTCTGTGGGGGAGAAGAACGGCCCCCGGGCCCGAGTGGGGTGGGCCGAGGGGCCGAAGCCCGCTCAGAGTATCGGCGTGTCCAGGGCATGACAATCATTTGGCCGTGTGTCGAACCCCCTTTCACTCCAACGCAGTTGAGGCGCAGGTCGGAGCCCTGCCAGGTGACCTGTTCGGCGGTCACCGGGCAGGGCCGAGAGGCGGACGTCAGACGCGCACCGCACCACACTCCCGTTCGGCGACGAGCTGCAGTGCCACATCGGTGATCACGTCCTCCTGACCGCCGACGTACCCCGCCTCGCCCACCCTCCGCAGGATCTCGTGCGCCGGTACGCCGTACCGCTCACCGGCCCGCTCCCCTTCCCGATGAACCGTGGCTCGTGACGGTCGTCGACCGCATCGGCTCGACGCCTGGTGATCGCTGCCCGACGCCGGGCCGCCGACACCGGCCCGCGCCCGGACCCCGCTGAACACCCGGGGCCGGGCCGGGGCGCCGTCCGGTCAGTGCCCGCCGTGGCCCGGGGCGTTGACGTCCACCCGCACGATCTGCGGGTCGTGGTCGCTCGCCTGGTCGGCGAACTCCGCGTTGATGTGCACCACGTCGTAGTCGAAGCGGCGGACGCCGGGGCTGGTCAGGATGTGGTCCAGAGTCTGCGAGTTGCCCTCGTACACATAGCTGTACTGCTCGCTCGCGGGCAGCGTGGTGATCAGTGGCTTGAGTACCCCGCCGCTGGTCAGCGCGTCCATCGTCGGGGAGAAGGCGAAGTCGTTGAGGTCGCCGAGCGTGATGATCCGGGCAGAATCGTCCGCGGCCAGAAGCGACTTGACGAAGGTGTTCACCTCCGCTGCCTGC
This sequence comes from Streptomyces sp. NBC_01224, assembly GCF_036002945.1. Classification (NCBI taxonomy): domain Bacteria; kingdom Bacillati; phylum Actinomycetota; class Actinomycetes; order Kitasatosporales; family Streptomycetaceae; genus Streptomyces; species Streptomyces sp. NBC_01224. The sequence goes on along the minus strand of NZ_CP108529.1, from coordinate 1,834,393 downwards.
TTCACCCGCTTGGTCTCCGAGCTGCGCCGCGGCTCCTGGTACCGGCCGTGCAGGGGCTGGTCGCCGCCCTTGGACGTGAAGTGGTTGCCGATGACGAAGACCGGCTTCCCGTGGAAGCGGAACTCGCCGACGAGCGGCTTGCGGCTGTCGGCCCACGCGTCACTGGTCGGGGCGATCCGGCCGGGCGACGCCGAGAGCGTCACCCCCTTCTTCGTCTTCACCGCGGTCACGGCGGTGGTCGCGTCGCCGCCCGCACGGTCCACGAAGTCGACCCTCTTGGGATTGAAGAGGAAGACGTTGCGGATGTTGCCGCCGGGTTCGCCGCCGTCCTTGCCGTTCTCGGGGGCGACGTACCGCCATGCGTACTGCGGACCGCCGGCGGCGACGATGGCGTCGGTGAACCGCTTCAGCGTCGCCTCGGAGCCGACCGTGCCGTCGTTCACCGCACCGTTGTCGTCCTGGATCTCCTCCAGCGACACGATGTCCGGGGAGGAGAGGTTGACCGCGACGCCCTCGGCGAGGGTGTCGAACTTGGCCTGCTCGTCCAGCGCGTCCAGGTTCTCCACGTTGTACGTGGCGACGGCGAGCTCGTTGCCCTTCTGCTTCCGGGTGACCTCGCGCCTCAGGTGGTTGTCGGTGAGCGTGCCGAGCTCGGTGGCCTGGAGGTTGTAGCCGCCGAACGACGCGTAGTCCACGACACCGGTGGTCGCGCCGGACAGCACGTCGCCGACGTCGGCGACGGGGACCGGCTTGGCCGGGTCGAGCGACATCACCTTGATGCGGCCGGTGTTCTGGTCGTTGTACGAGGAGTACAGCGTGCCGCCCCGCCCGGTCCGGTTCTCGTCCGGCTTGACGGTCACCCAGACCTCGTCGTACGCGGTCGTCGCGCCCGTCACCCGGGTGTCGGAGATCCGGACCCGGGTGCCTTCGAGCGATTCGTAGAGGTCGAGGGCGTACGCGGACGGGTCGAGGGCCAGCGAGTCGATCGAACCGCCGTCCGCCGACGGAGCGTACGCGTCCGGCACCGAGGCCGCGTCGAGTACGACCGGGGCCGGCAGGGCGTTGCCCGAGGACAGGACCGTCGTCTTCGGGGCGGTGATCTCGGTGATCGACTGGGTGGTCGTCGACGGGTAGTACTCGTCCACCTTGCCGCTGACCAGCACCGAGTCGCCCACGGCGACCTCCGGGGCGGTGGAGCCGGTGAAGACGAACACGCCCTCACTGGTCCGGGCGTCCGCGTCCGGCGCGGTGTCCTGGATCCAGAAGCCGCGCGAACCGGTGGTCCGTACGCCGGTGACGATGCCGGGGACCCCGGTCACCTGCCGGCCCTTCAGCGGCGACACCCGGGCGGTGCCCTGGATGTCGTGGATCCGGACGGTGCCGGGCTCGGTCGGGCCGCCGGGGTCACCCGGGTCGGAGCCGCCGGAGGTCTCACCGGCCGCGTTGACCGGCGTCGGGGTGCCCGCGGTGAAGTCGGCGGCGTTGTCGTCGGTGTCGACGAGAGACGCACCGCGCGCCACCGAGGAGGTGTTCGATGCCCCCGCCGCCGGGCCGCTGCCCTCCCGTACGACCGCGGAGCCGTAGCCGACGAGATCCACGATCCGTGGGTCGGCCGCGCAGTCGGCCGCCGTCTTGCAGGTCAGCGGAGTCGTGCCGGAGACCAGCGCGACGGTTCCGCCGCCGGCCGCCATCGCGACCGTGCCGGTGGCGTCCGGCGTCGGCAGGGCGACGGTGCCGCCAGTGCCCGCGGCCTCGGCGACGAGGTAGCGGCCGCCGGGGGCGACGGACCCGCTCAGTGCGGAGACCTGCCACAGCGAACCGGCGGAAGGAGAGGCCGGCAGATACTGCACGCTGAAACCGGACAGGTCGTACGAGGCGGAACCGGCATTGGCCAGTTTGATGAAGTCGCGGGCGAGTGTCGCACCCGAGTTGCCCCCGCCGCCGTACACCTCGGAGATCACGGCGGTCGAGGACGGAGCCGCGAAGGCGGCGGGCAGCGCGGTGGCCGACAGCGTCACGGCGACGGCGCCGGCCAGCAGGACGGAACGGGGTCTGGATATGTGCACGGTGGGTTGCTCCCGAAGTGTGGTGAGGGCAAAAGCTATGCGCGTAGAACCAGCCGTGACAAGACATCAGAAGTTAATTCCAGAAATCGTTCCGGCGGCCCGGAAGCGATGGGGCGAGGAGCGTGGAGGTGTGGGGGCCTCTTCGGGCCGGCCCCGGCTCGACATGCAACCAAAAGGTTGCCTATGCTGCAGAGGGGCTGAGAACACGAATAGGCGATGGTGACCGCTATGGCGGCGATGGACCCGATATTCAAGGCACTCGCCGATCCGAGCCGCCGGGAGCTCCTCGACCGGCTCAACGCGCGGGGCGGCCAGACCCTGCGCGAGCTGGGCGAGGGCCTGGACATGAGTCGGCAGGCGGTGAGCAAACACCTGGCGGTGCTGGAATCGGCGCTGCTGGTCACTGCCGTGCGCCAGGGCAGGGAGAAGCTCCACTACCTCGACCCGGTGCCGATCCAGGAGCTCGCCGACCGCTGGATCGGCCAGTACGAACGCCACCGCCTGACCGCGCTGTCCCAACTCAAACAGACCCTGGAAGGAACGGCCATGGACAAGCCCGAGTTCGTCTACGTCATCTACATCCAGACCACCGCCGAGAAGCTCTACCAGGCGCTGACCGACCCCGAGTTCATCAAGATCTACATGGGTGGTTACGGTCCCGAGTCGACCTGGGAGGTCGGCGCGCCGGTCCGCTGGAAGATGGACCCGGACGGCGAGTTCGAGGAGGTCGGCCAGCGGGTCCTGGAGGCGGAGCCCGGCAAGCGGCTCTCGTACAGCTGGCACACCCTGCAGCCCATGCACCGCCAGATGTTCGACTTCGGCTCGGACGAGGAGTGGGACAGGGCCGTCCAGGAGCGGTCCAAGGTCACCTTCGACATCGAGCCGGCCGAGGAGCCCGAGATGGGCATCAAGCTGACGATCACCCACGACGGGTTCGACAGCCCGGACAGCAGGATGCTGGAGGGTGTCAGCGGCGGCTGGGTCGTGATCCTCTCGTCGCTCAAGACCCTTCTGGAGGGCGGGAAGTTCCTCGACGAGCCGGCATGACGACCAGGCGGTCCGGCGTCGGCTTCGGGGCGGCGCCGGAGGCCCGCCGCGGCAGCGCAATGCGCGGGCAGAACACGGCAGGCGCGGGCGCGGGTACCTGACTGTGCGTCAATCGGTACTGTACGTCAATCGATCGGCCGGCTCGTCGGTGGCCGCGGTCACCGCACCTTTCGCCGGTACGGCGGAACGCTCCGCGGCCCCGCGCCCCGCCGGCAGGCTGTTCGAGACCGTCGACCGCGGCGACGGTCATCTCGGCATCGGACTGGCGGAGCTCGCGTGACGGCTGTCTCCTGCCCTCGGCTCAGGCTCCGGGTACCCGGTCGAGGAAGCCGCTGACCGAAGTGATGCGTCCGTCGTCGGCGAGTGTGAGTACGTCCGACCCGGCGACAGGCGCCGAGCCGTCGGCGGTGGAGACCAGTTCCCAGCTGAAGCGCACGATGTCGTGGTGCCCGTCCGGGGTGCCGGTCAGCCGGAACTCGAAACCGGGGAACTGCTGATGGGCCCCGTTGATCGTGGCCGCGAGCTCTTCGTGGCCGTGCACGTCGGCCAGCGGGTCGGTGTAGGTGGCGCTCTCGGCGAAGGCGGCCGCCACGGCCTTCTCCAGGTCCTCGGGGGTGGCCGCGTTCCAGGCGACGAAATAGCGCTGAACAGCGTCCTCGTATGCGGTCATCGTGCTGTCCTCTCTCGCGTCCCGGCCCCTGGGGCCGGGCTCCCGTGTGCTCGTGAGGAACACGATGCTCGATGGCGCGGAAGGCGTCGATTACCTCCGAGGTCATGGTCCGAGCGCCGCCGGTGAGATGTCACATCGCAGCAAAGCGGAAGTAAAGAATTCCTGGCGTCAACGTATTCCCGCCGAGGCGTTCCTGGCGTCGGTGCAAGGGGAAGAAGCGCCTCCTCACCCCACGCTGTCCGGGATGACATGCATGGCGGCTTCCTCGGCCGATGCTGCCGCTCCGTCGATCCCGACGTCCTCGGCCGCCAGGGTGTCCGGCTCGTTGATGTCCAGCTGCCGGGTCAGCCGGCCGGCGCGTACCGTACCGACCTCCGCGTCCCAGAGTTCGCCGTCACCATCGGACAGATCTCCCAGGTCGTCGCCGTCGGCTTCGGTGACATCGGGCAGTTCCCGTGCCAGCCGGCCCTCCAGCGGCTCGCCACTGTGCTGTTCGGCGGCCGTGGTGCCCAGATCCTCCACCGCCCACGGCCGCTCGGGCGGGGAATAGCCCTCATCGAGAAGGTCGGTCAGCCCCCGGTTGTCCAGGGTGTCCTCGATGTCGAGCTGCTCGGCGGGGTCGGAGGCCTCAGGCTGTTGGGGCTGGTAGACATCGTCTCCCATGTCGGCATCCTTCATGGTGTGTCCCTTCCCGGTTTCGGGGTCCCGGTCGTGCCTGCCGCGCACGCGACCCGGGAGAAAGGGGGGCATGTATTCGGTAAGCGCCCGAGTGCCGTCGAACCGCCCGTATGGGTTCAGGATAAGTGGCCCCGGTATGAGCCCGCAGCCGTGGGCCGCTGCCCGGGCGCGGCAGGCCGGTCCGAGGGACGATGGAAGCTGCAGGCGGAGCATGCCCCGCCCCATCCGTATCGGGAGAACCGTCATGGATTACCCGGAGAGCTACCAGTTGGTATTTCAGTCCTCCGCCGTGGAGGACGACACGGTGATCGTCCGGCGTACGGCGCAGTCGGGGGCGGGTGGATACCCGATCTACGAGGACGAGACCGGAATCGTGCGCGCGGAGATCAGCGACCGGGGAGAGGTGCGCATGCTGGCCAGCGGTGGACACCAGGTGTTCGGCACCCCGCTGGTCGTGCGGGAGCCGAGTGCCTGAATGAGCCGGGGGCCCGTCCGGCGGATCATTCACCGGACGGGCCCCCGGCACTACAGGAAGGCGGGCCGGTGCCGCGCCGCCCCGTCAGCCCTCGGTCCAGCCGTGGTTCTTGGCGAACTGCAGCAACCCGCTCCGGACCTGCAGGATCTGAGCCCCCGTCAGCGACGGCGTCGACTCCAGCAGTACGTCGGTCACCTCCTTGGTGAACTCGGCCGCACTGAGCACATCGCACAAGGTGTCGTCGTCCGCCGACCCGGAAACGCTGACCGAGGCGAGCCTCGGAGGGGTCAACGGCTTCCCGTCGGGCCCCTCGGCGAGCCGGACGGACGAGGCCTTCAGCCCGCGGTCACCGTCCTCGATCTCGAACTCGACCGCCGTACCCGTGTGCACATAGGACTCGGGGATCAACATGTCGTTCACATGGAGAAACACATCCTCACCGCCGTGATCGGGTGAGATGAAGCCATATCCCCGTGCGCCGTCGAACCGCACCACGCGACCAGAAACCACACCAACCCCCAAGAAAGAACCGGGCCCCTTGCCCGTTTGCCACACATGGCTCGACCGGAGAATAGCCCTGCGCGGCCGGGCGGCGCGACCCTGTGGCGGGAATCGCCCGGACCGGTACAAGGGCCTTTGGCCGGGCGGCGGAAGGCTCACCTGAGCTTGCGTGCGGGCGGGGGCGCGGTTCCGGACGCCAGCGGGGAGCGGGCCAGCTCGACGCAGCCCACCGTGATCAGGGTGAGCGCTACCAGTTCGGGCAGCACCCACCACCCGGTGCGCAGTTCCTCGCCGAACAAGGTCACCCCGTACAGGACGCTGATCAGCGCGTCACCGAGGGTCAGCGGCGGCTGGACGGCGACCAGCATGCCCGCCTGGAGGGCGTTCTGGAGGAGGAACAACGCACCCACTCCGGCCGCGGCGGTGGCGTACAGCTGCCAGGACGTAAAGAGCGCCACCGCTCCGCCGCCCCCTTCGAGCCGGGCCATGGCGTCCTTCATGAGTGCGGCCGTGAGGGCATACCCGCATGCGGCGGCGAGGCCGAGCAGTGCGCCCCGGGGGTTGCCTCGCGTGCTCAGGGCCGCGCCGATCAGTGCGGCCTCGAAGATTCCGGTCACGATCAGCGCCGTGATCCAGACAGCTCCCCGTACGGACGTGCTGCCGCCGCCCGGGGCCGCGGAGGCCATGCCGAGGGCCAGCCCCAGCGTCACGGCCGCCACCGCGTACCAGATCTGCCGGGGGATACGGACCCGCAGAACGAACCCGGCCATCAGCAGTGTGGCCGGCAGCTCGATCACAAAGATCGGCTGGACCAGGGCGATCGGCCCGGTCGCCAGCGCCACGGCCTGGCAGACGGCCGCGACGATCACCAGGCCGATCCCGGCGAGCCACACCCTCCGGCGCAGCAGATGCCCGATCAGCGCCAGACGCATCGCCTCGCTGTCGGGCACGGTGCGGGCGGCACGGCGCTGGAGAACGGAGGCCGCGCCGTTGCTGATCGCGGTCAGGATGGCGAACAGGACACTGATCACCAACCCATGATGCGGGTGGCGGGCCCACGATCCGGGGTCCTGCGGGGCGGCGGCATGGCGGGCGTGCGGATCGGAGCACCTCACCCGATGAGGACCGAAGATGTCCGCAAGTCCGCGTAGCGTGCCGTCCATGGCCGCGACGAAGAACCCCACCGCATCCGCCGTGCTCTCCCCGCGTACGCTGAGCCGCGCCACGCTGGAGCGTCAGTTGTTGCTGCGCCGGACCGCGATGTCCGCGAAGGAGGCCGTCGGGCATCTGGTCGGCCTCCAGGCGCAGAACACCAAGCCGCCGTACTACCAGCTCTTCGCGCGCCTCGACGGGTTCGACCCGGCCGAGCTCGCCGGGCTGATGGAGTCCCGCGAGGTGGTCCGTATCGTCACCATGCGCTCCACCATCCACCTGCACACGGCCGCCGACGCGCTCACCCTGCGCCCGCTCGTCCAGGCGGCGCGCGACCGGGAGCTCAGGACGTTCCGCAAGGGGCTCGCCGGGGTGGACCTGGACCGGCTCGGGGCGGTCGGCAGGCAACTCGTCGAGGAGCGGCCCCGTACCCCCAAGGAGATCCGCGAGGCGCTGCTCACCGAGTGGCCCCACGCCGACCCGCAGGCACTGGGTGTGGCCGCCCGCTGTCTGCTGCCACTGGTCCAGGTCACCCCGCGTGGGGTGTGGGGAAGGAGCGGCGGGGTCGTGCTGACCACCGCCGAACACTGGCTCGGCAGCCCGTCGGAGCCGGTCCCCGCACCGGAGGCCACCGTGCTGCGCTATCTCGGAGCCTTCGGGCCCGCCTCCGTGCAGGACATGCAGGCGTGGGCCGGACTGACCCGGCTGCGAGAGGTCTTCGAACGCCTGCGGCCGCAGCTCGTCACCTTCCGGGACGAGAACGGCGTCGAACTCTTCGACCTGCCGGACGCCCCACGCCCCGACGAGGACACCCCCGCCCCACCGCGCTTCCTGCCCGAGTTCGACAATGTGCTGCTCGGCCATGCGGACCGTACGCGCGTCATCCCGCCGCAGTACCGGGGGCGCAACGGGAACGGCAATCAGGCGTACGGCACGGTGCTGGTCGACGGATTCCTCGCGGCGATCTGGCGGCTCGGCACCGGGGCCGGCACGGGCTGCGGTGCGAGGACCCTCACCGTGCAACCGCTCGGCAGGCTGAGCCGGGCCGATCGCGACGCCGTCACGGAAGAGGCCGTACGGATGCTCCGCACCATGGCGACGGCGGACACCGACGCGAACGGATACGACATCCGGTTCACGACGTTCGTCGACTTCGAGCGGTGAGCTCCCGCCGTAGCGCTACGGCAGCAGCCCCGCCCGCCGCGCCGCCACTACCGCCTCGAGACGTGTGTGCGCACCCAGCTTGCGCATCGCCGAACGCAGATACCCCTTCACCGTCTCCGGCCGCAGCCCCAGCCGTTCCCCCGCCCCGGCGTTCGTCGTCCCCGCCGCCACACAGGCCAGCACGTCCACCTCGCGCGGCGCCAGGTGCACCCCGCAGGGCTGCGGCGCGCGGGCACCGGTCGCCGAGGCGAGCCGTCCGCACACCGAGAGCAACTCGTCGCGCAGCGCCGGGTCCACGACCTTCGGCACCAGGGCACGCAGTTCACGATGGGCCTCGCGGACGTCCTCCCATGCCTCCGGCGCGGCCCTCGGGTCCGTGACCTGTTCCCGGGTCACGGCCAGGAGCTGCTGCACCTCGTCCCGTACGACCAGGGCCTGTTCCACATCGCGGGCAGCGGCGACCGCCGCGTCGAACGTACGGTCCCCGAGCGAGACCGGCTCGCGCAGCGCCCCGTACAGCACACCGCGCACCTTGCGCCGTACGACGACGGGCACCGCGACCACCGAGCGCAGGCCCTCCGCCGCCACCGCCATGTCGTACTCGTGGCTGATGTGGCGCGAGGAGCGGTAGTCGGTCACCGCGCACGGCCGGGACAGGGCGATCGACTTGCCGCCGAGCCCGCTGCCCGCCGAGATGACAAGACCGCGCAGGGCGGCGGTCTGCGCCCCGTTCAGCTCGGCGATCCGGGCGTGCCGGGCATCCGAGAGCAGCCCGCCGAAGGCCACGGGCAGCCCACTGGTCCGGCGCAGCCGCAGCAGCGCTGTCTGCATCTCGACCGCATCGACGGATTCCGGCACGTTGACGCCTCTCTGCCCGGCTCCGGAGGCTCGGCAGCCTCCGCCTGCTGCACCCCCGTTCGGGGGTGGTGAGACCTGGGTCACTGTTTACATGATGTTAAGTGACCGGTCCGGTCCGCAATGAGGAGGGCACATGTCGGCAATCAGCGCGACGGAGACGTTCCGGGCCGCCCGGGACTTTCTGCTGCAGCACCGCGAGGACTACCACGCGGCCTACGAGGGCTTCCGCTGGCCCCGGACCGACCATTTCAACTGGGCGCTCGACTGGTTCGACGCCATCGCCGAGAACAACGACCGCACCGCCCTGCACATCGTGGAGGAGGACGGCGGCCGCACCGAGGTGTCCTTCGCCCGGATGTCCGCCCGCTCCAACCAGGCCGCGAACTGGCTTCGCGCCCAGGGGGTACGGGCCGGGGACCGCATCCTCGTGATGCTCGGCAACCAGGTCGAGCTGTGGGAGACGGCGCTGGCCGCGATGAAGCTGCGCGCCGTCGTCATCCCCGCCACCCCGCTCCTCGGCCCGGTCGATCTGCGCGACCGGGTGGAGCGTGGCCGGGTCCGGCACGTCCTGGTACGGGACACCGACACCGCCAAGTTCGACGAGGTGCCCGGCGACTACACCCGGATCTCGGTCGGCGCCGACGTGCCCGGCTGGCTGTCGTACACCGGCGCCGACGATCGGCCGGAGACCTTCGGGGCGGACCGGGAGACCGACGCCGACGAGCCGCTGATGCTCTACTTCACCTCCGGTACGACCGCCAGCCCCAAGCTCGTCGAGCACACCCATGTCTCCTATCCCGTGGGCCACTTGTCGACGATGTACTGGATCGGCCTCAAGCCCGGGGACGTCCACCTCAACATCTCCTCGCCCGGCTGGGCCAAGCACGCCTGGTCGAATCTCTTCGCGCCCTGGAGCGCCGAGGCGACCGTCTTCATCTTCAACTACACCCGCTTCGACGCGGGCCGGCTGATGGCCGAGATGGACCGCTCGGGCGTCACCAGCTTCTGTGCCCCGCCCACCGTCTGGCGGATGCTGATCCAGGCCGACCTCTCCCAGCTGAAGACCCCGCCGCGCGAGGTCGTCGCGGCCGGTGAGCCGCTGAACCCGGAGGTCATCGAGACGGTGCGGCGCACCTGGGGCGTCACCATCCGGGACGGCTTCGGCCAGACGGAGACCGCCGTCCAGGTCGCCAACACCCCGGGCCAGCTGCTGAAGGCCGGGTCGATGGGCCGGCCCAGCCCCGGCTTCAAGGTCGAGCTGCTCGACCCGGTCACCGGTGAGCCCGGCGCGGCCGAGGGCGAGATCTCCCTCGATCTGTCGGACCGTCCGGTGGGTCTGATGACCGGCTACCACGGTGACCCGGACCGGACCGCCGAGGCCATGGCGGGCGGTTTCTACCGCACCGGTGACATCGGCTCCCGCGACGAGGACGGCTACATCACCTACGTAGGCCGCGCCGACGATGTCTTCAAGGCATCCGACTACAAGATCTCGCCGTTCGAGCTGGAGAGCGCCCTGCTGGAGCACGAGGCGGTCGCCGAGGCCGCCGTCGTCCCGGCCCCCGATCCGGTACGGCTCGCGGTGCCGAAGGCGTACATCGTGCTCGCGGAGGGCTGGGAGCCCGGTCCGGACACGGCAAAGGTGCTGTTCGAGCACTCCCGGGCGGTCCTCGCCCCGTACAAGCGGGTCCGGCGGCTGGAGTTCGCCGAGCTGCCCAAGACCGTCTCCGGCAAGATCCGTCGCATCGAGCTGCGCGAGCGCACGGCCCAGGGCACCGGCACCGAGTACGACGAGGGGGATCTGCGATGAGCGAGCTGTCCTACGCGCACGGCACGGGCACCACGGCGCTGCTCGGTGACACCATCGGACGCAATCTCGACCGCGCCATCGAGGCGTTCGGTGAGCGCGAGGCGCTCGTCGACGTCGTATCGGGGCGACGCTGGACGTACGCCGAATTCGGCGCGGCGGTCGACGAGCTGGCGCGTGCGCTGATGGCATCGGGCGTGGCCAAGGGGGACCGGGTCGGGATCTGGGCGATCAACTGCCCCGAGTGGGTGCTCGTGCAGTACGCCACCGCCCGCATCGGCGCCGTCATGGTCAACATCAACCCGGCCTACCGGGCGCACGAGCTGGAGTACGTGCTGAAGCAGGCCGGGATCTCGCTGATGGTCTCCTCGCTCTCGCACCGCACCAGTGACTTCCGCGCCCTGGTCGACCAGGTCCGCGCGGGCTGCCCCGACCTGCGCGCCGTGCACTACATCGGCGACCCGTCCTGGGACAGGCTGCTGGCTGCGTCCGAATCCGTGACTGACGGGCAACTCGCGGCCCGCGAAGCTGAGTTGTCCTGCGACGACCCGATCAACATCCAGTACACCTCCGGCACCACCGGCTTCCCCAAGGGTGCCACCCTCTCCCACCACAACATCCTCAACAACGGCTACTTCGTGGGGGAGCTGGTCGCCTACACCGAACAGGACCGGGTCTGTCTGCCCGTCCCCTTCTACCACTGCTTCGGCATGGTCATGGGCAACCTCGGCATCACCTCGCACGGTGCCTGCATCGTGATCCCGGCCCCCGCCTTCGAGGCCGCCGCCGTGCTCGCCGCCGTTCAACAGGAGCACTGCACTTCGCTCTACGGCGTCCCCACCATGTTCATCGCGGAGTTGAACCTCCCCGACTTCGCCTCGTACGACCTCTCCTCGCTGCGCACCGGCATCATGGCCGGATCGCCCTGCCCGGTCGAGGTGATGAAGCGGGTCGTCGCCGAGATGCACATGGACGAGGTGTCCATCTGCTACGGCATGACGGAGACCTCTCCGGTCTCCACCCAGACCCGCCGCGACGACGACCTGGAGCGCCGCACCGGCACCGTCGGCCGCGTCATGCCGCACATCGAGGTCAAGGTCGTCGACCCGGTGACCGGCGTGACCCTGGAGCGCGGTGCGGCGGGCGAACTCTGCACCCGCGGCTACAGCGTGATGCTCGGCTACTGGGAACAGCCCGAGCGCACCGCGGAGGCGATCGACGCGGGCCGCTGGATGCACACCGGGGACCTCGCGGTGATGCGGGAGGACGGCTACGTACAGATCGTCGGCCGGATCAAGGACATGATCATCCGCGGCGGGGAGAACGTATATCCGCGGGAGATCGAAGAGTTCCTCTACGGCCACCCGAAGATCGCGGATGTGCAGGTGGTGGGCATACCGGACAACACCTACGGCGAAGAGATCCTGGCCTGCGTCATCCCGAGGGACCCGGCGAACCCGCCGACTCTGGAAGAGGTGACGGGCTACTGCCGTGGACAGCTGGCGCACTACAAGATCCCGCGGTGGCTGCAGATCCTGGAGACCTTCCCGATGACGGTCAGCGGGAAGGTCAGGAAGGTCGAACTGCGGGAGGGCTACGGGCAGTAGGACCGGATCGCCCCGGGCGTTGTCAGGCGGCCTCGATGATGTCGCCGGCAACGCCCCGGGTCGCGGCCGCCCATTCGATCAGCAGCACTTCGTAGGCGGCGGACTCCACGGAGGACCAGTCCTGTCCGGCGCGCGCGTCGACCAGGGCCCGTATCGCCTCGTTCGCCTCGGCGGCGGACGAGGACGTCGCTCGGGTCGTGCGCGGCGGGTCGACAGGTGGTGTGTGCCGTGGAGTTAAAGCCATGTTCCCTACCTTAAGGCCCGACACTGACAACCGGCCGAACATTTGTGGCCCTCGGCCCGAACGTGACCGATTGCACTCACTGTTGTCGGTCGGTTCCGCTGAGGTGCGGGTCGTGCCCGGCGTGCGGGATCTCGCGCCGCATGCAGACCCTCGGCCAGCGGTCCAGGCCGTGTTCCGCCTCCTCCGCCCTGATCTTCCTCAGCCCGTCGGTCAGTTCGGCCTCGCCCAGCGTGCGGAAGCCGAGGCGGGCGTAGTACGGCGCGTTCCACGGGACGTGCGAGAAGGTCGTCAGCGTCAGCGCGCCCAGCTGCCGCTCGTGCGCCCACCCGGTGAGGTGGTCGATGAGCGTGCTGCCCAGGCCGCGCCGTGCGGCGGACGGATGGACGGAGACCTGTTCGATGTGGGCCGCGCCGTCGACCAGGTCGGCGATCAAATAGCCGACCGGGCGGTCTTCGGGGTCGGCGGCCACCCAGGCCCGGCCGGCCCGGCGGTAGTCGTCCAGCAGTCCGAGCGGCGGGGGATCGTCATCCGCGATGGCGGACATACCGAGCGCGCGGAACGGTTCGCCGGCGGCGCGCTCGATGTCCTGAAGCAGCGGAAGATCGGAGCGGCGGGCGGTACGGATACGCATACGGCCAGTATGGCGCCCCGGGCGGGGTGCGGACCGACCGGCACGTGGGGGGCGCCCCATGTGCCGGCCGGTCTCAGGCGCCGGTGCTGATCAGCTCGTCCGCCGGGCTGTTGACCGGCTGTGGCGTTCCCGTGCGATCCATGACGAACAGCGGGATGCCGAGGCCGTCCGCGCGCGCTTCGGCGTCCTGCGTGTACCCCGCGAGCGAGAAGAACACGCTCGTGAGCGATGCGCTCAGCGTGTTCAGCCAGAGGCACTCGACGTCGCGCAGGACGGTCGGCCGGGAGACCGCGTCGACCTGGGCGATCAGCCCGGTGGCCCGCAGATCGATCCGCGCGGGGGAGCGTTCCGCCGGCTGTACGACATCCTGGTAGCCCAGCCACTTCAGATACAGGGCGGCGCTCGCGACCGCATCGTGTGCGGTACGGATCGGCAGGGACCGGAACGCCGGCCGGGGCGGCGGCGCCGTACGCGGCAGCGGAATGTGGGACGGCCGGTCGGGCCGGGCCCCGTCGGAGGGTCCGGGGATGCTGTCGGTTTCCGTCACCGGCCGGACCGGTATCCGCAGCACCGTCCCGCACGGGCAGCACAGCTCCGGTTGCGGCCACTGGTCGCGGCGCCCGCAGGTGCGGCAGCGCACCGTCACCCAGTCGTCGTTCCAGGTGCGGTGCGTGATCGGTACGACCGGGGCGCCGCGCAGCACGGGCGGGGCGCTCGGCGCACCGCACGGGCAGGGATAGGCCGGCGTGCTGTACGTGTGGTCGCGGCGGCAGGCCGGGCAGCGTACCGGCACCGACTCCACCATGAACTCCCTCCGGCCCCGGCTGCGTGCCCCGGCGACGGGGCCACCTCGGCGCACCGAAGCGCGCCGGCGCCGACGGACGCGGGCCGACTCCGCTCCGTATGCCCATGGTCCACCAAGAGCGAGGACCTGGGGAGTGACTTGGCGTATTTCGTGGACCGGTGCGCGTATCGGCCGCCCCACGCCCACTCTCTTGACGGTCATCCGGCCGCACTTTAGATTGACTTCCGTATAACAGAATCAAGTTTCCGTAATGCGGAATCAATACGGAATTGGTGCTCTCAGGTGGCGCGACAGAGCCCGACTCCACCAGGTCCGAGCAGGAGCACTCAATGCCTCGAATGACCGCTGCCCGAGTGGCAGTTGAGATCCTCAAGCGCGAAGGCGTCAGCAACGCGTTCGGTGTGCCGGGCGCGGCGATCAACCCCTTCTACGCGGCCCTCAAGGCCTCCGGCGGGGTTCATCACACGCTCGCCCGCCATGTCGAGGGCGCCTCCCACATGGCGGAGGGCTACACCCGGGCGTGCCCGGGCAACATCGGCGTCTGCATCGGTACGTCGGGACCGGCCGGCACCGACATGATCACCGGCCTCTACTCCGCCATTGCCGACTCCATTCCCATCCTCTGCATCACCGGGCAGGCCCCGACCGCCGTGCTCCACAAGGAGGACTTCCAGGCGGTCGACATCGCCTCGATCGCGGCGCCCGTCACCAAGGCCGCGACGACCGTCCTCGAAGCCGCCCAGGTCCCGGGTGTCTTCCAGCAGGCCTTCCACCTGATGCGCACCGGCCGCCCCGGCCCGGTCCTCATCGACCTGCCCATCGATGTCCAGCTCACCGAGATCGAGTTCGACCCGGACCTGTACGAGCCGCTGCCGGTGCACAAGCCCGCCGCGACCCGCAAGCAGATCGAGCGAGCCCTGGAGATGCTGAACGCCTCCGAGCGCCCGCTGCTCGTCGCGGGCGGCGGCGTCATCAATGCCGACGCATCCGAACTCCTGGTGGAATTCGCCGAGTTGACGGGCGTCCCGGTCGTCCCGACCCTGATGGGCTGGGGCGTCATCGCCGACGACCACGCTCTGAACGCAGGCATGGTCGGCCTGCAGACCTCGCACCGCTACGGCAACGCGAACTTCCTGGAGTCCGACTTCGTCCTCGGCATCGGCAACCGCTGGGCCAATCGCCACACCGGCAAGCTGGACGTCTACACCCGGGGCCGCACCTTCGTCCACGTGGACATCGAGCCCACCCAGCTCGGCAAGATCTTCGCCCCCGACCTCGGCATCGTCTCCGACGCCAAGGCCGCGCTGGAACTGTTCGTCGAGGTGGCGCGCGAGCTGAAGGCGGCCGGAAAGCTCAAGGACCGCTCGGAGTGGGCCGCGTCCACCCAGGAACGCCGGGCCGGGCTGCAGCGCCGTACGCACTTCGACAACGTGCCGCTGAAACCGCAGCGGGTGTACGAGGAGATGAACCGGGCCTTCGGCCCCGAGACCCGGTACGTCACCACGATCGGCCTCTCCCAGATCGCCGGTGCTCAGATGCTGCACGTCTACCGGCCACGCCACTGGATCAACTGCGGACAGGCGGGCCCGCTCGGCTGGACCATCCCGGCCGCGCTGGGCGTCGCCACGGCCGACCCGGACGGCTCCGTCGTCGCGCTCTCCGGCGACTACGACTTCCAGTTCATGCTGGAGGAGTTGGCCGTCGGTGCGCAGCACCGCATCCCGTACGTCCATGTCCTGGTGAACAACTCCTACCTGGGGCTGATCCGCCAGGCGCAGCGCAACTTCGACATCGACTTCCAGGTCAACCTGGAGTTCGAGAACCTCAACTCGCCGGAGATCGGCGTCTACGGCGTCGATCACGTCAAGGTCGTCGAGGGCCTGGGCTGCAAGGCGATCCGCGTCACCGAGCCGGAACAGCTGCTGCCGGCCTTCGAGGAGGCGAAGAAGCTGGCTGCGGAGTTCCGGGTCCCGGTGGTGGTCGAGGCGATCCTGGAGCGCGTGACGAACATCGCGATGAGCGGTACGGACATCGCGTCCGTCAACGAGTTCGAGGACATCGCGACGGACCCGTCCCACGCACCGACCGCGATCCGCCCGCTCATGACGTCCTGACGACCTGCCGGCCCGCCCGTGGCCCCCGCTCCCGACAGTCGGGGGCGGGGGCCATGGGCGTTCTCCGGCCCGGCCGGAATGTGAGGGGGGAACCCCTGTGGCGGGGGCCGGCACCGCGGGCGCAGCCGGAAACGCCGAGAAGGGCGCGGAGCACGGGACCGTATCCGTACTCCGCGCCCTGGCACGGGTGAAGCAGAACAGGGGTCGCGGCGGCGGCGATCGGGCCCGAAGCCCCATCTCCTTCAGGTCAGGAGACGGGAGACCCCGGGCCCCCACCACCGCACTGGCGTCGCACAACCGCCGCGACCTCGTCCTGCCCGCGCCGTGTGACACCCCTCATCCGGGTACACGGCGCGAGCAGGATTCAGTGGGAGGCTCAGTCCTCGCGCAGGGCGCGGACGGCCTCCTCCGCGCGCTTGCCGTAGTCGGCATCGGCGGCGTGGAAGTGGGCGAGGTTCTTCTCGATCACGTCGTCGCGGGTCACCTGGGACAGCCCCCCGGCGATGTTGGCGACCAGCCGGCCCTTCTCGTCCTCGGACATCAGCCGGTACAGCTCGCCCGCCTGGAAGAAGTCGTCGTCCTTGGTGTGGGCGGGCGCTTCGTGGGTGCCGGTCCAGCCGTGGATCGCGAGCGGGGCGGAGAGTGCCGCGCCGGTCTGGGCGGGGCCCGCGTACGAGTTGGGCTCGTAGTTCTTGTCGTGGCGCGCACCGTTGCGCGTGGCGTGCAGTCCGTCGCGGCCGTAGTTGTCGACGACGGCGGTGCGCGGCGCGTTCACCGGGAGCTGTGTGTGGTTGACGCCCAGCCGGTAGCGGTGCGCGTCCGCGTAGGCGAAAAGCCGGCCCTGGAGCATCTTGTCCGGGGACGGACCGATGCCGGGCACGAAGTTGTTCGGGGAGAACGCGGCCTGCTCGACCTCGGCGAACACATTGTCCGGGTTGCGGTCGAGGACCAGCCGGCCCACCCGCTGCAGCGGGTAGTCGCTGTGCGGCCACACCTTGGTCAGGTCGAACGGGTTGAAGCGGTAGTCCGCGGCCTCGGCGGCCGGCATGACCTGCACGTACAGCGTCCAGGACGGGTTCACCCCGCGCTCGATGGCCTGCAGCAGGTCCGTCTGGTGCGAGTTGCCGTCCTTGCCCGCGAGTTCGGCGGCCTGCTCGCTGGAGAGGGAGCGCACACCCTGGTTGGTCTTGAAGTGGTACTTGACGAAGAAGGCCTCGCCCGCGGCGTTCGTCCACTGGTACGTGTGCGAGCCGTAGCCGTTCATGTGGCGGTACGAGGCGGGGATGCCGCGGTCACCCATCAGCCAGGTGACCTGGTGCGTCGCTTCGGGTGCGTGGGCCCAGAAGTCCCATACGTTGTCCGGCTCCTGACGGCCCGTGAACGGGTCGCGCTTCTGCGAGTGGATGAAGTCGGGGAACTTGATCGGGTCCTTGATGAAGAACACCGGGGTGTTGTTGCCGACCAGGTCGTAATTTCCCTCGTTTGTATAGAACTTGAGGGCGAAGCCGCGCGGGTCGCGCACGGCGTCCGCGCCGCCCAGCGAGTCGGCCACGGTGGAGAAGCGGATGAACGTCTCGGTGCGCTTGCCGACCGCGGAGAGGAAGTCGGCGCGGGTGAAGGCGGTGACGTCGTCGGTCACTTCGAAGTAGCCGTACGCGCCGGAGCCGCGGGCGTGGACCACGCGCTCCGGTATGCGCTCCCGGTTGAAGCGGGCCAGCTTCTCCAGCAGGTGCTGGTCCTGGAGGAGGATCGGGCCACCGACGCCGGCGGTGGCGGAGTTCTGGTTGTCGGCGATCGGGGCGCCTGACTCGGTCGTAAGCACACGCTGCGTCATGGTGTCGGGGCGACCTTCCGTACGGGAGCTGCTGAGCTACTGAACTGCGACGGCTTGAGGCTCCAGGAGCGTAAATACGCCCCGAACCAGACGTCAACAGTTTGTTGAAGTTTGGAGTCTGTGTTCCGGACGGCGCCGACGCCTGGGCGCGACAGGACAGGTGTCAGCGCCGACGCCATCCGGAAGTCTCTGGGTGGCCGATCGGGGTGGCCGATCCGGGCCGGACCGGTCAGGCCCGGACGGGCTGCCCCGACAGGCGCTCGACCGAGCGCAGCAGTGCCGAGTGGTCCAGGCCGCCGTCGCCCTGTGCGCGCAGCGAGGCGACGAGTTGCGCGACCACGGAGCCGACGGGCAGTGCGGCACCGACATTGCGGGCGGCGTCGGTGACGATGCCCATGTCCTTGTGGTGCAGGTCGATCCGGAAGCCCGGCGCGAAGTCCCGCTTCAGGAAGTTGTCCTTCTTGCGGGTCAGCACGGTCGAGCCGGCCAGCCCGCCGTTCAGCACGTCGAGCGCGGCGCAGAGGTCGACCCCGGACTTCTCCAGGAAGACGACCGCTTCGGCGCACGCCTGGATGTTGACCGCGACGATCAGCTGGTTGGCGGCCTTCACCGTCTGGCCGGAGCCGTGCGGACCGCACAGAACAATGGTCCTGCCGAGCGCCCGGAGGATCGGCTGCGCCGCGTCGAAGTCGGGCTGCTCGCCGCCGACCATGATCGACAGCACGGCCTCGATCGCACCGGCCTCGCCGCCGGACACCGGGGCGTCCAGCACCCGGATGTCTTTGTCCTTCGCGTTCTTCGCGAGGTCCACGGAGGTCTGCGGGGTGATCGAAGACATGTCGATCAGCAGCGCGCCGCGCTTCACGTTCTCCAGGATGCCGTCGGGGCCGTACGCGATGGCCTCGACCTGCGGGGAGGCGGGCACCATCGTGATGACGACATCGGCGTCCCGGACCGCCTCGGCGATCGAGCTCGCGCCCGTGCCGCCGGCCGCGACCAGCCGGTCGATCTTCTCCTGCTCCAGGGTGTGACCGGTGACGTCGTACCCGGCCTTGATCAGGTTCTCGGACATGGGGGAGCCCATGATGCCGAGCCCGATCCATGCAACCTTGGGGAGGTTGTTGCTCATGAGGGTGCCTTCCGATAAGCGTGTGTACGAGGGGGAGTTCGCCGCCCTCAGCGGGCGGCCCGCGCGGTGGCCGGGAGCCACTCGAAGGCCTCGGCGCTCGGCCGGTCGCCCGGCTTGTACTCCAGGCCGACCCAGCCGTCGTAACCGGCCTTCGTCAGCTCGTCGAGGAGCTGCTCCAGCGGGAGCGAGCCGGTGCCTGGCGCGCCGCGCCCCGGGTTGTCGGCGATCTGGACGTGGCCGGTCTTGTCGGCGTACGCCGTGATGACCTGGCCGAGGTCCTCGCCGTTCATCGAGAGGTGGTACAGGTCCAGCAGGAACTTCGCGTTCCCGAGCCCCGTCGCCGCGTTGACCTTGTCGACGATCTCGATCCCGGCCGGTGCGCTCGCCAGGGGGTAGCGCGGCGATTCCGGCTTGTTGAGGGTCTCGATCAGCAGGACCGCCCCGATCCGGTCGGCCGTCCGGGCGGCGACGACCAGGTTCTCCAGGGCGAGTTCGTCCTGCACGGCCGGGTCCACACCGTCGACGCGGTTGCCGTAGAGCGCGTTGAGCGCCTTGCAGCCGACCGAGGCGGCGAAGCCGGCCGCCACCTCGATATTGGCGCGGAAGCGGTCCGACTCCGAGCCGGGCACGGAGAGCGCGCCGCGGTCGGGGCCGGGCAGCTGTCCGGCGTAGAAGTTCAGCCCCACCAACTGGGTGCCTGCGTCCTCGAGCGCCTTCTTGAGGGCGTCGAGCTCGGCCTGAGGCGGAGTGGGGGTCTCGATCCATGGCCACCACAGCTCGACCGCGGTGAAGCCGGCCGCGGCGGCGGCCGCGGGGCGCTCCAGGAGCGGGAGTTCCGTGAAGAGGATCGAAAGGTTCACATCGAAGCGCTGGTCCGGGTAGCCCATGAGGGTTTCGGCGCTCCTTCCGTATTGCGGAAGTTAGTTTCTACACAACGGAAGATTGCCCGGAGCTGGGAGAGCTGTCAAGGGGGTGCCCGGAATTCGGCCGGGTGCCTTCGTGCGGGTTGTGCAAGGTGCAACCGGAATTGCGCCGCTTGCTGAAGGGGTGCGGGGCGGGTCAGGGTGGCTGGTGCATCCGATGCAGCCGACCCCCACACGAGGTGCCTCGCATGAACCACGCCACCAGCCGGCGCACCGTCCTCGGAGCCCTGTTCGCCGGTGCCGCCCTGACCGTGGCCCCCGCGCTGCCCGGCTCTCCCCGGCCCGCGCCGGACCCCGCACCCATGGCCGGTTCGCGCCCGCGCACCCCCCGGCAGCTGCTGCTCGGTACGTACACCTCGGCCGAGGGCGGCGGTAAGGGAATCGGCACGGCCTCGTACGACACCACAACTGGGGCGATCTCCGCCGGCCCCGCGATCACCGGCGTCGACAACCCCTCGTACCTGGCCATGCACCCCTCGGGCGCCACCGTGTACGCAGTCGACGAGCAGGACCGGGGCGGGGTGACGGCCGTCGCCCTGTCACCGGACGGCGGCCACCGGGTGCTGGGAACCCGCAGCACGGGCGGGGCGGGGCCCACCCATCTCTCCGTCCACCCCACGGGAAGGTGGCTGCTCACCGCGAACTACACCTCCGGCAGCGTCGTGGTGCACCCCATCCGGGGCGACGGCTCGCTGGGGGAGCGCACGGACCTGGTCGCCCACACCGCGCCGCCCCCCGGCCCCGGCCAGGACGGGCCGCACGCCCACCAGATCGTCACCACCCCGGACGGCGGCCACATCCTTGCCGTGGATCTGGGCAACGACTCCGTGTACACGTACCGGCTCGACGAGAACCGCGGCACGCTCGACCAGGTCTCCCGCGCGGCCCTGCGCCCAGGGGCCGGACCGCGGCACATCACATTTCACCCGGGTGGCCGCTTTGCCTACCTGGCCTGCGAGGTCGACAACACCGCGGTCGTCTGCGGCTACGACCCGGCCACCGGCACCCTGTCCCTGGGCGCCCCGCAGCCCACCGGGACCGATGCCGGCACCAGCTATCCCGCGCAGTTCCTGGTCACCGGCGACGGCCGGTTCGCCTACCTCGCCAACCGGGGCCACAACAGCCTGACGCGATACGCCGTCGAGGACGACGGCGCCGTACTGCGGCTGCTCGACACGGTGCCCGTCGGCGGCGACTTCCCCCGGCAGATCGCCTTCTCGCCGGACGGGAAGCTGCTCTTCGCAGCGAACCAGAGGTCCAGCACGGTGACGGTGTTCCGGGTCGATGCCCGCAGTGGCTGCCTGACCCGCACCGGTGACACCTGCCCCGCCCCGGTAGCCGTCTGCGTGCTCCCGTACCGGAGTACGAGCCCGGCCGGCGATTGAGGGTGAAACCGTCACCGGACGGCCCCCGCACCCGTCGGTTAGGGTCGGGCCCGAGCCGCGGGTTCACGAAGACGTGGCGAACGCATGAGGGAGGCACAGTGCGCTTGAGAGTGGAGTTCACCACCGAGCCCTTCGATCTCGACGAGGCGCCCGCCCACGCGGTCGTGGCCCGCGAGGTCATCCAGACAGCCGACCTGGACGCAGTGGACGTCGGCCCCTTCGGCAACACGGCGGAGGGCGGCGCGGACCAGGTGCTCACCGCGGTGGACTCCTTGCTGCGCAGCGCTCTGGCATCGGGTGCCACCCGGGTGTCGCTCCAGGTCAACGTCATCGGGGAGGACTCGAAGTGACCGAACCGGCGGACCACCCCCTCGTCACCGCGGTCAAGCCGCTCGTCGACGCCATGGGCGCCGAACTGCTCGGGCCCGAGCAGGCGCAGGCCGACGACGTCGTGCTGGCCTGGGAGGGCGAGGACGTCATAGCCGTCCGGCTGCCCCAGCTCTCGGAATCGCTCGACCACATCCTGGCCGCCATGGAGCGACGGCACGGCATGCCGCTCGCCGAGCTCGACCGCAAGGCCAAGCAGTCGGTGGTGCGAACCCTGGAGGCGCGCGGTGCCTTCTCCGTACGGCACGGCGTGGAGACGGTGGCGGGTGCGCTGGGGGTCAGCCGCTTCACCGTCTACAACTACCTCAACAGGGAAAATGCCGCCAAAGGCGAGTAGTTGAAGCCGTAGGTGAGCGAAGGCAGGGGAAGGCCACGGAAGGCCGTCGTCCGGAGCATCGGGCGACGGCCTTTTACATTCGCGTAATTTCAACAAAGTGTTGACGTGGTGTTGTGGAGGGCGTTAGCTATCCGCAGCCCGACCGACGCGACGCGAAGAGACGCACAGCGAAAACAGCCACGGAGGCTCCCGTGACTTCGAGCTCCACACCGGGCCTCGCCCGGTTCAACACCCTGGCGGACGACGAGGCCGCCGCCGCGTTGCACGAGGTGTGTGCCAGTGCGGCATGGGGGAGAGCGATCCTCTCCCGACGCCCGTACGCCACCGCACAAGCCCTCCTCCTCGCCGGTGACGCCGCCACGGCCGCGCTGACCCCGGAGGATCTGGCCGATGCGATGGCCGGTCACCCGCCGATCGGCCGCCCGAAGCCCGGAGACCCGACCTCCTCCCGTGAACAGCGGGGGATGGCGGACGCCACCGAGGAACTCAAGGCCGAGATGCTCGAACTGAACCTGGCCTACCAGGAGCGGTTCGGACATGTCTTCCTGATCTGCGCCACCGGAGCCACCGGTGAGCAGATGCGCGACGCGGTGAAGTCCCGGATCGGGAACTCTCCCGAGCAGGAGCGCGACATCGTGCGCACCGAACTCGGGAAGATCAACCGAATCCGGCTGACCCGTCTCGTGGAAGAGGACAAGGACTGATGAGCACCGAAACCACCGCATCGGTGTCCACGCACATCCTGGACACCAGCGTCGGACGCCCCGCCGAGGGTGTCGCCGTCTCGCTCGCGGCCCGCTCGGGCCCGGCAGCCGCCTGGGTGGCGCTCGGCGGCTCCGCGACCGACGCGGACGGGCGGTGCAAGGACCTGCCGGCACTGCCGGAAGGCACAACTCACGTACGACTCGACTTCGAGGTCGAGACGTACTTCTCCAAGAAGCAAGCCGAGGCGCAGCAGGACGCCCCCCGCGTAAGGGACAGCGGTGCGTTCTTCCCGGAGGTGGCGATCACTTTCGCCGTCAGGCCGGGCGAGCACTATCACGTACCGCTGCTGCTCAACCCGTTCGGCTACTCCGTTTACCGAGGGAGCTAGCACCGACATGACCGCCGATTCCCACCGCCCCCGCCCTGTGATTCTCGGCCAGAACCAGTACGGCAAAGCAGAGAACCGCGTCGTCAGGATCACGCGGGACGGCGACACCCATCACATCAAGGACCTGAACGTCTCGGTGGCCCTCTCCGGAGACATGGAGGATGTCCACTACTCCGGCTCCAACGCCCACGTCCTGCCGACCGACACCACCAAGAACACGGTGTACGCGTTCGCCAAGGAACACGGCATCGAGTCGGCCGAACAGTTCGGCATTCACCTCGCCCGCCACTTCGTGACGTCGCAGGAGCCGATCAGGACGGCCAGGATCCGGATCGAGGAGTACGCCTGGGAGCGCATCGCCACCTCGGACGCCAACTCACAGTTCATCGGCGCCGACGAGGTCAAGCACTCCTTCGTACGCAAGGGCCAGGAGACGCGCACCACCCAGATCACGTTCGACGGAGAGAAGTGGCAGATCATCTCGGGGCTCAAGGACCTCGTGGTGATGAACTCCACCAACTCCGAGTTCTGGGGCTATGTCAAGGACAAGTACACGACGCTCAAGGAGGCGTACGACCGCATTCTCGCGACCGAGGTCTCCGCCAAGTGGCGGTACAACTGGACCAGTGACGACGTGCGGATGCCGAACTGGGAGAAGTCCTACGAGCAGACGCGCAAGCACATGCTCCAGGCCTTCGCCGAGACGTACTCGCTCTCTTTGCAGCAGACCCTGTACCAGATGGGCTCGCGCATCATCAACAGCCGCAGCGAGGTCGACGAGATCCGCTTCTCGCTGCCGAACAAGCATCACTTCTTGGTGGACCTGGAGCCGTTCGGCCTCAAGAACGATACCGATGACAGCGCTGTCTACTTCGCGGCGGACCGCCCGTACGGCCTGATCGAGGCCACCGTGCTGCGGGACGGAGTCGAGCCGCAGATTCCGGTCGACATGACCAACCTCTGACGCGGCGCCGATCCGGTCCCCGCCCGCACACAGCCGGGCGGGGTCCGGCCGGACCGGAGGGAACTTCCATGACACAGCCTGTACTTGGGCCGACAGAAGCAGAAGGCCCGTGTCCCACCCCGCCGGAGACCTCGGTCCACCCGGTGGACGAAAAGCTCCGCCCCTCGCGGCTCGTCCCCGCCGCGCTCCAGCACATCGCCGCCATGTACGCGGGCGTCGTCACCCCTCCGCTCATTGTCGGCCAGGCCGTCGGCCTCGATCCGGCGGGCATGACCCGGCTGATCGCGGCGAGTCTCCTGATCGCCGGCTGCGCCACCGTCCTGCAGACCCTGGGCGTCGGCGGCTTCGCCGGGAACCGGCTGCCGTTCGTCAACGCCGCCTCCTCCGCCGGAATCGCCCCGATGCTCGCCATCGCCGAGACCACCGCGCCCGGCCACCAACTCCCAGCGATCTACGGGGCGGTGATCGTGGCCGGAGTCTTCTGCCTGGCCGTCGGACCGTTCTTCGGCCGGCTGCTCCGATTCTTCCCGCCGCTGGTCACCGGCGTCGTCATCACCCTCATCGGCGTCACCCTGATGCCCGTCCCGGTCTCCTGGGCGCAGGGCGGCGACAAGAGCGCCGCTGACTTCGGCGCGATGAAGTACCTCGCGCTGGCCGCCTTCACGCTCGTCGTCATTCTGCTGATCCAGCGGTTCGGACGCGGTTTCCTCAAGCAAGTCGCCCTGCTGATGGGCATGTTGATCGGCACTCTGGCCGCGATCCCGTTCGGACTGGCCGACTTCACCGCGCTGAAGTCCGCACCGGTCGCCGCCCTGCCCACCCCCTTCGCCTTCGGCGCCCCCGAGTTCCGGCCCGCCGCGATCCTCTCGCTCTGCATCGTCATGCTCGTCCTGATGACCGAGTCCTCCGCCGGAATGCTGGCGCTCGGCGAGATCTGCGGCCGGCGCACCGACGGCCGGACCATCACCCGAGGACTGCGTACCGACGGCATCGCCACCCTGCTCGGCCCGGTCTTCGGCGGCTTCCCGACGAGCGCCTTCGCGCAGAACGTCGGCGTGGTGTCACTGACAAAGGTGCGCAGCCGCTATGTCGTCGCGGCCGCAGGCGGTGCGTTGCTGGTCCTGGGCGCCTTCCCGGTGCTCGGCGCGGTCGTCTCCCTCGTGCCGATGCCCGTGCTCGGCGGCGCCGGCATCGTCCTGTTCGGCTCGATCGCGGTGAGTGGCATCCGTACGCTCTCCGAGGCCGGACTCGACGACAGCTCCAACATCATCCTGGTCGCCGTGGCGCTCGGCGCGGGCATCATCCCGCTCGCCGCGCCCGGCTTCTACGCGGGATTCCCGTCCTGGGCCCAGACCGTCCTGGGCTCCGGCATCAGCGCCGGAGCGCTCGTCGCGGTCCTGCTCAATCTGTTCTTCCACCATCTCGGCACCCACGGCCGCCCGGCTGTGGCACTCAAATCCTCCTAGGGTCCTGCCGTGCCCACATCGCCGGAAAAGAATGAGGAAGCACCATGGCAGCATCGGCAGCTCCTGAGCACATGGAACGCATCGTCATCGAGAACTGTTCGATCGCGACCGTCGACGCCGACGACACCGAGTACGCCTCGGGCCATGTCGTCGTCGCGGGCAATCGCATCGAATCCGTCGGCGCGGGCCGGGCACCCCAGGGCCTGGAGGAAGTCGTACGCCGTATCGACGGCACCGGGCATCTGGTCACCCCCGGCCTGATCAACACGCACCACCACTTCTACCAGTGGATCACCCGCGGCCTCGCCACCGACCACAACCTGTTCGACTGGCTGGTCGCGCTGTACCCGACGTGGGCGCGCATCGACGAGCCGATGGTCCGCGCAGCCGCGCAGGGCTCGCTCGCCATGATGGCCCGCGGCGGCGTCACCACCGCCATGGACCACCACTACGTCTACCCGCAGGGGACCGGCGATCTGTCCGGCGCCATCATCGGGGCCGCCCGTGACATGGGCGTACGGTTCACCCTCGCCCGCGGCTCCATGGACCGCAGCGTGAAGGACGGCGGGCTGCCGCCGGACTTCGCCGTGGAGACCCTCGACGGCGCGCTGGCCGGCACCGAGGCGACCATCGACGCCCACCACCACGCCTCGTTCGACGCGATGACCCAGGTCGCCGTCGCACCCTGCTCCCCGTTCTCCATCTCCACCGAACTGCTGCGACAGGGCGCCGAGCTGGCCCGCCGCAAGGGGGTGCGCATGCACACCCACGGATCGGAGACCGTGGAGGAGGAGAAGTTCTGCCACGAGCTGTTCGGGATGGGCCCGACCGACTACTTCGAGTCGACCGGCTGGCTCGGCGACGACGTATGGATGGCGCACTGCGTCCATATGAACGACTCCGACATCGCCGCCTTCGCCCGCACCGGAACGGGCGTGGCGCACTGCCCCTCGTCCAACGCCCGGCTCGCCGCGGGCATCGCCCGGGTGCCCGACATGCTCGCAGCGGGCGTCCCGGTCGGCCTCGGCGTCGACGGCACCGCCTCCAACGAGTCCGGCGAACTCCACACCGAACTGCGCAACGCCCTCCTCATCAACCGCCTCGGCGCCCACCGCGAGAAGGCCCTGAACGCCCGTCAGGCCCTGCGCCTGGGAACGTACGGCGGCGCCCAGGTACTCGGCCGCGCCGACCAGATCGGCTCCCTGGAGCCCGGCAAGCTCGCCGACCTGGTGCTCTGGAAACTGGACACCCTCGCCCACGCCTCCATCGCCGATCCGGTGACCGCACTCGTCTTCGGCGCCGCGGCCCCCGTCACCCTCTCCCTCGTCAACGGCAAGCCGGTCGTCGAGGGCAACCACCTGATCACCGCGGACGAGGACGCCATCGCCCGCGCCACCCGCGACGAGGCCCGCCGCCTCGCGCAGATTGCCGCCGGAGCCTGACGCTCCGGGGCACCCCCCGATACCGGCCGGCCGAGGGGGACGGCCCTCGGCCGGCCGCCGTGGACCCGAGCGGGGTCCACGGCAACCGGTGCAGGGGGCGGGTACTGCATGTACGCGCCCCCGTACCGGCGAAGAAAGCTGCCCGCACCAGCTGCACGACCTGCCCCACCTGCACCAACGCACCACTTGCACCACCTCCCTGACACCCACGTCGCCGCAGACGTGTACCCGACCGGAGGAACCGCCGTGGCAGCTACGCCCAGGTTTCGCAACGACGCAGTCGCAGCACCCGATGCCGACCCCCACCTCGCCCCCGCCCGCGATTCGGCCTCGGCAGACCGGAAACACCCGGTCGACGAAACACTCCCCCCGCTGAGGATGTTCACCAGCGGCCTCCAGCACGTGGCCGCGATGTACGCGGGCGTGGTGGCCCCGCCGATGATTCTGGGACCCGCCGTGGGCCTCACCCCCAAGGAGACCGCCTTCCTGATGGGGGCGAGCCTTTTCACCGCGGGCCTGGCCACCCTGCTCCAGACCCTCGGCTTCTGGCGCATCGGTGCCCGGCTGCCGTTCGTCAACGGTGTCTCGTTCGCCGGGGTGACCCCGATGGTGGCGATAGGAAAGGACCGCGGACACGACGGCATAGCCGTCATCTTCGGCGCGATCATCGTCGCCGGCCTGCTCGGCTTTCTGCTCGCCCCGTACTTCTGCAAGCTGGTCCGCTTCTTCCCGCCCGTCGTCACCGGCACCGTGATCACGCTGATCGGCGTCTCGCTGCTGCCGGTCGCCTTCAACTGGTCCCAGGGCGGCAATGCCACGGCCGGCGACTACGGCTCGACGACCAACATCACCATGGCCGCGGTGACGCTGGTGATCGTCCTCGCCCTGCGCAAACTGCTGCGCGGCTTCCTCCAGCAGATCGCCATCCTGCTCGGACTGGTCGTCGGCACGCTGATCGCGATCCCGGTCGGCATCACCGACTTCGGCGCCATCAAGGACGCCGACCTGGTCGGCTTCCCGACGCCGTTCCACTTCGGGGCACCGCAGTTCGAGGCCGCCGCGATTGTATCCATGTGCATCGTGATGCTGGTCTGCATGACCGAGTCCACCGCGGACATGCTGGCTCTCGGCAGGATCGTGGACCGTCCGGCCGACGAGCGGACCATCGAGGGCGGCCTGCGCGCCGACACCCTGGGCAGCGCCATCAGCCCGCTCTTCAACGGCTTCATGTGCAGTGCCTTCGCCCAGAACATCGGGCTGGTCGCGATGACCAAGGTCCGCAGCCGCTTCGTGGTGGCCGCGGGGGGCGGCATCCTGATAGTGCTCGGGCTGGTCCCCGTGGCCGCATCCGTCATCGCGCTCGTCCCGCTGCCCGTCCTCGGCGGCGCGGGCATCGTGCTCTTCGGTTCGGTCGCCGCGAGCGGCATCCAGACACTGGCGACCGCCGCGTTGGAGAAGGGCGAGAACGCGCTGATCGTGGCAGCGGCCGTGGGCATCGGCCTGATCCCGATCGCCGCACCCGACTTCTACCACGCGTTCCCGAAGGATGCGCTCGTCGTGCTCGACTCCGGGATCTCGACCGGATGCGTCGTGGCGATCGTGCTCAACCTGGCCTTCAACCACCTCGGCAGGAAGCCGGATCCGGATCCGTCGCCGCAGGAGCAGAGCCCGGCGGCAGCGGCTGCGGTGGCCGCACACTGACCGAAGCCGGCTTCGGCCGGCAGGGCGCTGTGGCGCGTACGGAGACCCCGACGGGTGCTGCCGTACGCGCCTCAGCCGTGACCCGGGTGTGTGTCAGCCGATGTGGTAGCTGTCGCCGTACACCTTCCAGTCGAGCGGCGGATCCAGGTTCAGATTGCCCTTCTTCAGGAAGACCCGCTGAGCGGTGTCCACCCGGCTGGTGTCCGAGTGGGCCTCCTCCTGCTGCATCGCCCAGACCCGGGCGTCCAGGAAGGCGTTGAGATACGTGACTTCGTTGCCGCCCTGGGCCGGCGGCTTCGCCTTCGAGAGGGCCCGTTTGCGGATGGAGCCGAAGCTGGTGCTGTCGCCGCCGTTGCCGTGCATGACGATGGCGTCGTAGTACGCGAACTGGCCCAGCGTGCCGATGCCGTCGGCCTTGCCCTGGCTGACCGCCGGGTTGAAGTACACCCGGTCCCGCTCGTCGTTCTGCGCCTGCTTGAACGCCGAGTCGGACGCGGCGGTCGCCCAGTCCTTGGTGAAGTTCGGGTCGAGACCGCTGTGGGAATCGGTGCCGTCCACCTTCCGCAGCGCGGGGAGGTACTTCGCGAGGACGTTGCCCGGCTTGCGCTGGGTGTACAGCTCGACGAGGTCGAGCATGTCGCCGGTGCCGGAACAGAAGCCGATGATGCCCGCGGTGTAGCCGCGGCCGTCGTCGATGTCCTCGATGTACTTGTACTGGGCCTTCCAGTTGAGTGAGGAGTTCTCCGCGCTGGAGACCAGCTGCATGGCGATATCCTTCTTCGCCGGATCGTCGAGCCCGGTCGCGGCGGCGGCGTGCTGAACCACCGCCGTCTGCTGATGTACCGCCGGGTGCGTGGGGGCACCGGCGTAGGCCGTGACGGGTATCGCCGTGAGGGTCAATCCGACCGCGATGACCGCGATGCGCACGGAGCGGGTGTTGCGACGTGCGGTGCGTGTGTGGGGAGTGTGCACCAGTCCTCCAAAGGGAGTTCGTCGTTCCAACATTCTGTTAGGAAGCTTTCCTATCAGAGTGGAGCGAGTGTCGTACACCCCTTCGACACAAGGGAGTTGGGGACGAGTCCCGGGGCGCAGGCAGGCCGCACCGTGCGGAAGGCGGATGCTGTTGGTTGTTTCCGGGCCTGCTTCGCCCCGTCGGCCGTTTGACCGACGGGACGAAGTGCTGCGAAGCGGCCTGTGCGGGTGCGGGCTCGGG
This sequence comes from Streptomyces sp. NBC_01224, assembly GCF_036002945.1. Lineage (NCBI taxonomy): Bacteria > Bacillati > Actinomycetota > Actinomycetes > Kitasatosporales > Streptomycetaceae > Streptomyces > Streptomyces sp. NBC_01224. The sequence goes on along the minus strand of NZ_CP108529.1, from coordinate 1,804,700 downwards.
GTGTGTCGGTGAGGTGGGCGTCGATGCGGGCAAGGTTGATCGCTGCTCCGGTGAGCCGGTGCTGGCGGCTGGTCCCGGCGAGCCCGCGGTAGCGGGATCTGCGTAGGCCACAGCGTCGAACGCCCTGGGAAATTGTGCCTTCGACGTCGGCGCGCATCTTGTAACGCTCTTTCCGCCGCGTGGTCTGCTGCTCGGCCCGGCGCCGGTGCAGCACCTCAGGCCGCCCGCGCGACCCGCACTGTCTCCGCCGGAACCCCACCCGGTCCACTCGGCCGCATCGACATCGGCACACTCCCCATACGACAACGTCGGTTCCCAGGACCACAACCAGGTCTTGGGAACCGACGTCACACGTGCGCCGTCCTCAGCAGTCGAGGTAGGCCGCGTGGATCCAGACGCCCGTGGGGCCGCCCCACAGGTCACCCATGATCCAGTTGCCCTGCCGGCCGCGGTAGTTGAGGTTCTGGCCCCGGTTCACCTGACCCAGGACCGGGTACTCGGATCCCGGTCCGCCGCGGAAGTTCACCCCGTTGTCGTTGACGGTGCAGACCGCGGCCGGCGCCTTCGCCGTCTGCGCGGCGGCCGGGCTCTGCACGGCCTGGGCGACAGGGCCGAGGGCCAGCCCCAGACCGGCGGCCAGGACCGTCGCGGCCAGCATCATCTTCTTCATCATGCGGAACTCTCCTCCGTATTCCGGCCCACATCCGCGTGTGCCGTTCGTCAGCCTCAACGGAGCCGCAGACCGTCGGGTCACGGGTCCGGATCACCCTGCGTGGAGGAGTGAAAGCGCAGGTCAAATGGCATGTGCACCGGCGTACGCAGTCAGCGGGGCGGACGCTTCCCGCGCCCGTCGATCACGGGTTTAACGGGCGTCGATCCGGTAACCGTCGCCGTACACCCGCCACCGCAGCGGTGTCTCCAACCCGAACCTGCCCTCCCTCACGAACACCCGCTGAGCCGTCTCGATCCGGCTGGTGTCGGAGTGCGAGGGCTCCTTACGGATCGCTGCGACACGGGCGTCGAGGAAGGCGTTCAGATAAGCCGCCTCGTCCCCGCCGCGCGCCGGTGGCGCGGCCGCGGCGATCGCCTCGTGGCGGATCGTACGGAAGCCGACCGTGCCGTCCGTGTCGCCGTATCCGTGCATCACATAGGCGTCGTAGTAGATGAACTGTCCCAGGGCGCCGAGTCCGTCCGCCTCGGCCCGGGCGACCGCCGGGTCGAAGTACGACCGGTCGCGCTCGGCGTCCTGCGCCGACCGGAAGGCGGGGTCGGCGGCCGCCTCGGCCCAGGCCTCGGTGAACGGGCCGCCGAGCCCGTCGTGCGCATCGCTGCCCTGTACGGAGCGCAGGGCGGGGAGGAACCGTGCCAGCGGATTGCCGGGACGCGCCGCCGCGTACCGCTCGACGACCTTCAGCATGTCGCCGGTGCCGGAACAGAAGCCGATGATGCCCGCGGTGTAGCCGCGGCCGTCGTCGATGTCCTCGATGTACTTGTACTGCGCCTTCCAGTCGAGTGAGGAGTTCTCCGCGCTGGAGACCAACTGCATGGCGATCTCCTTCTTCGCCGGATCGCCGAGCCCGGCTTCCGGTCCGCCCTCGGCGGACCCGGCGGACGAGCAGCCGGAGAGCACGGAGACGGCCATGACGGCAGTGGCGACGGCGATGAGCAGCGGGCGGGGAACGACGTTCACCCCTCAACCCTGCCAGGCCGCGGGGAGCCGTGGGTGAAAGGTCTTCGCTCATTCGGCTGTAGCGTCATGGGTATGGAAGATCAGTCTGTTGTGGATGTCGGCGATGTACGGCTGGCGTATCGGACCTGGGGCGACCCCTTCGGCTCGCCCGTGGTCCTGCTGCACGGCCTCGGCGGCTCCGCCGCGAGCTGGGAGGCGGCCGGGAGTCTGCTCGGCGAACAGTGGCGGGTGTACGCCATCGACCTGCGCGGTCATGGCGAGAGCGACTGGCCGGACGAGTACTCCGTCGAGCTGATGCGGGACGACGTCCTCGGCTTCCTCGACGAGTGCGAGCTCGACCGGGTGGGCCTGGTCGGCCACTCGATGGGTGGTGTCGTCGCCCATCTGCTCGCCCAGGAGCACGCGGACCGGGTGGAGCGGCTGGTGCTGGTGGAGACCCCGCCGCCGTTCCCGAGCGAGCTGAAGCCGGCCGCCGAACCGGAGGGGCCGGTGGACTACGACTGGGCTGTCGTCGCTCCCATCCGGGCCGAGGGGGCCGACCCCGACCCCGAGTGGGCGGCCGGCCTCGGCGAGATCGTCGCGCCGACGTTGATGATCGCCGGCGGCCCGGAGTCCACCATGCCCCAGGGGCGCCTGCAGGACATGGCCTCGCTGATCCCGGACTGCCGGCTGATCACGATCGGGGGCGGTCACCGGGTGCATGAGGTCCACCCCGACCAGGTCGCCCAGCAGATCACGGAGTTCTTCACCAGCTGAACGGCGAGCGGCTGCCGGCCCACGGCCCGGCCGGCAGCCGTGTGCTGCCCTCCGGCTCCACCCGCCGCCGGGGTGTCAGTGCTGGGTGCCATGATCCGCTCCATGGAACTCGCACCGTTCTTCGCCGATGTCGACGCCCAGCCGTGGGCCGAACTGCAGCATGCCTACGGGAGTGCCGCCGACGTGCCCGACTGCCTGCGGGCACTGGCCGGCGACGACGAGCATGCGGCGTCCGAGGCGATCTCGGAGCTGTACGGCAGCATCCTGCACCAGGGCTCGGTCTACGAGGCCACGGCCCGCGCCGTGCCGTACATGGCACAGCTCGCCGGGGCCGGGTACCGCACGGAGGACCTGCTGGTGCTGCTCGGCGGGATAGCGGAGGGCGGCGCGGACCACGGCGACACGGACGAAGCCGCGTGCCGGTCGGCCGTCGTCGGTCAACTGCCCCTGATTCTCACGTCGGTCGACGCCGAGGGGTCCGGGCTGCGGCGGGCCGCGGTGTGGGCCGCCGCGATGACGGGGGCCGCTGATCGGGTGCTGCCGGTGCTCCGGCGGCGCCGGAGGCAGGAGAGGGATCCCCTCGTACGCGCCGAACTCCTCGGGGCCATGGCGCATCTTGATCCGGCGGGGACGGCTGCCGCGGCAACCGAAGCCATGGGCACGGACGAGCCCGGCGAGGTGAGGATCGCGGCACTGCTGGCCTGTGTGGACGCCGGACTGCCGTGGACCTCCGCGCACCACGAGGCGATGCTGTCCCTCCTTCCCGCGGACGAGCTCGTCGAGGGCCGCCTCGACCTGGAGCGGAACGAACCGCTGCAGTATGTCGTCGAAGCGCTGCTGCTCCGCGACACCGACGCGGATCGCGAAGCGGTGTACAGCCTGCTCGACGCCGCACTGCGCAGTGCGGTGCCCGAAGCGCGTGCGGAGGCGCTCTGGGCGGCCGAGACGGCCTGCCGGCTCTCGCGCAGCGCCCCGGAACGGCTGGTCGCTTCCGTGGTGGCGTCGGTCGCCGACCCGGCCTCCGTACCCGCGGCGTACTCGCTCCTCAACAAGCTGGGCACACATGCCGTGGCGGCTGCTCCGGTGCTGGCCAGGCTGGCCGAGGGAGAGGGCGATCCTGCGGACCGGGCCTTGGAAGCGCTCGTCGCCGTGGCCCCGGACCGGGCCGCGCCCCTCCTGGCCCGTGAGCTGGGGCAGCGCCCGCGTGCGCTCGGTGCGGCCTGCGGCTTCCTGATCGGAGGGACGGCCGACACCTCGTTCCCGTACGACCCCGCACTGCTGGACGCCATACGGACCCGGCTGGGCGCATACGACCTGGACGGCAACGAGCCCATCCGGTTCACGGCCCTGCTCGGTGCCTGGGGGAGCCGGGCGTCCGCCGCCCTGCCCGAACTGCGGTCCGCGCTGCCGAGATTCCCGAAGGTGGTGCCGCAGGCGCTGGCCGCGGTCTGCCCACCGGAACACCGCGCGGCGACGGCGGAAATCCTGACCACCGCGGCCCGCTCCGGACCGGAGGGCGGCCGGGTCGCCGCGGCAAAGGCTCTGCGCCGACTGACCGGGGAGACCGGCCCATTGCTGGCGGCGGTTGCCGCCCAGTTGGCCCGGGGCGGCCATGACGTGCGCGAGGCTGCGGGACTTGCCGCCGAGTTGGGCCCTGAGGCGGCCGGGCTGGTGCCCGCCCTGCGGTCCGCGCTCAGCGCGCCCGAGGAGGACCGCAACATTCCGCAGCTCGACAGCGACGTCGAGATCGCCGCAGCCCTGTGGCGCATCACCGGTGACGCGGAATTGGCGGTGCCGGTCCTGGCCGGTGTGCTCGCCGAGGACGGGCCGATGTGGATGCGCTGGACGTTCAGCCGTGCCGCACGGGCAGCGGCCCGCATGGGCGCCGCGGCCCGGCCGCTGGTTCCCGCGCTGGAGGGCTTGCTGACGGACCGGCTGCAGACTCCGGCCGCCGTGCTCGCGCTGCACGCGATCGCACCCGAATCCCTCGACGGCCCCCGTCTGGCGGGTCTGGTCCTGGATTCCGCCGAGGAGGACGCCGACGCCGTGACCGCGCTGGAGGCGCTCGTCGTCCTCGGCCGCACCGCGCTCACCGAAGACCACCGCCGCCGCCTGACGGCTCTTGCCGAGCGCGACCTCAGGGTGACGGCCTCGGGCCTGGAATCGGGGATGGCCCCGGCCGACGAACGACTGCGTGAGCAGGCACGTGAGGCGGCGCGCATGCTGAGCTGACCCGGGCCGGGTCCGGCGCGCATGCTGAGCTGACCCGGGCCGGGTCCGGCCACCGGCCGTCCCGGCCCAGCGCCTCGGGCCGTCCCGTTTCGCCCCGGCCCACCGGCCTCGGCTGCCCGCCGCTCAGTCGCCCGGCTGCCAGTCCGGGCGGCGGCCGCTCATGGCGACGGCCCGGTCGACCAGGGGTGCGTCGTCCGGGACCGGAACCGGCGGACCGAAGACGTGCTCGGACCGGGGGACGGTGTCGCTGGGAGTCAGCATGGCCAGCGAGACGAGAAGGCTCGCCTCGTCCGCCTCGTACTTCTGGCCGGTCGACCGGGCCAGGTCCCAGCCGTGGATGACCAGCTCGTCCAGCGCGATCACCGCGGCCACCTCGCCCGGCAGATCCACGCCGCCGGCCCTGGTCATCCCCTGCCGGGCGGCAGGATCGCGCCATGCCGTCACCAGCTCGTCCAGCAGTGGCGGCAGCGCTTCGCGCCAGCCGTCACGGAGGACCGGGAGTGTGGCGTCGGGGGCGGTGTCGGCCGTCGGTCCGAAGTCCTTGCGTGCCGCGTCGCGGAAGGCCGTGGTCAGCCCGATCACGTGGGCGAGCAGCTCCCGTACCGTGTAGTCGGGACAGGGCGTCGGGCCGGCCAGCTGCTGTGCGTCGATACCGTCGAGCAGGCCGGCGATCTGCCGGGCCGCGGGCTCCAGATCGATCGTGGGAATCGTGGGTGCCGTCTCCAGGTGCGTATCCATACAGTGCAGACTGCTCCGGCGCCCGGAACTCATCGCTCATCGCACGACGCGTCCCCGGAGCACGATCCGGTTCGGGTGATCCAGCGCGGCAGGGCCCAGGGTCGGGTCGGTCGCGTACGCGACGACGTCGGCGGGAGCGCCGTTCACGAGCCCCGGCAGACCGAGCCAGGCCCTCGCCGTCCAGGACGCCGAGCCCAGCGCCTCCTGGGCCGGCAGCCCGGCCCGTACCAGCCATCCATCTCGTCGGCGACCGTCCCGCACGGAAAGGAGTCCGTCCCCGCCGGCACCGTCACAGCTGCCTTGTGGGCCGCGCGCACATTGCTGAGCATGGTGTCCCAGCCGGCCGGCCAGAGATCACGCCGCACGCTCGGCTCCCGCGCTCGCATCGCGTCCACCTTCGCGCCGAAGACGCTCAGGGTCGGGACGAACGCCGTGCCCTGCGCGGCCATCCGGTCCAGCAGCGCCGCTCCGGACTGTCGGCGCCCGCCAGTACGGCATTTCGCGTGCCCTCGGCGGTCCGGCAGTGCACCGCCACCCTGCCTCCGGCCGCGCGCACCGCCTCCACCGCCGAGCCAACAGCGGCAGCGGTACGGCGGGTTCGTCGGCGCGCCAGTCACCGATGACCTCGCACCACCCGGACGATGCGGCCGCCTCCTCCACGGCCGCGCGCACCAACTCGGCCTCGCGCTCCGGCAGCACAATCCCGCGTACGCACAGCATCAGCCGACCGTACGTCACATCCGTCACCCCGCCGACGCACGATCGTCTGCGCACACCGGCACATTGCGGAACGTTCCGCTCCACCCTCTTGTCGGCGACCCTCACACCATGCGATACAGGTCTGGACCATTGCTGCCGAATGGAAGGCACGACCGTGCAACGCCCCCACGCAACCGCCGCGTCGGCCTGCTCCGCCGCCCTGCTCCTCGCCGCGCTCACCGCCTGCGGCTCCACCCCGGAGGCGGACACCCGCAAACCCACGACACCGGGCCATGTGACAGCACAGGCCAGCAGCGCCACCTCCGTGCACGTCATGTGGGAGCCGGCCTCCGACAACAAGGCGGTCACCGGCTACGAGGTCTACCGCAAGGGCAAGAAGGTCAAATCCGTCCCGGCGGCCAAGGTGATGACCGACGTCGACGGGCTGACCGCCTCGACCCCCTACGCCTTCACCGTCCGCGCCCGCGACGCCGCCGGGAACCTCTCCGCGCCGAGCAACGCCGCAAACGTCACCACACCCGCCCCGACCCCCGCCGACCACGAGCCGCCGACCCGCCCGGTGAAACTGCGCGGCACGGCGGACGGCAGCCGGGCGGCAGACCTCTCCTGGGGCGGCTCGACGGACGACGTCGGCGTCACCTCGTACGACATCTACCAGGAGGACTCCCGGATCCACAGCGTGCCCGGCACACAGACCACGGCGCATCTGACCGGACTGCGCCCCGGCACCGTCTACACCTTCACCGTCCGCGCCCGCGACGCCGCCGACACCTCTTCGCCCGACAGCAACGCCCTCGACCTCACCACCGCGTCGGCGCCGGGCGCGCCGGCCAGTACTGCCCCCACCGACCTGCGGATCAGCAACCGCGTCCAGGGCAAGGAGTACGTCATCGACCTGAACTGGAAGCAGCCCGAGACGGGTGGCGAGATCCCGGCGTACCAGCTCTTCATGGGCGGCCGGCTCACCACCACGATCGTGTGGGGCTCCACCCCGCCCGCAGGCCGGGCAAGTTACCGGCTCACCGTCAGCGACCCGCGGGGCACCCGCTATTCGATGAAGATCCGCGCCAAGCTGCCTGACGGGAAGTGGGGGGACTTCTCCGCTCAGCGCACGGTCGCCCTCGGCGACTGAGCCCACGTACGGTCCGTTGTTCCCGGGGCGGGTGCGGTGGGTGACGTGACGCCCCGGCCGGCCTCAGGAGGTGACGCGCACGGTCTCCACCCACCGAGGGGGCTGCGGGGCGTCCGGGCCGATGAGTGCCGCGACGAGCCGGCACGAGGGGGCCTCGTCAGGCCAGGGCGTACAGCCGTCGGTGAGGACGACGACGATGTTCGGACGGTCCCGCGCCGCGAGGGCGGCGGTGATGCCCACCCGCATGTCTGTGCCCCCGCCCCCGCTCAGCGTGATCTGCTCGGCGGCCGTCACCCGGGACACGCTCCGCACATCGGCGTCGCAGGCCAGCACGGTGACGCGGTTGCCCCGGATGCCCACCTCCCGCAGCACTCCGGTGACCTCCGCCAGCGCCGAGGCGAGCTCGTCGTCACCCATCGACCCCGAGGTGTCGATGACGACGGCGACACGGGGCAACGGTCGGCGCAGGCTGGGCAGGACGACGCCGCGGAGCGCCGCGCTGCGGCGGGACGGGCGGCGGTAGGTGTAGTCGATCGCCCCGGCGGCCCACGCGGCGGCCTCCTGTACCGCGCCCGCGGGCGCCTGCCGCCAGTCGACCGTGGGCTCCAGGACCTGGTCCGCCCAGCGCTGCCAGCCCGCCGGGAGGCTGCCCCGGCTGCGCCGATGAGCGCGCATGGCCTCCGCGGTGTGGCGCCGCAGCGCATCCGCCTCGACCGGGCCCCAAATGGTCTGTACCTATTGACGAGTTGGTCCAGACCATTTAGCTTTCCCTGTGCTCCATGGCACCGAGGAATCCCGCTCCCCCTCAGGACCGCCTCACCGGTCCCTGCCTCAAGGGAGAACCATGTTTGAGCACATGACCTTCGGAAGAAGAACGTCGACCGCCCTCGTCGCCGTTCTCGGACTCCTACTCGCACTGCTGTCCTTACAGGCCGCACCCGCACACGCGGCGGGCAAGCTGACGGCCACCTTCGCCTCGGCCGACAACGGGTCGTGGTGGAAGGGGACTTACGTCCTGCACAACGACACCGACACCGCCGTCACCGGCTGGAGCCTCGAATTCGACCTGCCGGCCGGGGTCGCGATCGACACCTCCTACAACGGCGCCGTCACCACTCGGGGCAGCCACATCACCGCGGTCAACGCCCACTACAACGGTACGGTCGCCGCGCACAGCACCACCGAGCCGTACAGCTTCTGGTTCGTGGCCACCGGCCCGATCGCCGCGCCGACCGGCTGCCGGATCAACGGCGACAAGTGCGACGGCTCCGCGGATGTGCCGCCGGGCGCGCCGAGCGGGCTGAAGCAGACCGATGCCACCGCCCGCACAGCGTCGCTGTCCTGGACGGCGGCCACGGCGGGTGACTTCCCCGTGGCGTCGTACGACATCCTGGCCGGCGGCAAGGTGGTCGGTACCGCCACCGCAGTGACCTCCGCCACGGTCACCGGGCTGACCCCGGCGACCTCCTACTCCTTCACCGTCCGGGCCAAGGACACCCGCGGCAACACCTCCGCCGAGAGTGCCCCGCTGGCCGTCACCACCGTCGACCCGGCCAGTGACACCTCTCCGCCCACCGCCCCCGGCTCGCTGCACTCCACGGCAACCGACTCCTCGTCCGTCACCCTGGCCTGGACCGCCGCGACGGACAACCAGCGGGTCGCCGCGTACGACGTCTACCGGGGCGGCCAACTCGCCACCACGGTCTCCGGTACGACGACCACCGCCACCATCGGCGGACTCTCGCCCTCGACCTCGTACACCTTCACCGTCAAGGCCCGCGACGCGGCGGACAACGCCTCCCCGGCCGGCAACGCGCTCACGGTGAAGACCGACGACATCGTCGGCGCGGACAACTACGCCAAGGTCGGCTACTTCGTCCAATGGGGCATCTACGGCCGCCAGTACTTCGTCAAGAACCTCCACGACTCCGGTGCCGCGAACAAGCTCGACATAGTCAACTACGCCTTCGCCAACATCGATCCGAACAACCTCACCTGCCTGAACGGTGTCACCAGGGGCACCACCGCCGACCCCCAGGACCCCGAGCAGGGCACCGGTGCCGGTGACGCCGACGCCGACTACGCCCGCCCGTTCAGCGCCGCCCAGTCAGTCGACGGCGTCGCGGACGACGGCTGGGGCAAACTCCGCGGCAACTTCAACCAGTTGAAGAAGCTCAAGAAGCTCCACCCGAACCTGAAGATCGTGGTCTCGCTCGGCGGCTGGACGTACTCGAAGTACTTCTCCGACGTGGCGGCGACCGACGCCTCCCGCAAGAAGTTCGTCTCCTCCTGCATCGACATGTACATCAAGGGCAACCTGCCCGAATACAACGGCGCGGGCGGCCCCGGCACCGCAGCCGGAATCTTCGACGGCTTCGACGTCGACTGGGAATGGCCGGGCACCGGCACCGGGCACCCCGGCAACCACTACTCACCGGACGACAAGACCAACCTGACCCTGCTGCTCGCCGAGTTCCGTAAGCAGATGGACGCCCTCGGCGGCGGCCACCGCCTCCTCACCGCCTTCACCCCCGCCGACCCGCAGAAGATCGGCGACGGCTGGGACCTGAGCAAGGTCTTCGACTCCCTCGACGTCGCCAACGTCCAGGGTTACGACTTCCACGGCTCAGGCAGTGACAACTCCTGGGAACCGAGCCGGACCGGCCACCAGGCCAACCTCTACACCGACGACCAGGACCCGTACGACGTCCACTTCAGCGCCGACGCCGCCATCAAGGCCTACACGGACGCGGGCGTCGAACCCCGCAAACTGACCCTCGGCATCCCCTTTTACGGCCGCGGCTGGCAGAACGTCACCGACGGCGGGGCGGCGGGCGAATGGCAGCCCGCCCAAGGCGCCGCCCCCGGCCAGTTCGCGGAGGAGGCCGGCACCCGTGGCTACGTCAACCTCATCGGTGCGTACCCGACGATGACGGTCCATCACGACGAGCAGTCGGTGTCCACGTACGGCTACACCGGCAACCAGTGGTGGTCCTTCGACGACACCTGGTCCATCGGCAAGAAGACGGAGTACGTGAAGAACAAGGGTCTGCTGGGGGTGATGGTCTGGGAGATGTCCGGTGACACGGCCCAGGGCACCCTGCTCAACGCCCTCGACACCGGGCTGAAGTAACGGCACGGAGCGTCCGGCCCCGCGGAGTGCGCAGGGACGCCGTCGGTCAATTCGGGGGCTCGCGTGACGTCGGTTCCCAAGACCTGGTTGTGGTCTCGGGAACCGACGTTGTCATAGGGCGAGAGTGTCGATGCCGATGCGGCCGAGCCGGCGGTTGGATCGGAAGGGACGGGGTGCGCACGGCCGTCCTCTCGTCCGAAGCGCCCCACTGACTGCGGGCGGTGCAACAGGAGGAGGTCCTGCGGCAGGTATGGGTGCAGCACTTCCACCTGGCTGAAGGCCAAGTGAGGCGGCGGGACCCAAAAGACCGGCCACGCTCAGCGACTTCGACCTGGTCCCGGCTGTTCATACCGGTCTCGACCAGCGCCGTCCGCTTCCTGACGAGCACCTGGTCGACACCGGCCACGTCACCGCCCGGCACATCGTGACGGCCAGGCGTGACCACGGCGTGGACCTGGTGGGGCCGATGAGGCCCGACACGGGCCGGCAGGACAGGTCGGGGACCGGTTTCCCCGTCGGCGCCTTCGCTGTCGACCGGGACCATCAGAAGGTGACCTGCCCCGGCGGGAAGACCAGCACCCGGCTGGGCGAGGGAACCCGTCCGGGACAAAGTCGGGATCCGGGTGCAGTTCTCGATGACCGACTGTGCCCGGAAGGATGCAGGCGGGAGCGAGAAAATATCGGACTTGTGCTCGTAGCGGCGGTGCCCCTGCAGGGTGCGCAGCGGGTTGCTTGACGAGCGGTCGCCCTGATCTCGCCCTGTGGTGGCTGATGCCCACCTCCCACTGGGCATCGGACGAGTCAGCCGTCGGCTACGTTCACAGGCCGGGCAGCGGCTACGGTGCTCTTGTGATGATCAACGGGGAGGGCGGCATGGCATCCGGGACCGCGCTGTTAATCGCGGCAGCCCCGGCCGGCAAAGGCTGTCTCATCCACGCAACCAGCGTCCTGCCCACGCTCGCGGCGGTCCCGCCCAGCTTCCTGACCGGCACGACAGCGGCCACCATCGTTGAACTCGCCGACCCGACCGACCCGCAGACCGTCCTCACCCGCATCCGCGCCGCGGCCGCCACACCCGGCCCGCTCTCCCTCTACATCACCGGACAACTCCACCTCGACCACAAGCAGCGCCTGATCCACCTCGCACTCGCCCGGACCACGCCGACCACCCTGCGCTACACCGCATTGCCCTGGCACTGGCTGGTCGGCGAACTCAAACTGCGCCGCCCGGGCACCACCACCGTCGTCACCGACATGGTGGCCGCCCCCGATGCCTGGCAGCAGCTCCGTACCGAGGGTCTCGTCCTGGGCCATGGGATCCGCGTATACGGCCGGATCACCCCGCCGCCGCCCCGCCACCGGATCGTAGAACCGGCCTACCTGAAGGCCCTCGCCGCCACCTGGCGCAGTGGCGTCAACCCGCCGCTCGCCCAGCTCCATGAACAGGCCGCCGCCCAGGCCGGCCCCGACGGCGCGCTGTTCCTGGCCGTTGACCACACAGCCGTCCCCGTCCCTGCGGCATCGGCTGTGCCGGCACCGGGCCGGCCACACCAGGAGCCTGCACCTGTTCCGACGGCTCCTGCTCCGATTTCGGAGAACACCGAGGTGGCCGTAGAAGATCCGCTGCCTGCGATTTTTGCCGCCGCCCACGCGGGGCGGCACGGCGAGGCCGCGTCGCTCGCAGCCATGTGGGAGGGGTGGGCTCTGCGTACCTACGGCGCGGGCTCAGTGCAGGCCACCCACTGGCTGGAGGTCCGGGCCGACCTCGCTCGTCTGGCCGACGATCCGGCACACAGCTGCGAGTTGTGGATGGCTGCCGCCGACGCCCGTCTTGCCCGGCAACAGCCCCCGGACGACCCCGCCGTAGAAGGAGCCGTGGACCGTGCCCACCACCAGTGGCAGGAAGTTCGTGACCCGCAGCGGGCCCGGGAACTCGGCCCGCCTCTGGTCTCGTTGCGCCGACACGTTCCTGGCCGCCGCTCCGGGGCGGTCGAAGCCGTCCAGCGCCGACTGGAGCTGTTGCACACCATGCCCCTGGTACGGGCCCGACGTGCGGGATCCTGACGAGGGACAGGCACGTCCCTCACGCGTCAGGGTCGAACCTCGTGCTCAGACGGCCGCTGAAGCGGAGCAAGGGCCGTCCCTCGCGCGCCCAGGTCGAACATCTGGAACCCGGCGCGCAGCAGGTGGTACGACGGTCGTCCGTCACGTACGCGGGCCGGTGGTGACCTGCCCGAACACCGCCGCCCAGTGGCGCCGCCCGCAATCTGTTGGGTGCCTCGTTGCACAACCCGTTGCGCAACTGGCCGGCGCCGGCCGTTACGCAACCCGCTGGGCAACCAGGTAGGCGGCCCTGTGCTCCTGGTCTCGCGGCTCGCGGCTCGCGGACCGCTGGTGTGCCGTGCCGCGCACCGGAGCCCCGGGCGAGTGCGTCCGGGCGGAGGTCGGCCTGGACGTCGGAACGCGCTGAGACCGCCTCCTCGCGGGGCGGCCCGACGCATCCGGGAACGCCCCGGCACTCCGCCCCCGGTGCTGTGCGGTACCGGGGGCGAAGTGCCGGGGCGGAAGCGGCGGGCTCAGCCCAGCTGTTCGTACGCCGGCAGCGTCAGGAAGTCCGCGTAGTCCTGGTCCAGGGAGACCTGGAGCAGGAGGTCGTGGGCCTGTTGCCACTTGCCGGATGCGAATGCCTCGTCGCCGATCTCGGAGCGGATCGCTGCGAGTTCCTCGGCCGCGACCTTGCGGGCCAGGTCCGCCGTGGCGTGCTCGCCGTTCTCGAAGACCACGTCCGCGTTGATCCACTGCCAGATCTGCGAGCGCGAGATCTCGGCGGTGGCCGCGTCCTCCATGAGGTTGAAGATGGCGACGGCGCCCATGCCGCGCAGCCAGGCCTCCATGTAGCGGATGCCGACCGCGACGGCGTTGCGCAGGCCGTCGTAGGTGGGCTTGGCGTCCAGGGTGTCGATGGCGATCAGGTCGCCCGCGGCCACCGAGACGTCCTCGCGCAGGCGGTCCTTCTGGTTCGGCTTCTCGCCGAGGACCGCGTCGAAGGAGGCCAAGGCGATCGGGACCAGGTCCGGGTGGGCGACCCAGGAGCCGTCGAAGCCGTCGTGGGCCTCGCGGTCCTTGTCGGCCTTGACCTTCTCGAAGGCGACCTTGTTGACCGCGGCGTCACGGCGGGACGGGATGAAGGCCGCCATGCCGCCGATGGCGTGCGCGCCGCGCTTGTGGCAGGTGCGGACGAGGAGTTCGGTGTACGCGCGCATGAACGGGGCGGTCATCGTCACCGCGTTGCGGTCCGGCAGGACGAACTTCGATCCGCCGTCGCGGAAGTTCTTGACGATGGAGAAGAGGTAGTCCCAACGGCCCGCGTTCAGCCCGGAGGCATGGTCGCGGAGCTCGTACAGGATCTCCTCCATCTCGTACGCGGCAGTGATCGTCTCGATGAGGACGGTCGCGCGGATTGTGCCCTGCGGGATGCCGACGTAGTCCTGGGCGAAGACGAAGATGTCGTTCCAGAGGCGGGCCTCCAGGTGCGACTCCGTCTTCGGGAGGTAGAAGTACGGGCCCTTGCCGAGGTCGATGAGGCGCTGGGCGTTGTGGAAGAAGTAGAGACCGAAGTCGACCAGCGCACCTGGCACCGGGGTGCCGTCGAGCTGGAGGTGACGCTCGTTCAGATGCCAGCCGCGGGGACGGGTGACGACCGTCGCGAGCTCGCCGGCGGGCTTCAGGGCGTACGACTTACCGGACCCGGGGTCGGTGAAATCGATGTTTCGGGTGTAGGCGTCGATCAGATTGAGCTGGCCGAGGATGACGTTCTCCCATGTGGGGGCGGACGCGTCCTCGAAGTCGGCGAGCCAGACCTTGGCGCCCGAATTCAGGGCGTTGATGGTCATCTTGCGGTCGGTCGGACCGGTGATCTCCACCCGGCGGTCGTTCAGTGCGGCCGGGGCCGGCGCGACCTTCCAGGAGTCGTCCGCGCGGATCGCCGCTGTCTCGGGCAGGAAGTCCAGCGTGGAGGTACGGGCGATCTCGGCGCGGCGCTCGCCCCGGCGGGCGAGCAGCTCGTCACGGCGGGGCGTGAACTGCCGGTGCAGCTCGGCCACGAACGCGAGGGCCGCGTGGTTGAGGACCTCGTCCTGCCGGGGCAGGGGCTCGGCATCGACGATGGCCAGCGGGGACGGCGCTGGTGCGGGCATGAGCTGTCACTCCTTCAGCGGGCGGTGCGGGCGGCTTCTCACGGCCGCCGGGTCGCCTGAAACGGCATGGCGTGCCATGGCTCCGGGATACGGCCGGTGGGCGCCGTCCGGGGTGCAGAGGCCTTCTGACCAGTGGATAGTAATTTCCTCATGGTGGAAGTTCAATGGTTTGTTGATGTCGAGATTCTCCGGGTCGACAGAAGTGGGGCGGTGCCGGCGCCGGGTGCCAGTGGGTTCACTCAAGGTGCTTGAGGTCCTCCACCGTGTCGATGTCGTACGCCTGAGCCACATCGGAACACTCGACGAGCGTGATCGCATCGCGGTGTGCCCGCAGATACGTTCGAGCGCCCCGGTCGCCCACCGCTTGCGCCGCGATGTCCGACCACCGGTCGGCCCCGAACAGCACCGGATGGCCGCGTTCACCGTCGTACGAGGCGGCCACGAGACTCGTCCGGGAGCGGTACGCCGATCGCACCCGTGCCACCGCGTCCGCGCCGATACCCGGCTGGTCGACCAGGAGGACGAGCGCCGCGTCCGCTCCCGTACCGGAGAGCGTCCCGAGCCCCGCCCGCAGCGACGAGCCCATGCCCTCGGTCCACTCGGGGTTGACGGTCACCGTGCAGCCGGCGAGGTCGGCGCGTGCTCGTACCTCTTGCGCCGCGGCGCCCAGGACCACATGGACGCGGTCGCAGCCGCCCTCCCGGAGCACGCGTACCGCGTGCTCCACCAGCGGCCGGCCGCGGTGTTCGAGCAGTGCCTTGGGCTGCCCGCCGAGTCGCCGTCCGCCGCCCGCGGCGAGCAGCAGCCCGGCGACCACCGGGGTCTGTGTTGTCCGAGTCATGCGGACTGGATACCTCAGATGTACCCTCCTCGCGCAAGCGGGCCACAGGAGGGTACGGACGGGCGGCGCCGTCCCCGGAGCCACCTGCACGTCACCCTTACGGGGCACCCTGAATTCTGTCTGCGGAGTGGCGCTCGACACCTGTCATGGCGTTAACTTGCGGGCATCCCCGGACACTTGACCGCGGTCCGGGACCCGGTCGAAACACTGGCACAAGGATGTGCGAGGGGGAGTGCTTTGTTGCGAAGCGTGGGGCAGACGCGGGTGACCGGCAGTGATGAGGATCCGAGGGTGACGGAGCTGCGTACGGCCGTCTCCCGACTCCGCCGAGAGCTGGCGGGGCATCCCGCGGAGTTCCCGGACCGGGGGATCGCCGAGGACGAGCTGGCCGCGCTGGATGCGATGGCCGTCAGTGGCGCACCCGAGATTCCGCGCCTGCGCCGTTCGCTGCTGCTGATCGCGGGGGCGATCGGCTCGGTCAGCGCACTGGCCTTCGCACTCAGGGACGTACGGGTCGCCGTGGATCTCTTCGGCGAGCCGCCGCGCCGCTGACGTACGACGCCGGGAATCAGCGGCGGATCAGCCGACGGGCCGTCGCCGCCGCGACCGCCGAGGTGCGGGAGTCCACGCCCAGCTTGGCGTAGATGTGCACCAGATGGGACTTCACGGTCGCTTGGCTGAGGAAGAGCCGCTTGCTGATCTGCAGGTTCGACAGGCCCTCGCCGACCAGCTGCAGCACTTCCAGTTCGCGCTTGGTCAGGGCCTCGGCCGGAGTCCGCATGCGGTCCATCAGACGGTGGGCGACGGCCGGAGCGAGTGCCGACCGGCCGGCCGCCGCCGTGCGTACCGCCGCCGCCAGTTCCTCCGGCGGGGCGTCCTTCAGTAGATAGCCGGCGGCGCCCGCCTCGACCGCGGCCAGGATGTCGGCGTCCGAGTCGTACGTGGTGAGGATCAGGACCCGGGGCGCGCCCGCCTGTGCCGTGATGGCCGCAGTAGCCCGGGAACCGTGCATGCCCGCACCGAACTGCAGGTCCATGAGGACGACGTCGAACTCGCCGGTCGCGGCGAGCGCGACGGCCCGTTCGGCGGTCGCCGCCTCGGCGACCACACAGAAGTCGGATTCGGCGTCGAGCACGGCCCGCAGCCCCGCCCGTACGACCGGGTGGTCGTCGGCGAGCAGCAGCCTGATGGGGGTGGTCATGCGGCGTCCTGTCCTGGTCGGCCGTCGGGGAGCGGAACGGGAAGCGGAAGGGTGAGGGCGACCGCCGTGCCCTGACCGGGCGCCGACTCGACACTCAGCGTGCCGCCCAGCGAACGGGCCCGGGAACGCATCGCGGGCAGGCCGAAGCCGCCGGTGTCGGTGTGCGCCGCGACCGGCCCGCTCCCCGGGGCGAAACCGCGGCCGTCGTCGACGACGTCCAGCGACACCGAGGTGTCCATGAAGCTGAGAGTGATCTCCGCACGCCGCGCCCCGGCGTGCTGCACCGTGTTGGCCAGCGCCGACTGGGCGGCACGCAGCAGCGCCACCTCGTACGGGGTCGGCAGCTCCACCGGGGGGCCGCTGGCCGCGAACTGCACCGTGAGGCCGGGGCCCGTGGTGCGGGACGCGAGGCGTTCCAGGGCGGCCGCCAGGGAGCCGTTCTCCAGGTCGGGCGGCGACAGGGCGCGTACGAAGCGGCGGGCCTCGGCGAGATTGTCCTGCGCGGCCTCGCGGGCCCGGCGGACGTGGGCGGCGGCGGGAGCGTCGGCGGACAGGGTGCGTTCGGCGGCGCGCAGCAGCAGCTGGATGCTGGACAGGCCCTGCGCCAGGGTGTCGTGGATCTCGCGGGCCAGCCGCTCACGTTCGGTGAGCGTGCCCGCCGTACGTTCCGCCTCGGCCAGCTCTGCCCGGGTCGCCATCAGCTCCTCGATGAGCTCGCGGCGCCGTTCGCTCTCCCGGGACAGCGCGTCGTACCCGAGGACCGTCGCGACCGCGACCGCCGCGCCGAGCAGCGGACCGATGAAGGCGCCGGGCGTGACGGCCTGGCCGTGCAGCACGAAGCTCGCGATGGCGGCGGCCGCGGTGGCCGCGACGGTCGGAAGGGCCCATCGCGTCGGCAGCAGATGCAGCTGCAGGAAGTAGAGCGGGAACGCCACCCACAGGGCGTCGGGCGACAGGACGAGCAGCACCAGCCAGACGGCGCCCAGCAGCGCCAGCCACAGGGCGGACGGTCGGCTGTGCGGTTGTACGGCGGGGATGAGCGCTCCCGCCGCGTACACGGCGGCCATCACACAGGTGACCACGATGACGGCGGCGGTGTGCGGGGCACCGTCACGGACAGCCTGTACCGCCGCGAGCGCGAGCAGCCCCACGAGCAGCGCGTGCAGACACAGCCGCAACGCGGCGGCGACCGGGGGATGGGTACGGGAATCCATGATTCGTCCAGCGTAGACGGACGGCCCCCGCGGCCGGTCAATCGAAAGGTTGATGTCAGGCCCCACCGCCGATCGATGCCTACGGGGGCCTGTGTGCCGAGGCTGGAAGCATGTTCGTCGCATGGAGAGATCTCAGGTTCGCCAAGGGGCGGTTCGCGCTCATGGGCACGGTCGTGGTGCTGATCACGCTGCTCGTGGGCCTGCTGTCCGGCCTGACGGCCGGCCTGGCCCGGGAGAACACCTCGGCCGTCACGGGGCTGAACGCAGACCACCTCGCGTTCGCCGCCCCGCCCGACGGCCAGTCGGTGTCCTTCACCAATTCGACCGTCGAGGAGAGCGTCTGGCGGAGCTGGGCCGAGCAGCCCGGTGTGAGTGACGCGGAGCCGCTCGGTATCCGCACCCTCAACGCCGCAGCCATCGAGGGGGAGCGCACGGCCGCCGTCTCGGCCTTCGGTGTCGAGCCGGAAGGGGGCCTGGCGCCCGTCGGCGGTGCGCGCGTCGGCACCGGGAAGGTGGTGCTGTCCGAGCAGGCCGCCGACGATCTGGGGGCCCGGGCCGGAGAGCGGCTGCGGCTCGGCAGCAGCGAGGTGACCGTGGCGGCGGTCTCGGGAGATGCCTCGTACAGTCATACACCGGTCGTGTGGACCTCGCTCGACGACTGGCAGCGCTTCGGGGCCGGTGGCTCCGGCGGGGCGCAGCATGCCACGGTGATCGCCCTGACCACCACCGCCGGCGCCGACCTTGCCGCAGGCGACAAGGCGGCGGGCACCAGCACGCTCTCCCTCGGGGAGTCGCTCACCGCGATCGGCTCCTACCAGGCCGAGAACAGCTCGCTCCAGCTGATGCGCGGCTTCCTCTTCGCCATCTCCGCCCTGGTGATCGGCGCCTTCTTCACCGTCTGGACGATCCAGCGCAGCGGCGATGTCGCCGTCCTCAAGGCGCTCGGCGCCTCCACCCCGTATCTGCTGCGCGACGCGCTCGGGCAGGCCGTGGTGATGCTCGCCATCGGTACGGGGGTGGGCACCGTGCTCGCCTCGGGCATCGGTGCGCTGGTCAGCGGCGGGGCCGTGCCGTTCGTTCTCGACGCGGCGACCGTCCTGGTCCCGGCGGCCGTGATGATCGTCCTCGGCGCCGCCGGGGCGGCCCTGTCCATCCGGCGGATCACCGCCGTCGACCCGCTCATCGCACTCGGGAGTGCCCGATGACCCTCACCCTCGCCGATGTCACCCTCACCTACCCCGACGGCGACGGCCGGCTCACCGCCCTGGACCGCGTCTCGCTGGATGTGCCCGCCGGTTCGCTCACCGCGGTCGTCGGACCGTCCGGCTCCGGCAAGTCCAGCCTTCTGGCGGTGGCCGCGACCCTGGTCACCCCGGACGGGGGACGGGTCGTCGTCGCCGGTACGGACACCGCGGGCCTCGGCCGTGCGGAAAAGGCGGCGCTGCGCCGCGAACGCATCGGCATCGTCTTCCAGCAGCCCAACCTGCTGCCGTCCCTCACCGCGGCCGAACAGCTCCAGGTGATGACCCATCTGTCGGGCGGCACCGTACGCGGAGCCCGCGGCCGGGCGCTGGAGCTGCTGGACGCGGTCGGCCTCGCGGACAAGGCCGGCCGCAGGCCCCATCAGCTGTCGGGCGGACAGCGTCAGCGGATCAACATCGCCCGAGCCCTGATGAACGACCCGGCGGTGCTGCTCGTCGACGAACCGACCAGCGCACTCGATCACGAGCGGGGTGCGGCAGTGCTCGACCTGCTGGTCACGCTCACGACGGAGCGGTCGACGGCGACAGTGATGGTCACGCACGACCGGGCCCATCTGGACCGGGTGAACCGCACCGTCACGATGGACGACGGACGTCTGACAGCGCCCGTAGTGACCTGAGGCGTCATGGGGGAGCCAGGCCCCCATGACATCTCAGCCGGTGGGACCGCTGCTGGCCAGCGCGTCGGCGAGGTCCTTCGCGGCCTGCTGCAGAATCGGCACGATCCGCTCCGTCGCCGCCTCCGTCACCCGGCCCGCCGGACCCGAGATCGAAATCGCGGCCGAGGTGGGGGAGTCGGGTACGGAGACCGCCAGACAGCGCACCCCGATCTCCTGCTCGTTGTCGTCGACCGCGTAGCCGACCCTGCGGACCTGCTCCAGCGCGTCGAGGAAGCCGTCAGGAGTGGTGATCGTCTTCTCGGTGGCGGCCGGCATTCCGGTACGGGCGAGCAGGGCCCGTACCTCCTCCGGGGGCGTATGCGCCAGCAGCGCCTTGCCGACCCCCGTGGAGTGGGGGAGCACCCGGCGGCCCACCTCGGTGAACATGCGCATCGAGTGCTTGGACGGCACCTGCGCCACGTACACGATCTCGTCGCCGTCGAGCAGCGCCATGTTCGCGGTCTCGCCGGTCTCCTCGACCAGACGCGCGAGATACGGGCGGGCCCAGGTGCCGAGCAGCCGGGACGCGGACTCGCCGAGCCGGATCAGACGCGGGCCGAGCGCATAGCGCCGGTTCGGCTGCTGGCGCACATATCCGCAGATCACCAGCGTGCGCATCAGTCGGTGAATGGTCGGCAGCGGGAGTCCGCTGCTCGCGGAGAGTTCACTCAGCCCGACCTCGCCCCCCGCGTCCGCCATCCGCTCCAGCAGATCGAAGGCGCGCTCAAGGGACTGCACACCACCGCTGGAAGCAGCGGGCTTGGAGTCGGATGTGCTGGCGTGGGACGGCGGCACGTCAACGGTCCTTTCGAGGCGGAAGAGCAAGGCAGCAGCCTACCGGGCGGTTCCCGATCGGCCCACTGCTCCGGGTGCGGGGTCCTGGCCGGTCAGAGCCTGTTTGTCCCGGTGTCTGCAGTCGGCGGGGCAGTTCTGCGGCGCCGCACTGGTCCCATGTTACGTTCCGCTCTCCGAAATCAGTCTTCTACTTTGTGGAAATCTCCAGTTGTGGGTGCGGGTGGCCCACCGGCCGTCCGGCGGGGAAAGTGGGGTCTTGACGGGCCCGAATCCCGAGTGAAGACTCCTTCAACAGTTCGTTGAATTTGTCAGTGGCCGAAAGTCCGAAGTGAGGAGCACGGGTGTCCGGTGCGGACGTGAATCTGGTACTGCGCTCGACGCGTGTCGTCACCCCGGACGGGACGCGTCCCGCGGCGGTCGCCGTCGCCGACGGGAGAATCGACGCCGTCCTGTCGTACGACACCGAGGTGCCGGCCGGTGCCCGGTCGGAGGACTTCGGTGACGACGTCCTGCTGCCCGGACTCGTCGACACCCATGTCCATGTGAACGACCCCGGCCGGACCGAGTGGGAAGGATTCTGGACCGCCACCCGCGCCGCGGCGGCGGGCGGCATCACCACCCTGCTCGACATGCCGCTCAACTCCCTCCCGCCGACCACGACCGTCGGTCATCTGCGCACCAAGCAACAGGTGGCCGCCCCCAAGGCGCACATCGACACCGGATTCTGGGGCGGAGCGATCCCGTCCAATGTCAAGGATCTGCGCCCGCTGTACGAGGCCGGGGTGTTCGGCTTCAAGTGCTTCCTCTCGCCCTCCGGCGTCGATGAGTTCCCGGAGCTCGACCAGGAGCAGCTGGCCAGGTCCATGGCCGAGATCGCCGGCTTCGGCGGGCTGCTGATCGTGCACGCCGAGGACCCGCGCCATCTGGCCTCCGCGCCGCAGCGCAGCGGGCCCGCGTATGCCGACTTCCTCGCCTCCCGGCCCCGTGACGCCGAGAACACCGCGATCGAGGGGCTCATCGCGCACGCCAGGCGGCTGAACGCCCGGGTTCATGTGCTGCACCTCTCCTCCAGTGACGCGCTGCCGGTGATCGCCGCCGCCAAGCGCGAGGGCGTACGGATCACCGTCGAGTCCTGTCCGCACTTCCTCACTCTCACCGCCGAGGAAGTCCCGGACGGCGCGACGGAGTTCAAGTGCTGCCCGCCGATCCGGGAGGCCGCCAACCAGGACGCGCTGTGGGACGGGCTGGCCGACGGGACGATCGACTGCATCGTCTCCGACCACTCGCCGTGCACCACCGACCTCAAGACGCCGGACTTCGCCTCCGCCTGGGGCGGCATCTCCTCTCTCCAGCTGGGGCTCCCCGCCATCTGGACCGAGGCCCGCAAGCGCGGCCACTCGCTCGACGACGTCGTCCGCTGGATGTCGGCCGCCCCTGCGGAGCTGGCCGGGCTCACCCGCAAGGGCGCCATCGAGACCGGCCGCGACGCCGACTTCGCCGTCCTCGCCCCGGACGAGAGCTTCACCGTCGACCCCGCCGAACTCTTCCATCGCAACCAGGTCACCGCCTACGCCGGCAGGACCCTGCACGGCGTCGTGAGATCGACCTGGCTGCGCGGCGCAAGGATCGTGGCGGACGGCACCGTCGCCGGACCCACCGGACGCCTCCTCGAAAGGAACCACTGACCATGACGGCGACAGCCCGCTTCACCGGTGACGCGAATCCGTACGGCGGCGGCGATCCGTACGCCGACTACCGCACCGCCGACTTCCCCTTCACCGACCTCGTCGACCTCGCCGACCGGCGGCTCGGCGCGGGAGTGATCGCCGCGAACGACGAGTTCTTCGCCGAGCGCGAGAATCTGCTGAAGCCGGAGCCCGCCGAGTTCGATCCCGAGCGTTTCGGCCACAAGGGCAAGATCATGGACGGCTGGGAGACCCGCCGCCGACGCGGTGCGAGCGCCGGCCGGCCGCACCCCACGGACGAGGACCACGACTGGGCACTTGTGCGGCTCGGTGCGCCCGGAGTCGTGCGCGGCATCATCGTCGACACCGCCCACTTCCGCGGCAACTACCCGCAGGCCGTCTCCATCGAAGCGGCCTGCGTCCCCGGCACCCCGTCGCCAGGGGAACTCCTCGCACCCGGTGTGAAGTGGACAACGCTCGTACCACGTACAGCCGTTGGCGGGCACGCGGCCAACGGCTTCGTCGTCGCGGCCGAGCAGCGTGTCACCCATCTGCGGGTCAATCAGCACCCCGACGGCGGGATCGCCCGACTCCGGGTGTACGGCGAGGTCGCCCCCGACCCCGCCTGGCTGGCCGCCCTCGGCACCTTTGATCTGGTCGCCCTGGAGAACGGCGGCATGGTCGAGGACGCCTCCGACCGCTTCTACTCCCCGGCCACCAACACCATCCAGCCGGGCAGGTCCCGCAAGATGGACGACGGCTGGGAGACCCGCCGCCGACGCGACAAGGGCAACGACTGGATCCGCTACCGGCTCGTCGAGCAGGCGGAGATCCGCGCCGTCGAGATCGACACCGCGTATCTGAAGGGCAACTCGGCAGGCTGGGCGAGCCTTTCCGCATGCGACGGGGAGAGCGGCGAGTGGACCGAGGTGCTCCCCCGGACGCGGCTGGAGCCCGACACGAACCACCGCTTCGTCCTGCCGGCGGCGGTGCGGGCCACGCATATCCGGATCGACATCTTCCCCGACGGCGGCATCTCCCGGCTGCGGCTGTTCGGCTCACCGACAAAGGAGGGTGCCACGCGACTGGCCGCGCGCCACCGCGAGCTCGGCGGTTAGGGCCGCTGGTCCGCCCGAGAGCCGGACGGGCCGATATCCAGCCCGTCCGGCTCCATCCGGGTGTGCCCGATCGGTCCGCAACCAAGGCATATGGGACCCTAGGGGCATGATCTTCATCGCCGTCAAATTCACCGTCCACAGCGCCGACCGCGACAACTGGCTCCCGGCCGTCGAGGACTTCACCCTCGCCACCCGGAAGGAGCCCGGCAATGTGTTCTTCGAGTGGTCGTACAGCGTCGAGAACCCGGACCAGTTCGTCCTGCTGGAGGCCTTCGCCTCCCCCGAGGCCGGGGAGGCCCATGTGAAGTCGCAGCACTTCGCCGCGGCGATGGACACGATGGCGGATCTCGTCGCCCAGACTCCGGAGATCATCAACGTCGAGGTGCCGGGCGAGGGTTGGTCCCGGATGGCGGAGCTCACCCCGCGCGTGCGGTGATCCGCACGTTCGGTGTGTCCGTGCCGAGTGGCGCGGACACGGCGGCACGGACACACACCGACGCGACAAGCCCCTCAGAACTCCTCGTGGACCTCGGGATCCCCGCCGAACCGCTGCCGCGGCCCGGCCGAGATGCGGGCCAGCTCGTCCGCCGTCAGCTCGAACCCGAACAGGTCCAGGTTCTCGCGCTGCCGCCCCGGATCGGCCGACTTGGGGATCGGTACGGCACCGAGCTGGGTGTGCCAGCGCAGCACGGCCTGAGCGGGCGTCACACCGTGCGAATCGGCGACGGCGACCAGCTCCGGGGCGGCCATCAGATCGCGTCCGCGGCCGAGCGGGCTCCAGCTCTCCGTGACGATGCCCTTGGCGGCGTGCGCGGAGCGCAGTTCGTCCTGCGGCAGGCGCGGGTGCATCTCGATCTGGTTGACGGCCGGCAGCACCCCCGACTCCTGCTCCAGCCGGTCGATCTGGGCCGCGGTGAAGTTGGAGACGCCGATCGAGCGCGCGAGACCGTCCTCACGGAGCCGGATCAGCGCCTTCCAGGTGTCGACGTACAGATCGAGCCGGGGCAACGGCCAGTGGATGAGATACAGGTCCACGTACTCCAGCCCGAGATTGCGCCGCGACTCCTCGAACGACGCCAGCGTCGGCTCGTAGCCGTGATGCCGGCCCGGGACCTTGGTGGTGACGAAGACGTCCTCCCTCCGCACGCCGCTGCGGGCGATCCCGCGTCCGGTACCGGTCTCGTTGCCGTAGCTCAGTGCGGTGTCGACGAGCCGGTAGCCGAGGCCCAGGGCCCCGGCGACGGCCTTCTCCGCCGCGTCGTCGCCCAACGGCCAGGTGCCGAGCCCGACGGCGGGAATGGCGCGGCCGTCGTTCAGGGTGTGAACCGGGGTCTCGGTCATGATCTCCCTTTTCGTTCGGAAACCTCACTCGCCAGGGTAGGGCGGACCGGGGCGCGAGACACGGACCGTGTGGGTGAGCCCGGCTCGCAGCCCCATGGGCCCTGCGCAGTTGGGTGATAGACCTCGTCGCCCCGGTCGTGGCCACAGCCCCGCCGGATCGGACCGAGGACCGGAAGGCCGGCCGGCGGGTTGCCGCTGCGAAGCCGGGTCAAGCGGCGTGGCCCCCGTCCACCGTCACCTCCGTACCCGTGATGTACGCCGCCTCGTCACTGGCCAAGTAGGCGATCAGGGAAGCCACTTCGTCCACGGTGCCGAACCGGTCCAGTGCGGTAGCGGACAGCTGTCCGGCGGCGAACGGGCCGTCGGCCGGGTTGAGGTCCGTGTCGACCGGACCCGGCTGGATCAGGTTGACCGTGATGCCGCGCGGGCCGAGTTCGCGGGCGAGCGGCTTGGTCAGGCCGGCCAGCGCCGACTTGCTCATCGTGTAGAGGGTGGAGCCGGGACCGCCCGCGTGCCGGCTGAGAGCCGTGCCGAGGGAGATGATGCGGCCACCGTTCCCCATCAGTCCCGCCGCCGCGCGGCAGGCCAGGAAGACCGCCCGTACGTTGACCGCGAGCACCCGGTCGACGTCGGCGGGGGTGAGGGTTTCGATGGGGCCGAGGACGCCGATGCCCGCGTTGTTGACCAGGATGTCGAGCCGGCCGAACGCGTCGGCGGCACGGCGCACGGCCGCGGGGGCGGCATCCGGGTCGGCCGAGTCGGCGCGCAGGGCGATTCCGCGACGGCCGTACGACTGGATCCTCTTGACGACCGCCTGCGCGCCGTCCTCGTCCCGCACGTATGTCAGCGCCACATCGGCGCCGTCCCGGGCCAGCCGCAGGGCGGTCGCGGCACCGATGCCCCGGCTGCCGCCGGTGACGAGTGCGGCCCTGTTCGAGCCGGTGGGCGTGGTGGTGCTGGTCGTGGTCATGGTGGGTCTCCTGGTCCGTGAGGCCGGGTCCTGCCCGGCGTCGGGTCCTGCGGCGCCCGTGTCTTTCGGCGCCCGGGTCTTTCGACATGGACAAGGAAAGATCTTCTGCGCAGCGGAAACCGGCGGGAATCGGACGCCCACCCCGATGCGCCCGGGAGCGGGGGCTTCTGCCGGGTGGACCGATGAGTTCCGGACCAGAGTGAGGTCAGAAGAGGGAAGCGATCGATTTCCGGACCAGGAGAAGGACCATGACGAAGCTGACTCTCACCACATTTCTCTCGCTCGACGGAGTCATGCAGGCGCCGGGTGGCCCCGACGAGGACACCAGCGGCGGGTTCGAGTACGGCGGCTGGCTCGTACCGTTCGCGGACGAGGGCATGGGGCAGTTCATGACCGAGGTGTTCGACCGGTGCTCCGCGTTTCTGCTGGGCCGCCGTACGTACGACATCTTCGCCGCGCACTGGCCCAAGGTGACCGACCCTGACGACCCGGTCGCCGGCCGCCTCAACCGGTACCCCAAGTACGTCGTCTCGACCACCCTGGAGAAGGCGGACTGGCAGAACACGACCGTCATCTCCACCGACGTCGTCGAGGAGGTCGCCCGGATCAAGGAGCGGACGGATGGCGGCGAACTCCAGATCCAACGAGCAGCAACCGCCAAGGTCACCCATTCGGCCCCAGAACCCCCGTTCCCACCACCACGTACCCACCGACAGGACTCACCCCCACTCACTACAACGCACTTCAACGCAGCAAACCGACAGCAGCTCGCAACCCCTGCGGCCCGGATCGTCGACTCGGTGCGGCGGGTGGCGGCCGGTGATCCGGTGCTGTCGCCGGCGGTGACCCGCAGGCTCATGGCCCGAGCCGCCGGGACCGGGCCCGGGGGCGGCCGGGACGGCCGGGTGGACCGCGCCGACCGGGCACGACGGCGGATCGCCACGCTCGCCGACCGGGAACGCGAGGTCGCGATCGCCGTCGGACGCGGCCGTTCCAACGCCGAGATCGCCGCCACGCTCTATCTGAGCGTGGCGACCGTGAAGACACAGGTCTCCCGGATCCTGGCCAAATTCGATTTCAACAACCGTGTCCAGATCGCGCTGTTGGTGCACGACGCGGGCCTGCTGGACGACGACGGCGCAGGCCCGGCGGCATAGGCTGAACCGTCGATCGCGAGCGATCGAGTCGATCAGACCGGGAGGGGCGATCCCATGTCCGATGCCAGCAGCCACGTCGATGTCGATCTGCGCGGGGTCAAGGACTTCACCGCGAATCCGTATCCGTACTACGAGAAGCTGCGCGCCGCAGGACCCGTGCACACCATCCGTACCGACGAATTCGAGCGGATCTGGCTCGTGGTCGGGTACGGCGAGGGCCGCGCGGCCCTCGCCGACCAGCGGCTCGGCAAGGAGTGGCAGGGGCTGGTGGACCGGCCCGAGGGGAACGATCCGATCTTCGCCAACATGCTGGAGCTGGACGCACCCCACCACACCCGGCTGCGCAAGCTCGTCACCCGGGAGTTCACCGCACGCCGTGTCGAGGCCCTGCGCCCGCGCGTCCAGCAGATCACCGACGAGCTCCTCGACGCGATGGTGCCCAGCGGGCGCGCCGATCTCGTGGACGCGCTCGCCTTCCCGCTGCCGATGACCGTCATCTGCGAACTGATCGGTGTGCCGGACCTGGACCGCGACACCTTCCGCAAACTGTCGAACGACGTCGTCACCCCCTCCACGCCGGAGCAGGAGCGCGAGGCGGTGACCGCCATGGGCGTGTATCTCGCCGAGCTCATCGAGGACAAGCGGTGCTCGCCGGGTGACGATCTGATGAGCGCCCTGGTCAGGACACGCGACGAGGAGGGGGACGGGCTGTCGCCCGACGAGCTCGTGGGCATGGCCTTCCTGCTGCTCGTCGCCGGCCATGAGACCACGGTCAACCTGATCTCCAACGGGGTACGGGCATTGCTTCACCACCCGGACCAACTGGCCGCACTTCGCGCGGACTTCGGTCTGATCGGCGGCGCGGTCGAGGAGATGCTGCGCTATGACGGACCGGTGGAGACCGCCACGTTCCGCTTCCCCCGCGAACCGGTCGAGATCGGGCAGAGGGTCATTCCGGCGGGCGAGCCGGTTCTGATCTCTCTGGCGGGCGCCGACCGCGACCCCGGCCGCTACCCGGAACCGGACCGCTTCGACATCCGCCGCGACACCCAGGGGCATCTGGCCTTCGGGCACGGCCTGCACTTCTGTCTGGGTGCGCCGCTGGCCCGGATGGAGGGCCGGATCGCGATCCGTACGCTGCTGGAGCGGTGCCCAGGTCTCGCACTGGACGCGGACGCGGGGGAGCCGGACTGGCTCCCGGGGATGCTGATCCGTGGGGTCCGCGAGCTGCCCGTCCGCTGGTGAGGTAAGAAGCTCTGTCATGACCGGACTTGATTTGCAGATGGCGCAGAAGGTCCTCGACAGCCAGCCGTTCAGCGGGCTCGTCGGGGCGCGGATCACCGCCTTCGGGGACGGCGCCGCCACACTCGAAGTGGACATCCGTCGGGAACTCCAGCAGCAGAACGGCTTTCTGCACGGCGGAGTCCTGGCCTACGCCGCCGACAACTCGATCACCTTCGCCGCCGGGACTACCCTCGGCCCAGCCGTGCTGACCGGCGGTTTCTCCATCCAGTACATACGGCCCGCCACCGGCCGCACGCTCATCGCCCACGCCGATGTCGTGCACACCGGCCGCCGTCAGGCCGTGGTCCGCTGCGAGCTGTTCGCCGCGGGGGAGGGCGGGGCGAAGACGCTCTGCGCGGTCGCCCAGGGGACCGTACTGTCCGCCGCACCGTCCTGAAGTGCCCTGACCGCGCCCCTGGCGGCCGGTCAGCGGCAGTTCATCCGGCGGCGCGAGCGCCGGACCGGACGGCTGCTCCGTCGGCGATCTCCGCGATCCGCACGGGGCGCCGCTGCCGGCGGGACACCTCGCACGCCTCCGCGATCAGCAGCGCGTACCACGCTTCCCGCCCGTCGCACGGATTGGGCAGTTCGCCCCGCACCACCCGTACGAACGCGTCCAGTTCCGCCTCGTACGCCGGGGCGAACCGTTCCAGGAAGCCCGGCCAGGGGCGGAGCGGCGCGGTGGGGCCCTGCGGCTCCGCCGAGGTGACCGGTGTTCGGTCGTCCAGGCCGACCGTGATCTGGTCCAGTTCGCCCGCCAGTTCCATCCGTACGTCATAACCGGCGCCGTTGCAGCGGGTGGCCGTCGCCGTGGCCAGGGTGCCGTCGTCGAGGGTCAGCAGGGCCGCCGCCGTGTCCACGTCGCCGGCCACCCGGAACATCTCCGGCCCGGCATCCGATCCGGTGGCGTACACCTCGGTCACCTCGCGGCCCGTCACCCATCGCAGCATGTCGAAGTCATGGACCAGACAGTCCCGGTACAGCCCCCCGGAGAGCGGCAGATACGCGGCGGGCGGCGGTGCGGGGTCCATGGTCATCGCCCGTACGGTGTGCAGCCTGCCCAGCGTCCCTGCCCGCACGGCGGCGCGCGCTGCTGCGTACCCCGCGTCGAACCTGCGCATGAAGCCCAGTTGGAGGATGCTCCCCGCCCGGTCGACCTCGCACAGCGCGTTCAGTGTCCCCGGCAGGTCCAGTGCGATCGGTTTCTCGCAGAACGCGGGCAGTCCCGCTCGTGCGGCCCGCCCGATCAGTTCCGCGTGCGCCGAAGTGGCCGAGGCGATCACCACGGCGTCCACCCCCGTGCCGAACATCTCGGCGGCGCCGACCGCGGCCGTCGCGCCGACGCGGTCCGCGACCTCGGCAGCCCGCGCCCGGTCGGTGTCCGTCACCACCAGGGCATCCACCTCGGGATGGCGGGCCAGCACGCCCGCGTGGAAGGAACCGATCCGGCCGGTGCCGATGAGTCCGATACGCATGGACCCAACGTGCCGCCCACCGACTGCTCTGTCAACTATATGTCCTGACAAAGTGCGGATTTGTTCGGTGTTCATGCTGTCCGGACAACAGAACGACCTGACTACCGGAGGTTCTGACGTGAGGGATACCCTCCACGCGTGCCCAAACCCACCACCGACCCGGCCGCACTCGAACTCGGCGTGGACCGCTCCAGTCCGGTTCCCCTCTACTACCAGCTGGCCCAGCAGCTGGAAGCGGCCATCGAGCAGGGCCGGCTCGCCCCCGGCAGCCTCCTCGGCAACGAGATCGCACTCGCGGCCCGGCTCGGCCTGTCCCGGCCCACTGTCCGCCAGGCCATCCAGTCACTGGTCGACAAGGGGCTGATGGTCCGTCGCCGCGGCGTCGGCACCCAGGTCGTGCACAGCAGGGTCAGGCGCCCGCTCGAACTGAGCAGCCTCTACGACGACCTGGAGGCCGCGGGCGGGCACCCCACGACCCGAGTCCTGCGCAACACCGTCGAGCCCGCCGACGCCTCCGTCGCCGACGCACTCGCAGTCGCGGAGGGCACCGACGTACACCTCGTCGAGCGGCTGCGGTACGCGCACGACGAGCCGCTGGCACTCCTGCGCAACCACCTGCCCCTCGGGATCGTCGACCTGGGCACCGAACGGCTGGAGACCACCGGCCTCTACCGGATGATGCGTGGCGCGGGCATCACCCTGCACAGCGCCCGCCAGACCGTCGGCGCCCGGCTCGCCACCGCCGACGAGGCGGCCTCACTCGCCGAGACCGAGGGGGCCGCGCTGCTGACGATGGAGCGCACCACCTTCGACGACACCGGGCGGGCGGTCGAATTCGGCTCCCACATCTACCGGGCCTCGCGCTACTCCTTCGATTTCCAGCTGCTCGTGCGTTGACGACGGCCACGGGGCCCGTTGACGTCCAAGGCGCCCACCGCTAGAACTGCCGCCAGCCGCATTCGGGCGGCGGGGAGAGAGGGCGGACCCACGATGCGCAGCTTTCGCAAGTCGGCAATCCTGATCGCCACGGCCGCCATCGGCATCGGCCTCACCGTCACCGGATGCAGCAGCTCCGGCGGCAAGAGCGCCGAGGAGAAGCCCCAGGACGCAAGCGGCAGCGGGGGCAAGGCGGTATCCACACCCCGGATGAAGATCGCGATGGTCACGCACTCCGGGGAGGGCGACACCTTCTGGGACATCGTGCAGAGCGGCGCGAAACAGGCGGCGGCCAAGGACAACGTCGAGTTCCTGTACTCGGCGAACAAGGAGGGCAAGGAACAGGCCCAGCTCGTCCAGGCCGCCATCGACCAGAAGGTCGACGGCATCGTTGTCACCCTCGCCAAGCCGGAAGCGGTCAAGGACGTCGTCGCCAAGGCTGTGCAGACCGGCATACCCGTCGTGACCATCAACTCGGGCGCGCAGTTCGCCAAGGAGATCGGCGCGCTCGGGCACATCGGGCAGGACGAGAAGGTCGCCGGTGAGGCCGTCGGCGAGGAGCTCAATGCGCGGGGCCGCAAGAAGGCCGTCTGCGTCATCCACGAGCAGGGCAATGTGTCGCTGGAGGAGCGCTGCGCAGGTGTGCGCAAGACCTTCAGGGGCACCGTGGAGAACCTCAATGTGGAGGGCACCAACATGCCCGCCTCCACCTCCTCGATCGAAGCGAAGCTCCAGGCCGACAAGGGCATCGACGCGGTCGTCACCCTGGGCGCACCCTTCGCCGCCGCCTCCGTCAAGGCCAAAGAGGGCTCCGGCAGCAGGGCGGAGGTCGACACATTCGATCTGAACGCCGAGGTCGTCAAGCGGCTGAAGGCCGATGAGGTCGGCTTCGCCGTCGACCAGCAGCCCTACCTCCAGGGCTATCTCGCCATCGACGAACTGTGGCTGAACAAGACCAACGGAAACGTCATCGGCGGCGGAAAGCCGGTGCTCACCGGCCCGGCGGTCGTCACCGCCGACGACGTGCCGCAGCTGGAGGAATACACCGCGCGCGGCACCCGATGACCCTCCCGCGCGCCGCTGTGCACACACAGTGCCGACGTACGTGCCCCGCCCCTGCCGGGCGGCGCAGTCGGCGGCTCGGGGATACTTGGCCAGCCGGGCAGGGTGCGAATGGTCCCCGGCCCCACCAAGCAGCACAGCGAGCAGCACAAGAAGGGCACGGCGTCGTGGCAAGGGTTCGGACAGGGGTACGTGCGATGGGCGCCGTGCTTGCGGCGGTGCTCGGGGCTTCCCTCGTGGGATGCAGCAGCACCGGTGGCAAGCGGGCGGAGGAGCGCGCGGCCCAGGCCGCCGCCGAGGGCCGGTCCGCGGTGAACACGCCCCGCTGGACCTTCGCCATGGTCACCCACTCGGGCGACGGCGACACCTTCTGGGACATCGTCCAGCGGGGCGCCGAGCAGGCGGCCGTCAAGGACAACATCAAGTTCCTGTACTCGCACAACGACGAGGCGCAGCAGCAGGCCCAGCTCGTCCAGGCCGCCATCGACCAGAAGGTCGACGGGCTGATCGTCACACTCGCCAAGCCCGACGCGATGAAGGACGTCGTCGCCAAGGCCACCAAGGCCGGTATCCCGGTGATCACGGTGAATTCGGGCTCCGCGGAGTCCAAGCGGTTCGGCGCGCTCACGCATATCGGCCAGGACGAGTCGATCGCGGGTGAGGCCGTGGGCGACGAGCTCAACGCGCGGGGCCGCAAGAAGGCCCTGTGCATCCTGCACGAGCAGGGCAACGTCGGCCACGAGCAGCGCTGCGCCGGAGCGAAGAAGACGTTCGACGGGCAGATGCAGAACCTGTACGTCGAAGGCACCAACATGCCCGACGTCCAGGCGTCCATCGAGGCCAAGCTCCAGGCCGACAAGAACATCGACGCGGTCGTCACCCTCGGGGCGCCGTTCGCGGACGCCGCCGTCAAGGCGAAGAAGACCGCGGGCAGCAAGGCCGAGATCGACACGTTCGACCTGAACGCCAAGGTCGCCACGGCGCTCCAGGACAAGACCCTCGGCTTCGCGGTCGACCAGCAGCCCTACCTCCAGGGGTACGAGGCCGTGGACCTGCTGTGGCTGTACCGCTTCAACGGCAATGTGCTCGGCGGCGGACGCCCGGTCCTCACCGGCCCGCAGATCATCACCTCGAAGGACGCCGCCGAGCTGGCGGAATACACGAAGCGGGGGACCCGATGAGCACGGTTGCAGGGCCGTCCGCCCCGGCCGGGGCCGACGAGCGGCTGCTGCGCACCTCGCCGCTGCGCAGACTGCTCGGCCGCCCCGAACTCGGCTCGGTGGTCGGCGCCGCGGCCGTCTTCATCTTCTTCTCGATCGTCGCCGACAGCTTCCTGCGCACCTCCAGCCTCGGCACGGTGCTGTACGCGGCCTCCACCATCGGGATCATGGCCGCGCCCGTGGCGCTGCTGATGATCGGCGGCGAGTTCGATCTCTCCGCCGGTGTGCTGGTCACCAGCTCCGCGCTGATCTCGTCGATGTTCAGCTATCAGATGACGGCCAACGTCTGGGTCGGCGTGTTGGTGTCGCTGCTGGTCACGCTGGCCATCGGGGCGTTCAACGGCTTCATGCTGACCCGTACCAAACTGCCGAGTTTCATCATCACGCTCGGTACGTTCCTGATGCTGACCGGCCTCAATCTGGGCTTCACCAAGCTGATCAGCGGGACCGTGTCGACGAAGTCCATCGCCGACATGGAGGGCTTCGACTCGGCCCGGCAGGTCTTCGCCTCGCAGTGGACCATCGGCGGTGTCGAGCTGAAGGTCACCATTCTGTGGTGGGCCATGCTCGTCGCGATCGCCACCTGGATCCTGCTCCGTACCCGCTTCGGCAACTGGATCTTCGCGGTCGGCGGCGAGGCCGACGCGGCCCGCGCGGTCGGCGTCCCGGTGATCCGTACCAAGATCGGGCTCTACCTCGGGGTCGCCTTCGCCGCCTGGGTCTCCGGGCAGCATCTGCTGTTCTCGTTCGACGTGGTGCAGTCCGGCGAGGGCGTCGGCAACGAGCTGATCTACATCATCGCGGCCGTCATCGGCGGCTGCCTGATCACCGGCGGCTACGGCTCCGCGATCGGCTCCGCGGTCGGTGCCTTCATCTTCGGCATGACCAGCAAGGGCATCGTGTACGCGGAGTGGAACCCGGACTGGTTCAAGTTCTTCCTCGGAGCCATGCTGCTCCTGGCCACCCTGCTCAACGCATGGGTACGCAAGCGCGCGGAGGCGACGAAATGACGGCCCCCCAGGCACCGGCCGACCGGGAGACGTCCCACCGGGCGCTCGTCGAGCTGGATCACGTCAGCAAGTTCTACGGCAACATCAAGGCCCTGACGGACGTCTCGCTGGAGGTGCACGCGGGGGAGATCTCCTGCGTCCTCGGTGACAACGGCGCCGGCAAGTCCACCCTGATCAAGATCATCGCGGGGCTGCACCGGCACGACGCGGGGACCTTCCTCATCGAGGGCGAGGAGACCACCCTCGCCAACCCGCGCGACGCCCTCGACCGCGGCATCGCCACGGTCTACCAGGACCTGGCCGTCGTCCCCCTGATGCCGGTCTGGCGGAACTTCTTCCTCGGCTCCGAGCCGACCACCGGCGCGGGCCCCTTCAAGCGCCTCGACGTGCGGCTGATGCGCGAGACGACCCGCTCCGAGCTGCTGCGCATGGGCATCGACCTGCGCGACGTCGACCAGCCGATCGGCACGCTCTCCGGCGGCGAGCGCCAGTGCGTCGCCATCGCGCGGGCCGTCTACTTCGGCGCCAAGGTCCTCGTCCTGGACGAGCCCACCGCCGCGCTCGGCGTCAAGCAGTCCGGGGTCGTCCTCAAGTACGTCGCGGCTGCCCGCGACGCGGGGCTCGGCGTGGTCCTCATCACGCACAACCCGCACCACGCGTATCTCGTCGGTGACCGGTTCGTCCTGCTCAAGCGGGGCGCCATGTCCGGCAGCCACACCAAGGCGAGCATCACTCTGGACGAGCTGACCCGCCAGATGGCGGGCGGCAGCGAGCTGGAGGAGCTCAGCCACGAGCTGGAGCGGGCCCCGGGTCCGACCCATCTGGGCGGCCACCCGGTCGCCGACGACCCCCAGTAGCCCCGGGCCGGTACCGGCCCTCAAGCACCCGGTCCGCCAGCCGCAGTGCCCCGGCAGTGGCAGAATCGAGCCCGACGGGCGCAGTCCGCCGCCGGGAGCACCGCCCCCGGCCCCCCCCAGACCCCGCAGGGACGATGAGCACGTACCGCGACTTCACACACCGCGGCTCCGCCCGCGCCACCGTCCTGCGGACCGTAGGCACCCGGGAGCGGCGCTCGCACCTCACGGCGCCGCGGGTACCCACCGTCGGCATCGACATCGGGGGCACGAAGGTGATGGCCGGCGTCGTCGACGCCGACGGCAACATCCTGGAGCAGCTGCGCACCGAGACGCCGGACAAGTCCAAGAGCCCCAAGGTCGTCGAGGACACCATCGTCGAGCTGGTCCTGGACCTCTCCGACCGGCACGATGTGCACGCCGTCGGCATCGGGGCGGCCGGATGGGTCGACGCGGACCGCTCCAAGGTGCTCTTCGCCCCGCACCTCGCCTGGCGCGACGAACCACTGCGCGACGCCCTCGCCTCCCGCCTCGTCGTCCCCGTCATGGTCGACAACGACGCCAACACCGCCGCCTGGGCGGAGTGGCGTTTCGGAGCGGGCCGCGGCGAGGACCACCTCGTCATGATCACGCTCGGTACCGGCATCGGCGGCGCGATCCTGGAGGACGGTCAGGTCAAGCGCGGCAAGTACGGTGTCGCCGGTGAGTTCGGCCACATGCAGGTGGTGCCCGGCGGGCACCGCTGCCCCTGCGGGAACCGCGGCTGCTGGGAGCAGTACAGCTCCGGCAACGCTCTGGTCCGCGAGGCGAAGGAGCTGGCCGCGGCCGACTCCCCGGTGGCGCACGGGATCATCGAGCGGGTCAAGGGGAACATCCCCGACATCACCGGGCCCCTCATCACCGAACTGGCCCGCGAGGGCGATGCGATGTGTATCGAACTCCTCCAGGACATCGGCCAGTGGCTCGGCGTCGGCATCGCCAATCTGGCCGCCGCGCTCGACCCCTCCTGCTTCGTCATCGGGGGCGGCGTCAGCGCTGCCGACGACCTGCTGATCGGCCCCGCCAGGGATGCCTTCAAGCGCCACCTCACCGGCCGGGGCTACCGCCCCGAGGCCCGGATCGCAAAGGCGCAGCTCGGCCCGGAGGCAGGTATGGTCGGCGCCGCCGACCTCGCCAGGCTGGTGGCCCGCAGATTCCGCCGTACCAACCGTCGCCGCGTCGAGCGGTACGAGCGGTACGCGCAGATCTACGACCAGGCCGCGAGCACCATCCGTAACACGCGCAACACTCGCACCTCCTAGGGATCTCCACAGACATGACCGCAGCCGAGCACCCCGTCCTGCCGCGCCAGTCCTCGCCGCCCGACGACGACAAGCCGCCGCAGGACCGGCGCAGGGTGATCCGCCGCCGCCTGATCACGGCGACGATCATCGTGCTGCTCATCGGCATCCCGGCCGGCTATCTGCTGATCTCCGCGGGGCAGAGCCGCCGCTCCGGCCAGAACAAGGAGGCCGAGGCCTCCGTACAAGGGCTCAGGGAGGGCTGGCCGTCCCGGGTGCAGCGCCGGATCTTCGAGCTGCCGATGCCCGGCAACTCCCTGGACGTGCAGTACTACGAGACCAACAACTGGAAGGCCAGCCGGCTGTACGTGGAGTTCCGTAC
This sequence comes from Streptomyces sp. NBC_01224, assembly GCF_036002945.1. Taxonomy (NCBI): domain Bacteria; kingdom Bacillati; phylum Actinomycetota; class Actinomycetes; order Kitasatosporales; family Streptomycetaceae; genus Streptomyces; species Streptomyces sp. NBC_01224. The sequence goes on along the minus strand of NZ_CP108529.1, from coordinate 1,768,357 downwards.
CACGTCCGCCGGGCTCGACCGGTTCCTGAGCCGGCTGGGCAGCGGCCGCGCCGCCCTGGAGGCCGGCAAGGTCACCATCGGCGACCGCGACCAGAAGGTCTCGGGCTGGAGCTTCGGCCCCGGCGTCGAGTGGGCGGGCACCACGCATACCAACAAGGACCCGCGGCCCACCCAGGACATCACCGTCAACATGTCCGATCCGATGAACCCTGTCGTATATGTCGTATCTGCGGCGACCCCCTGACCGGAAGCCGGCAGACCGCTCACTGGCCTGGAGCGAGTGAGCGACGCCAGTGACATGAATACCCCGCACCCCGGACCGGTCCCGCAGACCGCACAGCAGGGGCAGCCGGTAAAGGCCGCCGTCGGCCGCACCACGGTGATCGCGGACGGCGGCTTTTGAGGTGAGCGGGGTATCTGAATCGCTGCCCGTGAACGGCGATTACCGGGTAGGCAGGCCCTCCGAACACGGGAAGAAAGCCTGGTGGCGAAGTCACTCTCAGCCGAGGTGGGCGTCGAGAAAGCGCAAGACTTCAAGGTCCTCTGTGCTGCCGCCGCCTCCATGGCCGCCGTACTTCCAGATGCGAAGCTCCTTGCCGCCCGCATACGCGTCAAATGCACTGGCGACCGTCGGCGCCGGACACACTGTGTCGCGTAGCCCGGCAGAGAAGAGCGCCGGCGCTGTCGCGCGGGGGCCGAAGTTGACCGCATCCACATATGACAAGGCGCGCATCGCCTCTTGTTCTCGGTGGACATGGGTCTCCAACCATTTCACGATCTCCATGTATGGCCCGGATTCCGCGAGGGTGAGCGCACGCGGGATGTCGCACAGGAACGGGACCTTCGCCACGACCGCAGCGAGATCGGGGACCAGGCCCGCGACTGCGAGCGCGACTCCGCCGCCTTGGCTTGCCCCGAAGAGCGCAACACGCGACGGATCGATCCCGTCGAGACTCCGCATCGCGTCGACCGCACGGACGGCGTCGACAATGAGCCGACGGTAGTAGTAGTCGGACGGGTCCGTGATGCCCCGCGATGCGAAACCGGGGACAGACGGACCCGATCCATGGGGGTCGGCGGTGTGCCCGAGGCTGTGCACGCTCCCCTGCCCGCGGGTGTCCATCGTGAGGTGCGCGTATCCGGCCGAAGACCACAGCAGGTTGTCGATGTGCTCGCCGCGCCCATTGCCATAGCCCACGAACTCAACGACGGCCCCGGCCTGTTCCGACAGCCCTTTCGGCTTGCGGAGCCAGCCCTTGACCGCTTCACCCTGAAAGCCGGAGAAGGACACGTCGAACACATCGATGGTCTTCACCGGCGAGTCGATGCGGTCGATTCGGACGCTGAGCTCGAAGCTGCGTGCCTCGGCAAGTGTCTTTTCCCAGAAGTCGTCGAAGTCGGCGGAGGAAGCCGCCTCGTCATGCTCTCGACTCACTGGGGTCATCGGGTGGGTAAGGCGGGCCTGGGTCATTTTCCGTAGATCTCCACTTCGAGAACGCGTGCATTTGTGTACCCGGGTGCCGCACATGCTTTCGTGATGTGCAATCGCACACGCTTCGTCGTGACAGGAACGAAGGAGAGGTCGTTGAAGGTCCCCACGTAGACATCCCGATCACTGTCGGCAACTGCGGTGACGGTTTGCCACGTGGCGCCGTCCCACTGTTGCACCTCGAAATCCGCCACTTGGAATCCTCGGTTGGCCATGAACCCTGTGTGCACGCACACCCGACCGATTGTCTTCGCGCTCGACCAGGCGAACTCGAGGTCGTGCGGCTCGCCGGGTTGGGAAACCCACCGGCTCGAGTCCAGGTTTGTGATGCCGTCGACGAGCTTCGCGGTGGCGGTGCCGGCGAGGGTGGAGCTCGCCGTGATCGTCGCGTCACGCGCGACGTTCTTGAGTCGGGACGGAGCGGGGTGCGAGGCATCGGCTGATCGGACTTCGCCGGTTACGGCAACGACCTTGTAGTAGTTGTCTGCACTGGAGCTCGCCGTGTCGACCAGACTCTGGTCCGGATGGTTGCTTGCAACGACGGCGTACGGACCGGCTGGACCCTCGGCACGGAGCACATCAAAACCGGTCGCGGTGTCTGCCTCGACGTGCAGGCGATCAACGTTCACGGACGATCCGTTGGAGATGACACCGGCGCGGCCCGGTGCGGATTCCTGGAGGCTGCCTGAGCTCACCCGGAGCACTTCGCTGCCGTCGCGGAAGAGTGCGAGCGTCGCTGCGTTGAGTTCGAAGCGATAGGTGACCTGTCGTCCGGCTGTCGGCATCGCATACGGGTCGGTGATCGCGGGAGTCGAGCCGAGAATCGTCGTCTCGCCGTTGAGTACGCGGCCGATGCTGTGCTTCGTCGTCACGAAGTCGAAAACGGCGAACAGGTAGTTGGCGGCGTCCGAGTATCGGAGCACGAGTCCGGCCGAGCCGGACAAGGGTTGTGAGAACGCGAGTTCAGCACCGACGAAGTGGTTCGCGACAACGTCAGGACCGAACAGAGCCGTGCCGGAACCACTGATGGCGAGCCGCTTCGACATCCCGATTCCGTTGGCGAGTGGACCGTCAGCCCCCGGCAGGCTCACGACCTCCCACGGGCCGCTCAGGGCCCAATCGGCGGAGCCACTCTCCAGGTTCGAGCTCGCGATGCGCTTGTACGACGGCTTCCACCACACCGCGGTGCCACCGTTCCCGGCAGCCGCGAGCACGGTGTGTGGCGCGTAGGGCACATCCGCACTGGGGGTCGCCACCAGGGCGTTGGATGCCGAAGACTCGCCGTAGCCGTTCACCGCATGCACCGTGAATGTGCGCGCCTCGCCGTTCGCGATGCCACGCACGCGCAGGCCGATCGCGTTGCCGGCATCGATGGTGTTCTCATTTCCGACAGCACCGTGACGCACGATATAGCTGTTCGCCCCGACAACGGGCTGCCACGACACGTTGACGGAGCCATCGCCGGGCGCCGCCGCCTCAAGAAGCGGGGCGGCGGGTGCGGCGAGGAGCACATGACAGGGTTGTGATGCGGTGCCTTGTCGCTTCTTGGCCAGTGGCGCAACAGTGAACTCATAGGCCTTGCCCAACGCAAGCCCGGCGAAGGTCGCTTCGGTCTTCCTCGTCACTCGACGTCTCACAACGGTTCCGTTTGCGTCCCGGCAGAGTACGAGATAGTCACCGGTGCCGAGGGCAGGGGTCCATGCCACTTTGACGCGTCTGCCGTTCGGCCGGGCGCTGAGGATATTGGCTCCGTTGCGAGTGACGAGAGCCGGGTCAAGACTTGTGCGGGTCCGCTTCCAGCGCACCCTCATCACGCAGTACGCCGGCACCGCCACGACGCCGGATACGCTTCCCTCGGTCATGACGATGGAGCCCGGCACGGCGGCTGTGTTCTCCGCACGGGGGTCGTCCGAGCTTATGAACAGAGTGTCGAACGGACCGGGCAGCGTCACGCCGCCCCACTGGAGAGTGAGCGAATGCGCGGTGGCCGACTTGTTCGTGATCACGAGCGAGTCGTATCCGTCGAGTCCGACATACGCCTGCGTGTGCACGGCCGGAACTGTTCCACCATGCTTCGGCACGGTGACGACAGCCTCGGAAGTGGAGGTGGTGAGAGTGTGTGAACTCCGATTGATTGCGTCGAGGCACACGGCGAGGGCCAGCGCAGAGCCGTGTCTGACGATCCCGTACTCGAAGCCGGCGGTGTCCAGAGTCTCGCCGCGTTCGTAGACGGACTTCATCGTGTCGAGGTAGGGCTTGGTGAAGGTGGTGCCGAACTGCACCAAACCGTGCAGCATGACTCGATCGACATTCGGATGCGCCGAGAGCCGTGTGACGAATTCAGCCGCGAAGATCCCGTTGTACAGCGTGCGGATGATTCCGGATGTTGACAGGGCAGTCATTGTGCTTGGAGTCGAGTTGAACTCGCTGACGAACACACGCATGTCCGGGCGGCCCTTGGCGAGATAATAGCTGTCGATGTAGGAGTTCGTACGGTCGGCGAGGCGGGTGTTGAGGTCTTTCGCTGCGTCGTCGAACGTGCTGTATCGATCACCGCCGCCGTACATGTGGAAGGAGATCCCGTCCCAGTACTTGTCCGGGTAGGCGCCCAGCGCCTGATCCCACGCCGGGGCCTCGCCTTGCGAGAACATGACGTTCACCTGGGCGGCGGGATCAACCGCCTTGATGGCGTCGTAGTACGGCTTCATTCGCGTGGCGTAGTCCGTCGCGTCCATGAAGAAGGTCGGCAGCAGCCACCCTTCGTTGCTCAGCTCGAATGCCGCGACCCTGATGTTGTTGGCCAGGCAGTAGCCGGCGACTGCAGCGGCGGATTCCGGGGTGTCGGTGAAACCGTTGATGATGATCACCGTGTCGGCCTGAACGTCGTCGAGCAGGGCCTTGTAGCCCGCGAGGCGATGCAGATCCGGCTTGGCGCCGATGACCTGTGCATCGTCCTGCGACGTGTCGAATGCTGTCATCTTGCCGAAGAACTGTGCGGCCCACTCCGGGCGCACGTCTCCACTGCGAAGGTCGAAGTAGTCCGAATCCGTGCCGGAGGGGTACCGGAGTGTTCCGGTGCGGAGTTCTCTCGCAAGACTCGCTGCCTGCGGATCCCCGAAATTCATTCCGACCACCTGGAAGTCGGGGTTGTAACCGCCGAAGTTCGGCGCAAGGGGGGCAGCAGTACCCGGGTCGATGCTCACGGTGAGCGGCTCCCCGGCACTCGCGTTTGCCGCGGACGCACGCCCTGGCGCTCCATTCACCGAGATGAGTGCCGCGCCGGCACCCGCCAGCCCTGCTTTGATAACTGTTCTGCGTGATGCTTCCATGATCTCGACTCCCTTGTCTCGAACAGGTGTTGATGCGCAGCGGTGCTGCCGACCCGGCTGAGCCCTCGCCCGCACGATCCGGCCGGGCGTGCGGCCTGGGCTGGGTGCAAGCCGGGCTGCGACGGAGGCGTTCAGGCTCTTCGTGCAGCCCAGCTGCGATATATATATGGAACTTCCGGCCCTGCTGCTGCGCTGTCGCATTGCCGTCGGGTGGTGACGACTATTGGTGATCCCTGCGGTATGCGGGTGGGATGCCGTACGCGGAGGGTGGACGCCTGACTGCTGAGCGGCGGGCGCTTCGCGAACAGGTGCGGCTGAGGCAGGCGGGCGGTTCGCGGCGGATGAGAAAACCGCGGTGATCGCTCAGGAGTTGCGGGTGAGCGAGCGTTCGGTGGAACGCTGACGTCGAGCTCGGCGGGAGGGTGGTCCGCAGGCCCTGCGTTCCGCTCGGCCTGTGAAGGTGCCGAGGATCTCGGATGCCCAATTTGCGGTGCTGGAAGGAGAACTGGGCAAGGGCCCGGTCGCCCGTGGCCTCGAAAATTTCAGTGGTGCACCTACGGGCCGGGTTCAGGCGGTGATCGACCGCCGTTTCCGGGTGAGTGTGTCGGTGGCGACTGTGTGGCGGCTACTGAAAAGGCCGGCTGGTCACGGCAGGTGCCGGCGCGCAGGGCTCTGGAACGGGACTGACAGGCGGTGAGCTTGTGGGAGAGGAGATGTGGACGCAGGTAAGGCGCCGAGGCGGCGCTCGGTGCCTGGACCGACTACCGCGACCTGCTGGTCCGCGCGCACATCCGGCTCGGCGGACCGATCGTGGTGGTCCGGGAGAACCTCAACACCCATCGCGCAGCCGGCATGAGGAAGTACGCGGCCGAACACGACCGGCTCAGCGTCTTCCAGCCGCCCTCGCATGCTCCGGACCTCAACCCCGTCGCGTACTTCTTCGGGGCGGCCCGACGGCGAACTCCGCCTTCGAGGACCCGGACCACCTCATCCGAACGCTCCCCGAGGCCTCAGACACCTCCAACTCCAGCACCGACTCGTCGACGTATGCCCTGGCCGGGGCCGGACTGACGTTCACCACACCGACACCACCCTCAAAACCTCAGGAATTGGCGCGCGAGAAGTTCTTCACGTCAATCTGACCGGCGTCCACGGCATCCTTGAATGCGCTGTTGTAGGTCTTCGCGACGGTCGCGAGCCCCGAATCGATGTCCTCGGTGCCGAGAATCAGGCGCGCGAGGGAATCCCGGAAGTTCTCACCCTGCACATTCAAGAGCGCCGTCGGAGCGACGGACCACACCTCATCGGACTTTGACGGTGTATAATCAGAGTACTGGGGCCAGGTCGCGGATGCCTCTGCGGTCGCGGCCGCATCTTTACGGATCGGGAAGGTCAGCCCAGTCTTGCCGAGTTCCGCGTTGAGGTCGGAACCGATGAGCGTCTTGAGCACTTTCGCGGCGTCGGCCGCGTTCTCACTCGCAGCATTGATGGCGTAGGGCGTGCCCGCGTTCATGGCCTGACGGACCGGCTTCGTTTTGTCTGGAGCCGGCACTGCGGCAGCAGCCCAATCGACCTTCGTCGCGTTGGTCTCGTTGAGCACCCCGACATCCCATGAAGTGGAGATGAACATCCCGATCTTACCGTTCGAGAATGCCGCCCTCATGGCGTCGTTCTCCAGAGAGCTCGCTCCCGGGTATGCCCATTTCTTCGCGATGAGTTCCCGGTACAGCTCGACACCGGGCTTGTACTTCTCGCTCTGATACTCCTGTGCGTTCACGTTGAAGATGCCCTTGCCCGTGAGGTCGGCATCGCTGTTCGTGATGGCGGGGTCCAGCATCCAACTGGCCCAACCAACCCACTTGAGCGGGAGACCGAAACAGTAGGCGCCTTGGCCGCTTGCTTCGATGGCCGCACAGGCTGACGTCACTTCGGAGAAGGTTGTCGGCGGCTTCTCCGGGTCGAGACCGGCCTTGGCGAAGATGTCTTTGTTGTAGGCGAGCCTGGTCGTATCGGCGGTGGTGGGAACCGCGTATGTCTTGTCGTTGTAGATGTACGGCGACGGCTTCTGGAGCGCGCTCTCGTATGCCGCCAGGTCGTCACCGCTCAAGACATCGTCGAGCGGCTTGAGGAACCCCGCCGGGGCCAGCGCCTGCGCATTCGAGGCATCGAAGACATCGGGGCCCTTGCCGGTCTTGAGCGCCAGCTGGAGCGCGTCGAGGTAGGAGTCCGAAGCCTGAACCGTAACCTCGATCTCGGTGTGGTTGTCCTTGCCCCACTCCTCGAGGAAACTCTGGATCGCCTTGGACTGGGCGCCGTTCTGAATCCACACACTGACCGCCTGGTCGGACGATGTGGTACCGGAGCTGCATGCGGCGAGAAGAACCATTGATGCGCCTGCCCCTGCAACCGCTGCCCAACGCGTGAAGTGCCGTGTTCTCATTGCGTGATTCCCTTTGGTGTGTATTGCGGGATTGTCCGGACGAATATTCGAGGGCTTGGCCCCGTACGGCCGGGGATGAGTATCGCCACGCTGCCGACAGCGCCGAGGCTGATGGCGACGAACGCGAAGATGATGACGAGCTGTGGCGGGCAGATCGTGAAGATGATCAAGGATGCCGCCCAGGGGGTGAGTGCGGCGACAGTGCGGATCGGCCGGGTCACGGCCAGGACTCCGATCTGTCGAATAACCCCCTCCGGCGTGGGTGCGGTGAGGCATGCGACGGGGGCGACCGCCATCAACACGGCCGTGACAGCCGTTGCGGCCAGAGCGGCGCCGGATGCCGCGGGGCCTGCCCCGCTTCGCGCCAGCCATGCAAGGCTCAGTGTCAGCGCACCGGGTATCCCGATGAACGCCATGGCGAAGATGGTCGTCGTGGCCCGGTTCCACATAGTGAACAGGAATCGACGCCAGCTCGGTCCGTCGCCGTCCAGCAGACGTGTTGCACCGTCGTAGAGTGCCACCGTTGCGAATGGGGTGGTGACGAGAGGCAACGAGCAGAGTGCCCAGAGCACGGTGAGCCAGGCAAGCGAGCTGAAAATTGAACACGCTCTGGCGATCCCGCCGACGATCACTGAGCGATTCATCCCTTGACGCTCCCCTCGGTCATCCCCTGGATGAAGAAGCGTTGGAAAACGAAGAAGAGGATGACGATGGGCACGACGATCAGCATCGCTCCGGCAAGCATCAGGTCGTACGCCTGCGTTCCCTCCGAGGTGCTCCTGAGTGCGAACACGCCCACCACCAGCGTCCTGAGCTCTTGATCGCTGATCGTGAACACATACGGAATCTGGAAGTTGTTCCATGCTTCCTGGAATGCGAGGACCCCGGTCGTTGCGAGAATCGGGCGCATGAGCGGCAGTGCAAGCCGCGAGTACACCCCGAAGAGCCCGAGGCCGTCCAGCCGGCCGGCTTCCTCAAGCTCGATCGGCAAACTCTCGCAGAATGCTCGGATGAGGAACACGTGAATGATCCCAATACCGGAGAGCTCAACAAGAATGACGCCGAGGAGGTTGTCGACGCCCAGGATCTGCGCGATCTCGAGCCGCGGATAGAGAGTGGCTGTGCCCACGCCGACGAAGAGCGTGAATGACATCACGGCGAAGATCGTACGATGGAAGGGAACGGCTCGTCTGGCCAGGAGGTAGCCGAGCATGGAAGAGGCGAAGATGTCGATTCCGACAACACCGGCTGCAACGACCACAGAGTTGAGGAGGTACTGACTGAAGCCGCCCTTCTCCCACGCGCGCACGTAGTTGTCGAGCGTCCATGTGGTCGGGAAGAGCTGCGAGCCACTCGTCAGAATCTCAGCTGACGGTTTGAATGACGCGAAGAATGCATAGACCAAAGGGACGAGCGTGATGATCGCAACCGTGGTCAGGAACAGGTAGACAAGCAGTCGCAGTGCGGCTCTTGAGGTCTTTCGACGACTCATCGCTTGCCTTTCTTGGCTGTCGCGGTCTGTTCCCGTGCCGCCCTGTCACGGGACACCGCCATGTACACGAGTGACACGATCGCCGCAATGATGCTGGCGACGACGGCGAGTGCAGACGCATACCCGTACTGGCTCCCGCGGTCGGTGCCGAAGAAATAGTCGAAAAGGTAGGTGTACATGACGTCAGTCTGACCGGCCGGCCCCCCATCGGTGAGCGTCTTCACGAGGTCGAATGAACGAAGGGAGAAGACGATCGAGAGCACGACGACGACGCGAGTGATGGGCGCGAGCAGCGGCAGTGAAACGTGCCGGAACCGTTGGATCGCATTCGCGCCATCCAGCTGGGCGCTCTCCAGAAGGTCTTTCGAAACCGTCTGCAACGCAACGAGGAAGAACACCATGTTGATTCCGAAGTTCGACCATACCCCGACAAGGACCAGGCTCGCGAGGGCCGTTCCCTGGCTGCCCAGCCAATCGACGTCAGTCGAGAGCAAGTTCAGCGCTTGGAGTATCCCGTTGATCACCCCGTTGTCGGGCCGGAGGAGAAAGTAGAACACGATGCCGATGATGGCAATGGATATGACATAGGGCAGGAAGAAGAGCCCCCGAAACAGTCCCATCCCTTTGATCCCGCTGTTGAGCACCATGGCCAGAAGCAATGAGAGCGGAAGCCCGATCACGATCTGTCCGACAGCGAAAACCAAGGTGATCAGAACCGCCTGCCACCAGGACTGGTCCTTGAACATGAGTTGGTAGTTGTCCAGGCCGATCCACTGGGGTGACGTCACGCCGTTGTACCGCGTGAAGCTCAGGAACACCACATACGCGACGGGAAGCAACGCGAACAGCACGAGTGGGATCAGCGACGGCAGCGCCATGAAAGTACCAACGAGGCGTTCCCGCGACTGCCACCGTGGGCGCCGCGATTGGACCAGCGCGGCGATCTGACGTTCGTCTTCTCGACTGCCGGCTCTTGTCTTCGTCTTGGCTCTGCTCACCAGAGTTCCACCATCGCACTCCCTGCGAGACGGGCGAAGTGCTCCGCTGCGTCCCACGTTCACACGGTCCGACTCAGCACCGCGTCGTCGGAGGCGCGGGCGCAGCCGCAAGCAGAAAACGGCTCGAGCGGCATTGCCCAGTTCTCGTCCGATCGCGCTTCATCGCCCCGATTCCGCCTGATCTGATGCGTAACAGAAAATCAGCAGGAGCAAGCAAAGTCAAGGTTCGAAACCTGAGAGGCAGCCGTTAGTGTCGAGGCATGGCAAACAAACCGAAGCGACCAGTGCGCCAAGCCGACATCGCCCGACTTGCTGGCGTATCCCAGGCGACCGTGTCCTCCGTGATCACCGGCAGTGGCGATCGTTACGGCATCGCCCAGGAGACTCGGGACAAGGTGATGGCTGCGGTTGAAGCACTCGGCTACGTGCCGAGTGCCGCGGCTCGTCAGCTGCGAGGAGCACGCAACCGGCTCATCGGCGTGCACACTTTTGAACCGATCTTTCCCATTAGCCAGATGAACTTCTACCACGAGTTCCTGGTCGGGATCGAGGAGCAGGCGGTGCTCGATGGCTACAACCTGTTGCTCTTCACTGCCACAGACAGCGCGACAGGAAGGCGCCCCCTCTTCGTCAAGGGCGCTTCCCAACTCTCTGTTGCCGATGGGACGATCTTGCTCGGTCTCGACAGGGAGCGAAGCGAACTCGAGCGCCTGGCGGAAAGCGGCTATCCCTTCGTTCACATCGGTCGGAGAACGATCGAGGGCGTCGACATCCCGTTCGTCAGCCCCGACTACGAGGCGGGTGTGTACAACGCCGTCGAGAAGCTCATCACGCTCGGGCACACCGAGATCGCCTACCTCGAGGACGACGTGAGATTCGAGGCGACCACGGCGAGGCGCGAGGGGTACCACCAGGCGATGGCGCGGCACCGACTGCGCGCCCGTGTGATTGAGACCGCGCAACATGACGCCGCTTCCTTCGACTTGCGTGGAGCGACCGCCGTGTTCGCCGAGGAGTCTCCGCAACTGCGTTGGGTCACCACGCTCGCTGACAGTCAACGTCTGGCGATTCCTCGCGACCTCTCGGTCGTCGCACTTTCGGAAGCAGCCGGCGACACAACAAGACAGTGGACAACGCTCGCGGCACCCAGACGGCAGCTCGGCGCGGAGGCTGTGCAGCTTCTCGTGAGCGTCCTCGACGGTGTCGACAGCCCGACACACCGCTTGCTACCGTGCCTCCCGCTCAAGGACGACACGTTCGACAAGCCTCGGGGTTGACGCACGGACGAGCTCCCGCGCGCCGCCCGTTGTTGGCGTACGGACTTTCCTGCCCAGTTGTGTCCGGACGAATGTCCCCAGCTGCCAGGCCGCTTCATTCTCTCGCTCGTTTGCCCTGAGGCGGTTCTTGAGCCGGCAGTTGGGGCTGTTGACGGAGATCGCTTCACGGCGGTGCAGGATCCGGTCGAGATCGCGGTGGCGACGACTTCGCCGCCGAAGACCTGGCCCCCACTCGCTGACGTCTTGTTCGACATCAGGATGATCGAGCCCTTTTCCTGACGTTTCGAGATCACCTGGAAGGCCAGGTTCGCCTCTGCCTCCTTCGAGGGGCTGGTAGCCAACCTCGTCGCCAACGAGGACGCTCGGCCGCAGGTGAGCGCCGAGCTTGTTGTTGGTCAGCCGCCCGGCGGCCTCGGCGGCCTTGAGGTTGCGGACCACGTCGTCGAGGCCGGTGAAGTAGCTCGGTACCCGGCCCGGCAGTCCGCGAGGGCGACGGCAATGTGCGTGTTCGGCGACCGGCGAGCAGGCGTCTTTGGCCGCGGTGCCGAGAGGTACTTGCGGACCGTCTTCCGGTCCAGCCCCGTCTCCCCGGCGATCTCCGACAGGCCGATCGTGCCGGACTCCAACAGGCCACGGAAGCGGCGCAGTTCCGACCAGCGATGCGGAGCCAAGACCGTCGCAAGCCCCTTCCTCCACCCGAAACGGCCGAGCAACGGAGTGCCGGGCAGGAGGTCTCACCGTGTCAACAACTGTCACCTTTCAGCCGTTCGCGGGTGGGGACGTTCACGGGTACGCCGACACCCGTCACGCGAAAACGCGAAGAGGGAGGCGATTCGCTCACACCGTGGTCTAGTCTGATACGCATCAGTAGAGAGACTGATGACGCCAGGAGGAGTCAAAAACAGTGACGTCGACACAAGCAGCCCATCACAACAACCGACGGGACACCCGTGAACCCCTGACCAATCCCGTTGGCAGGCGGCCACGTGTCGAAGGGGAAGAGCGTTGAGTGAGCGGGAGATCTCAGCGGACGTCGCCGTCATCGGCGGTGGCCTCGGGGGAGTTGCCGCGGCCCTGACTGCGACCGCCCTCGGACGAACAGTCGTGCTCACAGAGGCAACAGATTGGCTCGGCGGCCAGATGACGTCACAGGCAGTCCCGCCGGACGAGCATCCGTGGATCGAGACCCGCTCAAGCACCACCTACCGCACCCTTCGCAACCGAATCCGCGACTACTACAAGCGCGCCTACCCGTTGAGGGCGAACGCAGCCGCAGACCCGCTCTTGAACCCCGGTTTGGGCTTCGTCAGTGACCTCTGCCATGAGCCAAGAGTCGCCGTCGCCGCGATTGACGAGTTGCTGGCCCCCGCGCGAGCTGCAGGTCTTCTCACCGTGCTCCTCCACCACGCACCCGTCGCAGTCGAGGGTGACTGCGACCGCGTGCTCTCTGCGACCGTGGCGGATGCGAGCGGGAACAGGGTCGTCATTCGTGCCCCCTACTTCATCGACGCGACGGAGTTCGGCGATCTGCTCCCCCTTGCCGGGATCGAGCACGTGATCGGGGCCGAGAGCCGCGACGACACCGGTGAACCGAACGCTTCGGAGCACGCGGACTACCGCGACCAGCAGGCCCCATCGTGGTGTTTCGCACTCGAGTACCGGCCGGGTGAGGACCACACCGTCGATCGTCCGGAGCGTTTCGAGCACTGGAAACGCAACCGTGATTCATTCTGGCCCGGCCCGCAGCTCTCGTGGACAGATCTCGATCCTCAGACCCTCGAACCACGCGTCCGACGCATTTTCGACGGGGACCCTGACGACGATTCGCAGAAGGACCTCTGGCGCTACCGTCGAATTCTCGCCAAGAGACAGTTCGATACGTCGTTCACTGGCAACGACGTGACGCTCGTCAACTGGCCCCAGACCGACTACTGGGAAGCCCCGGTCATCACGAGTGACTCGGCCGTCGATACGACAGCCATGGAGCGGTCCAAAGAGTTGTCGTTGTCGTTCTTGTACTGGCTGCAAACCGAGGCGCCTCGGCACGACGGTGGGACCGGCTACCCCGAGCTGCGCCTCCGCCCCGACATCATGGGCACGGCCGACGGGCTGGCCAAGGCCATCTACGTGCGCGAATCACGGCGGATCGCCGCCGAATTCACGGTCTTGGAGCAGCACATCGGGCTCGACGCCACCGAAGGGCGGGGTTCCGCGATCTTCCGCGACACTGTGGGAATCGGGGGATACAGAATCGACCTGCATCCGACGGCCGCCGGCCGCAGCTATGTGGATGTCGCCTGCCACCCGTTCCAGATACCGATGGGCGCGTTGATCCCGGTGCGGGTGCGAAACGTGCTCGCGGCGAACAAGAACATCGGCACGACACACGTGACGAACGGCGCATACCGCCTCCACCCTGTCGAGTGGAGCATCGGCGAGGCCGCGGGCGCCCTGCTCGCCTACTGCATCACCAACGGCCGGACGCCGAGCGGGGTGAGATCAAGCGAGATTCATCTCGCGGACTTCCAGTCCCTGCTCACCACCCGGCTCGGCATTCCGCTCGCGTGGCCGGATGACATCAGAACGAGGAACACACGATGACGAAAGGCGTGCGCACGACGATTCCCCTCTCGGACTCCTGGACGGTGAGTAGGGAGCCTGCGACCCACTCGGGAGCCGGTATCGATGTCAGCGGCGTCCCCGCCACCGTTCCCGGTTCTGTACACACCGATTTGCTTGCGGCCGGGCTCATCGCCGACCCATACATCGGCGACAACGAGCGCCTGACCGACTGGATCGGACACAGCAACTGGATCTACCGCTGCGAGCTGCCCGCGGTGACCGCGGAGAACGGGCGCATCGAGCTGCACTTCCAGGGTCTCGACACCTTCGCTGAAGTGCGGCTGAACGGCACCCTGATCGGCGAGACGACATCAATGTTCACGAGCTTGCGCATCGATGTGACGAACAAGCTCACGGGAAACGCAGACCTGCTCGAGGTGCGCTTCCAGTCACCCTACGCGCGAGCGCTTGCGCGCTGCGACGAGATCGGGCCGCTGCCGAATCCCTACGACGAGCCGTACCCGTTCATCAGGAAGACTGCGAGCAACTTCGGCTGGGATTGGGGCCCGACACTCGTCACCGCGGGAATCTGGAAACCCGTTGCCATTGAGATCTGGAGCGCAGCGCGGATCGGAACGGTCGTTCCCACCGTCACAGTCGAGGGCGGCGTCGGCGCTGTTGCCGCTCAGGTGGAACTGCTTCGACAGCCGGGCGCCGACTCCGCCGGGCTCAGCCTCCTGCTCGAGCTCGGCGAGAGTGTTCTGTCGTTCCCGGTGAACGGCGTCGAGAACGCCGTCACCGTTCGGGCGGAGGTTGCGTCGCCTGAGCTGTGGTGGCCACGTGGATACGGCGAGGCCGCGCGCTATGACCTCACCATCACCCTCGTCGATCGGTCGGGCCGGCCGATCGACCGCTGGGAGAGGAAAATCGGCTTCCGCACCGTGGAGATCGAATCAGAACCGGACGCCGAGGGATCTCCATTCACGATCGTGGTGAACGGTGTGCGTGTCTTCGCGCGCGGTGTCAACTGGATTCCCGACGATTGCTTTCCCACCAGGGTAGGCCGACGGGAGTACCGCGAGCGCCTCGAGCAGGCGGCGGCGGCGAACGTCAATTTCGTGCGCGTGTGGGGCGGAGGAAATTACGAGGCGGAGGAATTCTACGATGTCGCCGATCAGTTGGGCCTCCTGATTGCTCAAGACTTCTTGTTCGCATGCGCTGCCTACCCCGAGACCCCCGAGCTCATCGGGGAGGTCGATTCGGAGGTGCGCGAGAACGTCGTGCGCCTCGCCTCGCATCCGAGCCTGGCGCTCTGGTTCGGCGGCAACGAGACGCTCTGGGGCTACCAGGACTGGGAGTGGAAGCCGGTGCTCGGCGATCGTGACTGGGGCGAGCGGTACTGGATGGAGCTCCTCCCGCAGTGGCTGGCCGAGCTCGACCCGACTCGGCCATACTGGCCGAACAGCCCGTACTCCGGCAGCCCCGACGTGCACCCGAACGACTCGGCGCACGGCACGTCACACGCCTGGGAAGTATGGAACTCCGAGGACTACCTCGCCTATCGCGATCTGCGACCACGGTTCGTGGCGGAGTTCGGCTATCAGGCACCCGCCGCGTATCGCACGCTCCTCGATTCGGTCGGAGAGGCTGAACTGAGCCGACACTCGGCAACACTGCAGCACCACCAGAAGGCCGCGGACGGCGAGCTCAAGCTGCAGAGGGGACTCGACGCCCACTTCGGCGATCTGGATGGGTTCGACGACTGGTTGTTCGCGACACAGCTCAACCAGGCGAGGGCCATCACCACAGGCGTCGAGCATTTCCGGTCGCTGGCACCGCTGTGTGCGGGGACAGTGTTGTGGCAGCTCAATGACTGCTGGCCGGCGCTGTCGTGGTCTGTCGTCGACAGCGCATCCCGACTCAAGCCGTCGTGGTACGCGCTTCGGAATGCCTACGCTGACCGGCTTCTTACCGTGCAGCCGCTCGGTGCGGCGCTTCAGCTGGTGGCGATCAACGAGCGCGACGAGCCATGGGATGTGACTGCAAGCGTGTGTCGGATGAGCTTCGACGGAGCCGAATCGGCCACGCAGCACGTCGAATGCACGGTCGAGGGCAGATCAGTCGCCCGTCTCGCACTCGAGCCGACCGTCAGCGAGGCAGTAAACCCCGCCCGCGAACTCATTGTCGCCGACGCCGACGGATACCGGGCCACCTGGTACTTCGACGCCGACAAGAACCTCGAGTACCCGGAGCCCGTCTACTCGGCGGCCGTCATCGCCGAACCGAACGGCTACCGCATCGACATCGAAGCGAAGAGCCTACTGCGGGACGTTTCGCTCTTCGCAGATCGAATCGACCCCGCGGCTGTCGCTGGCGACATGCTCCTCACTCTGCTTCCGGGCGAGCGGGCGTCGATTTCAGTCACCACGGAGTTCTCAGGCAACCCCGATCGGTTTACCCGTTCGCCGCAATTGCGTTGCGCAAACGACCTCAGAAGCAAGTAGGGGCAAGCATGACTTCAATCAGCCGCGAAGCCGTTCTCGGATGTTGGCTCGGGAAAGCGATCGGAGGAACACTCGGTCAGCCGTTCGAGGGCCTCGACGGTCCGCTGGCCGCAACGTTCTACGAGCCCGTACCGACCGAGATGGTGCCGAACGATGATCTCGATCTTCAGGTCGTCTGGGCGTGCGTTCTCGCCGAGCAGGCAGAGCCGTCGGTCACCTCAAGTGCACTCGCTGCGGCGTGGACGACGCATGTGGAGTTCCCCTTCAACGAGTACGGGGTCGCCAAGCGCAACCTTCGCGAGGGAATCCTCCCCCCGTTCAGTGGTTCGTTCGACAATTGGTTCACAAAGGGCGAGGGCGCGGCCATCCGCAGTGAGATCTGGGCCTGTCTGGCACCGTCCGACCCGGCAACAGCCGCCGAGTACGCCTACCGCGACGCCTGCGTCGATCACGCCGGCGACGGCATCGTCGCTCCCATGTTCTTGGCGGCGCTGCAGAGCAGGGCCTTCTCGAGCGGCACTGTCGATGATCTGCTCGACGCGGGTCTCAGCGTCATTCCCCGCGATTCCGGAATAGGCCAGGTCGTCATCGCCACGCGCACATGGTTCGAGGAGTTCCCGGACTGGCGAGACGTTCGGTCACGGATCCTGAGCCGATTCGAGTCGCAGGACTTCACCGATGTGCTCATGAACACAGGCTTCGTCGTGCTAGGCCTATTGGCGGGGCGCGGTGATTTCGCGAAGTCGATCCTCATCACATCGAACTGCGGAAAAGACACGGACAGCTCGGCCGCGTCGGTTGGTGCAACGCTCGGAATTCTCGCGCCGGAGTCGATCCCGAGAGAATGGCTCGCACCCATCGGCTCAGATCTCGTGCTCAGCCCGGGAATCGTGAACCTCAACGCTCCGGCGACGATCGAGGAGTTCACCGATCTCGTTCTCGGGTTGCGCGAGCGCGTCACCTTCGTGCCTCGCGAAGCCGAACACGACTGGGACCCGCGCTCGAAAGCGGTGCGGGTCACTCGGAGCTGGTCGACGCGCGCGGGCGAACTCGGCGCACTGAACGACTGGTTCATGCCCGCCTCTCACGCGCCGGCGCCCGAGTTGGCAGGCGAGAGCACCAGCGTCGAGCTGGAAGGCACGTGGTCGCAGTTGGCTGCTGAGGGCTTCGAGAATGACCTGATGCTCCTTCGCTATCCGCTTGACGCCCAAGGCGTTCAGAACGTGCGCGTCATGGTCGCGAGCAACCTTCTGGTCCGCGTCTGGCTGGACGGCAACTGGCTGTTCGGTCGTGACGGCGGTGCGATGTTCCCGACCCCGCACATGCCGCGAATGAACACCTTCGCCGACGTCGAACTCAGTGAAGGACCTCATGAGCTGACAGTGGTGCTTCACCGCCCGGAAGCCGGCCACGTGGGTGAGTGGGTCGTGGCGATCGCAGATTCCCGGACGAAGGAGTGGATCCCGGACGCATTGCGCGTTCCTTCGCAAAAGAGTGCAGCCTGAATGCACGCAAGATGGCCACGGCGCAAAGTGCCGTGGCCATCATTGTGAGAGCTCAAGCCTGCAGAGCCCACGCTCCGTATCGATCCCCGGGGGTTTGGATGCGAGTCCACCATTTGGCGGTACGGCTTTGCCCGTTGCAGGAGACGGCACCGCCAGCCACGAACACTCGCGAGGCGGCCCAATCGCGGTGCCGTGGCCTTCTCCTGAGCGCCCTGTCGGATTCGAACCGACGACCTATGCATTACAAGCCGCGCAATGCTTGTGTCCGGGATCCACAGGCAGGACCGCACCTGCTCCAGTGGCCTGAGCAACCGCGCCGGCGCTGCCGGTTCGCCCGCGGTGACACCGCGACGTATTCGCCACGCGGCGATACGGCGTCCGATCGGGGCGGGACCGTTGCCGTCCATCTCCAGCGTCACCAGGGTGCTTGCATGGCCACGGCCGGGCTACGTGCTCGTCCTCGGGCGGCAGAGTGCCGGTCGCGGGTCGGACCCCTCCACGGGACCACATGGGCTTCGCGGCGACACAGTAGCCACACGGAACCGGCCGGAGCGAATATGCCAGGTCGATGCGTAAACGAATGAGGGAGGCTGCCGAAGGGGCTCACCGCGCCGGCTGCCGGGAACCCAAGCCCGAGGCCGTGATCGATCTCGCCGACAGCAATGCTACCGGGGCCGTCAGGAGTGAAGTTCCCCCTCTGAAGTGGACAGCCTGATACTGGGACGGATCAGTCCCGGAGGAAGCAGTCCAGGTTGAGTGGCAAGAGCAACATGAGCAAGCGGTACACGTCGGAGTTCAAGCGGGACGCGGTGGCACTGGTCCGGTCGTCAGGGCGGAACGTCACCGAGGTCGCCCGGGAACTCGGTGTGAGTGCGGAGGGGCTTCGCGGCTGGGTGAAGCAGGCGAAGGTCGACTGCGGCGAGGGGGCGCCCGGCGCGCTGACCACGGCGGAGAAGGATGAGCTCCAGCGGCTGCGCAGGGAGAACCGGGAACAGCAGCAGACGATCGAGATCTTGAAAAAAGCAGCGGCCTTCTTCGCGAAGGAGACGATGAAGTAGGCACGCTGTGCCGTTTCATCGACGCGGAGAAGGCCGCCGAGGCCAACCCTGGCGGCTACAGCGTGGCTTTGCTGTGCCGTGTCACGGGGATCAACCGCTCCACCTTCTACTCCTGGCTGGCGGCCCGGCCGACAGCGGCCGAACGACAGTGCGCCGAGGACGAGTTGAGCGAGGAGATCCGTGAGATCCACGCCTCCTCGCGGGGTGCCTACGGCGCCCCGCGCGTGCACGCCGCGCTGCGGCGCAAGGGACATGCGATCAACCGGAAGAAGGTCGAGCGGATCATGCGCGAGCGCGACATCCGCGGCATCACCCGCCGCAGACGCCGCCACCTGACGCAACAGGACACCAAGGCCGCACCGGCTCCGGACCTGGTCGGCCGCGACTTCACCGCTAACCGGCCCGGCATGAAGCTCGTCGGTGACATCACCTATCTGCCGACGATCGACGGCTGGTGGTATCTCGCGACCGTCATCGACCTGGCGACGCGCGAGGTGATCGGTTACGCGATGGCCGAACACCATCGTGCCGAGCTGGTCACCGACGCGCTGCGGATGGCCGCCGGCCGCGGTGACCTTCAGGGTGGCTGCATCATGCACACCGATCGCGGAAGCGAGTACACGAGTGGCGAATTCCGCCGCGAACTACAGGAGTTGAACCTGAGGCAGAGCATGGGAAGAACCGGCATATGCTACGATAACGCCGCAGCCGAGAGCTTCTTCGGACTGCTGAAAGCGGAGATCGGCACCGCCGTCTGGGAGAGCCGCGAGGCGGCCCGCGCTGACATCTTCCGCTTCATCGAGGTCGAGTACAACCGCACCAGGCTCCGCAAGCACCCCGAGTTCGGGTACCTCACCCCACTCGAAACCCGAGCCAGGCTGCAGCACGACTTCACCCCCGCAGCGTAAGCAACCGCTGTCCAAGACCAGGGGGGAACTTCAGGAGTGACGGAATCCTCGGTCAAGGTCGCGGGCGTGAGCGGCGCCGGCCATGAGAGCGGCGTTCGTCGCAGGTTGTGGCGTCGGCCACGCGTGCGTGTGACAAGACCGCCGTCTCGCACGAGACGGCGGTCTGTCCGGTCGTACGCGTGCTCCGGTCCGTCAGGGTGTCACGGCTTGCGGGCGAGGCCGCCGTGCTCGCCGATGGGTTCCGGGGTGGGGGAAGTCGGGTCCGGGCGCCAGAAGGGGACCGACACGACCCCGGGGTCCAAAAGTTCCAGACCGTCGAAGAACGCCGCGATTTCGTCGACGGGGCGCAGGAAGTACGGTACGGCGCCGGTTTCGTTGTACGCGTCCTGGGCCTGTTCGTAGTCGGCGTCGGTGCCCCGTGAACCGTCGTTGATGGAGAGGTAGCTGCCGGACGGCAATCCGTCCATCAGACGGGTGACGGTGCCGCGCGCGTGGTCGTAGTCGGCGACGTGGCCCAGGATGTTGCTGAGAATCAGGGCGGTCGGGCGGGTGAGGTCCAGCGTCTCGGCGGCAGCCGCCAGGATTCGATCAGGGTCGGACAGGTTGGCGTCGACGTAGGCGGTTGCCCCCTCGGGGGTGGAGGTGAGCAGGGCACGGGCGTGCGCGAGGACCAACGGGTCGTGGTCGACGTAGACGATCCTGGTCTCGGGGGCGAGCCGCTGGGCGACCTCATGGGTGTTGTTCACGGTCGGCAGGCCGGTCCCGACGTCCAGGAACTGCCGGATGCCCCTCTCGGTGACCAGGTACGTGAGGGTGCGGCGCAGGAAGGCGCGGCTGCTGCGGGCGATGGTGACGATGCCGGGGAAGACGGCGCTGTATGCGTCGCCGGCTTCCTCGTCAACGGGGTAGTTGTCTTTCCCGCCCAGCCAGTAGTTCCAGATCCGGGCCGAGTGCGGCACCGACGTATCGATCTTCTGATGCGCCGCCGGTCCGGGCGACGTGGCGTGGTCGTTCATGGGTACCGTCCGTCTTTCAACCGAGGCGTGAACTGTCAACGCACAACCTACGTCGCAACAACCTGGATACGTACACCAGTTCACGTCTCCGGTGGGTTCGATCAGCGCTGATTCCCCGAACAGGTATCCACCCGGCCGGTATGAGAGCCCACACTGGCAGCCTCGCAGCCGGCCCGATCCATCCCTCTATTCGGAGGGAATCCCCGACTTCAGGCGGGGAGGGAATCCGATCTCGGGACTGCTCTGACTCTCAGGCTGAAGCGGACGTTTTTGCTGCTCGATGTACTGCTTGACGATATCCAACGGTGCGCCACCGCAGGACCCGGCGAAGTAGGAGCCCGACCAGAAACGGCCGTGCATGATGAAGCGGTTGACACGGCCGGTGAACTCCTGCCGCAGGTAGCGGGAGGACACGCCCTTGAGCGAGTTCACCAGGGCCGACAGGGCGACCTTCGGCGGGTAGTGCACCAGGAGGTGCACGTGATCCTCTTCGCCGTTGAACTCGATCAGCTCCGCGCCGAAGTCCGTGCAGACGTCCCTCATGATCTCCTCGCAGCGCGTCAGCATGGCGTCGTTGAAGACTTCGCACCGATACTTTGTCACGAACACCAAGTGTGCGTGGAGGTTGTAGACGACGTGGCGGCCCCGACGGACCTCGGGATTTGGTTCCCAGCGTGGTGACATAAACCAAGCGTAGTATGCTCGAGCGAGCTCGACCGGAAGGGGGTGGGCCGGTGATCCGTACGTACAAATTCCTCATGCGGCCCACCGTGGGTCAGGCAGCCGCGCTCGGTGAGATGCTGCGCGACCACTGTTCGCTCTACAACGGGGCGCTCCAAGAGCGTCGGGACGCTTACCGGCACGACCGGAAGATTCTTGCTGAGCTGCAGCGCGATGGTCGCCTCACGATCACCGAGCTGGCCGCGCGGGTGCAGCTCAGCGTCTCGCCCTGTCACCGCCGCCTGCGCGACCTCGAAGCCCAGGGCGCGATCCGCGGCTACCGGGCGGTGGTGGACCCCGCCGCCCTTGGCCTGAACTTCGAGACCCTCGTCTTCGCCACCCTGCGCTGGGAAGCACCCGACACCGTCACCGCCTTCGAAGAAGCGGTGACCGCCATCCCCCACGTCCTCCAGGCCCAGCGCCTGTTCGGAGAACCCGACTACCTGCTGCGCGTGGCCACCACCGACCTGGCCGCCTTCCAGCAGCTCTACGACCAGCAGCTCGCACGCCTTCCCGGCGTCCAGCGCCTGACCTCCACCCTCGTCATGAAGCACGTCGTCGAAGACCGCCCCCTCCCCGGATGACCCCGCCGCCGGTCTTGGGGACGCTTGGATGACACCACCCGGTCTCGGGGCTCCCAGACCCGGGCGAAGACCGGCGGGACTGTGCGACATCTCGCGAGTTCCCCTGAGCCCCGCTGCGTCCCTATGCCGTGGCCAGGGGAACTCGCGGGATGTCGCACAATCGAGGCGCTGGACGGCAAGGGATGCGTATGGGGCCGGGAGAGCGAGGAAGCCGCAGTTCAGGGCTGGGCTTGCTGTATTCGGATGAGACGGTGCGATGGGCCTGTCCAGGTACGGGAGCACGTGCCCCTACCGGCGGAGTCCCGGAGGAACAACCCATCCGGCCCTTAGTGCTTTTGCTGCGCGATGGGTACGGGTGAAGCATGACCGGCACCTTCACCACCCGCACCATCAACATTGCAACCGGCGCCACTGAGACCATGCACGACCTGACCAACGCATGCTCCGCGTTCCTCCGGGAGGTCGCTTATGGGCGAAACGGACTGCTGAACGTTTTCACCCCCCACGCGACATCCGGCCTGGCGATCATCGAGACCGGCGCGGGCAGTGACGATGACCTGTTGGCAGCCCTCCGCGAAATTCTTCCCGCGGACGACCGTTGGCGAGCCCGCCACGGTCGTCCAGGCCACGGCAGTGACCACGTGCTCCCGGCACTGGTACCACCACACGCCACGCTGCCCGTAGTCAATGGTGAGCTGGAGCTGGGGGCCTCGCAGTCGGTTGTACTGGTGAACTCCAACCGGGAGAGCCCCGAACGCCAAGTCCGGCTGTCCTTCATCGGCTGACCACACCGCCCACGCGGTCCTGCGGCTGACAGTCCTCTGTTGGCAGCCGATGTCGAAATAGTCGGCGACGGCCTTTGAGCCGTCGCCCCATCCGCCTTCGCGACACGTTGCGATCGTGTCGGCGCCCTTCTCGCGTGGCGAATCCTCAGCGTAGGGGGTGACCGGTCCAGCGGGCGGGCAGGTCGGGGAGCCAACAGATCGTTCGGCCTTGCAGTGAGGCCAGCGCGGGCGACGGCGCGGGTGACGATTTCCGCGATGCCCTCGCCGGCCATGCGGCCGGACGGGTCGCCGCTTTCCTCGCCGTTGCGGAACTTCCGGTGGCTGATGCTGCCGTGGCGGTCGATGCGGATGAAGATCGGGCCGGTGGCTGGCAGCCGCGGTCGATGAGGCACTGCCGCCATGCGCGAAGGGCCCGCACGGGGCAGATGCCGGGGAACGTGCCGTACGGTACGCCGTGCGCGTCGTCCTTGTTGACCTTCGGCCGCCAGAGCTGGAATTCGAGGCCCTGCTCGACCTCGATGACGTCGGTCCAGCCGAGGAGCCGTGCCTCGGAGCTGCAAGCGGCGAGGGCGAATCCGGTCAGCAATGCGGCCGTGTCGCGGAGGCCGATCAGATAGGGGGCTGCGGCGCGGTCATCTCGCGGAGCAGCAGCACCCCTGTCCCGCCCGGGGCGTGCAAATGCTGCGCTGCACCACGAACCACCATCCCAGCCACCACCACGACGATCAGCAGCAACACTATGCAGCAGCCGCAGGCCCTGGCCGACGGCTGCTCTCACAGGGCAGCGCGCCTACCTGGGGAAATGGGCTGTGAGACTCACAGATTTCAAAGCGCGCGGGGGCGGCCGGCGCACACCCACGATTCCTGTCTGTCTCACTGGACGCTGCCGCGCATCTGACCTGCCGCACTGGCGCGCGAAGCGATCTCAGCCGCGAGGGTCAGGGGCACGGGAGCATGCTTCTCAGGAGTGGGGTGTCATTCCTTGCGGGTCGTTCTGCGGGGCGTACGTCTTCATTGTCTTGTCTGTCATGAGTGCTGAGATCCGGAGCCATTCCTGGTGTTCCACTTCGGCGGTGCGGAGCCATTCCTCGGCTCGGTAGCTGTCCAGTGCCTGCCCGGCGATGTCGCGCTGGTATTCCTGTGCGTCCTCAGCAGCGCGAGCAACGTCCTGGGCCGTCATCCCGGTGGCCTGTGCCTGTACCCGGGCGCGGTAGAACCGGGCGGTGCTGGGGGCGAGGGGGACGGGTTCTTCGAGGGGATGCAGCCAGACGGCGGGCAGGACGGTGTAGGTGGTGGCGGCGGGGAGGGTGACCTCGTTGCCGTCGGTGTCGGTGACGAAGCCGTCGATCTCGTACTCGGGGCCGGCGGGGAGGTCCAGAAGTTCGATCTGGTCGGCGGTGAGGCGCAGGGTGACCCGGTTGGTGGTGGTGGCCTCGTAGCCGTCGACGGTGGCGCCCTCGGGGTCGGTACCGGTGACGGTGAGGTCGAAGCGGTCGCCGCGGCGCAGGTTCAGTCGCATGTCGGCGGCGAAGTCGGCATGGGTGCGGGGGATACGGTGGCGGAGGGCCGGCGGCAGTCGCTGGGGGACCTTGACCTGGTAGGTCTCGCCGATCCGGATGTCCTGGACGCGCATGACGGCCTCCTGCCCCCTCTCCAGCCTCCCTCGCGCCGTCCCCAACCGCCAAGGCCGGGGGACGGGGAAGCACCGCGCGGCGGCCTGGTACGGCCTCGGTACTGGCGGGCTCGCGTATTCAACTGTCGCGGGTACTGCTGCCCAAGCGTCAAGTGCAGTCACTGTCTGTGTTCTGTCCTGTGCAGCGGCTCGCGTTCTGGCCGTTGATGGCTAACTGTTGCTGGCAAGCAGGTTCTTGACGCCTTGCACTAGCCGCAGCAGTGGAGTTCGTCGGCGACGGCGAACATGCCGACCGCGACAAGGCCACCGTCGGGCGGGAACCGCGCTCGTCGTCGCCGGCCTGTTCGACTGAGCTAACCGGGATCGGGTTCGTCGTGGATGGTCAATGCTCCGGCGAGGTCGAGGTCGGTGACAGTGCCGTGTGCCCCGGCCCGGACGAGCAGCACTGCGCCGAGCGCGGTGCTCCAGAACGTCCTGACCTCCACGTTGAGCGGTCGACGGGCCCTCCAGCCGCGACCGTCGATGAGCTGGCTCACGAAGCGCTCGGATTGCCGGAATAGCAACTGGAGGTGCCGGTCGACCACGGGGGCGAGTTCGGGCTTGGAGATCCCGGCGGCGAGTGCTCGCGCGACTGACGGGAGCGAGGGCATGGCCAGTACGGCGCGGGCGATGTTGCGCCTAAATGTCGCCGCATCGGGGGCTTGGCGACCGATGCGCTCAATCCGTCGGGCGTCGTGCAGCAAGCCGAGAAAGGCGGCGTGCACGAGCAGCGAGTCCTTGGAGCCGAAGTAGTAGGTGACCTGATTGGGGAAGACGCCTGCCGCGTTCGCGATCTCCGCGACGCTCACCTCAGCGCCGGGCCGCTCCTTGCAGAGCCGTGCAGTTGCCTCAATCAGCCGGAGCCTCGTCGCGCGACCGCGGTCACGCGACCGAGCCGACGTTGACCGAGCTTCGGTTCGCTTCTTCTCCACACCCAAATTGTATGTGATACAACAAGACTCTGTTCGCTTGTATCGCATACAAGAAAGGTTGATGGGCATGCACCGGACTGAAGTCGTCGTGACCGGACTCGGCGCGATCACACCACTCGGTGGAGACGTGGAGTCCACCTGGAAAGCCCTGCTTGCCGGCAAGTCGGGCATCCGCGGCGGCGTCCTGCGCGGCCACGAGGATGCTGGCCTTCCCGACACCGTCGCGGGGACGATGGCGATCGACCCCGCCGAGTCGCTGCTGCCGGTGCAGGCCAGGCGGCTCGACCGCTCGCAGCAGGCAGCCTTCACCGCGGCGGCCGAAGCCTGGGCCGATGCCGGTGCCCCGCGGGTCGACCCGGACCGGCTCGCATCAGCGATCGGCACGGGCATCGGGGGCGTACGGACGCTGCTGAAGGAAGACGACGTACTGGAGGCGGCCGGGACGCGGCGCGTCTCGCCACGCACGGTACCGATGCTCATGCCCAATGCGGCGGCGGCGCTGATCAGTATCGAATACGGCGCACGGGCCGGGGTCTACACGCCTGTCTCGGCGTGCTCTTCCGGTGCCGAGGCGATCGCCCTGGGGGCCAGGCTCATCCGTGCCGGCGAGGCGGACGTGGTCATCGCGGGCGGGACCGAGGCCGCGATCACCCCGATCACCGTCGCCGGCTTCGTCCAGGCACAAGCACTGTCGCGGTACACCGCCGAACCCGCTTCAGCGTCCCGGCCGTTCGCCGCGGACCGCAGCGGATTCGTCCTCAGTGAAGGCGCCGCTGTCGTGGTGCTCGAAAGCGCTGAGCATGCCAGCGCCCGGTGTGCGCGCGTCCACGCGGTGCTCGCGGGAGCCGGCATCGCCGCCGACGCACACCACATCACGGCACCCGCTCCCGACGGTTCCGGTCAGGTCTCCGCCATGCGGAAGGCCCTTGCACAAGCCGGTTTGGCTCCCGAGCAGATCAGCCACATCAACGCCCACGCCACCGGAACCCCGGTCGGCGACGTCGCCGAGGCGCACGCGATCGGGGAGGTCTTCGGCCGCGCTACCGTGACAGCCCCCAAGGCGGCACTCGGTCATCTCTTTGGCGCGGCTGGTGCGATCGAGGCGCTCATCGCCGTCCTCAGTGTGGAGCACGGCGTCATCCCGCCGACCCGCAACCTCACCGCGGCCGGCGTCGGGCCCGACATCGATCTCGATGTCGTCGCAGAGCGACGAGACGTCCCCCAGGAGGCCGTGCTCAGCAATTCCTTCGGCTTCGGCGGACAGAACGTCTCACTCATCGTCACCGGCGCACGGCACCACGCGTCCCGTACGGTCTCGACGACACCATGAACCACGCGAACGCACCATTGTCCGTGGAGGGTCGCCGCCGATTGATCGAACGTTGCAAGACTCGTCCGATCGCGCATGTTGCCGCAGAGATGGGGATTTCCCGAGCAACGGCGTCGAAGTGGGTGAACCGGCACCGGCGACACGGCGAACTCGGGTTGGTTGATCGAAGCTCGGCGCCGCACCATCAGCCGAGTGCGACACCAGTCGACGTGGTCACACGCATTGAGGAGATGCGGCGTGCCCACAAGTGGTCGGCCACTCGCATCGCCCACGAGCTCGCCGTCGACGGGATTGTGATCTCGCGCCGCACGGTCACCCGCCACCTGGCCGCCCTCGGTCTGAACCGGCGGAAGTTCATCGACCCCAACGGCAAGACCAACCGAGAGCTGCGGACGATCACTGCTCGACGGCCCGGCCACATGGTGCACGTGGACGTGAAGAAGGCCGGCCGGATCCCCGACGGTGGTGGCTGGCGTATCCACGGTCGCGGAAGTCAACAAGCAAAGGCAGTCGAGCGCCGCAAGGGCAAGAGCGAGCGCGGCGGCTACGTGTACCTCCATTCCGCCATCGACGGGCACTCCAGGCTCGCCTACACCGAAGAGCTCCCCGACGAGAAGGCGGCCACTGCCGTCGCGTTCCTCCACCCGGCGCGAGTCTGGTTCGCTGCCCACGGCATCACCCACATCGAGCGAGTCGTGACCGACAACGGTGTCTGCTACCGCGCTGACGCATTCGCTCGGGCCCTGCTCGGGTCACGCCACCAGCGGATCACCCCGTACACGCCTCGACACAACGGGAAGGTGGAGAGATACAACCCATCCTTGCCGAGGAGTTCTTCTACGCCCGCGCCTGGGCATCCGAAAACCAGCGTCGAGAAGCGCTCGCGATCTGGAACATCCACTACAACTTCCACCGCCCCCACAGCGCCGCTGATGGAGAACCTCCTGCGTGGCGGCTACGCCAGGGCGTCAGTAATGTCCTGGCCTCCTACAGCTAACCTGCTCTCATGCCGGAGAAGGTGCCCAATGCGATCAAGCGTGTGAGTAAGCAGGACCTCGTGGGACTGAGTTCGAAGAGCGAGCGCCTCAACCTCGGCAGGGGGCGTGAGCCTGGATGGCTTGATCAGTACCTGACGCACGATGCGACGGGTTCTCTGCGAGCGATCCTTCTTGAGCGTCCTCCCAAGCTCTGTTATCGCTGCCTCGTCCTGATCAAGCGGGCCGATCGGGAAGTCGAGCACTTCCTGCTCGACGTGCTGCCGGAGGACTTCGACCGGCTTGAGGAGATCACTGGCGAGGCTCTGCTGACCTTCACCCGTTGGGAGTTGATGGAGATTCCGTTGAGTCCCCTTCCTGCGGAGTAGCAGGTTCAATCGACCCGCAGGTTCAGGTGGTGCCCCGTGGGGTCCAGCCTGGTGGCGACCGCCAGTGGTTGCCAGAGGCGTATCGGCTCCAGGTGCCTCCGGCCTCGGAGCCAGCTTGGCCGTGGTCACCCGGTGGTAGCTCAGAGCCTCCGCGACGACCGGGGCAGGCATCTCCAGCACGTGCTGCCGGATCGCAGCGGTGCGGCCGGCGGTGGTGGGGATGCCGATGTCGTTGAGGAGGGCCGCAAGGACGTCGGGGTGGAGCGGTTGCCCGGCTCGGTGGCCCGGGAACAGCCACCGGCAGGCGTGGTTGGTCGCGGTGTTCATGTTGTCCCGGCTGTCGATCCAGCGGGACAGGAGTTCCGCGAGCGGTTCGGGAACAGGAGAAGGAGTCCCTGTGGGGATGAAGCACTACCCCGCCGAGTTCAAGGCGGACGCGGTCGCGTTGTACCGGTCCCGTCCAGGAGCGACGATCAAGTCGGTCGCCACCGACCTTGGAGTGAACACCGAGACGCTGCGGAACTGGATCCGGGCCGCTGACGGACGCCGGTCCGGCGCTCACTCCACACCTGCGACGGCGTCGCGGCCTGAGGGTGACGGGGTTCAGGCGGAGCTGGCCGTCGCGAGGAAGAGGATCTGCGAGCTGGAGGAGGAGCGGGACATCCTCCGCAAGGCAGCCCGGTATTTCGCGGGAGAGACGCGCTGGTGAGGAGCCGTCAATCAACTACTGCCTGTTTTGATCTTGTTGTCGTGGTCGTTGATCACCTTTTGCGGAGCTTCGAGTGTGCGTGGTGGATGCGTCTGTGGGGTGAGTGTGGGGGTGAGGTCGGTTCCTGCGAAGGCCAGCAGTGGCCTGCTCGTCATGGCGTGGTAGCTCAGCGTGTTGCGGTCGTGTCCGAGGATCTTGCCCATCAGGGTCAGGGTGACGGTGTTGCGGCTTCTGAGTACGGCGACCAGGACGCGGTGGTGGTCGAGGATGCCGAATCCGGGGTTGCGGCCGCGCCGGTCCCGCCCTTCGCTCTGGCGCTGGGCCTCGGCCAGGATCTGGCGGCACGGTTCGAGTTGGAGCACGAGCTGGTCGAACTCCTCGCGTGTCAGGCCGGTCAGGACGGGGTGGGTGAGGAGGAAAGTCGCCTCGGCTGGGATCGGCGGCGGTGCTGGCTCGGGTGCGGACCGGGCATGCCTGCTCGGTGGCGCGATCGGCGCCACCAAGGCACTCGCCGGCATCCTGGCCAACCTCCAGCATCGAGACCTGCTGTCGAAGGAGCATTTCGTCGACGGCGGATATCTCTCCGTCGCACTCAAGCAGCAAGTCGCCCGCGAACACGGTGTTGGCCTGGTCGGACCGATCCGGGCCAGGAGCACCCGCCAGTCCCGCAAGGGCACCGTCTTCCACCGTGAAGCTTTCAACATCGACTGGGACGCAAAGCAGGTCACCTGCCCACAGGGCAAGGTGAGCCGCCGGTGGTCGACGCCACCCTCCCTCGCGCCCTACGCCAACGTCGAGTTCTCCCCAGATGACTGCCGCCAGTGCCCGGTGAAGACCGCCTGCACCCGCACCGACGCCCGGAAGGTGTCCTTCCTGCCGCGCGATCTCTACGACATCCAGTCCGAGGCCCGGACTGAGCAGCAGACCCAGGAGTGGCTGTCGCGGTACTCGCTGCGGGCTGCCATCGAGAGCACGATCGGCGAGTTCGTCAACGGCCACGGCATGCGCCAATGCCGCTACCGCAGCCAGGACAAGGCTCACGTCCAGCACGTCCTGACCGCCATCGCGATCAACCTCGAACGCATCAGTACCCACCTGCCGCCAGCACCACCTCGGCAGCCCCGGAACCCAACCGCTCTCCAGGACTTCCTCGACTGGCAGCACATCCCGCGACCCCGGTCCTGGCGCGTTGCCACCCACCCCGCAGACTGACTTGATCACTCGGTGGTGCCCACCACCTTGCCCCGGAACCTGCCAAAGCCGATTCCGGCGAAGGACCAGCCTCCAACCTGCGGCCGGGAGCGTGACCTCAGCTCATCTGGTCTCCGTGATCACTGGACAGGCCAGCTGCAGCCGCCCAGAAGAAGACGTGCCCGCACGTGGGGGATGGCATTCGCGAGCGTTCGGCGAGGACGATCAGCGCACGGCGCAGTTCCGTGCCCAGTCGGATGAGCTGGAGGCTGTACTGCCCACCCCTGTAGGCGTACAGCCGGAAGACCTTGACGGCCAGTTCGTCGCGGCCGTCGGCGAAGGTGTCCGGGAGTCCGGCGAGCAGTTCGAAGTCGCGTTTACCGGTCGCCGCGTCAGCCACCGCGCTCAGAGGTAGGACGTCAAGTTCTGCGGCAGATACGGAAGTGTCGATCGCGACGGCATGGGCGGCCAAGGCCGCAAATACCTCGATCAGCCGCTCGCCTTCCACGATGTTGATGCCCCAGGCTCCCAGGTGCTCGTGGCGGCGGGCCTGGCGCCACGCCTCCTGGTCCACCACAGGCAGCAGGACACGGCCCAGGTGCGCGCAGCGACGCCACAGCAGGTCGTGATCGGAGGCCACGGTCGATCCTCCTTAGGTGAGTGGAACACATGGGGCTGAGGACCAGGCCGACCGCCGCAGGCCCTCCAGCTTCCCACTACGCGCAATGCACGTACAGACCGGAAACCAAGATCCCCGACAGCGTCAGGTACTGAGTGGCTGGGGGTCACGTGCGCTGCCCGGCGCAGCCTGCGGTGGTTCAGGAGCGCGGGATGAGCTCGGGCATGGATGAGGCGGCGGTTCTCGGCCATGTCACAGCGTCGGGGCCTCGGTCGTGGCCTGCGTGACCGTCCTCTGCCCTGTGCGCCGCACGGACGCGGTCCAGAAGGGTGGTGAGAGCTGGAGGCTCAAACGTCGCCCGTGCCTTGTCGGTCAGTTCATGGAGGATTGCGCTCAGGCCGGCGCATCCGAAGGTGCGGTGGGCGTAGTCGATCGCCGCCAGCACCAGGTCCTGGCACGCGGTCATGCCGGCGGCAACGGTGCTCAGGGCGTTCCGGGTGAGGTCGTGGCCGTCCAGTACGAGCCGGCTGCAATCGCAGAACTCCTGGCGCTTGACCAGGGCGATGGGCACCTCCTCGGGGGAGGAAGTCCGCGACGGCGTCGGCAGCGACGAAGCCGAAGTCGACCGCGAGCTGGAACGCCTGATGGCAGGTGGCCGGGTGGGTGGCGAACTCGCGGGTCAGCGGGGCGTGGGGGTGGGTGACGACAGGCGGCCGCACAGGGCGGCGGCGAGGGCGGCGAGAGGACGGCATGCAGCCTTCAACAGCTCGATGCGCGGGCCGGTATCCGCCGGATCGTCCACTTGCAGTACTGCAAAAGTTCCGCGCCTTTCATTGAACAGCTTTGGATGGGCCGCCTCCGGCCCGGGAAGGAGGGTCCCAAGGCTCTGACCCAGTGCACCGTCGACCCCACCCGTCACCAGGTCTGACGCCCCGCCGCATCGCCCCCCATAGGACTGGCAGCCCTGGGAGCTGCCCGGCTCGGGCGCGTGACGGAACGGGCAGCATATGAGGGGTGGGGGAGGGTGGTGGTTCTCGTGCAGTCCGAGGTACTTCGAGCGTTCCGGTTCACGCTGGACCCGACGTCTGCTCCCGGATAGCAACGGATCTGAGCCCTGACGCACGAATCCCGCCCCAGCGAGCGTGTCGCGGGGCGGGCGTCGCGCGTCAGGGCTCAGGCAGGGGTGATGTTCTCCGCCTGAGGGCCCTTCTGGCCCTGGGTGATGTCGAAGTTCACCCTCTGACCTTCCTGGAGCTCACGGAAACCCTGAGCGGCGATGTTCGAGTAGTGGGCGAAGACGTCCGGGCCGCCGCCGTCCTGCTCAATAAAGCCGAAGCCCTTTTCCGCGTTGAACCACTTGACGGTTCCGCTGGCCATTTTGTCCTCCAAGGGGACTCGAAGCCGGCCCCGCACCGTGTGGGGCCGGAGGTGATCGCCCTGGCCCTCGATGACTCTGAACAGCAGGGCCGCCCGTAGGCGACGGGTACTTCGGAGCCATGACAGCTGGCCCTGACGCTACACCGGCCCCTCCGCCCTCACCGCGAGAACGCACAGGCGGAAAGGAGCACGAATCCTCCGTTCGGCGGTGTGACCCTGACCAGCAGCGGGTTACCACGGGAGCGTTGAGCGCCCGGACCCTGGCTCCCGCAGCGTAGGCCTGACCAGGACTTGGAATCGGTGCCATGGATCACCTCGAACAGGTCAAGCACATCCTTGCCATCGACGCGCTTCATCGCCTGCCGGGAGATGCGGTACCGCAGCCACCAGCCCCAGGCTGTCCACAGCACTGCCATCACACCAAGTACGAGGAGCACCGGACAGGGCGCGCCTTCCAGCAGTCCCGGAAATTGCTGCACAGTCGAGGAGCTTTGGACCTCCGCCTCAGCCCTCTTCCGCTGGGTCGAGGTCGAAGACCATCTGGTCGGGCCGCTCCAGCCGATCCGCCCCGACTGCGACCGACCCCCAGGAACGTCAGAAGCTTCAGGAGCAGGCCCGCCACCTGCTGGAACAGAGCAAGCAGCAGGGGCAGAATGCCGGTGCGAACAGGTCCAAGGGCGCTGGCGGCGGCAGGGGGCAGCAGCCGCCCGAATGACGCACGGCCACTTAACCTTGATCCACCGAGGTGGTTTGAGAGTGGTCTTTTGATCGGCTTGGGGTCGGGTGGTCGGGTGAGGGCAGGTTGTTTCCGCTGGTCTGCCCAGCATTTCCACGGTTCGGTTCCGGTCGGGCCCTTGCGGGCGGGGTGGGCAGGGGCTGTTCGTATCAGCCGGCCGGTCCGTGGGCCGTGGAGAACAGGTGTGTCCAGGCGTGCTGCCAGGGCCAGTTGTGCGGTAGGTGCAGTGTGATGCGGCGGGCGGAGTGGGCGATCCGGGCCGGAACATGGACCAGGTGGGTGCGGATCGTGGCGGTGGTGGCCCTGGCGTGGAAGGCGGAGGCTTGTGCGCCGGTGGCCCGCAGCAGGTTGTAGGTCATCGCCCACAGGGTGAGCCATGCTGCGTTGGCGTGGAAGTGTGCGGAGGGCAGGTGGGCCAGGGCGGAGGCTTTGCTGTCGGCGATGACCTGCTCGATGACCGCGTGGTGGCGGTGTTCGCGTTCGGCCTGGAGGGTTTGTGCAGGCTGGTCGGTGAAGAACGGGTGGTAGCGCCAGACGGGAAACAACTCGCCCTGCTCACCCACAATGGCGGGTTTGGCCAGGTCACGGACCCGGCGCACGATCAGCCGCGCGGTGACCCGCTCCGCTTTCGTGCGGCTGGCGAAGGCGGTGTAGGCGGGTATCTCGGCGACTTCGGCGTCCGAGACGAGCTCACCGGTTGCAGGATCGGGCACCGCGGTCGGGTATGTGATCTGCTGCCAGGCCTGGTCGGGAATGCCGAGGACGGCCCGTTTGATGGAGGGGTTCAACCCGCAGGTAATCGAGAAGTGGGCTCCGGCCCGGCGGCAGGCCGAGATCACCCCGGCGTTGTAGAACTGCGAGTCCGCTCGCAGGATCCGGGTGCCGGTGCAGCCCGCCTCGACGGCGGTGGACAGCGCCTCACTGACGAACTTCGGGGCCCCACGGGAATCGGCTGCCTTGCCGCGGCGCATCCGTACTGTGGCGATCACCGGCCGCGCGTGCGGGGTGCAGATCGTGGCGAGCAGGGGGTGCAGGGTGCGGATGCCCTTGAACCGGCCGTACTCGGCACCCTGCTTGGCCCGGCCGTAGACCCGCTTGTGGGTGGAGTCGATATCAATGAACGCCTTGTCGCCGGCACCGGGCAGCAGCGGGGCGTGCGCGGCCAGTTGACCGAGGAACCTGCGGTGGACAGCGTGGAGTTGGAGTGCGTGACCGTGGGTGAACGAACGGAGGAAGGTGCCCAGCGTGGACGGCGCACGGGCCCCCGGAACAGGGCCGGCATCGCGCCGTGCCGCAGGATATGGAGGTCGTCGATACTGTCCGCGCCCGCCGCCATGCCGGCCACGATGCTGCTGACCTTGACGTCCGCCGACGCACCCGCGCCGTTCCTCGTCCCGCTCAGCTTCACCTTCTGCGCCACCAGGCCCGACAGCCCGCACCGTTCGGCCAGCCGCATCACCGGAACCAGCCCGGCATGCGCGACCAGATTCGGGTCATCGAACGCAGCGGAGACCGCCGCTGGAGTATGGGAAACTTGCATCTCGGAAGTGCCTTGCCGATCGTGCGTGCTGGAAGCCTCAAGAACTCCCATCATCGCAGGTCACAAGGCACTTCCTTGTTTCTCGAAGAGTCATCCACAGCCATCAGATCGGTGGATCAAGGCTTAATGAGCGCCCACGCGCCCAAGTTCGCCGAAGAGAGGCAGACTGGCGAGACCAGATACGTTGAGCAGGTCTCCAGGTGCCAGGCAACCGCACATGCGACCCGGGAAGCGACCCTCGGGCCAGCGTCGCGTTCTTCCAGGGCAGGCTTGTGAAGTAGTACCCCTCGATCTGCACGGACGTCGTCCCGCTTGGCCGAGGAAGAGGCAGCGCGCTTCCGCCGCTACGGCCCGACTATCGGCCAGACACCGGAACGACCAGCAGTTCGCCCGCCGCTGATAGTGGCCTCTCGCCGAGGAGACGTAGCACCAAGGTTGTCTTCCTGATCCCGCTTGTTCGCCGCGGCGACCTTCCCGCCCACTTTCAGCGCAGACCCACGCCTTGATGCCGGGAAGAGGCGCCGAGTCATGTGCTGGTGGGCCCCGGTGGCACGGAGGTGACACCGGCCACCTGCCCGTTGGTCACCGACGTCACCAGGCACCCCCGCATCCAACGCGGCGGAAGGCCCGCACGCCAGAGGCGGACTCCCGACTCACCCCGGTACAGCGAGGGCACGCGCCGCCGGACACTCGATTCCGCCCCCTTCCCCGAAGGGGGCGGAATTGCTGCCCGGTCACGGTCAGCCGCTAACAGATGCGCAGTCCGGACAGCAGCAGCTAACCACCTTGCACCGGTGCGTCCCAAAAGCCGCTCGGCCACACGGGTGTACGGCGCTTGGAACGTCGCCTCGAACTGCCCAGAGGGCACTTCCGCGCGGAGGTCATCGTGATGCGAACGGCGGGGTCGGTGATGGGTGTCGGATCTCGGTGCTCAGAGCCGGGGTGAGGAGCGCCATGTGGCACGATCTGCTGTCTGTTCAGGTCCCTATCGCGGAGAAGGTGCTGCGTACTGTTGGTGTCTACGCACTCATCGTGATTCTGTTCCGGTTGAGTGGCAAGCGCGGCCTGGCAAACCTGAACACCTTCGACTTCGTTGTGATCTTCCTGCTGTCCAACGTCGTCCAGAACGCAGTCATCGGCAACGACAACAGCCTGCTCGGTGGCGCGATCGGCGCCACCACCCTGGTCGCGGTTAACGCGGCACTGAACCGGTGGCTGGCCGTCAACGAGCGTGCCGTACGCCTGGTGGAGGGAAAGCCGACAACAATCATCGAGGACGGCCGACTGCTCACGGGTGCGCTCAGGCACCTGGCGCTGCGCCCCACAGAAGTCGAGCACGCAGTGCGTCTGCAGAACGGCGACGACATCAGCATGGTCGCCGTGGGGCGCCTTGAGCCGGACGGCCAATTGGTGATCGTGCTCAAGCCGTCCGAACAGAACGCCACCCGCGCGGACGTCCAAAGGCTGGAGACACGCCTCGAGGCGATCGAGAACCTCCTGGCATCGCCGGCCACTGATCCTGGTCACCATCCGACCGAATCGTGAGACCAGGTCTCCTCCCCACACCAGTACAGGCCATCTGCAATTCCATCGCCACCTTCAGCAACCACAACGAGATCCGCCTCGGCGCTTGCCCCTTTCCTGTCGTGAGAGCGCGCTCGGCCAGCACATAGCCGGAACGAGCGAGGCAAGTGCGCGGGGCTGGAGTTCAGTGAGCGTCTACGGCGAGCACTGCATCGATCTCTTGGAGGAACGGCTCCAGGTCACCTGGGTTGCGCGAGGTTATGAGGGTCCATCCGCGGGAGTCGTCCTTGATGACCGGCTCGTCGGCCCGTTCGCCACCGGCATTGCCGATGTCTGTCCTCAACGAGGGGTAGGAAGTGAGCCTCTTGCCTTCGATGACACCCGCCTCGACCAAGGCCCAGGGGCCGTGGCAGATGGCCGCTACGGGGCGACCGGTGGACGTGAAGGAGCGGACGATCTCCGTCGTTGAACCCTGCTGGCGCAGTGCGTCGGCGTTCAACGTGCCACCCGGCACGAGCAGGAGGTCGTAATCGGCCGGGTCGACGTCGCTCAGAGCAAGTTCGGGGCGGATGGTCTTTCCGGGAGCCTTGTCGCCGACCAGGGTCTGAACGTCGCCCGCCGACACGGCAGCGACGTCCACATCGGCGCCCCAGCCCCGCAGGTGTTCGAGGGGCACCAGGAGTTCGTCCTGTTCGACGCCGTAGTTCGTGACGATTGCCAGCACCTTCCGCATGCTCAGGTCGTTGTCAGACATTCCCAGGTCCTCTCGGGTTGGAACGGTCCGCCGGGAGTGTTTTGCTGTCGTGGGTTCCCCGTAATCTTTGCACTTATGTGGTCCCTGTCAGGCCTCCCGGATCGGAACCTGAGCCGGGCCGGAGTCCGACCGCAGCGGTGATTATCACGGAGCTGCGTGGAGACTCGGCGCCGAAGACCGCGCCGTGCGGGTCGTACAACAGGGGCGTGCGTTGATCACCCTCTACGGCCTGGCCGAGGGTTCCGCCACCGTGCATGCTCGCCCAGCAAGGGGCACCGACAGTGCAGCTGGCCAGTTCCGTGACCTCTGCCGGTGGCCTGTCGGGCCGGGGCGGGCTGCGCGTGGAAACCATGGCGTTGCCTTGCGAGGTGGACGCGACCCTTTTGCCAGCATGCTCGTTCGGCGCCTCTGGCGGCGAGCGTACAGCGGGCGGCCGAAGCGGGAAGCCACTGTGTTGTTCCTCCGCCCATGCGCTGAGCAGGCATAAGAGGCCTCGCCTCGGAGAGAGCGTTCTCCGTCCTCCGTGTCGCGGCCGGACAGGGGCCGACACTCCCACTCTGGCGCCGAGAGTAACCGGGGGAGACGGATCGCCCCGCAGGACGGCACGGTCAGCACCAGAGGAGACACCATTCAGGGCTGAAGTGGTATGTGTCATGTCCGCATCGCATCGCAGCTAATCGACGTCGACGACATCTGGCCAGGTCAAAGACACATCACGCCTGCCGGCTGGAGCAAGAAGCGTGAGCGTCAGTACGAGCAGGTGAACGTCAGTACGAGCACAGGAGGGTGCCGAGGAAAGAGGTGAGTCCACAAAGTGAGCGAAGGAAATTGCCGCGCGCACGGTGGAGCAGGGGCGCTCGGCGAGTCGAAGACCTCCAGAAAGGTCTCCGCTCAAAACAGGAAGTCCGCCTCACAACGTGGAGGCGAACAGTCCCACAGCGGATCGCAAGGACCGACGAAGGATCAGCTGTACGAGGAGGCGAAGAATCGCAACATCGACGGCCGCTCCTCGATGAACAAGCAGCTTCGGAACGCCCTGGGCCGCTGATACGTCATTGCGTGGTTCAGCCGGCGCCGGGCAGCTTTACGTGGACGGTGCCGTCGCTGTCCACGCTCACCTGGAAGGACGGCTGCGGTGCGGTGGCCGGCCCGCGTACGTTCGCTCCGTCCGACAGCCGGAAGACACTGCCGTGCCAGGGGCATTCCACGCAGCCGTCGGCAATCTTCCCGTCCGACAGGGGCCCTGACAGGTGGCTGCACCGCTCCGCGAGGACATGAATGCGGCCGCCCGGCTGACGGAACACCAGCAACGGCACCTCGCCCAACTCCCGCCGCACGGCCTCGCCGACTGGGAAGTCCTCCACTCTGCCGACCGGGTGCCACCCCTCTTCCAACAGATGCGGGACCGCTGCCGTCTTGTTGGCGCCTGCGGCCTGGCGATAGGCGAGGTGGCCACCAAGCATCCCGCCGGTGCCGGCCATACACAGCCCCGCAAAGCCCAGCGCCTTGCCCAATGCCGTATGTCCACGGCCGCGATGCACCCAGGATCCCGCGTAGAGTCCGATGGTCGCGGCGATCGACGTCGCGTGCACCAGTCCGGTACGCATCTGTTCCTCGTGCTGCTCAGCCCAGTCCACCCAGCCGGCCAATGCGGCCGGCGCGGCCCCCAGGAGGCCCACACCCACCAAGATGCGGGCACTGCGCCGGGTGCCGGGCACGACGTCCAGCACTGCGGCGGAAAACCACGCGCCCATCGGAACCTGCACCAGCGCGGGATGCAGGGGATGGCCGATCGGCAGACCGTGCAGCACATCGCGGTAGCGCCCCAGAGGCACGCCGCGCACCAACCGCCGCACGGGGCTGATCACCACATCAAGTTTCTTCAGGCGGCCCAGCGCGTCGAGGGACCTCAGAAAGAGGTCCTCGGTGCGGACGGCCGCCACTTTCACCGTGCCGATGCTTGGAGCGAGAACCGCGAATTTCGTATACCCCGCTGAAAGCCGCATGATGAGCGGTTTGCCATGTGCGGCCGATTCCCAAACAGGCGTCGGCTCCGTTCCACTCTGGTGGCTGCAGGAGTCTCGGGCGGGATCTGCTCGCTAAAGCCAGGTGGTTCTCGACGACGGAAGCGTGTCCCCGTAAGCACTGGCCGTCGCCAGTGTGTTCTGAGCGTCGGCGGGTACCCGAAAGAACATGTCCGTTGCAAAGATAAGTGTCCTCGTTCTGGACTGCGCGGAGCCCGAAGCCTGGCGGAGTTCTACGCGTCACTGCGCACTGCTCGATGCAGAAATTCAGGTGGTGAGCGATCCTGATTTTGTAGAAATTATCGGCAATAAGGCGTGCACCTGGCAATCCGCCGGGACCACGGCTACGACGCTCCCGCCGGCCGCGGCCGGATGGCGCCCGGCAGGCGCATCTTCGGATACTCGTCGCACACGGTGATCTGGACGAGGCGGAACGAGAAGGGGTGAGCCTCGGGGCAATGCCGATGGAGGCGAAGGTCGGCGGTGCGCTGCGCGGCGTTCGCTTTCGCCGATCTCGCCGGGCACTCCTTCTCCCTCGCGGTGCCCCCACGGAACGAGCCGACGGACCGAGGAGAGGAAGGACCATGAAGCTGCCGGAGACCCGGGGTGAGGTGTCTGCCGCTCTGATCGAGGCGCTCGGCCGGGAACCGGGTCGGCGCAGCCTGCCGGACACGTCCCTGGTAGCGGGTGCCGACCCGTACGGCGATGACCTGCAGCTCGCCCTGTACCTCTGCTACGAGTTGCACTACCGCGGCTTCGACGGTGTGGACGGCGCCTGGGAGTGGGATCCGGAACTGCTCAGGGTGCGTGCCGCGCTGGACCGGGAGTTCATGGCGGCTTTGCGCGCTGACGTGCCGGTGGCCGAGGACGTCGGTATGGCGCTGGACGAACTCGTTCTGGAGCCGGTGGACGGCGACGGCGTGTCGTACTTCCTGCGGGACGAGGGCGAGCTGTGGCATCTGCGCGAGTACGCCGCACACCGCTCGCTTTACCACCTCAAGGAGGCCGATCCGCACGTGTGGGTGATCCCGCGCCTGACGGGCCGGGCCAAGGCGGGAATGGCGGCTGTGGAGTACGACGAATTCGGAGCGGGACGGGCGGAGCGGGTCCACTCGAAGCTGTTCGCCGATCTGATGGCGGACCTTCAGTTGGACACCTCGTATGGGCGCTACCTCGACGCCGGCTCTCGGCAGATGCTCGCGACCGTCAACCTCATGTCACTCTTTGGACTCCACCGCTCACACCGTGGTGCGCTGGTCGGTCACTTCGCCTCGGTGGAGACCACATCGCCACCAGGGTCGCGGCGCCTCGCTCAGGCGTTGGAGCGGGCCGGTGCCGGGCCTGCGGCCATCCGCTTCTACGCGGAGCATGTGGAGGCCGACGCCGTGCATGAGCAGCTGGTACGGCATGAGGTCGTCGCCGGTCTGCTCCAGGAGGAGCCGGATCTGGCACAGGACGTCGCCTTCGGTATCGGGGCCACCGGATGGTTGGAAGACCGGTTCGGGGAGCAGTTGCTCCGCGCATGGCGGGGTGGCGAGTCCTCACTCCGTGTGCCGCTCTGAGGCCGGCGGCGGGGCTTTCTTCGGCCTCTTCCGGCCGCGGTGGCTCGTGTCGCACCAAGGGAAGATGTGGCTCCGCCGACAGGTACACAGTGCGACGACAGGCCGGTCCGAGCGGGCAATGGTGCCGTCCTCCTGGACCACTTCGACCGGCCCCTCCACGAGCATGGGTCCGCCCGGCTCCTGCATGACGCGCCGTGCAGCTGCCCGAGGTGCGGTCTCCGGTTCAGTACGGCCGTTCTGCACGGATCACCACCAGTTCCTCTTTCTCCTGGCCGGACTCGATCAGGCCCTGGGTCTCCAGCCAGCCGGCCCGTTCTCGCAGGACAGGCCCGAAGGGAACGAACCGGCGGTCGGTCACAGCCACGTCCAATCCGGCTTCAGCCAGCCGCGCCAGCGTCATCGCTGGGTTACTCAGCGCGGAGTGGACCGCAAGCAGCACACCTCCAGGGCGCAGCAGAGCGGGGACCTTGACACAGAGCCGGTCGAGCACCGCCCGGCCGTCGATCCCCGCCTCCCAGGCCCGAGCAATACCGCGACGCGGCATGCGGACGTTCGCGGACGGTACGTACGGCGGGTTCGCCAGCACCAGGTCGAACCTCAAGCCGGTCACAGGCTCCGTCAAGTCGCCCCGGCTGGCCCGGATCACCCGCGCATACCCGGACAGCAGCGCGTTCAGTCGTGTCGTGAGCACCGCCGCGGCCGAAGTGTCGATGGCGGTCACGTGGGCGGCGCCGTAGCAGGCGGCGGCGATCGCCACTGCGCCGGTACCGGTACCCACGTCGAGTACCTCCGCTCCGGGTGACAGATGTTCGCGCCGCAGAGCGGATATCAACATGGCTGTGTCTTCCTGCGGCGCGTAGACACCCGGAGGCTTGAGGAACTTCAATGTCGCGACCGACCTTCAGAGATCACCCAGGGCGGGCAGCCTCCCAGTTCGTACGCCCGGACGACATCGCGGATTCCATCCCGTGCGGTGACAACGTCGGCACCTTTGTCGAGGCGGTGCGTGCCTACGCCGCGGCGGCCTTCACGGAGATCGCCCTGGTTCAGGTCGGCGGTGACCATCAGCAGCCCTTCCTCGACTGGGCGGAGAAGACCCCGCCCGCCCACCACGTGCTCGTTGAGGTTCTCGCCGAAGCCGGGACAGAGTCATGCCCCTGGCACAGCTGCTGCATCGTCACGGCCTTCTGAGCAACAACCGCAGGGTGGTATCGCACGGTGGGCCGCGTCACGACACCACTCGGCTCCGGGGGGTAACCCCGAGTCGATACGGCGGCACTTTCCTCAAGGGGAGGCAGGATGAAAACCAGGTGAGGCAATCAGCCTCGGCGACCCGGCGATGCAATCGCCCGAAACCGCCGAACCTCAGCGAACTTTCACCGAGCAACGAAACCTGACGCCCGGTGCCGGCCCGCAAGGCCAGCACCAAGCCGCGCCCCGCCGACCGTGAAACCTCACAATGCAGGTCCTACCGTCCGGACTTCTTCAGCCGCTCAGCTGCCCTTGCCGCGGTCTCCTGGGCCTTGCCCGTCAATTCCTCGCCGCGGCCCTCTGCCTGCATGCCCTTGTTGTCCGTAGCACCGCCGGCGGTTTCCTTCAGCTTGCCCTTGACTTGCTTGGCCTTCGCCTTCGCCTTACCCATGACGTTTGTGCCCTTCACTGGGGGATGACGTATCCACCTTGCGCCGATCACTCTGAGGCCGCAATCGGTGAGGTGTCGCGCTCACGCCGCGTCTGGCTGGGTCTGGGGTTCGCTGGGGCCTGGTACGGACGGCAGCTGCGGGTCGTGTGGCACCGGATCCGGCCCACTGGGGATTGGCCCGGACCCTGCGTGTGGCCGGGGTTATCGGGGGGCGGGCCGGTGCCCGAACAGATGCCACCTGCTCCGGTGGCCGCCGTCGGGGGCGACAGGGCGGTCGTCGTGGGGTCGGTCGCTTCCCCGCGCAGGTGCAGTCTCCGCGCGGTCGGTCTGGTGGCGACCGATTGCGTCGTTGTGATCTGCGGCCGGCTCGCGGCCGGGCTGTCCAGGGGCCCGACGCGAGGTTCTGGAATGGTGGGATGGGCGGCGTGCAGCGGCGATGAGCAGGCTCAGCCCCAGGAGGGCCAGGGCTCCGACGACGATGCCGTAGAGGAATAGCGTGCCGGTGGAACCGGTCACGTGGTAACCGAATACGGAGAAGCCGTCGGTGAGCTGGTGTGCGCTGCCGGCGTTGGTGAGAACGCCGGCCACGGCGACGACTACCGCGGCGATCAGGATGATGAGTCCCAAGATGACGATCATGGCGTGCTCCGAGAATTTGCGGCGTACAACCACGCTAAGTCCGCAGAAGCCAGGGAGCGTCAGACCTTGACGTCAGGCTCGGCGAGAAGGAGGTTGCGCGCTCCGCACCACCGCGTCACTTTCGGATCTTGGTGGTGTCGCGAGATTGGCGTCGGCTCGGCGGCTCGCCAGGGACGGCGCCGTTCGGGGTCGGTGGGTTCAGTCGGAGTCGGTGCGCGGTTCCTGCGGGTCGACCCCTGTGGATGCGGAGGCGTCCCGGGTGCCGCTGGGGCGTTGGGACCGGCCCCTGGGGCCGGTGTCGTGCATGCCGCTCTCGCCGGATTTCCCGGCGCGTTCCTGACCCGGGCGATGTGTGCTCTTGACTGTGTTGCCGGGGACTTCCTCGGTTTCCTCCTTGGAGACCTTCCTGCCAGGGCCGGGCTTCGGCGCGTACTCATCGGGATGGAAGGACCGGTGCGCGCTGTCGTTGGCCTCCTGATGGGTCTCGTCCACATCCGACGCCCAGCCGTGCTGGTGGGCGCCCTTGTGGCGGCTCGGTTCCTCGCCGTGCGAGGGCTGGGACGACCTCTCGTTTTTCGGCATGACCGGGCTTCCTTTCGAGTCTCCGCGACCGCGCGGATGCGGCGCAGTAGCCGACTCCAAGCATAACTAAATAGAAAAATTCGGGCATTTGTTGCGCACGGGGATGCGCTTATCAGCCGAGATCGTAGTAGGGCTTTGTTAGGTACCCCAAGTGATCCTCGTTGGATAGATTGTGATCTTCTTTCAGTTGTGACTCCTGAGGAGATGGAAGAGGTCCGTCCGCGTCTGGAGGCGTTCGCGGCCGAGATGCTGGGCTCGTTGGCGCGTCGGGACCAGCGGGCCAAGGGTGAGTTGTACCTGCGCGGGCTGATGCTGGACGGCAAGCGCAAGTCGATGCAGCCGATGGCCGAGCGCCTGGGCGTGGACCACCAGCAGCTCCAGCAGTTCGTGTCCTCCTCCACCTGGGACTACGCCAAGGTCCGTGAGCGGCTGGCCCGTTGGGCCGCGGCGCACATCTCGCCCGAGGCGTACGCGATTGACGATGTCGGCTTCCCCAAGGACGGCTACGACTCGCCAGGGGTGGCGCGGATGTACTGCGGCGCGCTGGGCAAGCGGGGCAACTGCCAGATCGGGGTCAGTGTGAACCTGGTCAGCGACCGCGCCTCCTCGGCCGTCGACTGGCGTCTGTTCCTGCCCGAGGGCTGGGACGACACCAAACATACCGAGGACGCGCTGCTGGCTTCGGCGATCCGCCGGCGCCGCGCCAAGGCCGGCATCCCCGAGACTGCTCGCCACCGGGAGAAGTGGCGCCTGGCCCTGGACATGCTCGACGAGGTTCGCGGGGACTGGGAGTTGCCGGGCCTGCCGGTCGTCGCCGATGCCGGATACGGCGACGCCACGGGCTTTCGAGAGGGTCTGACCGAACGAGGCCTGACCTACGCGGTCGCGGTCAAGGCCACCACGACCGCGCACCCGGGCGACGCCACGCCCGAGCGTCCGCCGTACTCCGGGCAGGGCCGCCCTCCCGTGTCCGCCTACCCCCAGCCGCACACCACCCTGCGCGTGCTGGCCCTGGCCGCCGGGCAAGCGGCCACCCGCACCGTTACCTGGCGTCAGGGCAGCAAGGCCACCAAGCACAACCCACGGGCCGAGATGCGCTCGCAATTCCTGGCCCTACGGGTCCGCCCGGCCAACCGGTCCATCCGCCGCGCCGCCGACGGCTCCCTGCCCGAATGCTGGCTGCTCGTCGAGTGGCCTCCCGACTCTGCCGAGCCCACCGACTACTGGCTCTCGACGCTGCCCGCCGACATTCCACTGCGCGAGCTGGTGCGAATCGCCAAGATCCGCTGGAGAGTTGAACACGACTACCGCGAGCTCAAGGACGGCCTCGGCCTGGACCACTTCGAGGGCCGCAACTACCTCGGCTGGCACCGCCACGTCACCCTCGCCTCCCTCGCCCAGGCCTTCTGCACCCTGCTCAGACTCGACCCAAAAGCCCCTGCGCCGGCCTGACCCTCTACGCGGTCCTCCGCGAACTCCAGGCCCTCCTGGCCACCTGGACCGGCGCCTGCTCGATATGCGGCCAACCCGCACCAACCCCCGAACCCCACCACAGGACCTAACAAAGCCCTAGTAGGAGCTCTTAGCGAAACAGTAAGAAGCTGCGGACGGAGATCGGCCGGTAGATTTACTGCGCCCCACCGAGTAGTCGACTTG
The DNA here is from genome assembly GCF_036002945.1 of Streptomyces sp. NBC_01224. Classification (NCBI taxonomy): domain Bacteria; kingdom Bacillati; phylum Actinomycetota; class Actinomycetes; order Kitasatosporales; family Streptomycetaceae; genus Streptomyces; species Streptomyces sp. NBC_01224. Next base: position 1,723,838 of record NZ_CP108529.1, on the reverse strand, counting down.
TGTCCCAGCACAGCGGCTGGCCCATTCCTGCTTCCGCTTGCCCCTCATGTGCGCCAGCTCGCCTGGCTGCGCCTCGCTGAGCGGTGGTCACCCAACTCGTGTGCAGGTAGGAGGCCGCACAGATCGGCACGGTGGCGGTACCCCGGTAGCAAAGCAGGCGCAAGTCTTGGCGATCATGGAGCTGCGACGCTCTGTGATCACCGGGGAGACCTGTGCCTGTACTGCCATCATCGCTGACCGAACCATTCTGGAACCAATTCATCGCCCTGTTGCCTGAGCGATCGGCCTACGCGCCGACGCATCCGCTGGGCTGACACCGCCCACGCATCAGCGACCGGGTCGTCTTCGACAAGATGCTGCAGCCCCTGCGATTCGGCTGTTCCTGCCAGGCGATTGCGGACACGACCTGCTCGGCCACCACTATCCGCAACCGCCGTGACGAGTGGATCCGGCTCGGCGTCTTTGCCGAACTCAAGCAGATCACGTTGGAGTCCTACGACCGGATCGTCGGCCTCGTCCTCGACCAGATCGCCGTCGACGGCTGCATCACCAAAGCTCCCGGCGACGGTGAAGCCGCAGGCCGCTCACCGATAGATTGCGGCAACAAGGATCCGGCGGACGCCGCATCTGAGTTAGAGGTCGCAGATAGGCGCGGTGGGGAGCCCAGCGCGAGGCAGACACAGGTCCTGGGCGACCACGCAGTTGTCACGCTCTGTGATTTCCCGGTGTCTACCGCGAAACGGAGTGGCTGTACGCCTGGCCGACAAGCTGTAGAGGCTCCCGGGCTTTCTCAGTGGACGTTAAGTCCGGCTGGGAGTTCCCCTTGCCTTCGGGCCTGCGGTTGTGGCCGGCGACGTGATTGCACCACCATGGGCAGCACATATCCCCGAAGCGAGGGTTGGCTCCGCTCACGCTGGACTCTGCGCGAGGACAACCGACACATCTGTGGTGAGGCGCTGACAAGTGCGTTGCGCGACGAAGCGTCCCGCAGATGGTTCACTTCCTCGACGTAACCAATCTCCTGCGAGAGTGCCGCCATCCCACCATGCCGGTCGTGCGACATTGGAGATCTTGCTGCGCGTCGATGACACACCATGTCGGGTGATAGAAGTGCTGCTGGCGCACGTGCAGCCAGCAGGTCTCGGGGACGATTTCGCTGCCTGGGTGCGTCGGAGATGGCAAGGCTGTGACCGCCGTGGTGTCGGTGGCGTCGGGGTGCCGCGTGTCGTCCATTGAGTGCACAGTCGTGGCGGTGCCTGGCATCGACGACCGGAACGTGATCGGCTGGACACTCGAGTGAGAGCTCGGTTCGTGATCGGCTGGGAACCTGGCGGGACTCGGTACCTGACGGGTGGTCGATCTCGTCGAAGGAGCGGAGCGTGAGCATGGCCGTTCAGCATCGTGGGGTCCCGGACATCGTCGTCGTGGGCGCAGGTCTCGCAGGTCTCGTCTGTGCTGCGGACCTGTGCCGGGCGGGACGGCGCGTGGCTCTGTTGGAAGCGTCCGACGGTGTTGGCGGCCGGATGCGCACGGACCGACGGGACGGGTTCCTGCTGGATCGCGGATTTCAGGTGTTCAACACGTCCTATCCACAGGTGAAGCGGCGCTTGAATCTGCGGGATCTGCGACTGCGGCCCTTTACACCGGGCATCGTCAGCCGTACTCCGACCGGGCTGGTCCGCCTCGTCGACCCGACCAGGCGGCCGGGGGCGGCCGGAGGCCTGCGGCCGGGACGAGTCCTTTCGGCCCGTGACCTCGCCGCGCTGACGGCGCTCACCGCACGCGACACACTGTTGCCCGCCGGTGCTCTCAAGCGGCGGCCGGACCGCCCCACCTCAGCCGCCCTCTCCCTGGCAGGGTTGTCGGCCGCGGCGGTCGAGGAGTTCCTGCGGCCGTTCCTGTCCGGGGTCTTTCTTGAGGACCGGCTTGAGACCTCCGCCCGCTTCTTTCACTTGGTCTGGCGGAGCATGGCCCGCGGAACGTCCTGCCTCCCGGCCGACGGCATGGGTGCGGTACCCGCTCAGCTTGCCAGCGGTCTTCCCGACGGCGCCTTGCAACTGGAGACGCCCGTCACCGCGGTCACCGGCTTCGGAGTGCTTCTGGCGGACGGCCGCGAACTGTCTGCGCCGACCGTCGTGGTGGCGACGGACGCGTCCGCAGCTGCGCGTTTGCTGCCGGAGCTGACGGTCCCGGACGGGCGCACGGTCACCACCTATTACCACGCCACCGGGACGACGCCGTTGGCGGAACCGACCCTGGTGGTGGACAGCACCGGAGCAGTGCTGAACACCTGTGTTCTCACCCAGGCAGCCCCAACCTACGCGCCGCCCGGCACCGCGCTCGTCTCGACTTCCGTATTGGGCAAGGACCCGCCCGAGAGGGAAAGCGCCGTACTCCGGCGTCTCGCCCAGCTGTACAACACGGACACGAGCGCCTGGCAGCGGGTCGCCACGTACACCGTTGAAGGGGCGCTGCCCGCGATGCGACCGCCCTGGCCACTGAGCCGGACGTCCCGCTACGGCCCGGGCCGGTACGTATGCGGGGACCACCGGGCCACCGGATCGGTGCAAGGCGCGATGGCTTCGGGCACACGTGCCGCCCGGGAGGTGCTGGCCGACCTGGGGTGCGGGTGACCGTGCAATGCCCGTGTCCTGTGCACACACGGGTGGACGGTGAGCCGAAGGAATGCCATCAATCTGTCCCTGAGCCCCGGAGCAAGGCATGGACATCAACGGCGCGCACGTGCTGGTCGCAGGCGCCACAGGCGTCATCGGCGGCGCCTTCACCGCCGAACTGGCCGCGCGCGCAGCACGTCCGGCCCTCGCAGGACGCGGCCCGGGCCGTTTGGCCCGGGCCGCCCAGGAGTATCCAGGCGCTCCGATCGCCCTCTTCGACGCGTACGTCCCCGAGACCTGTGCGCGTGCCGTGTACAGCGCCGCGGCCGTCCTCGGGGGACTGGAGGTCGTGGTGGTCGCCTTCGGCTCGGTGGCTTTCGGCCGGGCGGACATGGTCGGTGACGAGGTCGCGGAGCGTCTGATGGCCGTCAACGTCCTCACATCCGCCGCGTTTTTGGAACCCGGCGTGGTGACAGACCGTCCACAGCCGGGAATGGCCGACTACAACGCCTCCAAAGCAGCGCTGAGTGTCTGGCTCGCCGCCGTGTGTCGCGATGCACGACCCGCCGGCATCCGCGTGCTGGAGGTCCGGCCGGGGCACTTGGATACCGGCTTCGCCAGCCGGGCGGTAGCGGGTACCGCTCCGCCGTTGCCCCCAGGAGGGGACCTGCGTCAGGTAGTCAGAGCCGGTTTCGACGCGCTGGCGACGGACGCCGAGACCGTTCGTACGGCCCCGGACGGAACGCCCGTCATCGAACCGCGCGCCCGGTGAGGCGACGTACGACTCGTCCGGGCGGGACGGCCGAGGTGGTGATCGTGGGCGGTGGCGCGGCAGGACTCAGCCTCGCGCACTGGCTCACAAGGACCGGTACCACCGCCGTGACCGTCGTGGAGCCGCCCGACGGTCCGATGCGACCGCCCGAGCGGACCTGGTGCTTCTGGGACGAAACCGACGGCGAGTTCGAGGAAGCGGTCGTCGCCTCTTGGTCACGGCTGCGGATCTACGGCGCGGACGGCAGCAAGGTCACCGTCGCTCCCGACCCTCTGCGCTACCGCATGCTGCGGTCCGCCCCGTTTGAGAACCTGGTCCACGCTCGACTGGCCGGGTATCCCCAGGCGTGCGTCCTACGCGCGACGGCGAATACCGTGCGCAACGTGGCCGGGGGGGCCGAGGTCTGCTGCACAACACCGGACGGCCGTGCACTGACCCTGCGCGCGCGTTACGTGTTCGACTCACGCCCGCTGCGCCGCCTGCCGCCAGCCCGGACGGTGCTGCTCCAGCACTTCCGCGGCTGGTTCGTGCACACAGCAACGGCGTGCTTCGAACCCGCGGTCGCGGACCTGATGGACTTCCGGGTGCCGCAGCCGCGCCACGGGCTCGCCTTCGGCTACGTCCTCCCACTCGCTCCGGACCGGGCGCTCGTTGAGTACACCGAGTTCTCCCGGATCCCACTCACCACCGCCGGCTACGAGGCGGCGCTGGGCCACTACACCCGCGAAGTGCTCCGCCTCAGTGCGTTCACGGTGGAAGCGGCGGAGCAGGGCGTCATCCCCATGACCGATGCTCGCTTCCCCCGCCGGGTCGGGCCGGCCGTCTTCCGTATCGGGACCGCCGGCGGCGCGACCCGCCCGGCGACCGGCTACACCTTCGCCGCAGTGCAGCGGCAGAGCCGGGACATCGCCGCCGCGCTGCGCAACGGACGCGGCATCGTGCCCCCGCCGCACGGCCGACGGGCGCGGGCCATGGACGCAGTACTGCTGCGGGCACTGGACACCGGGCGGATGGACGGCCCCGAGTTCTTCACCGGCCTGTTCCGCCGTACGCCTACGGAACGCCTGTTGCGCTTTCTCGACGGTGCCACAACACCGTGGGAGGAATGCAGCATCGGACTGCGCACCCCGATTGGCCCGATGATCCGCACCGCTGCCGAACTCCTCTTTCTCCACCGCCGACCCTCCGCCACAGCCGTCACCACCCCTCGATCCGAAGAGAGCCACCGATGACGCTTCTGCGGGACCACGAACTGGCACGCGCCTTCGACCACGCGTCGCGCAGCTATGACCGCCTCACAGCCATGAACCCCGGTTACCACGCCGATCTGCGCCGCTCGGCACGACGGCTCCGGCTACCCCGCCAAGGAGCTGGAATGCATGTCCTCGATCTCGGCTGCGGCACCGGTGCCTCCACCCGGGCACTGCTCCGGGCCGCACCGTGCGCTCGCATCACGGCCGTCGACGCCTCGTCGGGAATGCTGCAACGCGCGCTCGCCAAGCCGTGGCCCGCACGTGTCCGATTCCTGCATCGGAACGCTGAGGAAGTGCACGCGGTCGGTGAGGGGCTCTTCGACGCGGTCTTCGCCGCCTATCTGTTCCGCAACGTCGCCGATCCGGACAGAGTCCTCGCGTCGGTCCGAGCACTGTTGCGTCCGGGCGGGCGACTCGCCGTCCACGAGTACAGCCTCAGCGGCTCGCCCGTCCACCGCGGGCTCTGGACGGCCGTATGCCACGGGGTGATCGTTCCGGTGGGCACGCTGAGCGGCGACCGCGCGCTCTACCGCCATCTGTGGCGCAGCGTCCTCGCCTTCGATACCGCCCCCGCCTTCGAGGACCGCCTCACGCGTACGGGTTTCACCGGCGTACGCACCGTTCCCGTCGCCGGTTGGCAGACAGGTATCGTTCACACCTTCCTCGCCCGCAACGGCTCGGCTCCGGTGACGGAGTACGCCCTGTGAGCGCCGACCACCACCGTCGTGTCCGGCGGGGCCGCGACCGCAAGGCGAGTGTCCTCATGCCCGCGCCGGGACGGGCCCGCTTCGAGCGCCAGGATGCGCCGGGCGTCGCGGTGATCGGCGGCGGAATCGCCGGTCTCGCTGCGGCAACCCTGCTGGCGGAACGCGGAGCACGGGTGACTTTCTATGAACGGGAAGGATCGCTCGGCGGCCGTCTCGCCGGTTGGCGCACCCGCCTGGCCGACGGTTCCGAGGTGACCATGACCCGCGGCTTCCACGCCTTCTTCCGTCAGTACTACAACCTGCGTGGCCTGCTGCGGCGGACAGACCCCTCCCTCACGCGGCTCGTGCCGCTGCCCGACTACCCCCTACGGCACAGTGGCGGCCTGGCCGACAGCTTCGCCCGCGTCCCGCGGACACCACCCTTCAGCGCCCTCGGCTTCGTCACCCTCAGCCCCTCCTTCGGCTGGCAGGACCTCGCCGCAATGGATCCGCGCGCGGCGCTGCCGCTCCTGGACGTCCGCGTGCCCGAGGTGTACGGACGCTTCGACCGCGTCAGCGCGACCCGTTTCCTGGAGGGCATTCGCTTCCCCGATGCCGCCCACCACCTGGCGTTCGAGGTGTTCTCGCGCAGCTTCTTCGCCGACCCGCGCGAACTGTCCGCTGCGGAAATGCTGCTGATGTTCCACATCTATTTCCTCGGCTCCTCCGAAGGACTGCTCTTCGACGTGCCGGACGAACCCTTCCCACAAGCCTTGTGGGAGCCTCTCGGCGGCTACCTGCAGCAGCTCGGCGTGGACATCCGCACCGGTACTCCCGTGCACGGTGTCCGCCCGTCCGCCGGTGGAGTCCTGGAGGTGCAGACCGACGCTGCGATCGACCGCCATCAGGGGGCGATCCTCGCCCTCGACGTCGAGGGACTGCGTCGGCTCGTCGCCGGGTCGCCTGGTCTGGGTACCGCCGCCTGGCGCGACGACATCGCCACCCTGCGCACAGCCCCCGCGTTCCTCGTCTCCCGGCTCTGGCTCGACCGGCCAGTCCGCGCCGATCGAGCCGGCTTCCTCGGCACCAGCGGCTACGACGGCCTGGACAACATCAGTGTCTTGGAACGCTACGAGGGCGAGGCCGCCCGCTGGGCCACCCGCACCGGCGGCTCGGTGGTGGAACTGCACGCCTACGCTGTGGCCTCCGGTACCGAGCCGGAAAAGCTGCAAGACCTCCTCGTCGACCGGCTTCACCAGGTCTATCCGGAGACCAAAGAGGCCCAGGTCGTGGACGCCCGCCACGAGTGGCGGGCGGACTGTCCGCTCTTCCCGGTCGGCGCTTATCACCAGCGGCCCACTGTCCGCACCCCCCACCCACGGCTGACGCTGGCCGGTGACACGGTGCGCTGCGACCTGCCCGTGGCCCTGATGGAACGCGCCGCTACTACGGGCTTCCTGGCAGCCAACGCCTTGCTGGCCGACTGGGGTGTCCGGGGCCAGGTACTGTGGACCGTCCCCCGCGCCGGCCGTTCCCCTGCCCTGAGGGTACTTGCAGCACTGGCAGGACGTGGCTGAGATCCAGGCTGCCTGGATTGAGTCCTACACGGTCCACCGTCGGCCCGGAGTGCCCGCCCGCGACGCCACCCGGTGCGGCGAGAGGGAGTACGAGGTGTCGCGGGCAGGCGGGGGCGTGACGACAGAGCCCAGCGCACTCGGTCGGCACACGGATGGGGCGCAGGTTCAATCGATCGACGCGGTCACCCGGGGAACCGCCCGGTGCTCCGCAGGGTCCAGCGTCGCTCGGCGTAGGCCAGATCGTCGCGCCACAGACGGCCTGCTGCGCGACGCATCAGCGGGCGTAGCAAGGGAGCGGCAGCCCGGGCCAGCGCAAAGCCCCGCCGGTTCGAGGCGGCGACGACCGCCTCGACGACGGCGGTCCGTGGATTGGCATCCGCCTCGCTCGTCAGTGGCGTGGCGTGCGTCTCCACCACCGATGTTGTCCCGTCGCCCTCGGTGATGTGCATGGCGACCGTACGCGGATCAGGTGCTGTGAATTCCGCCCGTACGGGCACCACCAGACGACCCGTGACACGGAACGAGACATCGACGACGAACGCGTTGTCGTGATCGCTCTGTGGCAAGCGCACCACCTGCAGGTCGACGAACGAGTGAGGATGGAACCACGAGCCGTGCCACGGGTCGAGCCGGTTGGCGACCACGTCCTGCGGCTCGCACCGCCCCACCGCCGTGAACACCGCGTCCACTGCTCTGCTCGCCGCGGGACGCACAGGCACCACGGGACGATCTGATGGCTCTTCGCCGCCGACCTCGTCCAGCCGCACCCACACCAGCACCCCGTCGTCGTGGGCGGGGAACGGGTCCCAGCCTGCGAACGGGGCACCATCCAGAGTCAGTCCGTGCCAGTGGCACACCAGCGTGCCACAGATCACCCGGCCGTCGCGCAGGGGGGCACCGAGGTGGGGGCAGGCGCCCGGGCCTGCGTGGAGCTCGCCCGTGTTCGATCGCCATAGTACGACCTCGAGGCCGCCCACCGTCCGGCCGTACGGGCGGCCGCCTGCGGCGACATCCCGAGAGGCTCCGACGACGAACCAGTTGCCGGAGCGACGCGCCGAAGCCCGCGTGAGAGCCTCGGCTACCAGTGACGGTTTCGCCTCCCGCCATGAAGGCTTCTGCGCCGCCCACGCCGGTCCGTTCCGCCGACGCAGCGGTGGTGTCCAACGCGCTTTGTCCACTGGATCGTTCACTGCTCGAATTCCCTCCACCGGGGCACGGCGCCGCGCTCCGGGGCCAACGGATGCGCGGCGCGGGTGCGCAGACGCACGCCGAGGATGCGGGCGGCTCCGACCGCGGCGGTGGCCGCGCGGCGTCGGCAGGGCACGACCGACCGGCGGTGCAGTACCCCGTAGTCGTGATGCGCGATCACGTCCAGGATGCCGCCGTACAGCGTGAATGCGGTACGGATACAAGGACGCACACGCGGGTCGAGCATGGCGATGCCGGGCTCGGCCTCCCGATACACGCCTTTGGTCAGTGCCTCAGCGGCGATGAAAGCCGACCGAATCCGGGGGTCACGGCGCCCGGTACGCCTGCTCCATTCCAGCAGCGGCCGGTCCACCCCATGGGCGGCGAGCAGGTCCGCCGGCAGGTAGACGCGGCCGCGGTCCAAGTCCTCACCCACGTCCCGAAGGAAGTTGGTGAGCTGGAACGCCACCCCGAGGGCCGCCGCGTGCGGTGCCGCCTCCTCGCGGGGCACGACCGTACCGAGGACGGGCAGCATCTGCAGTCCGATCACGGCTGCCGAGCCGTGCATGTAGGTACGCAGGTCGGCGTACGTCGGATAGTCCGTGACGCTCAAGTCAGTACGCATCGAGGCGATGAAGTCGGTGAACAGCGTGCGCTCGATGCCGTACCGGCCGATGGTGTCGGCCAACGCCCGGACCAAAGGCCCGTCCGCGCCGCCGGTGGACAGCCCGTACGCGAGGTCGTTCTCCAGCAGGCGCAGCAGTCGGTCACGCTCGTCGGGGGTCTGCCGTCGGTCGATGTCGTCCACGATGTCGTCCGCCCAGCGCGCGAAACCATACAAAGCGTGCACCGCGCAGCGGTGTTCGACCGGCAGCAGACGGGTGGCGAGGAAGTACGTCCGGCCGTGACGGGCGTTGAGCTGTCGGCAACGGGTGTACGCCGCGCGTAGCTCGGGGTCGCTGATGCCGGCGGCGTCCAGTTCACGACGGGTCATCGGCAGGTCTCCCGGTCGAGACGGTCGAGGAGAATGCAGCACGCCCGGCGGGCGGGGCCGATCCTGTCCGGGGTGCCGGGCGCCGGGCGCCTCCGGTGATGCGGTCGGCGGCGAGTTTTCCACTGATGAGGACCGTCGGCACGCCGACACCGGGCGTGGTCCCGCAGCCGGCGAGCACGACGTTGTCCAGCCCGCTTACCAGGTTGTGCGGCCGGAACGGACCGGTCTGGGCGAAGGTGTGCGAGAGGGAGAAGGGACTGCCCGCCGCATGGCCCTGCGCAGTCCAGTCCATCGGTGTCACCAGGAGTTCCTCCTGGATGCTTTCCGCGAACCCGTCGAGCCCCCGGCGTTCCAGCTCGGCCACAAGGCTGTCACGGTAGCGAGGCCCCAGGTCGCGCCACGAAGCTGCGCACGGACCAGTGATCGTGTTCGGGCAGGGGGCCAGAACATAGTGGAGATGCCGGCCCCCGGGCGCCAGACCCGGATCATGGGAAGTCGGCCGGGTGATCAGCAGCGACGGGTCGCTCATCAGCGCACCCGTGCGCGTCAGTTCGTCGAATGTGTGCTCCCACGCCGCGCCGAACGAGAGCGTATGGTGCGCGAGACCGGACCAGGTACGGTCCGTCCCGGCATGCAGGATCACCGCGGACGGCGAGTGACGCAGCCGTACCGGGCGCCGGGGAGCGCGCCCCAGGAGCCGGTGGGTGACGGGAAGATCGGGCGTCAGGACCACCGCGTCACAGGCGATCCGTTCGCCCGAGGCCAGACGCACGGCGCGCACCCGGCCGGTCGAGCGCTCCAGTTCGTTCACTTCGGCCGACCAGCGGAAGGTGGCACCGGCACCGGCCGCCGCATCGGTCATGGCCCGGGGCAGGGCGTGCATTCCGCCTTTGGGGAACCAGACGCCGGCCACGGTGTCCATGTAGGCGATCACGGCGTACGCCGCGAGTGCCCGAGCAGGGGTGACACCCGCGTACAGCGCCTGGAAGGTGAAGACGCGGCGCAACCGGGCGTCGGACAGGAAGCGGCCGATCTGGCGGTCCAGCCGTCCGAAGCCGCCCAGTGTCGCCAGGCGGGCCAGGTCCGGATGCAGGAGCTGGAAGGGCGAGTCGAAGTTCGTGTCGATGAACCGCCTCATCTGCGCCTGGTACAGCCGTTTCAGCCAGTTCCGGAGGCGGCGGTAACCCGCCGCCTCCACCGGGCCCGCGAAGCGACGTACCTCCGCTTCCATCGCCTCGGCGTCGGTGTGGACATCCAGGGAAGACCCGTCCGCGAAGCGGGCACGGTACGCCGGGTGCAGGGCCACCAGCTCCAGGTGGCGACCGAGGCTGTCGCCAACGGCTGCGAAGGCCTCGTCGGCCAGATGCGGCATCGTCAGCACCGTGGGGCCTGTGTCCATCAGGTATCCGCCGAGCTCCACACGGCCGGCCCGGCCGCCCGGACCGGGATCCCGCTCGACGACCGTGACCCGGCGTCCGGCGCCCAGCAGGTGGAGGGCGCACGCAAGGCCCGACAGGCCGGCGCCCACGACGACGACATGATCTGCAGGCCCCGGTACGGTCCTCACGTGCTCTCCCCTGTGAGGTCGGGAACCATGCCCACCGCCTGGTCGACCAGCGCGGCGAACTCCCGCCTTACGAGGGGCGCGGCGCCGGTCTCCTCGAAATGTCGCAGACTCGTGCCCGCCAGCTCCGTGATCTTGGCTTCCACGACGGCACGGGCCCCGGTCCGCTCCAGCGCGGCACGCATCCGGTCGATGGTGCGGTCCGAGCGGGGGGCCGTGACGGGTCCGAGCGCGTCGACGGCCTCCTCGTCCCCGGAGTCTTCGGCGAGTCTGGTGGCGACGGCCAGCAGATAGGTCAGCTTTCGGACGCGCAGGTCGTCGCCCGACGGTTTGCCCGTCAGTGCCGGATCCCCGAAGGCACCGAGCAGGTCGTCGCGGAGCTGAAAGGCCAGCCCCGCACACCGGCCGGCGGACCGTAGCGCGTCAACGGTGCGCGCATCGGCGGCGGTCAGTGAGGCGCCCAGGGCCAGTGGCCGCTCGACCGTGTACAGGGCGCTCTTGAGCGTCGCGATGGTCATGGCCTCGTCGACCCCGGACGAGCCAGCCGCCTGCGCGTGGATGTCGCGGTACTGCCCTGCGACCATCTCGCCGCGCAATGCCTGCCATTCGCGATACAGCCGCCAGCCATGGGGTGATCGGAGTGCGTTCTCGGTCAGCAAGTCATCCGCCCACGCGAGCGCCAGGTCGCCCGCGAGCACGGCGGCGGCGGTCGCGAACGATTCGGGCGGGCCGGTCATTTCGGCGGCGCGGTGCATACGTGCGAAGTCGACGTGTACCGCAGGTTCCCCCCTTCGCAGGAGGGATCCGTCCATCACGTCGTCGTGTATGAGGGCACAGGCCTGGACAAGTTCGAGGGCAGCCCCCAGCTGCAGAACCGCACCGGCGTCGCCTTCGCCGCCCGCGGCCCGCCACCCGCACCATGCGAACGCCGTGCGCAGCCGCTTCCCACCGCGTCGGGCGAATGCCGCGACGCGGTCGGCGACATCGCCAGCGAACACCGGGTCTACCTCACGGGCCCGGCACAGTCCCGCGTCGAGGAACTTCTCCAGGACCGTTTCGACGGCCCTGGCGGCATCGTTCGCCGTGAGCGGGGCATCGACGCATCCTGCCGGTCCGGCAGCAGTCATCCGCAGAGCAAGCATGCGCAACCCTCCTTCGCTTTTCGATTACCTGGACTCTGCTTCTGTCGCCAGCACGGGTGAGGTTGCGCTGATCTCTGCCCTGTACAGGTCCCGGCCCGGTCACCGCCCACTCCACCGGCCCAGCATCATGAGCCTTATGGTGGTGCGTCGCTGCGTGGGTACTCCAGCAGGCGGACCACCGCGAGGCCGGTGCAGCCGGTCTAGTCCACGTCCGGCCTGGACGGTGCGGGGGTTGTGAAAGACGCCTGGAGCTTTGCAGGCACATGAGGCTTCCAGGCCATTGGTGCCATGCTGCGCCTACAGCGCCTACAGCGCCTACAGCGCCTACAGCGCCTACAGCGCCTACAGCGCCTACAGCGCCTACAGCGCCTACAGCGCCTACAGCGCCTACAGCGCCTACAGCGCCTACCGACTGTTCACCGCGGTCTATCCCGAGCCCGTCGCATTGGCGCCGCTGCTCGCCTCGCCCTACTGGCGACACCTGGCCACCGGCACCGCCGCCTAGCAGTCCCGATTCTTCGCCGAGGTGGGCAAGCGCGTCACCTACCCTGACAACGAACATGAGCGCGGCGACGCCGTCGTCCACTGGGCCATCGCCGACTCCTGGCGCCCGCCCTCCCGGTCCTTGACGAACTACACCCCCGGCTGGGGCCCGCGGAAAGCTATCTCCCCTTCACGCGAGCCGACTTGTACGGCACGAGAACAGTGCGAAGCGGTTCAGCTGCATCCGGCGGAACCAGGGCCGCACGCTCCAGTTCCACTGCCACCTCAAGCCCGTCCTCCTCAGGGACAGGACACAGCAGTACGTGAAGTGGGAAGGCACCGTCTGGCACGGCCGCACCGACGGCTCATGAAGGAAGACGTTGCGCGAAGGCGCAGAGAACTCCCAGACGGGGCAGCGCGCTTGCGAGACCAGCGCGTAGAAAGCGCCTGTAACCGACGTCGACCACCGCGTTCCTTCGTCTCCCAGTCACTGAACTCGATTGGGTGATGTTGGCTCGTTCGCCCGACCTCACCGCCGCCCCCTTCTGGCGCCACCTGACCAAAGGACCCGCCAGCATGCCCTGGAGCGTCACACCCCCGTGTAGAGCCCCTGCGGGGCGGGTCGAGAGGGTCCAATGGTCAGTGTTTGAAGGCGTCCTTGATCTTCGCCGCAGCCTGTTTGACGTTGCCCTTGATCTGATCGCCGCGTCCTTCCGCCTGCAGACGTCGGCTACCTGTTCCGCGGCCGGCAGCCTTTTTGGTGCCGCCTTTGACCGCTTCGGCTTTGTGCGCGATCTTCTTGGCGATGCTCATGGTCTGCCGTCCTTTGTGAGTGATCTGCCAGTGCATCGAGAGGGGCCAATCAGCGGTCGTCTGCGGGCATGGCGGCGGCAGGGTTGGTCAGGTGCTGAGCAGGCGGTTGAAGAACGAGCGGTACCGCTGGAGCGCAAGGCGCAGATCTTCGGTCGCCACCTGCTCACCGCGCTGCCACTGGCCTTCGAGACCTCGCTTGTGCTCGGAGAAGGTCGTGGCCAGCGCCTGCATCGTCTCGGCGACCAGCTGGTCGGCCGCGTTGACGGCGTTCTTGGGGTCGTCGACGAATTCGCCCTGGATCTTCTGCCACCTGGCGCGGAATTCCTCCTGCTCCGCTCCGAGCAAGGGTTCGTTCTCCTCGGCCGGTTCCGCTGCGCGGCGTTCACCGGCGGATGCCCGGCCGCCACCTTCCTCCCGGCCCTCACCGTCGGTGGTCGTGGCCTCTGCGGGGTACTCCGGTGGCACGTCAGCCAAGCCCGGCGCTTCATCTCCGGGGCCCTGCCGGGCACCGGTAAGGTCCTCCGTGGACGGAACGCCCTCGTCCCTCTGGGGTGTGTCCTGGTTGCGCATCGCTTCACTTCCGTCCGTCACCTGTTCCGGTCGGGCGCCGACTGAGCCAGCTCGTCGTCCTCAAGCGTTGGCCGCGGACTCACGCCTGGCTCCCGCGTGGCCGGTCGCCGTTGTGGAGCAGTTCGTCGAACAGCGCGCGGTAGTGCACCATCGCGCCGCGCAGCTCTTCCGTCGTCGCCTGATGGCGGCTGCTGCGGTCGTTGACCTCGTGGGCGGCGCGGTAGTGCTCCAGCGTGCGCCCGTGTTCGACCGACAGATCCTTCAGCTGCTGCTCGTACCCCTTGGTCGGGTACCCGCGTTCGCTCATGAGTGTGGTCACGAGCCGGTCCGCCTCGTGGACCGCGTCGTCGGGCCGGTCGACGAACCCTTCCTGCACTCGGGTCCAGTCCTGGGCGTAGCGGTCGCGGACAGGTGCGGGTAGGGGCTTGATGTCCAGCGCGTCGTGGCGTTCCTCGCGCTCGCGCAGCTCGCGCTCGCCCGCCCGGCGGCCGTGCTTGGCTTCCACGGCCCGCTCGTACTCCGGGCCGAACTGCTCCCGCAGCTTCCGGCGGCGCGTGGTAAGCATCCGCGCTGCCACCGTGCACAAGAGAAGCACCAGCACGACGGCAATGATGATCACGATAATAGGGGACATTGGGTCCTCCGCTCGTTAGCCGAGTGAGCCCCCGTGCAATGCGGCCGCCGCCCCTGCCCACGCCTCAAAGAGGGCGTTCACCCGCCCACGCTGTACAGCGGGGCGCGGTTGCGTCTACCAGTAATGCCGTCGTCCGCCGACCGCGTGGCCCAGGCGTCCCAGCAGGAACAGGATGGCCCCGATCACGATCAGGATGATCCCGACCGTCCACAGAATGGTGATCTTGGCCAAGAACGCCACAATCAACAGGACGACTCCAATAACGATCACGGTTTCCTCCGATCACGCATGAACCCCAGCCCTAATCGTCCTCTCTGCCTGCCTCACTGACAAATTGATCAGCAAGGTCAGCCAGGGCCCGCCGTACCGCAGGCCGGACGCGTGCTCACCTGCGCAGCCGCAGTTCCCCCGTCTCCACCACGACGCCCTGGCGCCACCGGGTCCCACGACGAGCGCGCCCTTCCCGGGGGAGTGGCACGTACGGGGACCGGAAGACTGCCCGCACGGGCGATGTCGACCCTACCGTCCACGAGGGTGACCCCGGCTGGACTGCTTGTGCAGGGTTGGAAGCTGCCGGACCCGACGACTACGCGTCCCGCCCTGGCGCCTGGTGAAAGGCGACGTCGGCCCAGGCGCCCAGAGCGGGGCGGGGCGGCATATCGAGTGTGACGGCGATGATGCGGCCTTGGGCCAACCGTGACAGCTGAGGGCGAGCGGCGCAGTGTCGACGCGCCCTGCTGTCGGCTGAACGAGCTACCTCTCACGAGCAGGCGCTGAGCCTGATCGCCGAGGACGCCGCCGTGGCCTGCCAGATGTGCCGCCCCGACACCGCCGTCGGCATGCTGTGGCTAGTGGTCCGTCGCACGCCGGTTTCATGCGCTCCGCACCGATAGTCGTGCACCAGCCGTCCCCGTCCGGAGGCCGCCGGGTTACCGCTTACGGCCACGTCCTCGGCCTCGCCCACGATGATCACGACCTGATTGAGTTCCTCCGCCGTGCCGACCTGCCGGACCCGGAGACTCTGATCGACGATACCCAGATGGTGGAGTGGCGGGGCAGCCGTGCCCACCAATGGGACGCGGCCTGACCTTCGCCCCTCAAGGTCAGCCAGCCCAGGGGATCGGACCTTGCTGGAGTGCAGGGAGTTCCGACTCCTGCGGGGCCGGCCACATGTCGACGAGGTACTGAAGTCCCCGGTCCGGCGGTCCGGATGATGACGCTTCTGCAAGGGGGCGCACGTCGCCTACCGCACGGCGACGTGATCCCCGGTCGACGACTTCGCCCCGGAGGTGGAGTTCCCGTAGTACGTCCACCGCCATGTCCCCGACCCGGTGGCCTTCACCGTGGTCTTGAGCGCCCCCGTACTACTCGACGTCGCCTTCTTGACCGTTGTGTACGAGGAGGCGCCCGCCGCCTTGAACTGCAGGCTGACCGTGCGCCCCGCGTACCCCTGGTACGTGTGGGTGTCCCAGTTCGCGCGTGTGACCCGCCCGGTCACGGTGATCGTCTTCCCTTTCGCGACCGGCTCCGGCGAGGCGTTGACAGTGACGCGTGTGGCCCGCTTGACCTGCAACGGGAGGTCCTTGTCGTCAGTGTCGTGGGCGTCGCCGGCGAGAAAGACCCGAGCAGCAGTTCGCCAGGTGCCGGCGTCCTCGTTCCCGAAGTCACGGTTCTGCGGGTCGATGTACAGCCATTCCTCGAAGTCGCAGATTCCTTTCGCCCTGTCCACGACCTTGCAGTCGCTGGTGATGACGGAGCTGTGCACGGTGTCCCCAGCGTCGGGCTTCCCCCGGTAGGGGAACACCGTCGGCCCGAAGTCGTATCTGAGTTTGGTCGTCATCCGGAAGACCGCATGCACCTCGACCTCCTCCTTGACCCCGATCACGATCGGCTTCCCGCCGTTCACCGAGACCCGGCTGAAGGAGACCCCGCCCTCCGCCGCCCCGGACGGCACCGCCGCCACCCCTGTGAACATGACCGCCGCTCCACCGGCCACCACCGCTCTCCACATCGTCTTCCCCATCTTCGACCTCGCCCTTTCCCCTGCAGCCTGGACCGAACGCGTAGGCGCACGGCCGGAGGTTCATCCTCGCGGCTGACTGTGGGACAGGAGAGGGCCGTACGCGGTTGTACGCGGTGCGGCAACGATTTGATCACCACGGCATCGCCCTGGCCCGGTTCCCGGGAGGGGGCCACCAGGTCTCGACGTGTTCGGCGTCTACGAGCACGTAGGTGGCGTGGCAGTCGAAGTTGCCGGGGTCGTCGGCGACACCGATGCGGATGGGAGCGTCATCGGGCAGGTCTTTGATCGCTTCGCGGAGCTGCGCGGCGTTCCATGCCGATGGTGCGTGGTCAAAGGTGTCGGCCATGGGCACAGGATGCAGGACCGGGCCGATAGTCCCGGTGATGACACGGCTGTACCCCGGGCCAGAGCGCTGATCCGGGGTACGGGGGCTGGGGTGAAGAACTGATCACCGGGTGGTGAGCCGAACCCAGCCGACGGACACCGTACTGGTCAGAGGATTGCCGTGGCCCAGGAATCTCGCGGTGGCGGCTCGCGGGGCGGGTCTTGCGCCGGACTTCTCTGCGGCCGTCAGTCTTGCTCCGTGCCGGTCGGGATCCCTTTCCGCCTCGGAGATGGTGGCCCCACCGACGGGGGGTGCCCCTATCTGTTTCGTCAAGCCTGGCGGGGCTGGTTCGTAGGGGTTGGTCCTGGTTTTTGGGAACGTCCCGCGAAGCGGGATGTTCCCGGCGGATCGGGTGCCTGGTGAGCAGCTCGGTGGCCGGCAGGACGGGGGTGGCCGTGCCGGCATGCGGACGTGAGGAGGGCTGAAGGGCGGCATGACGACTGATGCGTGAGGCGGGCCCTGCGTGGCGTGAGGTGGGGGCGTGCGGTGGGACAGGTGGGCGGATTCGTCTTTCCCCGGCGCGCTGACTGGCATGCCCTCCGCGCGCTCGTCCATTCAGGTGGTTGGCCGTCAAGATGCTTGAGTCATATTTCGTTTGTATGGGTCACTTGGGTATCCGAACCGGTGGGCCGCCCATCCCTCTCCGGGGGAGCGCGGAACCGTTCTGTTCGCCGACCCGTCCCTGCGTGACGGGCCTCGGCATCGTTTGCTCCGGACGACCGCGATGGGCGCCCCCTGTAGAGGACGTGGATCCGACCAGTCGTTTCTGTCAGGTAGTGGCAGGGACTGATGGGACAGCCTCCGGCCTCTGCAAGGGAGCGGTGCGCGAGCCATCCGCGCACAACCGGGTACCTCGTCGTCGAGGCCACGCGTGTGGCCGCGGACCCTGCGACCCGCGTGCGGCCGTTGCCGCCGTGAGCGAGCCTGCATCGGTCATGTGAACGCCTCGGCCATACGGCGAGGGCAGTGCGATCGCTACCGGTTCTTGACAGCGGGGGCAGTCCCGGCTCGTACGGAGCGGCGCCCGCTGCAGGGCCGGCCACAGCATCCGGTGCGCGGCGGGCCCGCGACAGGGTTCATCACGGCTCCGGGCACCCCGCTCTGCGACATCCGCTGACGGTGTCTTTCCCAAGCATGCAACTTCCTGACGCCTTCCCGGGTGCTTCCGGCACCCCGCGGGACAGGCCGAGGAGGAGGTGAATGAGGACGGCCGGGCCCGGCGGTGGCCCGGAGATCCAGGTCAGCCCCTGGGGCTGACTCGGACCAGGCTCTGAGTCAACTCCCTTGCTCGGGAGTTCAGTTCACACACGGAGGACGATCATGCCAATCAGTCCGAACCAGGGCTCGACCGGTGGCGGTACCACTGTCACCATCACGGGCACCAACCTCACGGGTACCACCGCTGTGCTCTTCGGTACCAAGCCGGCGACCGGCATCACCAACGTCTCGCCCACCCAGGTCACCGCTGTCTCGCCGTCCGGCTCCGGCGAGGTCGGCGTGACGGTGACCACCCCGGGCGGAACCAGCAACCCGCTTCCGTTCTTCTATGTCGGTGCCCCGTTCAAGTCCGGTCTGAGCGTGAGCTCGGGCCCCACCGCGGGCGGCAACAACATCGTCATCAGCGGCACCGGCCTGTCCACCGCCACGGCGGTGTCCTTCGGTGCCAACTCCGCGACGCCGACGGTGCTGTCGGACAGCCAGATCAGCGTCGTCGTGCCCGCGGGTGCGGCAGCCGGGCCGGTGGGCGTCAGTGTGACGACCGCCGGAGGCACCAACAACGGTCTGTCGTACACGTACATCGACGTCCCGACCATCACCGGGGTCACTCCGGCTTCCGGACCGACATCGGGCGGGACCGCCGTGACCATCACGGGCACCAACCTGACCTCGACGACCCAGGTCACGTTCAACTCGGTGCCGGCACCGTTCTCGGTCATCAACGCGACGACGGTGTCCGCCGTCACCCCACCCGGGACCGTCGGTGCGGTCGACGTCGATCTCTCCAACCCTGCGGGCACGGCCACGGACGTCGGCGCCTTCACCTACGTGACAGGCCCCGGCATCTGATCCGCCACGGCTGCGGCACCGACTGCCGACGCGGAACAAACCCGGCGCCGGTGCCGCCTCCAGACGCGTGATGTCCGCCCGGTCCGGGACGTTCCGCGCCCGGCCGGGCGGGCAAACCGCTCGACGTCACCAGGGCCTCTCGTCCGGATCACGCCGGGCTCGCGTGCCCCTCGCTGATCCGGCCTGATCCGAACGAAGACCCCAGCTCACCGCCGCGCGGCCAGGAGGTCCGGGCGGCGCGCCGGCCGTCATGTTCCGAAGTGGCGTCCCGTCCCAAAGCCCCCATCACATCACCTCGACAGGAGAACGGCTGTGGAGAGCCTCGACAGCTCAATCCCCCACGTTACGCAACCGTCGGTGGCCGCGGCCGCCCCGGCCGGTGCGGGCACCGTACGGACCACGGTGACCGCGCCCCATGGAACCGGCGACGCCACCGACTTCACCCTCGTGCTCGCGGCGCCCGTGATCGGTTCCGTCGTCCCCAACCAGGGGCCGGTCGACGGCGGGAACACGGTCACATTGACCGGAACCGGCTTCACAGGCGCCACCTCGGTCAGCTTCGGCGCCGTGGCCGCCGCGTTCATCGCCGTCTCCGCGACGCAGGTCACCGCGATCGCCCCCGCCGCGCCCGTCGGCACCGTCAACGTCACGATCACCACTCCGGGCGGCACCAGCGCCGGGATCCCCTATACGTATGTCGCCGCTCCGGTGCTGAGCAGTGTAGCTCCGGCCCAGGGACCACTCGCGGGTGGCAACAGCGTCACGCTGTCCGGGACCGGCTTCACCGGGGCGGCCTCTGTGCACTTCGGCGTGAACGCGGCGAGTTCGTTCACCGTCGTCTCACCGACCCAGCTGACCGCGTCCGTCCCCACCGGCGGTCCGGGGCCGGTTGCCGTCACGGTCACCACTCCCGGTGGGACCAGCACCCAAGCCGTCTCCTACTACTACCTCGGCGCACCGGTTCTCAACGCGATCAGCGCGGGGTCCGGGCAGGTGGCCGGTGGCAACTCCGTGACGCTGACCGGTACGAATCTTCTCCAGGCCACGGCGGTTCGCTTCGGCGCGACGGCGGCAACCACCTACACCATCGTCTCGGCCACGGAGATCAGGGTGGTGGTGCCGCCCGGTGCCGCCGGCACGGTCCCGGTCACCGTCACCACGCCAGGTGGCACGAGCAACAGCCTGACCTATCTGTATCTCGATGTCCCGGTCATCACTGGCCTGGCGCCCGGCCAGGGGCCGTCGGCAGGCGGAACAACCGTGACTATCACCGGCATCGGACTGACGTATGCCACCGCGGTACTGTTCGCGGCCGTGCCCGCCGGCTTCACCGTGGTCTCCGACACCCAACTGACCACCACGGCACCGCCCGGGGCGGCGGGCGCCGTCACTGTCAGGGTCGTCACCCCCGGCGGCACAAGTATCGGCCTTCCCTACACCCGACTCGGCCCGCCCGGCATCTGAGCGGTCCGGCACGTGGGATCCGCCTGATCCGTCGCGACGCACGCGCGGTGCGGCGGTTCCACGTGGCCCAGCCATGTGGTCAGGAGTGCTTCCAGCTATGCCGCCGCCTTGGGGGCAGGGTGTCCAGGAGGCGGCGTTCGTTGCGCATGTGCTCGGTGAAGGCCTGGTAGATCAGTTCCCGACCCGCGGGGGTGAGTGCGACCACCCGGCCCCGGCCGTCACCGGCCGAGCGGTCGTCGGGTGTGAGGGGCTGAGAGAGGGCGGCGAGGTGTTTCACGCCGAGGTCGACGCCGAGTGTGCCACGGGCCTGCTGGCGGCGGGTCGGTTTGTCGGGCAGGTCGGTGGTGACCTTGCAGAGCACGGACGCGTGCCAGCGGTGCCCGGCCCGCGACACGGTCACCGACTGTACGACCGCCCGATCCCGTTCGACGAGTCGCGCGAGTCGTTTGCCGGAGTCGTGGATCCGTACTTCACCGACGGTGGGCAGGCGCAGGCGACGTACGGGCGGCAGTCCGCCCCAGGCGCGCGAGGAACGACCGCGTGGGAATCCCGCCGGGCTGTGCGGTACGGCGTCCGACCTGGGCGCGCGAGGAACGACCGAAACCCCCGCCCCGGAGTGGGGTGGCCGTCGGGGGGATGGGGTGTGAGGTGCGGCCGGTGGGATGGGGTGCGTTCGATGACCAGGAGGGCGGCGTCGTCGGCGAGGTGGCCGCCGATGTGGGCGAGCAGGTCGCGGTGGATGTGGTGCAGCAGAGTGTCGGGGTTGGTGGTGGGGAAGGAGGCGACCCGTTCGGCGAGCGGGTAGAACGCTCCGGACGGTGAGCGGGCTTCGATGACACCGTCGGTGTAGAGGACGAGCATGTCACCGCCTTCGAAGGTGAACGGGTCGATGCGGTCGTCCTCGATCGTTCGTTCGCACACGCCCAGCGGAGGCAGGGGCTGTCGGGCGTACAGGACCGTGACCTGCTGATCGTGCACCAGCAGAGGTGGGGGATGTCCGCAATTGATCACCTCGGCGGCCGCCAGGGCATCGTCGGGGATCTCCAGGACGAGGCAGGTGATGAAGTGCTCGCCGGGGTCGTGCTCGGTGTCCGCCACGTCCTCCAGGTTCCGGGAGACGCTGTCTCCGAGGGCGGCTACCAGCCCGGGGAGGGTGGCATACCGGTGAGCGCCCTCACGGAATGCCCCCAGCACCAGCGAGGCCTCACCGATGGCGGCCAGCCCGTTGCCCCGGACATCGCCGATGACCACCCGGGTCGCGGCATGCGCGGCGCGGGCGAACGCAAACAGATCACCTCCGATCTCGGTCTCGTCCTCCGCGGACATGTACAGCCATGCCACCCGCAGCGGCCCGATCCGGCGTGGTGGAGGCCGAAGCAGAACCCGCTGAGCCGTCTCCGCTACAGAGCGTGCGCGGCTCAGTGCCCGGTCGCGCCGCTCCCGCACACACCGCATGAAAACCGCCAAGGCGGAGAGCGCGGCCAGCGCGATGATCTGCGCCACGTGGTTGGTCGTGGTCAGTCCGCCGTGGAACACGGCGATGAGCACCTGGGCCGTCACTGCCAGGACCCCGGCGAGAGCGGTGAGCCGTGGCCCGGCGAGGGAGGCGGTCAGAGCGGGCGCGATGACCAGCAGTGGGCCCAGATGGATATCGCGCCCGGTGTAGATGTCCAGCACGGCGATCGTCACAATCAGCACGAACGGGACCGCCACCAGCCCACCGCCGGCTGGATGCTCGCGGAAGTGATCCCACACACGTCGCAGACCCATATACCCCTTATGTTCCATCGATAGTGCACCCCCAGCCAGCCAGCCAGCCAGCCAGCCGACGGGCACGGGGCGGGTCTTCTCTCAGCCTTCCTGCGGCGGCCTCGTTCTGTCCGTCCGCTGGCCTTGCTGTGACTTCCGATTTCGGAAGTACGGCTCCAACACCCAGTCGAAGAGATGGGTACGTCCAGCCTTCGGTCCTGGTCCAAGGGGAGGGGCCAGTCCGGGGCGATCTCGGCGAGCTGCTGGCGAACTGCCTCATTTTTCATACCGCCGTGGACATCACGAAGTGGCCAACGACCTCATCGACGAGGGCTGGGAGGTGGACCCGGTAGACCTGGCCACTGTCACCCCGTACATCGCGAGCAAGACCCTGTGGGGCTCGAAAAGTCGTCGTTGCAGGTCACGCGGCGTATCGATACTCGTTGATGATGCCGCCGAGGACTCTGGTGCGGAGCAGGCTTCGGTCGTCGAGGTCGTGCACGATTGCGGGCTGCTCGGTCGCGCTGGGCGGTAGCTGTTGCCGGGATTGGTGCGGCCGGTGTCCGTTGTAGTGGTCCTGGTAGTCAGTCAGGACCTTCCTGGCGTGGCTCTCGCCCAGGATCAGGACGTGGTCAAGGGCCTCGCGGCGGATGGTGCCGATCACGCGTTCGCAATGCGCGTTCATGCGCGGTGCCCGGGGCGCGCTGAGCAGCGCCTGAGTGTCCTCGGCGGTGAAGACGGCATCGAAGGCGTCGACGTACTTGCTGTCGCGGTCGCGTAGCAGGAACCGGGGCCCGGCGCCCCGCTCGCCTAGGTCGGCGAGGTTCGTCCGCGACGCATGCGGCACGGCAAGCCCATCGTTGGTTACCGGTGGAGGCACCCTGGGCGATCTCCGGCCCGCTGGGTCACTGACCCGGATGCGGTGGGAGGCGAACCCGCCGCTCGGTACGGAGTGGTGACCGCGGCCAACGGTGACGACGTTTCCAGTGATGTGTTCGCCGTAGTGGTTGCCGACGGTAGCTTGAGTGGACACAGCCACGCGCACCGGGCGAGTTTCGGGGCACGGTGGAAGCATGGTGGGGGAGGGCGCGTTCGACGCCCGTGACGAAGACCGACGCATGCAGTCGGTGATGCGCAGCTCCTTCAAAGCAGCGTGGCGTCCTGCTCTCGCTGCCGCACTGGGACATCCCCGCCACCATGCAGGAGGAAGGGGCGAGCAGCCAGGAGCATCACCGGTGTGGCCATGTGAGGGCCTCGTGTCCGATTCGCGTATGGCTGCCCAACTCCTTTGCTGACGGTCTCCATCCCTGCGTGAGATGCCGGCGATGGCGCCAGGACCCTGCCCCGTTGCCACGGACTATTTCCGAGGCGACCTCACTCAACTTGCGGTTGGTCCGCTGGGATGGTGCGAAGCAGCGACGCGAGAAAGGACGAGAGCGATGACCACCGAACCTTCCCCCGAGGGTCCCGGGCCAGTCCCCAGTCGGCCGGATCCGGTGCCACACGACCCGCAACCGCCGTCCGAGCCAGGTCCCAGCGAACCCGGGCCCCAGCCAGACGCGGAGCCGCCCCCGGCGCCGGGTCCCGGCTCCCGCCCGGTCCCCGAGCCGCCCGACTGACCCGACTCGCGGAACGCCACGCCCCGCAGCTGCTCGCTGTGGTGGGCATCGGCCCGGACACTGCCGCCACTCTGCTGATCACTATGGGGGACAACCCGGAGCGCCTCGGCAGTGAGGCATCGTTTGCCGCGCTGTGCGGGGTCAGCCCCGTCGAGCGTTCCTCGGGCACCCGGCAATACCGTCGCCTCAACCGCGGCGGCGACCGGCAGGCCAACGCCGCCCTGCACCGGATCGTGCAGACCCGCCTGCGCTGCGACCCGCGCACCCAGGAGTACTACGAACGCCGACTCAAGCAAGGCAAGACCCGACGCGAAATCGTCCGGTGCCTCAAACGCTACGCCGCCCGCGAGGTGTTCCACCTGGTCAGGGCCATGCGATCGTGACCCCGTCATAGGGGCTGTGTGAGAGCGGACGAGACGACGGAGCCCCGCCGGGGAGGCGGGGCTCCGTCGTGCGGTGTTGCGACGGCCTGCCGTGCTCGGGCTGGCCCCGTGCCACTCCGGCTTTCTGTCGAGCCGGGCGATGTCGGCGAGGCGCGAACACTCGACCGCCTACAGCCCCTGAGTTCCGTGCTCCACGGCTCCAGGTGGCGGCCAAGTTCCTTCCAACGTGCCTGCCGGTCCATGCAGCCGATGCCCGCTGGGGTTGGGCGGGGTGAGGTGGCTGCTGCTGTCGCCGACGAAGCTGCTGCCGTGGCCCGGAGATTGCTGACCCCGGCGGCCGTGCCAGAGCCCTGGCTACCGTGGCCAAGAGCCTCGCCGCAGCGCATCCATGTAACGATGGCCATTCCTGCGGTCAGACAACAGTCTCGGCATTCCGGCCTCCCAACGTTGCTATGGCTCGGGAGATTCTCGCCGATGCCCTGAACGGCCTTGCATGGATCCCTGAGATTGCCGAGGCAGTGCTGACGGTGGCACCCGATTGCAGTGCAGCCACATGCGCCAGAATTGTCGCAGGGCGACGGGTGGTTCAAGGTGAGGACGCCGGTGCCGCGATCACCGTTGTCGGACTTACGATCCGATGAACATGAAGTCATCGCAGCGAAAGATTCGATGCGCCGGAGTGCTCCGACCCGAAATGTGACAGGAGGATTCCGCCAACAGCCGGGTCAGTTGCCCATCGACCGTAAATTCCGGACCTTGCGGCGGCATTCATCTCACCCCAGCCGAGCAAGTGGGGCCGTGTCCGTCCCCGCAGATTACGACTCCCAGGGAAGTTCCACGGGGCCGGGCATCTGGCGGAGGGTGT
This sequence comes from Streptomyces sp. NBC_01224, assembly GCF_036002945.1. Taxonomy (NCBI): domain Bacteria; kingdom Bacillati; phylum Actinomycetota; class Actinomycetes; order Kitasatosporales; family Streptomycetaceae; genus Streptomyces; species Streptomyces sp. NBC_01224. Next base: position 1,698,992 of record NZ_CP108529.1, on the reverse strand, counting down.
GGTGGAGATCCTTGCTTCACGTCCCTACCTCATCCCCATCTACGCGGCCAGCGCGCCGAGGAACCTGCGGTGCACGGCGTGGAGTTGGAGCGTATGACCGTGGGTGAACGCGCGCAGGAACGTGCCCAGCGTGGACGGGGTACGGATACCGTCGAACACGGCCGGCATCGCACCGTGCCTCAGCAGGTGAAGGTCCTCGATGCTGTCCGCGCCTGCGGCCATACCGCCCACGATGCTGGTGACCTTGGCGTCCGCCGCCGCACCCGCACCGTTGCCCGCCCCGGGCAGCTTCACCTTCTCGGCCACCAGACGCCAAAGACCGCACCGCTCGGCCAGCCGCATCACCGGGACCAGCCCCGCATACGCGATCAGATTCCCGTCATCGAACGCAGCAGAGACCGCCGCCGGGATGTGGGAAACTTTCATCTACGAGGTGCCTTGCTGATAGTGCGTGATGGTGGTGTGGTAACTCCCATCTTCGCAGGTCAGCAGGCGCCTCTCTTCATTTCTCTATCCACAGGACCCGGGACAGCCGGTGGATCCAGGCTTAGTGGTCCGCTCCGGAAATCCTTCGGGGGTTGACTCAGGAGTCGGGACCATGCACGTCGCTTCGTCGAGCGGTCGCGGCCGCGACGTGGTCGAAGTGATGCTGGCGGGTCGTGGGCAGGTCTGGGGCGAGTGCTAAAATGATCGCGTTGGCCTTCGGCGGCGCCCACGGCGCGCGCGTCCGGAGGCTTTTTTCATGCCTTCTGACACCTCAGCACTCGTCACACCTGCCCCTGCCGGTTACCGCGCTCTGCTCCGCAATCGCGAGTTCACCGGCCTGTACGCCAGCTTCACGCTCATGGTCGCCGCGAGCACCTTGTCGGGCTTCGCGCTCGGCACCCTGGTCAACCACCAGACCAACTCTCCATTCCTGACCGCCGTGAGCATGTACGGTGCCACATTCGCCACCGTGTTCGGTGCGTTGACGCTGATGTCGGTCGCGGACGGGCGCCGTCCCCGCCGGACCCTCGTCGCGCTCCAGTGCGTCTCGCTCATGGGTGTTGCCGCGCAGGCGATCCCAGGGCTTTCGTTGGCTCCCCGGTTCGCTCTACTGCTGGTGCTGGGATTCTTCCAGTCCCTGGGGACCGGCACGCGGATGGGGCTGCTCGCCGAGGTTGTACCGGCCTCCGCCTACGCGTTGGCACGTTCGCTGATGAACATCACCTCCGGTGGCATGGCGATCCTCGGCTACGCCATCGGCGCCGTGCTATTGCGGTACCTGAGCCCGCAAGGAATCTTCATCGTCGCCTCAGCCCTGACAGGAATCGGGTTGATCGTGGTGGGCACAACCGTCCGGGAACACTCGATCCGTCTGACCCGTCGCCCCGGACTGCGTCAGACCTGGACCACCAACATCGCGCTCTTCTCCCACTCCGGCCAGCGGGCACTCCTGCTGAACCTGTGGGTTCCCAACGGCCTGATCGTCGGCTGCGAGGCTCTGTTCATCTCCTACGACCCGCATCACGCCGGCGCTCTCCTGGCCGCCGGATCGGCAGGCATGCTCCTGGGAGACCTGACCGTCGGGCGACTGCTCACCGCAGACCAGCGACGCCGCTATGCGTTTGCCCTCCGACTGCTACTCGCTGCCCCTTACCTGCTGTTCGCGATCCACCCACCCCTGCCGGTTGCGACAGCCGCAGTGTTCATTGCCAGCGCCGGGTTCGCCGCCACCCTGCCCCTGCAGGAGCAGCTTCTCGCGCTGACCCCCGATCCGGTCCGCGGCCAGATCCAGGGTGTGGAGTCCGCAGGCCGGATGACGTGGCAGGGCATCGGCGCCGTGATCGCCGGCGGGATCGCCCAACACCTCACTCCAGGCACCGCGATCACCGCCACAGCCGCAGTCTCCGTCGCCCTCACCGTCATCTCCCGGCCGTTCGTGGTCCGTGCCCGCACCGTCGGTGTCGAAAGCGTCAGGGCATGAGCCGTTCCCTCATAGCCCGCTGCACTGAGTTGTGGAGCCGTTCTATGGGACCGCCCACCGGTCGAGAGGTATCCGTGCCCGTCGCCACCGCACGTCCGATAGCTCTGGCCGCAGACGAGCGGCACCAGTTGAAGAAGATGGCCTGGGGCCACAAGACCGAGTACCGGCTGCGCCTACGCGCGCAGATCGTCCTACACGCGGCACAAGGGCTGGCCAACGCACGCATAGCAGAGCGCGTCGGGGTACATGTAGACACCGTGCGCAGGTGGCGGGGCCGCTTCGCTGAAACGAGGCTGCCTGGCCTGGCGGACCGCAAGCGCCCCGGCCACCCACCCTCTTTCACCGCACTGCAGGCGGCTCAAATCACCGCCCTGGCCTGCCAGTTGCCCGCCGAGACCGGCGTGCCGCTGTCCCGCTGGAGCTGCCCGGAGCTGGCCCGCGAGGCCGCCGAACGTGGCATCGCGACGTTCCTGTCGGCCTCCACCGTGCGCCGCTGGCTCGCACGGGACGCGCTCAAGCCCTGGCAGCACCGCTCATGGATCTTCATCACCGACGCCGGCTTCCGCGCCAAGGCCGAACGCGTGCTGGACTTGTACGCCGCACCTGGCAGGGCAAACCGCTCGATACGGACGAGTACGTCATCAGCGCGGATGAGAAGACCTCCGTCCAGGCCCACTGCCACCCCACCCTCGCTCCCGGGCAGGCCCGCGCGATGCGCGTCAACCACACCTACGGCCGCGGCGGAGCCCTGGCCTATCTCGCCGCCTACGACGTTCGCCACGCGCAGATATTCGGCCGCACCGAACCGCGCACCGGCATCGAACCGTTCATGAACCTGGTCACCCAGGTCATGACCCAGGAGCCGTACGCCAGCGCCAAGCGCGTGTTCTGGATCGTCGACAACGGCTCCTCTCGCCGCGGTAAGAAAGCCACCGACCGACTGTCCGCCGCGTTCCCGAACGCGGTCATGGTCCACACACCTGTCCACGCCTCCTGGCTGAACCAGGTCGAGATCTACTTCTCCGTCGTACAGCGCAAGGTCGTCTCACCCAACGACTTCACCGACCTTGCCCAGGTCAGGGATCGGCTCCGAGCTTTCGAAGACCGCTACAACGCCACGGCACAGCCGTTCCAGTGGAAGTTCACCACCTCCGACCTGGACGATCTACTGGCCAGGCTCGACCGGCACACCGCCGATCACCACGACCAATCCTCCGTGGCACCGGCAGCATGATCAACCCCCGAAGGATTTCCGAAGCCGACCACTTAGGGCCCGTAAAGAATCAACACGTTGCTTCACGGCCTCCCTGTCGTTGGTGTGGTATGCGCATACCGAGCGAGGTTCGTGACCAACTTGCCCTGAGATTCGGAGTGTTGTTCCCTCACCTGAATGAGCGGCAGCAGCGGCTGGCGCTGGCCGCCGAGGCCCGGCTGCTGGGGCACGGCGGGGTCCGGGCCGTCGCGCGTGCCGCAGGGGTGAGCGAGACGACGGTGCGGAAGGGCGTCTTTGAGTTGGAGGGCGGTGAGGACCCACTGCCCGATGGCCGGGTCCGCCGGGACGGCGGCGGTCGCAAGAGCGCCGAGAAGCTTGACCGGCTGCTCGTTCCGGCGTTGCTGGCGCTGGTCGAGCCGGATGAGCGGGGCGATCCGATGTCGCCGCTGCGGTGGACGACCAAGTCGCTGCGGTCTCTGGCCGGGGAGCTGACGCGGCAGGGCCATGCCGCGTCAGCGCCGACCGTGGGCAGGCTGCTGCGGGAGAACGGCTTCAGTCTGCAGGCCAATGCCAAGACCCTTGAGGGCGCTCAGCACCCCGACCGGGACGCGCAGTTCCGCTACATCAACGACCAGGTCAAGGACCATCAGGCGGAGGGCGAGCCGGTGGTCAGTGTGGACACGAAGAAGAAGGAAGTCGTCGGGGAGTTCAAGAATGCGGGACGTCAGTGGCGGCCGGCCGGTGAACCCGTGCGGGTTGACGTCCATGACTTCCCCGGCGATGCACTGGGCAAGGCCCTGCCTTACGGCATCTACGATCTGGCGGCGGACACCGGCTGGGTGAATGTCGGTACGGATCACGACACCGCAGCCTTCGCGGTCGAATCGATCGGCCGTTGGTGGAACGGGCAAGGACGCCTCGACTACCCGCAGGCCAGACGTCTGCTGATCACTGCCGATGCCGGCGGCTCCAACGGCTACCGCACCCGGGCCTTCAAGACCGAGCTGGCCGCGTTCGCCGCCCGGACCGGCCTGGCCGTCACGGTCTGTCACATGCCGCCGGGCACATCGAAGTGGAACAAGGTGGAGCATCGGCTGTTCTCCGCCATCACCATGAACTGGCGCGGCAGACCGCTGAACAGCCACGAGGTCGTCGTGCAGTCCATCGCCGCGACCACCACCCGCACCGGTCTCACCGTCCACGCCGAACTCGACACCGGCACCTATCCCACCGGTGTGAAGGTCAGCGATGCGGAGCTGAACGCGGTGCCGGTCACCGGGCATGCCTTCCACGGCGAATGGAACTACACCGTGCACCCCCACCCCGCCAGCCCGGCAGGCCACACCAGGCCGCCGACGCCCGGGCCGGCAGCGGTCATCGACCGCGGTGCCCTGTCACACCCCGTGCTGACCGGCATGACCTGCACCGCACTGACCGAGCTGACCGAGACCCTGACCCCCGGCTGGCAGGCGCTGCAGAAACAGGACCCGGCCACCCGACGCGACGGCGGCACCCGGCGCCGGGCCCCGGGCGGCGGCCGCAAAGCCAAACTCGACCTGGCCGACCGGGTCCTGGCCACCGTGCTGCAACAAAACCTCGCTCTGCCACCTACCGTGCTGGCCCACCTCTTCGACGTCAGCAAGGACACCATCCGCCACACCACCAGCGAGATCCGACGACTGATGGACCAGCACGCGCACACATCCCAGCCCCCAGCAGCACACCTCAGCACCCTGGCAGGACTCCTCGTCCACGCCACCGCACACGGCGCGACCCTCACGACAAAGACCAAACCAACGTGTTGAATCTTTACGGGCCCTTAGCCTTGATCCACCGAGGTGGTTTGAGAGTGGTCTTTTGATCGGCTTGGGGTCGGGTGGTCGGGTGAGGGCAGGTTGTTTCCGCTGGTCTGCCCAGCATTTCCACGGTTCGGTTCCGGTCGGGCCCTTGCGGGCGGGGTGGGCAGGGGCTGTTCGTATCAGCCGGCCGGTCCGTGGGCCGTGGAGAACAGGTGTGTCCAGGCGTGCTGCCAGGGCCAGTTGTGCGGTAGGTGCAGTGTGATGCGGCGGGCGGAGTGGGCGATCCGGGCCGGAACATGGACCAGGTGGGTGCGGATCGTGGCGGTGGTGGCCCTGGCGTGGAAGGCGGAGGCTTGTGCGCCGGTGGCCCGCAGCAGGTTGTAGGTCATCGCCCACAGGGTGAGCCATGCTGCGTTGGCGTGGAAGTGTGCGGAGGGCAGGTGGGCCAGGGCGGAGGCTTTGCTGTCGGCGATGACCTGCTCGATGACCGCGTGGTGGCGGTGTTCGCGTTCGGCCTGGAGGGTTTGTGCAGGCTGGTCGGTGAAGAACGGGTGGTAGCGCCAGACGGGAAACAACTCGCCCTGCTCACCCACAATGGCGGGTTTGGCCAGGTCACGGACCCGGCGCACGATCAGCCGCGCGGTGACCCGCTCCGCTTTCGTGCGGCTGGCGAAGGCGGTGTAGGCGGGTATCTCGGCGACTTCGGCGTCCGAGACGAGCTCACCGGTTGCAGGATCGGGCACCGCGGTCGGGTATGTGATCTGCTGCCAGGCCTGGTCGGGAATGCCGAGGACGGCCCGTTTGATGGAGGGGTTCAACCCGCAGGTAATCGAGAAGTGGGCTCCAGCCCGGCGGCAGGCCGAGATCACCCCGGCGTTGTAGAACTGCGAGTCCGCTCGCAGGATCCGGGTGCCGGTGCAGCCCGCCTCGACGGCGGTGGACAGCGCCTCACTGACGAACTTCGGGGCCCCACGGGAATCGGCTGCCTTGCCGCGGCGCATCCGTACTGTGGCGATCACCGGCCGCGCGTGCGGGGTGCAGATCGTGGCGAGCAGGGGGTGCAGGGTGCGGATGCCCTTGAACCGGCCGTACTCGGCACCCTGCTTGGCCCGGCCGTAGACCCGCTTGTGGGTGGAGTCGATATCAATGAACGCCTTGTCGCCGGCACCGGGCAGCAGCGGGGCGTGCGCGGCCAGTTGACCGAGGAACCTGCGGTGGACAGCGTGGAGTTGGAGTGCGTGACCGTGGGTGAACGAACGGAGGAAGGTGCCCAGCGTGGACGGCGCACGGGCCCCCGGAACAGGGCCGGCATCGCGCCGTGCCGCAGGATATGGAGGTCGTCGATACTGTCCGCGCCCGCCGCCATGCCGGCCACGATGCTGCTGACCTTGACGTCCGCCGACGCACCCGCGCCGTTCCTCGTCCCGCTCAGCTTCACCTTCTGCGCCACCAGGCCCGACAGCCCGCACCGTTCGGCCAGCCGCATCACCGGAACCAGCCCGGCATGCGCGACCAGATTCGGGTCATCGAACGCAGCGGAGACCGCCGCTGGAGTATGGGAAACTTGCATCTCGGAAGTGCCTTGCCGATCGTGCGTGCTGGAAGCCTCAAGAACTCCCATCATCGCAGGTCACAAGGCACTTCCTTGTTTCTCGAAGAGTCATCCACAGCCATCAGATCGGTGGATCAAGGCTTAGCCGTGTGAGGTCTCGGCGACGTCGACCGCTTCGGAGCCTTCGCGACGCATCCGCTCAACCCCCCAGGCGCCGAGCGGCCCGAGCGCTTGATTGAGCGTGCGCCCGTGCTCAGTCAGGGAGTACTCCACCCGCGGCGGCACCTCGGCATAAACCTCCCGGTGCACGAGACCGTCCACCTCCATCTCACGCAGGTGCTGCGTCAGCATCTTCTCGCTCACTCCTGGCAGACCGCGGCGGAGCTCAGCGAAGCGGCGTACGCGATGGGCGTCAAGTTCCCAGAGGATCAGTCCCTTCCACTTGCCGCTCACCACGTCGAGCGCAGCGTCGATGCCGCAGATGTAAGGCCCGCATCTCGGCGCCTTGGCCATCACTGATCCCCTTACTAAAAGGTAAGTACCGCAGAAAATAGTGGGTACTTCCGAGAATAGTGGCGCTCTCCGAGCATGGAGGGGTGAACGAACAAGAGAACCGCACCACCAGGCAAGACGGCGCTGTCACCGTGATCGGGCTTGGCCCGATGGGCCAGGCGATGACCCGCACCCTACTCACCGCCGGCCACCCGGTCACCGTATGGAACCGCACCGTCAGTCGGGCCGACGGCGTCGTCACCGACGGAGCCACGCTCGCGGCGACACCCAGCGAGGCGGTCGAAGCGAGTGACCTGTTGATCCTCAGCCTCACCGACTACCAGGCGATGTACGACGTCCTCGACAGCGCCACCGAATCGCTCGCCGGCCGGACGCTGGTCAACCTGAGCTCTGACACTCCCGACCGCACACGCGAGGCAGCAACCTGGGCAGCGGGCCACGACGCCACCTTCCTCACCGGTGGCGTCATGGTCCCCGCGCCGATGGTCGGCACCGAGGCAGCCTATGTCTACTACAGCGGCCGATACCAGGTGATGGAGAGCCACCTGGCGGCGTTGACACTGCTCGGCACACCAAAGCACCTGGGCGAGGACCCGGGCCTCGCTCAGATGATGTATCAAGCCCAGCTCGCGGTGTTCCTCACCACCCTGTCCGGACTGATGCACGCCACCGCGATGCTAGGCACCGCAGGAATGAAGGCCAAGGAAGCGCTGCCAGAGTTGCTCTCCTCCGCCGACTCGATTGGCGACATCCTGAGGGCTGGCGAAGAGAACCCCGGCGCCGCGCTGGATGCTGGAGAGCATCCCGGCGACCTCAGCACGGTCACCATGATGGGTGCGACGTCCGACCACATCGTCGAGACCAGCACGTCACTCGGCCTCGACCTCGCGCTCCCACTGGCCGTGCAGGCCCACTATCGGCGCGCGATTGAGGAAGGAAATGGCAGCGACAACTGGACCCGCATCATCGACAGCATACGAGGACCACGCTGACCAAACGCGGGACCGATGAACACACTCCCAGCCGCGACTCCGCCCAGACCCCACCGCCTACTTGCGCCCTCGGCGGACCGTGACCCGGGACCTGACCCGGCTCGGAGTGGGGCTACGCCGGTTCCACGACCCCACCCTTCGTGCACTCAGCGATCGATGAGTTCTCACGGTTGGTCTATACCGAGGAGCTCGGCTCCGGGGCCGTCGAACGCGCAGGGGGCACGTATTCGTCGTATGCAGCTCATCACTGGGGCCACCCTATTCCTTCTGCGGCATTTCCCCGGTTAAGCGCTGCTGCTGTTGCTGTCCGCGACAGATGTCGCAGACAGCAACAGCCTGCCGACCTGCTAGAACCTCTGGCGCCACCCTGGGGACCCCAACAGAAGCGACATGGTGAAGGCACGCCTTACGGCCGTCGGCCGTGCCGTGGGTGATCTTCTCCTTGGTCTGCGGGTCCTCGTAGGTGACCGGGGCCTCGTCGGAGGAACCCTTCACGCGGGCACAGAAATCGTTCTGGACCCAAATTGTCGCTGCTTTCGTTGCGTGTCTCACATGCCTCGACTCCGTTGATCGGGTGTGGGGTTGCGAGTTCCCCCGCGATTGATCGGGGCGGGGCCGTGACATGACGAGGGCCGCGCGGGTTCTTCGAGTGTGATCAAGAAGTGGGCCCGCGCGGGCCTTGTCTCATCCTGCCTTCTGCGGCGTGAGCCGCCAACACTTCGGCGAGTTGCTCGACGAGCTCGAACCGGGGGGGAATCACGGTGCGAGAGCGAGCGTCACGACCGGCGCGGGCACGGCCGCCGCCGTCGGGCCGGGGCTGGCCCGACGTACGAACTCGCCTTCCGCGACCGGCTGGTGATCACGCTGGCCTACCTGCGTACCGGCCTGCCCCAGGACGCCCTCGCCGTCATCTACGATGTCGGTTCCTCGACCATCGGGCGGGCGATCGGTGAGGTCCGGCCCCTGCTCGCGGCCCGCGGCTTCGCCGTCCCCGACCGGCCCGGCCTACGCTTACGCACCCTGGAGGACGTGTTCGCCTACGCGGAGGCCGAGAACATCGAGCTGCGGCTCGACGGTGCAAAGACCCAGGTCCGCCGTCCGAAGGCTGGCCGCCCTGGGCGCCGGGCGTTCGTCTCGGGCAAGCGCAAGCAGAACACCATCAAGACCACCACGTTCAGCGACGGTCAGGGCCGCTTGCTCTACTCCGGGGCGGAACGGCCCGGCCGGATGCACGACCAGACCGCCGTGCGCACCGAGGGCATCGCCGAGCAGTTCAGGACCCGTCCCGGCGTGAGGGCGAAGGTCGACTCCGGCTACCAGGGCCTGGCCAAGGAGTTTCCCGGCCAGGTCACCGCGCCGCTGAAGAAACCGAAGGAGGGCACCTGCGATGGCGACAAGTACGCCTGGCGCGAGGCGAGACGACGGCAGTCCTCGGCCCGGATCTGCGCCGAGCACACCAATGCCGAGCTGCGGAAGTGGGCCCCGATAAGGCGGTTCACCGGACGCCGCGAGACCTTCCCCGAGACCCAGCGGGCCATCGCCGCCTGCCCTGATCTCCGACCGTGCTGCCAAGAGGCCCCCCGCCGCGTGCACAGCCAGGGCGTGAGCGTTCTCAGCTGTCGGGCTTGATCAGGTCGAGTGCGCGGTCAGGGCGTGACCGGTAGTGATCAACAGTGGCGGCGAGGTTGGTCCAGCCAGTGAGGTTGGTCAGAGCGATCGCGAGGTTGCGGAAGGTTGCCAGGGCTCGGGGTGCTGTGCCGGTGTGGACTCGGCAGGCGTCCTCGGTGAAGGTCAGGTCTCTGATGTGGTGCAAGGCCTCGATGTGCCAGTGCCCGCGAACGAGGGCAGCGAGTGGGGCAGCAGTAGCCTGCTCGGCCGTCAGGCTGGTGACCGCGTAGATGCGTTCGAGGGTGACCTTGCCAGTACGCACGTTGCGGCGGCGCCGGACGACTTGCAGGGCCTGGACGGCGCGCGGGAAGGGCAGCCCGGCGACGGTGGCAGCCTTCAGGCGGTGGATCTCGTCGCGTCCGTGCGCGGTGGCACGGGTCTTGTCCAGCAGCGGCACCTCCCGCCAGGGCAGCTTCTTCAGCAATACCCGCAGGGTGGGGTGATTGTCCTTGACTAGTAGACCGTCGCAGCTAATTTTTGGGATAGAGGTGGCGCAGTTTGATGCGTGCGTCGTGGGTGGTGAACTGCCAGTCCACGTGGCGTTGTTCGGTGTTGGTGGCGTTCTGCCAGGCCGAGAGTTCAGTGTTGAGGATGTCGAGGTCGCCGATCCGGCGGTCGAGACATTGCCGGGTCAGCGCGGAGAGTTCGATCTCGGCGATGTTGAGCCATGACCCGTGTTTGGGCGTGTGGTGGATCTCGAGGCGTTGGGCCAGGGCGAAGGCCTCTTCTGGTTCGAATGCCTCGTACAGTGAGGCGATGCCGTGGGTGTTGAGGTTGTCCATCACCAGCACCACGGCCTCGGCGTCGGGGTAATCCACGCTCAGCAGCTGCTTGACCTGGCCGGCCCAGTCGATCCGGGTCCGCTGGGACAGTGCCTGAACTCGACGCCACCCGCGCAGGGGTTCGACCCACACGAAGATCGAGCACGTGCCGCAGCGGATGTACTCGCTGTCCTGGCAGGCGTCGTGACCAGGGCGGGCCGGGAGCGGGTCGCGGGCATGGTCGAGGAGCTGGTAGGGCTTCTCGTCCATGCACACCACCGGACGTGCCGGGTCATAGGGCCGGGCGTAGACGGCCAGCACGTCTTCCATCCGGGCCGCGAACTCCGCGTTCGCTCGTGGTGGGATGGTCCAGCACTTCTTCAGGTGAGGACGCAGTTCCGTTTTTTAAGACCCGCCCGATGGTGGAGTGGTCCAGATCGGGGATGTCCTCGACCAGCGCGACGTGCTTCTCCAGCAGCCGCAGCGACCACCGGGCATGGCCTTGGGGTGGCTGTGAGCACGCCATCGCGATCAGGCGGGCTTCGACCTCACCGGTCACCGGCGAGGGCACCGGTGGGAGGTCGCGCTTCTTCCGCGCGATCGTGGCGTGAACATCGCCACCGGTCTCGGCGAAACGCTTGGCGACCAGCCGCAACGTCTCACCGGAGACGCCGAGCCGGGCCGCGATCACCTCCTTGGGATCCGCCTCACCCGCCGAGGTATCCAGCGCAAGCAGCACCCGCGCACGCATGATCATCGAGGCCCCACGAACACCTGTCGTGGTCACCCGGACCAACTCCTCGCGATCCTGCGCGGTCAACCTGACCGGCCGCTTCTTCTGCGAACCCACAACAACAGTCCTATCTGGCAAAGGGGAAGGAATCTGCCAGACACCAACCTCCCAGTCAGGTGCACCATAACTAAGCGGCGACACGCTACTAGATGCAATACCGGTGATTTAGGTCTTTTTCCGGGAGGTCGGGGCTGGTTTGGTGGGTCCGACGAGGGTGACGACTGGGGTGTCCGGCCGGGGCTGATTGTTGTGTTCGGTGTGTTTGAGGGCCCAGTTGGACATCTTGCGTTTGATGACACGGGGATTGGAGTGTAACCGCCGTGGTTCCAGGAGCCGTTGACCGATTTCAAGCAGAGTCTGCGCGAGGGCCCGCGTGAGTCGGGAGGGGGGAAAGACCCGCCTGGGCGGTGACCTGGCGGCGGACAACGCGCACGGCGCGGGTGAAGGAGATCCGGTCCGGATCGTGTCCCTCCTGTCGTGCGGCTTCGTGCATGAGGTCCCGCACGGCATGGTGAACGAGGAGGAATGCGAAGATCTCCTGCTCGGCCCCGGCCGGGTGCTGGGAGCGCAAGACCAGACGTGGCCCGCCCAGGTGCGTCTTGATCTCGTCCAGGGTGGTCTCGATCTCCCAGCGTTCGGCGTAGAGCGCGGCAAGTTCCGCCGCCGGCGCGGTGTCCGGGTCGAGGAGGGTGGTGACCAGCCGGTAGACGGTGGCGTCCTTCCCGCGTGGGCCAAGGGTGTACTCGATGACGCGGACACGGGCCGGGTCGGCCCGCCGGTTCCTGTCACGGGCGGCGACAATCTCCGACAGGTAGGAGCCATCGGGCAGCAACGTCACCACAGGCAGCACCGCGTTGCTCCTGACCCGCCAGAGCAGGTCGGCGTCGGTTGCCGCGGCGGCCCGCCACAGGTCGAATCCGAGGAACCCTCGGTCTGCCATCAGCAGCATCCCCCGGTCAACGACGAGAACAGGCGCCCGGCCAGCACGGTCTCGTGCACCGCCAGCGGACCGACCTCGGCAGCAAAGACCGCATGAGTGCCGCACTCGACCAGAGCCGCAACCCTGGCCTGCGGATACGCACTCCTGCCCTGACCACGGCCGGTCCCCGGACGCCCGAAAAACCCGGCATTCGCCTCCGTGTCCGGCAGATCGAACGTCGTCCCGTCCACAGCCACCAACCGCAGCCCCCGAAACCAGGCGCCCCGCGACCCCGGGACGGCCACCGGCCGGCACACCCGGGCGAACAACACCTTCAGCACCTCCGGCCCCAGCCGCAGCCGCGCCCGCCCAATCGCTCCGCTCGTAGGCACCCGCCACCCCTCTGCCCAGCGGCCCTGGCGCTCCAGACCCTGCGTGAGAAGACGCCCGACCTCCTCATACCCCTGCCCCGAAAACAGGCACATCGCCAGCACGAAATACACCACCACCCGTGCCGGAAGCAGCCGCTGACGCTGCTCAACACGCCCGCACTCCGCCACCACCTCGTCCACCAGATCCGGCGTAAACGCGCGCGTTAACACTCCGAGAGCGATGCGATCCGAAAACCGCTCACCCCCGACCGACTTCACCTGTCCCGGCCTTGGCACACCCAACACAACGAGCCGACACTCTCAAAGTCACCGGTATTGCATCTAGGGCGATGTAGTGCGCCTCCTTCTCCTCAACGAGGAAGCGTGCGTGGCTGGTCTGCGTCAGCAGCGCGTCGAAGGTCAACACACTGTCGGTGAGATCTATCGGGGCCAACAGCGGCTGGAAGGCCGTGATCTCGTTACTCTTTGAGTCCACCTGGCGCTGGGCGATGACGGTGCGCTCGCCATGGACTGCGGCTGGGAGCAGGTGGATCGCGGTGCTGGTGACGGTGCGCGAGCCGCGCAGCGCCTGGGGCTGGGCCACCGGCGCGGATCTCGGGCGGGAGGGCCGCCGCGAACCGGGCGATCGCCACCAGCGTGGAGGCGCCACCGAGTACAGCGACTGTACGCAAGGCCAGCAGTGCGCCGAGCCGGTAGCGGCGGCCTTGACGGCGTCGGGGATCGGGCAGGGCGTCCAGCACGTCGGCCAGTTCGGTCAGCGGCACCGCCTCGGCGGCGTCTGCGTTCGCGATGCAATCACGGTGGCAGGAGAGGATTTCAATCGTAGAATCTGGCATACGGACGCGGCCCCTGTGCGATCAACGGCTTCAGACACCTTGATCATCAGGGGCCGCGTCGTGCGCGTGCGGACCGAGTCCACCGGGCCAGACCGGACTGATTACGCCCTCGGCTCATCTCGTCAACCGGGAAGATTTCCGCTCTGGGCTGTCACCATGACGCCAAATTAGGAGCACAAGCCTGGTATGGGCCCAGGTCGCAGCTTGTAGTGCGGTAGAACTACAGCACGCGCAGGGCCTGATCAACGTCACGCTCACGTCTGGCGAGCGCATGCAACACGGCTTGGTCACCGTGCCGATCCCGGGCGGCTGCAACGAGCACATCCACCGCGATGGCGAGCGCAGCATCGGGCACTTGGCATGGTGCGTTCACGCTGAGTGTGAGGTCATCGAGGTGCACCGCCAGCTCGACGCAACGGGTCTGCAGGTATCCGTCGAGCAACATCTCCTCTCCCGGCCGGTGGAGGACGGCTACCCGTCGATCGGCCGGCTCCATGCCCAGCCGCTGCGATAGCCGCACCCACGCCGCCTGGGTCTGCTCAGCCACGACAGCGGGGCCGGCTGTGGCTGTTTCCTCGCTGCGGGCACGCACCCCGACGTTCAGCGCAGAGCCCGGCAACGACGTATCGGCGAGCCGAGCGTAGTACCGAACCGGTGACACCGGTTCTGCGCCGAGTACCTGACCATCGAGGAACCATTCGACCTGGAGGACGCTACGCGCAAGGTGACCAGCCAGCCCACCTACTGACATCCCTGGGAGCACGGACTCGGCCTCCCAGCACTGGGCTACCTGCTCTGTAGTCAGCAGGTGCACTGCCTTCTCGGCAGCCTGCAGGTATGTCTTCCGTATCTCATCAGTCATGCGGGCATCGTCGCAACCTCATCATCACAGCGGCTGACAGGTCCACCTTGTGGACCGCTCCGCCGCTTCACCCGAGCGCGTCCCGAATCTATGGCCACGATCCGTAGCCTCGCCGTCGACCCCATGCGACAGGACCGGCTGGAGCACCGCCCCCCCCGTGGCCGACCACGACCGGTCCCGTCCCGATCACGCGATCGCCGTATTCTGTCTCGCCGTCTGAGAACGCATCGGCCCTGCGTGCACAGCACCGACCTCGTCCTCGCCCGCAACGCCGCCTGCTGATCACCCACCAGCCGAACCGCCAGACCAGCACGCCCCGAACTCAATCGCGGGTGAGGTCGTTAGCAGCCGCGAGGGCCGTCAAAGCGGATCAAGCTCAAGGGGCCGGGTTTCTCAGTCCCTTCGGGAGGAGCTGTCGGCCGCCGCTTGGGTCGTTGACTGGAGTCGTCTTACTGGCCGGGGGTATTCGTCGTGGAGGCGCCACCAGGCGTACGGGGCGGTTTGGGGCCATCCGTCGGGTGAGTCCTCCCACGTCTCCTGCCTGCCAAGGGGAGTCAGGTCGAGGAGGCTGAAGTCCATGCGGAGCCGGTCGACGCCGCGGCCCGCGGTGAAGTAGGTGCGGTAGACGCGGTCGCCGTCGCGGAGGAAGACGCTCAGCCCGAAGCCGCCTCCGGTTCCGCAGTCGGCGTTGAAGTTGCTGTTGTGGGAGGAGTACCAGGGCACGGTCCAGCCCATGCGCCGTTTGAAGGGTGCGATCTCGGCCAGGGGGCCATCGGAGACCAGAGCGAGTGTGGTGTCGCGGGCGTGCAGGTGGGCGAGGTTGCCGATGTTGTCGGTGAAGCTGGAGCAGCCAGGGCAGTAGTGGCCGCCACCGGACCACATGAAGTGGTAGACGATGAGCTGGCGGTGTCCCTCGAAGAGCCCGGTCAGGGTGGATTTGCCGTGTGGGCCCTCGAAGGCGTAGTCGGCGTCGAACCGGACCATGGGCAGTCGTCGGCGCTCGACGGCCAGCGCGTCGAGTGCGCGCGTCAGTTGTTTTTCCTTGGCCAGGAGTTCGTCGCGGGCGGACTGCCATTCCCGCGCTGAGGCGACGGCGGGTAGTGGTGGCGTCGGATCTGTCTGGGCGGTCATCGTTTTCTGCCTTCGTTTTCTGATTCCTGGGGGGTGTGCCGGGTCATTGGCCGACGCCGAAGGCGGCGAGCACGGGTTGCGGGGTGCGGCCGGGGAGTCGGCCGGACTGGAAGTCGAGGAGGCCGACCCAGGTCGGGCGCAGGCCGATTCTGGCCATGCGCAGTCCAGGTTTGTCGATGGCGTTCAGGTAGTCGTCGCCGGCCTCGGGGCCCATGACCGCGCGCTGCATCGTGGCGTACTCCGGGAGGACGCCGTCGACTTCGGTCACGGTGACCGTGCCGCGCAGCATGAGCACCTGCGGCGGGCCATCAGCGGAGTCGATGCAGACCGCGACGTCGGGGTGGGCGCCGAGGTCGCGGACCTTGTAGGTGCCGGCGAATGCTCCGACGACCAGTTCCTGGCCGGTCCACAGGAAGTTGACGGGGATCAACCGAGGCGCCCCGTCCTTGCCGGTGTACGCCAGGCGCGCCACGAGGTGGGTAGTGAGCAGGTGTTGGGCTGTCGGGGTGCCCAGCAGTCGTACGTCGCCCTGCCGCAGGTTCGCCGCTTCGGTTCTCTGGAAGCTCATGGCTCCACGCTAGATTCATCAACTCCTAAAAAACAAGCTCTCATCCTAAAAGCGAAGCGATCTGTTAGCGTGGAAGCATGAACGGCAGGCGTAACTACGGAAACCCGTGCGGCGTGGCCCGCAGTCTGGATGTCGTAGGGGAACGGTGGGCGCTCCTGGTGGTGCGCGATCTGCTGCTCGGCCCCAAGCGGTTCAACGACCTGCTCGCCGGACTGCCCGGTGTGAGTCCGAACGTTCTGAGCCAACGGCTGCGCGATCTGGCTGACCATGGCGTCGTCCACCGCCGCGAACTCGGGGCGCCGGCCCGCGTCCACTACTACGAACTGACCGAATGGGGCCGCGAGCTGGAGCCCCTGCTGCTCCAGCTCGGGCGCTGGGGCAATCAGGCCCCGCACCCCGTCGAGGGTGAACTGGGCGTCGACTCGATCATGCTCAGCATCAAGGCCGCCTTCGACGCGGTACGCGCCGACGAGCTGCGCGGCACGTACGAGTTCCGCATTGACGCCGACACGTTCGTCGCCGAGGTCGCCGACGCCTCGCTGCGGATCTACCGCGGTACCGCGGAGCACCCGGACGCGGTGCTGGCCACGGGCATCGAGACCTTGCGGGCGGTGTGCGACGGTCGCCGCAGCCTGGATGACGCGGCTCGGACGGCCGACCTGCGGCTCGACAGCGACCGAGCAGAGGCGACGGTGCATCTGTCGGAGCTGCTCATGGCGCCGTTCTCGCCGCAGACGTCATGAAGCGAGACACCAGGTGCGGCACGGCCGGTCCGCCGCGGTGTTGGATGTACGGCCAGCCGGTCTGGCAGACGGTGGCGGGGCGGAAGCTGTCGCGTTCGCCGATGAAGTAGGCCTCGTCGGGGCCGATCCGGCTCAGCGGTAGCCGGGCCATCGGCCATCCGGCACACCTGACCACCAACCCCACAGCGAACGGCGCCGACCGCCTCAACGCGGTCGGCGCCGTTCGCTGTCAAGACCCCAGACCCGTCCGGCACCTCCGCCTTGGCGTTGTTTCTTCGGCGGTTGCTACCTGTACCCCTACGGCGCCTTTCCGGCGTATTCCGGCTGCCTACCCCCAGGCTCAAGTGCTCCAGACCTCGGCGAGTGAGTAGCCAGCAAGATCAATCTCAGCGTTGACTGCTGTACCGCTGCTCACGCAATCGACAGCTATCCAGCCCTGGGCGAGCCACCAGCCGATGGCCTTGCGGGCGATGGACAGCTCGCGGTTGACGGTGTCGGCATCCACGGCGTCCGCCCGCACGGCGGCTGGCTCGGCGAGCACCGGCGACAGGCCCGGGTCGTCCAGCACCGCGAGCGGGAACGGGTCCGGCTTCGCGCCCCGCCGGGCCGGGCCGATGGGGGCGGGTCGCCCGGAAAGCATCCACCTCCAGGTGGTGAGCGAGATCCGGTAGACCCGGGCGGAGGACGGCGCGATGCCGGCGCCGGTGAGGTACCGCTCGACCGCCGCGGCCCGCGCCCTGCTCGACGAACGTGCCCTGCGCGGCCGCATAGCGCACAAGGGCGAGAAGGCCCCGATCCAGGCAAGCCAGCGCTGGCACGTCGAGCGCACCCACGCCTGGCAGAATGCCTTCCACCGCCTCGCCCGCTGCTACGAACGCCGCGCCACCGTGATCGACGCCTTCTTCGACCTCGCCGACACGATCATCACCGTCCGCAGCCTCATCCGCCGATCCTGGACAACCCACCGCTGGGACCACCGCCCGAATCGACGCCCGTGAGCCCTCGCCTTTCCGCGAGCCTCTATGGGGTGAGGAAGGTCTCCACCATGGGGAGGACCAGTTCCCTGCGGCGCATCACGTCCATGTGCAGGCAGTCCGGGAGGATCGCCAGGCGTGCATCGGGGATAAGGCGGTGCATCTGCGCGGCGTGCTCGATACGAACGAAGTCGGTGTCGCCGACGACCAGCAGAGCCGGCGCGGCCAGCCCCCGCAGGTCGTCCTCCGACCACCCTTCATAGCCCGCCGCGACCGTGCACTTTGCCATGAAGTCCTGGAAGTGCTCCGGGTGGCGGGCGACGGCAGTGTAGGCGTCCACCATCTCCTGGAAGTCGGCCGGGGTCGGCAGCCGCCTCGATTCCACGTGCAGTGCTGGATCGCGGATCTCGTCCAGGTAGCCGTCGGGCCGGAAGCGAATGGACGCGAGGACCACACGGTCCACTCGCTCCGGATACCGAAGCGCCGTCTCCAGCGCCGTCATGCCGCCCAGGCTGAACCCGAAGAGGTCGGCCCGTTCGATGCCAAGCACGTCGAGCAGCGCCACGACATCCTCGGCGAACCTCGGCACAGTCATCTCGCGGTCGATGTCGGCGGTGTGGCCGTGCCCCTGCAGCTCGACAGCGATCACTCGATGCGTTGTGGCCAGCGCGGGCATGATGGCCCCGAACGTCAGGCCGATGGTGTGCACGCCGCCGTGCAGCAGCACCAGCGGGCGGCCTGCGCCGTGGCTCTCGTAGTACATCTCCAGGCCGTTGACGTGCGCATAAGCGCCCTTTGGCGGCGTGGTCACGGCAGGGTCGTCGGTAGGGGGCGACTGGGTCGTCATCGTGTCCATCCCGGTTCGGTTCAGCGTTGTTGACGATGTACTGGACTACCGGATCGCACGGAACTCATCGCCGCCAGGCCGTCATGTGACGCGCCTCACGTATGGCCCCACAAGTCACGTTGGTTGAACGAATGCGCTTTGCGCTCAGCACATCGCCAGTACGGCTGCGCTCAGCACGACCGGCGAGACCACGTGGGCAACGGCCGCATGAGCGTGGCTGTCACAGAGGTGCGTCGTATGGTGCTGATTGTTCTGCTGTCTCATGACAGCAGAACAATCCTCCTGGAGCGGCGACCGGACGAGCCGGCCTGGTGGCCGCTCCGGATCCAGACGCCTTCACATCGTTCGTACGTAACTGTCGTACACCGATGGCAGCGGCACTGGAGCAAACGGTCGGGCATACGTCGAGGCTCCGTGACGGGCCGTATGGCCTCGGGAGCAGGGGCTACTCGTTGGGATTGGCACGTCGTCATCCTCAAGCTCACGGGAGAGGTGGATGCCGACTGGTTCTCTCCCTTCGCGCGGTGGTGCTCCATCTCGCGTTGGGATTGGCACGTCGTCATCCTCAAGCTCACGGGAGAGGTGGATGCCGACTGGTTCTCTCCCTTCGCGCGGTGGTGCTCCATCTCGGAGATCGGCAGCATAGATGTGTTTCCGTTGGAGCTGGGCGTCCTGATGACCGGTTATGTCGAAGGTTGGATTCCGGACGGGCCGATCACGTTGGATGTATGAGGTCAGCTGTCAGGCGTGGACTTGGGCGTGATGTCCTCAGCCTTCAGTGCGCAAGGCAATCCACTCGTCCAGGTCGGGCTGAGGGAGTTCCTCGATGCACTTGACCAGTGCGGCCAGCGACTTGTCGAGGGTCACTGTGCAGAGGTCGAGAACGTACACGTCCAGCCGGTAGCGCTGAAATCCAAGCCGTTCCCAGGAGCGGCGCAGGGCATCCTTCGCCTTCTTTCGCCCGTCCTCGTCTTCGTCGGGGTCAGAGGAGTCGAGCGGTGCGGGATAGCAGGCGGCTCCCCTGCATCCGGAGCCGAGGTGTTTGATGGCCCTGCCGGCGAACGCGGTACCGATTCCGAATCCTCGCCACGGGCCCGTCACCGTAGCGCTGTTGCGGATGGGCATGCTGGAATTCAGTGGCTCGGCGACATCGTCGAGGCCGTTGCGGAAGTGCCCGGCCGACAGATCGAGAATGGCTTCTGCGATCAAGCCGACGTCCCCGTCGTGGCCGTCCAGGACGCCGAACAGGTCGCGGGTCTCGTAGGGATCGGCCCGGAAGAACTCGAAATCACCGACGTGCTCAACAGTATCGCCGGTCTCGTGATCGACGGTCAGGGGTCGTGACCACGTGGTCCGTGCCGAGCTCGGCCAGGCCCTCGCCCCGGGCGGGGCTGCCGACCAGGGCGTACACCTCGGCCCCCGCCAGGTGGCCGATCTGTACGGCGAATCGCCCCACGCCGCCGGACGCGCCGGTGACGGGACCTGGTGGCCGGGCCGCACCTGCGCGCGGCGCAGCGCGCGCAGGGCGGTGACGGCCGCGACCGGGAGCGTCGCCGCCTGGGTGAAGCTCACCTGTTCCGGCAGGACGGCGAGTTCGCCCACGGGCACGGCGCGCAGCTGCGCCCACCCGCCGATCCAGCCCCAGGTCACCACCCGGTCGCCCGGCTTCGGCCCCTCGCCCGAGGCCCCGTACGCGAGCAGGAGCAAGGGGACGAGGCCGCGGGAGAACCCGGTCACCTCGGTGAGGACGGGCGTGAAGTAGGAGAACGCGGCGAAGGTGGCACCGATGATCAGGGTCGAGGTGCAGAGCACCAGCCAGAGCTTGCCGTTGCGGAAGACGGTCAGCTCCACCGGGACGCCGACGGCGCCGCCTACCTGCGCTACCTCAACCGCAAGATGAAACGCGAAGCCCTGGTCCCCGTCGATGAGGGCGTAAACGCGATGAGATCTGTTGCCGCCCTCGCTACACCGGTAACAGCAGCAATCGTTGCCAGCAGCCACGCTCCAGCAAGGCAACCCGGTCCAGTAGCGCGGAGAAGTCCAACTCGGCCGCTGTCGGCGGCCAAGTATTTCCCCATCAACGGCAGCTTGGGCGTCGCGTAATTCCCCAGGGGGGAGGCACCTTCGTCGGCGCGGGTGCGCAGGCCGGTGGGATCGATGCGCTGGCGGTGGTTGCTTACCTGCGGGGGCGATTATGCGGCCATGCAGCTGGCCGCTTGCGCAGGGCCTTCACCTCTGCGGCGTGATGCCCAAGGACCGGATGAGCTGGGCCAGTTCTTCGCGGAAGAGCTTTTCCGGGCTGAGGGCCTGGGTCTGCAGGTGGCCGTAGATCTCAAGTGACACCAGGCCGTGCAGGTGGCTCCAGAGACGCAGGGCGAGGGCCACGGCGGCCGGGGGCAGGTCGGGGAAAGCCGGGCGGACCTTGTCCAGCAGACCTGGGTCGAAGTCGGACCACTCGAAGTCGCTGTCCGCGTAGCGGTGTTCGGCGTGCGGCCAGGCGGTGGCCGCCAGCGCGGTGATGCCGGTGCAGACACGGTGGGCGGCGTCCGGGGCGGCGCCGCCCTCGGGGGGCTGGTAGCCGGGTACGGGGTCACCGTAGATGAGGCGGAAGCCCTCGGGGTTGGCCAGCGACCAGTTCCTGAAGGCGCGGGCCCATGCCTGGATCCGGGCGGCCGGGTCCAGGGCGGGGGCGGCGTCCCAGGCGGCGTCCACAGTGTCGGCCAGCGAGGTGTAGACGTTGTTGATCAGTGTGGTGACCAAGTCGTCACGGGTGGCGAAGTAGCCGTAGATGGCGTTGGCCGTCATGCCCATCTCGCGAGCGATGGCCCGCAACGTGATCGCGTCGGTTCCTCCCGAGGCCATCAACTCCAGCGCGACCTTCTTGATCTCGGCGGTCGTCTCGGCCCGCAACCGCTCGCGGCGTCCTTTGGTGCTTCCCACGTTTCCCACGGTCAGTCACTCTACAGCGTCACAATACTGTGTGCCGTATTGATACTTCACACCGTATAGTTACTATGTGCCGTGAAGATGTATGGCATCGTCAGCTGACGCACGAGCAACCACCAGGGGAGAGCCATGCACATCGGAGTCATCGGGGCCACGGGCGGCATCGGCAGTCGCGTCGTCACCGAAGCCCTCGACCGGGGGCACCACGTCACGGCCTTCAGCCGCGACGCCACGCAGATCGACGAGGACCGGAAGAACATCGTCTGGAAGAACATCGACGTCCTCGACGCCGACGCCGTCGCAGCCGCCATACCCGGCCTTGACGTGCTGATCAGCGGATTCCAGCCCGGAAACGCAGCCAAGGACATCGCCGACACCGTGGCCCGCTCGATCGCCGATCCCACGGTCTACGCCACCGCTGCGCGAGCACTCCTGAAAGCACTGGAGAGCCACCCTCGGACCCGGCTCATCGTCATCGGCGGCGCCGGCAGCCTGGAGATCGAGCCCGGACTCGTACGGGCCGACTCCGGCGAACTCCTGCACGAGGCTCTCCACACGATCGGCCTGCCGAGGGAGTATGCCGCCGCGGTACGCGGCCACCGGGACGCCCTGAACGTCCTGCGCACCTCCAACCGGCTGTGGACCTACTTCAGCCCCGCGGAGGACATCGCGCCAGGTGAGCGTACGGGCCGGTTCCGGACCGGTGGCGACCAGCCAGTCCTCGACGCGGACGGGCGAAGCCGGATCTCCGTGGAGGACGCCGCCGTCGCCCTCGTAGACGAGGCGGAACTGCCGCGTTTCGTCCAACGCCGCTTCACCATCGGCTACTGACCGACGTCGGCGGACCAACGCGGCAACTGTCGGATGCTCCTGGAAGCGCGCCGCCGCGCCGGTAGAACCGGATGCCCACGAAGGCGCTTTCAGGATCCCCATGGGGAAATCCATGAATTTCCCCATGGGGAATATCGTGACCGTTCACAGGAGCCCCTCTCAGCCAGTGCGACGGCAATCCGGTCACTCGCCAGGTCACGTGCGGCCCGTACGATCTCCATGAGCCCCGGCCCGTTGCCGCTCCCGGACACGGTGATCGTCGTCAGCACTGCCAGAAGCGGGGCGTCCCGGCGAGCGAGGGACCCCTGCCCCAGTCGACGCCTCACCCCCGCTCGCGCGAGAGCACCCGGCCGTGGAGGCGGGAGGCAGGAGCGCGAGAGTACCCCTTCTGACCTGCCGCAGCGGCTTGAACAGTTGCGATCCGGCCTGCTCGGCCTCGCCCTTGCGGGCCGGCCGCAGCAGCCGGATGTTTAGCTCGGCCAGCTGCTGCTCGAACTCCCGGCCGAAGTAGTTCCCCGCCGATCAGGGTCTGGCCCGGGCGCTGGGCAGTGAGCTGCGGCTCGACGACGAGCAGGTCCCGCAGCGTCTCGCGTTCGTCTGCCTCGGCCCCGGTCAGCGCGAACGCGACCGGCAGGCCGTGCAGGGTGCAGACCAGGTGCAGTCGCAGTCCCCGGAGGTAACGTGAGTGGCTGGCGCAGTACCTGTACTGGGCCCATACGGCCAGGTCGGAGGGTTTGACGGTCTCTCGGGAGCGTCCGCACTCGACGGGCGTGGAGTCCACCACTCACACGTCGTCGGTCCTGAGCGTGGTGTCACGGGCCAGCGTCCGGGTGACGTACCGGATGAATTCGGCGGCCTTGCGCAGCCGCTTGTTGTACCCGGGTTGTTTGGGCAGGAAGGGGTGCAGGCGTGCCGCAGCCACCGGGCCTCGGAGGTGAAGCCGAGCATCGCCTGCATCGTCGCCGGCGTTTCCAGTCCTGCGTCGCTGAGTTGCGGCGCGATGCCCACGGCTGGCCGCCACGGAGCGAACTGCGGTGATTCCTTATTGTTCGTCTCACAGTGATCACGGATGATGCCCCCGCCTCATCACTGCGTGGACCAAGTCCTTCCAAGTGCCGGGGACAACTGCGGCCCAGGGGTGGGGCATTCGTCGCCGTGCCTTGGCGGGCCGAGCGACGGTGTCGAGGCACGGTGTCCGCTACCGAGGGGCTCGCTGACGTTGGCTACGTATGTGTTGATTCCCGGTGCCGCGTCCAGCCCGTGGTACTGGCATCTGCTGGAGGCTGAGCTGTGTGGGCGGGGCCATGAGGTGGTGGCGGTGGACCCGCCGTGTGACGACGACTCGGCCGGGCTGGCCGAGTACGCCGACACCGTGGTCGACGCCATCGGTGATCGCGTCGACCTGGTCCTGGTGGCCCATTCCTTCGGCGGGTTCACCGCCCCGCTGGTGTGCGAGCGCGTGCCGGTGGACCTGCTGGTGATGCTGCAGGCGCAGATCCCGGCACCGGGCGAGACCCCGGGCCAGTGGTGGGCCAACACCGGCTACGAGCAGGCCAGGCGCGAACAAGACGAACGCGACGGCAGGGACCCCGGCGACGACACCGCCCTGTTCCACCACGACACCCCGCCAGAACTGGCCGCCGAGGCCGAGAAGCACACGCGCACGCAGTCGGCCACCCCGTTCATGAAGCCATGGCCGCTGGCCGCGTGGCCGGATGTGCCCACGAAGTTCCTGCTGTCCCGGGACGACCGCTTCTTCCCCGCCGAGTACATGCGCCGGATCGTGCGGGAACGCCTGGGCATTACACCCGACGAACTGCCCGGCGACCACTGCCCCATGCTCGGCCACCCCACAGAGCTGGCCGACCACCTGGAGGAATACCGAACCGAGGCGTAACAGCCGCCCGGCTCCACGCCCGTCTTCCGCGTCAGCACTGGGCTACTGGCCGACATCCACCTACTCGATCTCGACGTAGAGCCCTGCCGCCGGGATGTCCAGGTTGTTCGTCACACCGTGATCACGGGTGCCCTCACCCATCACCGCGCATCACCCCTTGGAATAGGTCATCCAACCATCTATGCGGCGGCGCGGTCCGCCGACGATCGTCGGCGACCCGGGGCGTCGTCGAGCACGGGCGGCCGCCAGGCACCGTCCGGGTGGTAGAGATTGACCCCAGGCGGCACGATCTCGTCGATCCTGTCGAGTGCGGTGTCGTCGAGCACGAGTGAGGCGCCCTTGAGGAGGTGCTCCAGTTGCTCCCGGGTGCGCGGCCCGATGATCACCGAGGTGACGGCCGGGTGGGCGACGGGGAAGGCGACCGCGAGCTCGGGCAGGGTGCACCCGATCGTGGCGGCGAGTTCGGTGAGCTGCTCGACGGCGGCAAGCTTGGCCGCGTTCTCGGGGATGGCGGGGTCGAAGCGGGAGGGGGTGAGCTTTGCCCGGCCGGTGGAAAGATCGACGGGTCGGCCCTGGCGGTACCTGCCGGTCAGGAAACCGGAGGCGAGCGGACTCCAGGTCAGCACGCCCATGCCGTAGCGCCGACAAACAGGCAGCACTGAGGATTCGATGCCACGGGCGAGGATCGAGTAAGGCGGCTGCTCGGTTCTGAAACGCGGCAACCCACGCCCTTCGGCGACGTAATGGGCCTCGACAATCTCCTCGGCCGGGAAGGTCGAGCACCCGAAGGCACGGATCTTGCCTTCGCGCACGAGGTCGCCCAGTACCGCGAGCGTCTCCTCGATGTCGGTCGAGTGATCGGGGCGGTGGACCTGGTACAGGTCGATCCAGTCGGTCTGCAGTCTCTTCAGGCTTTCCTCGACCGCCTGGACGATCCAGCGCCGCGAGTTGCCGCTCCGATTGCGCCCCTTCCCCATCTGGAAGTGGACCTTGGTGGCGAGCACGACGTCCTCGCGGCGGCCCCGGAGCGCCTTTCCGACGATCTCCTCCGACTCGCCCGCGGAGTACATGTCCGCTGTGTCCACGAAGTTGACCCCCTGGTCGAGGGCCGTGTGGATGATGCGGACACAGTCATCGTGGTTGGTGTTCCCGACCGCGCCGAACATCATCGTCCCGAGGCAGTACGTACTTACCTCGATGCCGGTGCCGCCGAGAATGCGGTAACGCATGGTCGTGCTCCCTTGCTGGTCCGTCCACTGTGTGCCGCACTCTAGGAGCTCGAGTTGACTCGAGATCAAGCCCGTATCCTCGGCAACATGGCTGGGAACAAGGAGATTTTGAGCATCGGACAGGTCGCCGAGCGCACCGGATTGAGCGTGCACGCGCTGCGCTTCTACGAGCAGGAGGGCGTGCTGGTCAATCCCGTGCCGCGTGGGCCCGGCGGCCGACGCGTCTACAGCGAGCAGGACGTGGACTGGCTGAACCTGTGCATCATCCTGCGGGCCTCCGGTATGCCCCTGCCAGAGATCCGCCGATACACCGAACTCGCCAGGCAGGGCGCCGGCAACGAGCAGGAACGCATCGAGCTCCTGCGGCGGCACCAGGATCAGGTGGCTGATCAGATGAAGCAGCTCGAGCAGTGCCGGGACCTCATCAATTTCAAGGTCCGGGTGTACGAGGACATCCTCGACGGCGCGGGCGGGCACTCGTGCGATGCTGCTGTACAGCTGGGGAATGAAGACCGTTGCCAGACCACTGAGCCCTTGGAAACAATCATCTAGTAGCAATACCGGTGATTTAGGTCTTTTTCCGGGAGGTCGGGGCTGGTTTGGTGGGTCCGACGAGGGTGACGACTGGGGTGTCCGGCCGGGGCTGGTTGTTGTGTTCGGTGCGTTTGAGGGCCCAGTTGGACATCTTGCGTTTGATGACACGGGGATTGGAGCGTAACCGCCGTGGTTCCAGGAGCCGTTGACCGATTTCAAGCAGAGTCTGCGCGAGGGCCCGCGTGAGTCGGGAGGGGGGAAAGACCCGCCTGGGCGGTGACCTGGCGGCGGACAACGCGCACGGCGCGGGTGAAGGAGATCCGGTCCGGATCGTGTCCCTCCTGTCGTGCGGCTTCGTGCATGAGGTCCCGCACGGCATGGTGAACGAGGAGGAACGCGAAGATCTCCTGCTCGGCCCCGGCCGGGCGCTGGGAGCGCAAGACCAGACGTGGCCCGCCCAGGTGCGTCTTGATCTCGTCCAGGGTGGTCTCGATCTCCCAGCGTTCGGCGTAGAGCGCGGCAAGTTCCGCCGCCGGCGCGGTGTCCGGGTCGAGGAGGGTGGTGACCAGCCGGTAGACGGTGGCGTCCTTCCCGCGTGGGCCAAGGGTGTACTCGATGACGCGGACACGGGCCGGGTCGGCCCGCCGGTTCCTGTCACGGGCGGCGACAATCTCCGACAGGTAGGAGCCATCGGGCAGCAACGTCACCACAGGCAGCACCGCGTTGCTCCTGACCCGCCAGAGCAGGTCGGCGCCGGTTGCCGCGGCGGCCCGCCACAGGTCGAATCCGAGGAACCCCTCGCGATGGCAACATCCCGGGACACCCGACGGCGAGATCACGATCTGGCGCTGGAGTGAAACGCCGCGAACAGGTCACTGGAGGAGCACGGAGGGCCGTGTCATTGGACGAATTGCGGGCTGAAGATGGCGCAGTCGTTGCGGCAGCCCAGGCGGGCGACGCGTCAGCGTTTACGGAGCTTGTCGAGCGTTACCGGCGGGAGCTTCAGGTGCATTGCTACCGGATGCTCGGCTCATTCGAGGACTCGGAAGACCTGGTACAAGAGACGTTCCTGCGAGCGTGGCGCAAACGTGAAAGCTTCCAGGGCCGCTCTACATTCCGTGCGTGGCTCTACCGGATCGCGACGAACGCCTGTCTTGACTTCCTCGACCAGCACCCGCGGCACCCGCTTCCACGTGAGGTGGAGCGGGCGAACGATCCACACGTGGCGTCGCCACCAGCAGAGATCCGGTGGCTGCAGCCGTACCCGGACCGGCTGCTGGAACCGATCGCACCCGGCGAGGCCGAGCCGGACGCCGCCGTGGTCGGCAAGGAGACGATCGAGCTGGCGTTCCTCACCGCCGTCCAACACCTGCCGCCTGGACAACGGGCCGCGCTGATTCTGCGAGACGTGCTCGGCTGGTCGGCAAAGGAGACGGCCGCTCTGCTCGGGACGAGCGTCGCTTCGGTGAAGAGCGCCCTGCAGCGAGCAAGGCCGGTCATGAGAGCGCACCTGCCCGAACGCCGTCTGGAATGGGCACCATCGGCGGAGCCGACCCCGCAGGAGCGGGCGTTGGTGCGGCGCTTCATGGATGCCCACGAGCGGGTCGACACCGCTGCCTTCGCGGAGCTCTTGAGCGAGGACGTACGGATGACCATGCCCCCCCCATCCGTTCTGGTTCGCCGATCGCGCGGCCGTCGTCCGCTTCGCCGAGCACGCGTTCGGACCCGGCTCGCCGCTCTATCAAGGACAGTGGCGAAGCGTGCCCAAACGGGCGAACCGGCAGCCGGCAGTCGCGGGGTACGTCCGGCTGCCGGGGGACTCCGAGTACCGGGCCCAGGTGCTCAACGTGCTGCGGGTCGAGGACGAGAAGATCACCGAGATCACCGCCTTCGAGCCGCACCTGTTCCCCGCGTTCGGTCTGCCCCTGACGCTGTCCTAGCCGGCGGCGGGTCCCGGCTCGATCGTCGTTCGGGCAGCGATTCCTTTCCAGCCGTCTCACCGTCTCAACACTGACGACCTCGGTCTGCGTAGTCGACGACGATGAGGAACTGCCTGATGAAGATCGAAAACCGCGAAGACGTGATGGCACTGCCGCAAGGTGATGTCGGCTTGCTGGACAGCGACGTCGCGCAACGGCTGCTCGCCTCCAAGGAGCTGGCGCGGCTGGCATATGTGGCGGCGGACGGCACGCCACGTGCATTTCCGATGTTGTTCCATTGGACCGGGACCGAGGTAGTGCTCTCGACGTTCGGGGGCGCCAAGGTCCGCGCACTGCGGGCGAGGCCCGACGTCGCCGTCACCATCGACGCCGCGTCCACCCCGCCCACGGTGCTCCTCATTCGCGGTCGGGCGTCGGTCACCGACGTCGACGGGATCGTGCCGGAGTACGCGCTGGCCCAGCGCCGCTACGCCGGGGAGGAACAGGGCGCTGCCAATGTGGCGGAGGTCGATCACCCCGGCACGAAGATGGTTCGCATCGCCGTGCGGCCAACCTGGGTCGGAGTCCTCGACTTCCAGACCCGGCTGCCCGGAGGCACCAGCATGGAGGAATTCGAGAGTCGGGGCCGATCGTGACGACCGAGACCGAAAGCCCGCTCACCCGCCGCCATCAGGAGGACCACTCGTCATGACCACCTACGTATTGATCCCCGGCGCCGCGTCCGACTCATGGTATTGGCATCTGCTGAAGGCCGAGCTGTGTGCCCGCGGCCACGACGTCGTCGCGCCTGACCTGCCGTGCGACGACGATTCGGCCGGGCTGGCCGAGTACGCCGACGTATTGATCGACGCCATCGGCGATCGCACAGGCCTCGTCGTGGTCGCCCATTCCTTTGGCGGGTTCACCGCACCGCTCGTGTGCGATCGGGTACCGGTTGAGCTGCTCGTGCTGATGACGGCGATGATTCCGTCGCCGGGTGAGCCGGCCAGCGACTGGTGGGCCAACACCGGCTGGGAGCAGGCCAGGCACAAGCAGGACAAGCGCGACGGCAGGGCCCCAGGCGACGACACTGCCCTGTTTCTCCACGACGTCCCGCCCGAGCTTGCGGCAGAGGCTACAAAAAGGAGCCGCGATCAGTCCGGCACCCCATTCGTGAAGCCGTGGCCGCTCGCCGCCTGGCCACCTGTG
Source organism: Streptomyces sp. NBC_01224 (assembly GCF_036002945.1). Classification (NCBI taxonomy): domain Bacteria; kingdom Bacillati; phylum Actinomycetota; class Actinomycetes; order Kitasatosporales; family Streptomycetaceae; genus Streptomyces; species Streptomyces sp. NBC_01224. The sequence goes on along the minus strand of NZ_CP108529.1, from coordinate 1,669,898 downwards.
TCAACGAAGTTCTTGCTGTGCCGCGACGACCGCTTCTTCCCAGCCACGTTCATGCGCCGCATCGTCAGGGAACGCCTGGGCATCGTCCCCGACGAGATCGACGGCGGCCATAGCGTCGCCCTCAGCCGTCCCAAAGAGCTAGCCGACCGGCTGGAGGCCTACCAGACGGACGCGCGGCGACACCCGGCAAAGACCGCCCCACGCCCATTCCAGCCCGCTACACTCTCCACGCCCAAGCCGCTGACCAGCTCTAATGAAGAATTCCGGCTGGAGTACTACTGAGGTTTTCGCTTTGGCGTCGGGTGGTGACTGTTGGTGATCCCTGCGGTATGCCGGTGGGATGCGGAGGGTGGGGGCCTGACTGCTGAGCGGCGGGCGTTTCGTGAACAGGTGCGGCTGGAGGCCGGCGGGCGGTTCGCGGCGGGTGAGAAGACCGCGGTGATCGCGAAAGAGTTGCGGGTGAGCGAGCGGTCGGTGGAACGCTGGCGTCGGGCTTGGCGGGAGGGTGGTCTGGAGGCCCTGCGTTCCGCTGGGCCGGCGAAGGTGCCGAGGATCTCGGATGTCCGGTTCACAGTGAGGAAATTTCATCCTGATTTCGCTGGTCACGGGCCTGGTGTGAGCTTGTAGTGGGGTACTCGTGCTGGCCAGGACATGATCGGCAGGCGGAGATCGTCTGTCACCTCTGCACTTCTCTGTTCGCCAGGACGAGCAGGGCCCGCAGGAGGGTGGTCGCGTGGCGGGTGTTCATACGGACCTTGCTGAGGAATCGCCAGGTCTTCAGGTTCGCGAAGCCGTGCTCGACGGCGGCGCGTTCACGGCTGAGCAGGCGGTTGGCCTCCTCCTCGGCGTCGGTGAGCCGGTGGTTGAGGGTGGCCTTGCGGCCGGTGATGATCACCGGGTTGTCGGGGTCGTCGTCCAGGCCGATGAAGCCGAGGTCGGCCAGGGCCCCGAGTTTGGCCTCGCGGAGATGCTCGGTGAGCTTGTTGTGGCGGGCGGTGGTGATCTCGCTGGACCGCCCGGGCTGGCCGTGGAGGTCCAGATCAGGTTGCCCTTCTCGTCGGTGAGCGCAAGAAACAGCAGGCCGTGGGACTTGTGTTTCCCGCTGTAGTTCTTGCGGTTCTCTGTCCTGGTGCGGCGGCGGGTGCGCACGAGGGTGCCGTCCAACAGGACGACCACCCCGTCATCGTCGGCGATCTTCTTCAGGGCCCGGTCCAGGCGCGGGGCGCGGGCAGAGAGCAGGCCGATCACTTCGATCACCCATCGGCGCACGGTCGAGGCGGAGACGTCGTTGCCGCCGGCCATGTCCAGAAGGCGCTGGTCATGATGGAGAACGGCGAGCACGGTGATCGCTTGGGTTCCCGGGGTGACTTTGCGCCAGCGGGTACCCCAGCTTCTTGCGCTGCTTGCGTATCAGGTCGGCGACGAGGTCGATGGTCGACTTCGACACCGGAAGGCGAACCTGGTAACGGCATCCTGAGAGCCCTCGGCGGGCTGGCTGTTCTTCACGAAACACGCCAACTCCCGCCGGGGGCCCTCGCGTTGTGGCAGGAATCGGCCACTCCGCAGCCGGATGCCGGGCTGGTGTCAGCGCGGTCCGTAGCGGCCCGACGGGGTGCGGTGCAGCCAGCCCCGGTCCGCGAGCCGCCCCAGCTTGCCCCGCATCGCCTCGGTCTGCGCGGGCAGCACGCCCAGCCCCAGCTCCTCGCACACCTCCCGGGTCTTGGCCGGCCCGTCGGACGCACCCGCGACCACCTGCACAATCCGCTGATAACCGGTGGGCAGCACCTCTTCGCTCATCCCCTCGACGCGGTGCGGCACGAGCAGCATCCCGCCGGCTCCCGACGCTTGCGTCGCCGGCGGATCCGGCTCCACCGGATCGGGCGCCACCATCGGATCGTCCCGCCTGCTGCCGTCCGTCGCCTCGGCGTACTGGCCGAACACCACCTCCGCGGCCTCCAGCCGGGCCACCTCGACATCGATCTCGGCGAGCTCCTTACGCAGCCGCTCGGCGCGATCGGCCAGCAGGACCCGCCGTTCCACCGTCCATGTCAGTACATCCACCATGAACTTCCCCTCCCCGGGCCGGATCTTCCTGCCGGACTCTACGAGGAGACAACCGCCCGTACGGCGACTTCGGCGAACGAGGCCCGTGGCAATCGATCACCTGCTACCGATCACGTTCCAGACCAGCCCGAGTACCCCGCCATCGACTCACGCCAGCCCCGTGACCTGCGAAATCAGGATGGAAATTGATCAATCGGTGGCTGCGGGCGATGGCCGCGTTGGAGATACCGTCAGCGGCAGCCAGGACGACCTCAGCTCGCTGGATGCGCCGCAGCGGGGTGGTGCGCGAGTGGGCCAACTGCTCCAGGACCGCCCGCTGGTTCTTGTCCCAGACCACCGTGAACGGGCTGTGCGCCGGCATGACCCCACCCCTGGGTGTCGCCCACCGGCCGGAATGCGTCAGCTGTCGGGGTACCAGATGGTGCTGCGCAGGTCGGCGCCCCGTACGAGCTGGATCCGCCAGGGATCGATACGGATCACGTGGTACTGGGGATCAGTGGGGCCTCCGCGCCAGTACTGGGCGGGGTCGTAACCCAATCCCGGCGGACTGCCCTTGACGTACAGATCCCAGGCGTGGTGTCTGGACTCCTCGTCCTCGGCCCAGGCGGAGACGCTGTCCACGAAAGCGGCGTTCTGGCGGGGGCTCCAGTACGCGTACGTGGTATGCGGGTTGCCCGCCAGGTGGGCCGTCTTGATGGGGGTCTTGTAGGCGGCGAGCCAGCCGACCGGGTGGCCGTCGACGACTTCCCAGACGGGGAACAGCACGCGGGCCCGGGGGCGGTTCTTCCGGTCGACGGTGATCAACGTGGCGTACTTGATGTCGCGGACATAGGCGAAGAAGGTGTCTTGAATATCGGAGAAGGCACCGGCTTTGGCGGCCATGAAGGCTCCTTGCGGGGGCGGGGGCGGGGGCGGGGGCGGGGGCGGGGGCGGGGGCACGGGCGTGGTCAGTGGGGAGCGAAGGTCTCCGTACGATTCGCGGCGCCGTCGTCGAACGCGACCACCGTGCCCGCGGTGCCCTTCGGGGGCCGCAGCCCGAAAGCGGCGACGAGGGCGGCGAGCAGGGCGGCGGCGAGCGGGACGACCAGGGCGGCGTGGTAACCGTCGAGCAGAGCCGCTGGCGCATCCGAATCGGTGGCGGCGACGTTTACGGCGGTGGCAGCGGAGAGGCCGAGCGCGGCGCCGAACTGGAAGGACGTGTAGAGCAGGCCGCCGGCCAGTCCCTGTTCCTCCTCCTCGATACCGGCCGTGGCGGTGATGGTGAGGGGGCCGTACGCCAGCGCGAAGGCGAGGCCGAGGATGAGCAGGCTCGGGAACATCACCGGATACGTCCAGTCGGCGCCGACCGGCAGGAACAGGGCGTACGCGAGCGCGGCCAGCAGCAGTCCGACGAAGATCACCCTGGCGTTGCCGAACCGGCTCACCAGCTTGGGTGTGAGGGTGGGCGAGAGGATCGCGTCGATGCCGATGACGATCATCGCGAAGCTCGTCTGAAGCGTCGACCAGCCGCGCAGCTCCTGCAGATACAGCACCACGAGGAACTGGAAGCCGAAGAAGCCGGCCGCGAACAGCAGCCCCGCGAGGTTGGCGCGGACCAGTGAGGCGTTGCGGAGGATGCCCAGGCGTACGAGCGGGGAGGACGAGCGCCGTTCGACGGCGATGAAGACGCCAAGAAGGACCAGGCCCGCCGCGAGCGTCCCGAGAGTCCAGCCGATACCCGCATGAGAGACACGTTCGACGCCGAGGACGAGGAGCACGATGGCGGAGGTGATGCTGACCGAACCGGCCAGGTCGACCTTCTCTCCGGTCCGATCGGGCCGCGGCGACTTGGGGATGAGCGCGAGCGCGGTGATCAGGATGATGCCGGACAGGACGACCGGGGCGAAGAACACCCATCGCCAGTCGACCGCGGTGAGCAGCCCGCCGACGACCAGGCCGATCGAGAAGCCGCCCGCGGCGGTGCCGGAGTAGACGAGCAGGGCTTTGTCGCGCTGCGGGCCCTCCTCGAAACTCGTGGTGATGATCGACAGGCCGGCCGGGGTCATGAAGGCGGCGGCGACGCCGCTGACGAACCGTGCGACGATCAGCATCCAGCCGTCGGTGGCGAATCCGCCGAGGCCCGAGAAGAGCAGGAAGACGGTGAGCCAGAAGACAAACATCTGGCGGCGTCCGAAGAGGTCGGCGGCCCGTCCTCCCAGCAGCATGAAGCCGCCGTAGCCGAGGACGTATGCACTCATCACCCACTGCAGATCACCAGTGGACATGCCAAGGTCGGAGCGTATGGAGGGAAGGGCCACATTGAGCATGGCCACGTCGATGCCTTCCAGGAAGATCGCACCGCACAGAACGAACAGCACGCCCCAGTCACGCACACGCATGTGAATTCCTCGATGGTGTGTAGGGAAGTTCTTGGCTCACCACCATTGATGAGGCGCGATGGGGGAACAACGGCGAAGATCGCAACGTTCGTTCAGCCAGGCTTACCAATCCGGCGATCTGGGGACGAACATGGAACGCGTTGAACTGGAGTGCTTTCTCATCCTCGCCGAGGAGCTGCACTTCGGCCGCACGGCGGATCGGATGCGGCTGTCGCGCGCTCGGGTGAGCCAGCTCGTCCAACGCCTGGAACGCCGCATCGGCGCCCCGCTGTTCGTCCGTACGAGCCGCCGCGTCGCCCTCACCGCCCTTGGCCGGCAGCTCCGCGACGACCTTGAGCCGCACTACCGCGCGGTCGAGGCCGCCATCGCACGGGCCACCGCCTCCGCGCGCGGTATCAAACGCGGTATCAAGGGGGTGCTGCACGTCGGGTTCTCCAGCCCGCCGGCCGGGGAGATCGTGATGAGGGCCGCGGAGGCGCTCCGTATCAGCCACCCCGAGTTGGGCGTGGAGATCTGTGAGGTGCCGTTCTCGGACCCGTTCGGGCAGTTGCGCAACGGCGAGTTCGATGTGCAGCTCACGGAGCTCCCCGTGCGCGAAGACGATCTGGGCGAGGGGCCCACCCTGCTCACGGAGGAGCGTGTGCTGGCGATCTCGTCCAGGCATCCGCTGGCCGCCGGGGAGAAAGTGTCGCTCGAAGATCTGGCCGATGTGCTGTTGCTGACCATCGACGGTGAACTCCCGGACTACCGGCTGGAGCACCATGTGCCAGCGCGCACGCCCAGCGGCAGACCGATCGGCCACGGTCCGGCCGTCACCAACATGCAAGAGGCACTCCTGCTCGTCGCCGGCGGCAAAGGGGCCTTGCTGTCAGCCGCGCACACCGCCGCGTATTACACCCGGCCCGGCGTCGCGTACATTCCGTTCGAGGACGCCGACCCCATCGGCTACGGCTTGGTATGGCGGGCCGGGGACGACACCAGCGCCGTCCAGGTCTTCGCGCGAACGGCGCTTGAGGTGGTGCGGAACACCCACGGCATCTAGGGTCCGCTAGAACCCAAGCACCCGGCCGGGGGCCCACCCTCCTCACGCCCTGGCGGCCGCACCACCTGCCCCCGGGCGCAGCACCGGCAGTCCGGCCCGCAGCCGTTCCAGGAACTCCGGCACATCGATGCTTTCGTCTTCCGGGTCGACGACCTCGGCGACGAACGCCTCCACGATGTTCTCGCTGCCGAAGTCCGCGTCGTCATCGTCGCCATAATTGTCCACCAGGCGAGCGCCGGGGGCGGAAACGCGGAGATCGTGGTCGTAGTTGATGACCCATGGGGTCTCTACGGTGCGGGTCTCCAGGATGCCGTTGTTGTAGTCGCCGTAGACCAGATGGGTGAAGGTGCCGTCCTGGATGTAGATTTCGCAGTCGCCGCCCTCCAGGGTCTCGGCCCGGGTGGTACCGCCGACGTAGAGCCCCGGCAGAGACTCGTAGAGCGCGATCGGGCCGGACACCGTCAGATCGCCGGTGATCACCACCAGGTCCACGTCGTCCAGACTCCCGATCCCGGCGACGGCGTCAAGGAAGCCCCCCTCCAGTACCAGATCGCCGTCGAAGAGCAGGACATTGTCGTAGTAGCGCTCGAAGGAGGCGGAGAGAGCCTGCACAAGGCGAGTGTCGGCCTCTGCGAAGGAGAGGCGTTCGGGTGCGGAGTTGTTGGCCATGTGGGCGACGATAGGACACGGGTATGACAGTCCTTCAATGCCCTTCTGGTCTAGCCGGTGGCGGTGCTGCCGGTGCTGTTCCACCTGCTGTGGTCGCACGAACTGGTGGTGGAGCGGGCCCAGGCGAAGGCAGAAGAGCTGGGGGTGAGTCTTCGCACGGTGCAGAGCCGGCGGTCGCGCTATGCCCGCCAGGGGTTATGGGGGGGCTGGTCGATCAGCGGCCGGTGCGGGTGACGGAAGCGACGGGCAGGGCGCGGCTGGTGGCCGCGGTCCGCCAGGTGCTGGATGCCGAGACGCATACTTCGCCTGACCGCCGCCGCGAGTCTCCCCTCCCAAGCCGCTGTGACCCGCCTCGTCGAGGTCACCCTGGCCGACCTGTGGCGCCCGGCCCCCTGAACTCCCTGTGTCGCCTGACAGGGGCTCCTTCCCCGGTCAGGCGACACGTGCGTTGCGAGTGCGCGATGATTCCGGCGGGTTCAGGCTGCGTTCGCCTTGGTGGGCTGCTCCTCGCTGTGAGTGGAATCCGGCGCGGGGGCGGTGCGCAGGGTGAGCAGTGACGCGAGTGCGCCGACGGCAGCGAGGGCTGCTGCGCCGAGGAAGGCGGCGGAGAACCCGTTGGTGAGCGCACCGGGGTTGCCGAGTTCGCGGGCGCCGTACGCCGCGGACACGGCCGTCATCGCGGCCAGTCCGAGAGCGGAGCCGACCTGGTAGCTGGTGTTGACGATGCCGGAGGCCAGGCCGCCTTCTTCGGGGCGTGCACTGGACAGCGCGGTGCCGAGGGAGGGGATGAACGCCAGCGACATGCCGGCCGCGGCCAGCAGGGAGGCGGGCAGGACGTCGACCCAGAAGGTGCCCTCCGCCCGGGCGAAGGACAGCCACAGCATGCCTGCCGCGAGGGCCAGCAGGCCGGTGACGATCAATGGCTTGGTCCCGAAGCGGGCGATCAGGCGGGGCGCCAGGACGATCATCATGATCATGATGGCGACCGTCATGGGCAGCAGGGCCGCGCCGGAGGCGAAGGCGCCCAGTCCCAGGACCTGCTGGAGGTAGAGGTTGAGGAAGAACCACATCGGGATCCACGCGGCGGCCATCAGCAGTTGCGCGATGTTCGCTCCGGCCAGGTTGGGGGCCCGCCAGATACCCAGCCGCATCAGCGGCTCGCGGCGCTTGGACTGGATGGCGATGAACGCGGCGATCAGGGCCACGCCGGCCAGCAGTACGAGCCAGGTCTGGGCTGAGCCCCAGCCGGTTTCGGGGGCGCGGACGATGGCGTAGACGGCGGTGGCCAGTCCCACGGTGACGGTGGCCGCTCCCGCGAAATCGACGGAGCCGCGGCGGACCGGGGCCGAGGGCATGACAGCCGGGGTGGCAGCCAGCACGACCAGGGCGATCGGGATGTTGATGTAGAACACCCAGGGCCAGCTGGCGTACTCGGTGATGACACCGCCGAGGAAGACGCCGGCGGTGCCGCCTGCCGGGGCCGCGGCGCCGTACAGAGCCAGCGCCTTGGTCAGCTCCTTGGGGCGGGCGCCGAAGAGCGTCATCAGCAGGGTCAGGGCGGAGGGGGCGATCAGCGCGGCACCGATGCCCTGCAGGGCACGGCCGGTCAGTTCGACCCAGACCTCAGAGGCGAGGCCGGCGACCAGGGATCCCGCGGCCATCACGGTCCAGCCGGCAACGAAGATCCGCTTGGCGCCGAACAGGTCGGACAGCCGCCCGCCGAGCAGGAGAAGCCCGCCGAAGGCAACGACGTAGGCGTTGAACACCCAGGACAGGCCCTCCGGGGAGAAGCCCAGGTCAACCTGCATCTTGGGGAGAGCCACACCGATGATGGACGTGTCCATGATGACCGCGAACTGGGCCAGGGCTATGAGGACGAGCGCCGTCCAGCGGTGTGGACTTGGAGGGGCGGTTGGGGTTGACATAACTATCTCCTATACCGGAGGGGGGTATATCTTCTCGGGTCAGCAATATACCCCCCTCCGGTATCCCGAACTGCTCCGGTCCCCGAATCGCCAGCGGCTCTTCCCCGTCTGGGGGCGGCAGGTCGAGGTCAAACGTCACGGTCGTAGGCGACCACCACCCAGCGACGCCACGGCGGCGACCTCGCCGCCGTCCTGCAGCAACCAGGGCGACCACGTCACGAAGAACCGTTCCACCCATGGACTCGCGGAGTACCGTCGGTACGCGCTCACCGCCGCAGGTCTTATCCCGAGGCAGTCGCTTTGATGCCGCTGATCGCCTCGCCCCACTGGCCGCACCTGGCCGTTGGCGCCGCCACCAGGCAGTCCTGTTTCTTCGCCGAGGTGGGCAAGCGCGTTCTCCTTCGGGAGGGAAGGTCGTGAGAAGGAGCAGAACTCCCAGACAGAGCAGCGTGGTTGCGGCACCAGCGCCCGAAAGATGCAAGATCGAACTGCATGGGCCCGACCGCCGCCGACCACGGCAGTCCTTCATCGCCCAGCTGACGTTCCGCGCACGCATACAGCGATGGGGAAGAAAGGGTCGAGATCCCGGAGGCCGGACATCTCGCATGGCAATGGGCGCCATTCGGCGGCTACTTGCTCTGCACGTTCAGTTGTACGTGACTGGGGACACAGGTGTACGCCGACAGCACTGCGACAACGGCCAAGAATTCCACGTGCTGCCCGGCGGACGTGTCGAGCCTGGTGAGACGGCTGCCGAGGCAGCCGGCCGTGAGGTGCGGGAGGAGACTGGACTGCGGGTCAGTGTCGGTGAACTGCTCTGGGTCCGCGAGTACCTGCCGGAGCGGCATTCCGGCAATCCGTATCAACGCACCCAATTGCAGCAGCTTCAGCTGTACTTCAAAGCCCAACTGGACTCCGACGCCGCGTTGCTGGCGACGGCGCCAGACCGCACACAATCGGCCGTAGTCTGGCATCCCCTGGCCACGCTCAGCGAGCTGGTCGTAGACGTGGCCGGTGCGCATCGACTCGCACTGGAGGTCGTAGCGGACATGCCGGAAGGCGGCATGGCCCGCACGTGAAGGCCGTGCTCGGCGAGCAGGTATTCCCCGAATCTGTCCGGTGAGACCTCGATGTCGGTGAAGAGCTGCTCGCGGCGGGCAAAGGTGTCCTCCGCGAACCACTGGCGCTTCAGCACGTGCCTGCCGTCGACAGTGGGGATGAACGAGGCATAACCGCGCTCATGGTCGGGCCCGAGGGCATCGAACATATGGTTGTCGAAGTAGTGAGTCTGGAACTCCCCCTGGTATTCCGGGCGGCTGCGCTTGAGACCCGAAACGGTGCAGGCCACGACCTGGTTGAGGGCAGGATTCGGCCCCGAGCGGCGTGGAACGCAATGCTCGGCTCGGAAGGTGTGGGCAAGGCTTTCGGGGCCAGCCCCTTGGCCTCTGTAGGCGTTCCTAGCCTCAATACCGGTAACTTAGCGCTTTGGTGTGCGTTTGACCCGTTTGGGTTTGGTGGCGCCAACGAGGGTGATAGCCGCGGCGGTGGGTGGGCGGTCTGCAGTCCGGTGGGCGGCACGTTTGAGGGGCCAGCCGGCGACTTTGCGTTTGATGACGCGGGGGTTGGATCGGCGGCGTCTCGGTGGCAGGGGGCGTTCGAGGAGTTCAGCGTGGGTGGCTCTGACCGCGCGAGCGAGTCTGCCGGGGGGAAAATGCCGCCTGGTCGGTGACCTGGCGGCGCACGACACGCAGTGAACGGGCGTAGGAGATCCGGTCGGGGTCCTGGTCGGCCTGTCGCGCGGCGCTCGCCGTCAACTTCTCGGCGCAGGCCACCGGCACCAAGGTCGTCGCCCGCACCCCGCGCGAGTCGACCGGCCGCCCGGAGCTGACCGAGGCCGCGATCGTGGTCTGCGGCGGCCGTGGCGTCAACGGAGCCGAGAACTTCTCGATCGTCGAGGCGCTGGCCGACTCGCTCGGTGCGGCCGCCGGTGCCTCGCGTGCCGCGGTCGACGCCGGCTGGTACCCGCACTCCAACCAGGTCGGCCAGACCGGCAAGTCGGTCTCGCCGCAGCTGTACATCGCCTCCGGCATCTCCGGTGCGATCCAGCACCGCGCGGGTATGCAGACCTCGAAGACCATCGTGGCCATCAACAAGGACGCCGAGGCCCCGATCTTCGACCTCGTCGACTACGGCGTGGTCGGCGGCCTCTTCGACGTCGTCCCGCAGCTGACCGACGAGGTCAAGACCCGCAGGGGCTGACCTCCACGGGTTTCGCCCGACCGCGGCCCCCGTTCCGGGGTTTCGTGAGGAGTGGGACATGCAGGCCCAGGACCGAGGAGCAGCGCTCCCCAGCGGCTGCTTGCCGATGCGGTGTACGCGTACCACACGGGCCGTGTCACACCGTCTCGTGCCCGCTTGATGAATGAGTCCGATGCCTGTGCTGGCCACGACTATGGCGAAGGGCGCCCGTTGGCCTGAGTGTGACTTCTGACCTGGACGCCCTTCTGGCGGCACTGTACGTGTTCATCGACGACCATGTCGCTCCCCGTCGCCGGATCGGGCGACCCCCGAAACTGACGGACGCCGAACTGTTGTGCCTGGCAGTCGCCCAGGTCCTGCTCGGCTTCTCCCACGGCCGCTGGCTTCCTCCCGTGCTGTTTTCGTCGCCGCGACACCGGCAGGGCGGACCCCTATCACGATGAAACGGCTGGTCATCGCGCCCTTGCTGCCCTGGCGGGCCAGGTGCAACGCCGCAGCCGGCGCTGTCCGGCGGTCGTGACCAGGTCCTTCAAGGACTGGGCCGGCTCGCGGTAACACCACAACCTGGCCGGTCAGCCCCCATCCAAGTGCCTCATCCATCGCGTCCAGGGCCAGACGCCACCTCTCCCGGTGCCCCACACCGTCGGGCACCCCCGCTTTCGCGCGACGTCCGTCGTCCGGACCGGCCCACTCGGCAGGGAGAAAGAACCGCCAGTTCAGCGGCACGGAAGCAGCGTCGGTGACGGCATGCAGGCTCACTCCCACCTGGCAAAGCGACTTCTTCCCGAGCGTCCCGCACCACTGCCGGGCCGCCCCCGCCGACCGGTCTCCCGCCTTGGGGAAGGAGGTGTCGTCGATCACCCGCGCCTCCGGACAGATCGCCGCGGTCACCTTCGCCGCAACGGCCCGCAGCACCGGAACGTGGTCCCACGTCGACTGGCTGACGAACGGCTGCAACGCCTGCATGTTGCCGTCCGGCAGCCGCTCCGCCATCGGCTGGATCGACTTCCGCCGCCCGTCCAGCATCAGCCCACGCAGGTAGCAGTCCCCCCACCCGCGCTGATCCTTGCGCTTCAGCGAAGCGAACACCTCGGCCACGAACTCGCCACACACCGGCCGAGCGGACGCCCTTCTTCAGGATTCCGGTGGCGTCGATGGTCAGCACCGCTCCGCAGCCTCCGATCTGCCTCATCAATTGGCACAACTGCACACGCGTGGTCTGCGCGCTGACCGCTATCGCATGGTCGCCCTCACTGACCGGCACACCGCCCAACAGCGGTAGTCAGCGCAGGAAGGGACGGTGTTGTGGCGGATGTCCCGTCCGTCGACGTGCGGAACATAGGCCAGGAGTGCCGGTTAGCCAAACCGGTGATGGTGACGACCATGGGACTTGCTCGCGTTCGGCCCGGTGAGCACCGAAGCCCGTGAGGGAAGCGACGTCTCCAGTCTGCGGCCGCCCTGCTGCGGACCCAGCGCTGGAATGCGGCGATGTCCATGCCTGCGTGGGCGATTCCACGCCCTCAAGGAGAGTGAAGTCGTGTCTGTTCCGATCAAGAAGCTTCCCCCTAATGCGAAGGGGCAGATCCGGTACCGGTTTGTGGTCGACGTGGGAACTCACTCCTCGACTGGGAAGCGGCAGCAGGTGACCCGCACCTTCGGCACGCTGAGGGAAGCGAAGGCCGAGTATGCGCGCATCACGAACCGTCGCTACGAGACGGCGTCCGTGCCGTTCGATGCGAGGACGCTGGACGAGTGGCTCGATCAGTGGCTCGCAAAGAAGGCGGAGGACCTGGAGGTGAGCACCGTCTACAGCTACACCATGACCCTGGGCCGGCTTCGGGGAAGGCTCGGGCACATCCGGCTTCAGGAACTCACTGAGGATGACGTCGAGGCGTGGATGAAGTGGGCGCTGCGGGAGGGACGGGTTCGAGGCGGCAAGGCGGGCACCGGTCTCGGGGTGGCCTCGGTCGAAATGTCGCTGGCGCGGCTGAAGGAGGCGCTCGACCGGGCGGTGACGCGGCGCCTCGTCGAGGTGAACGTCGCCCGGGAGGTGACGATCCCCCGGAACCTTCGGAAAGCGGAGCGGCGGACGAAAGCGATGGCCCCGCCCTGGAACCTCGCGGAGGTACGCGCCTTCGTGTGCGCGGTCAAGGACGACCGACTGTGCGCCGCTTTCCTTCTGTCCCTGATGGGCCTGCGGCCGGCGGAGATCTGCGGGATGCGCTGGGCCGACGTCGATCTGGGAAGGGCCACCCTGGCTGTCACCCGGACCCGGACGCTGATGGGCAACCGGTTCGTGGTCGAAAAGGATGCGAAGTCGCTTGCTGGTGAGCGGCAGCTTCCCCTGCCCGATCTGGTGGGGGAGGCCCTCGCCGACTTCAAGGCCACGCAACTCGCCGAGAAGCTCGCGGCGGGGGAGAGATACGAGGACAACGGGTACGTGCTCGTAGATCGACTCGGCAGGGCACTCAACGGGCGGCAGCTGCGTGAGCGGGCGTACCAGGTCATGGCCGAGAACGCGCTGCGCCGGGTCCGTTTGTACGACGCCCGCGCGAGCTGTTTCACCTATCTGGCGAACAACGGGGTGCCGGACCATCTGCTTGCCCGCTGGGCAGGGCACACCGACGTCCGGACGACGAAGCGTTGGTATGTGAAGCCGGATGTGGAGGATCTACGGCCGGCTGCGGATATGTGGGGAGAACTGGCGATTGCCCCCGCCCCCGCTCACGAAGAGAATGTGAGATGTGGGAGCGTGAGGGGGTGAGTGAGAAGAACGTCGAAACCCTGCAATACCGCTTTGACGGGCCAGAAGAGGCCCCGGTCCTCGTCATGGGGACCTTCCTCGGTGCTACATGGCACATGTGGGACCGGCAGATACCGGAGCTCACCCAGCACTGGAGAGTCTTCCGCTTCGACCTCCCCGGCCACGGCGGCGCCCCCGCCCACCCCGCGACCGCCGTCACCGAACTCTCCGACCGGCTGCTCGCCACTCTCGACGGGCTCGGCGTCCAGCGCTTCGGGTACGCGGGCTGCTCCATCGGCGGCGCGATCGGTGCCGACCTCGCGCTGCGCCACCCGCACCGGGTCGCCTCGCTGGCGCTGGTCGCCGCCTCGCCCCGGTTCGGCAGCGCCGACGAGTTCCGCCAGCGCGGGGTGGTCGTCCGCACCAACGGCCTGGAGCCGATGGCCCGCACCGCGCCGGAGCGCTGGTTCACCCCCGGTTTTGCCGCGGCCCAGCCGGCCATCGTCGAGTGGGCCGTCCAGATGGTCCGCACCACCGACCCCGGCTGTTACATCGCCGCCTGCGAAGCCCTCGCCGCCTTCGACATCCGCGGTGAACTCGGCCGCATCACCGTTCCGACCCTCGTACTGGTCGGCGCCGAGGACCGGGTCACCGGGCCGGGCGACGCCCGCACTCTGGTCGCGGGCATACCGGACGCCCGGCTCGCCCTCGTCCCCGGCGCCTCCCACCTCGCCCCGGTCGAGCAGCCCGGAGCCGTCACGGATCTGCTCCTCACCCACTTCTCCACGGCCTGGCAGGACACCCTCGCCGCCATCCCCGTCCCGCCCTTCGCCCCGCAGCTCTCCACCCCGGTGCTGCCCGTCGCGGAGATCACCGCAGCCACACCGCAGCCCGACACCGGGACCACCGGACGCGCCGACCCGTACGAGTCCGGCATGAAGGTGCGCCGCGAGGTGCTGGGCGACGCCCATGTGGACCGGGCCATGGCCACCTCCGACGATTTCACCGGCGACTTCCAGGAGCTGGTCACGCGCTACGCCTGGGGCGAGGTCTGGACCCGGGAGGGCCTGGACCGCCGTACCCGCAGCTGTGTCACGCTCACCGCGCTGGTCACCTCGGGCCATCTGGAGAGCCTGGCCGTCCATGTCAGGGCCGCGCTGCGCAACGGCCTCACCCCGGCCGAGATCAAGGAGGTGCTGATGCAGACCGCCGTGTACTGCGGTGTACCGGCCGCGAGCGCCGCCTTCTCGATCGCCCAGATCGTGATTCAGGAAGAAACGACGCTCCGCCCGTAGCAGGATGGGGCCATGAACACCGTGAACCCCATGCACCTGACACTGACCAAGAAGACGCACTCCTGCATCCGTCTGGAGAAGGACGGGCAGACGCTCGTCATCGACCCGGGCGGCCTGTCGGAGGAGGACGCCGCCGTCGGCGCCGACGCGATACTGGTGACGCACGAGCACTTCGACCACTTCGACGAGGGGCGGCTGCGCGCCGGCATGGAGGCCAATCCGGCCGCCGAGATCTGGACCCTGCGCAGCGTCGCCGACCAGGTCTCGGCGGCCTTCCCGGGCCGGGTCCACACCGTCGGCCACGGCGACACCTTCTCCGCGGCGGGCTTCGATGTACAGGTGCACGGCGAGCTGCACGCGGTGATCCACCCGGACATTCCGCGTATCACCAACATCGGCTTCATGGTGGACGGTTCACTCTTCCACCCGGGCGACGCGCTCACCGTCCCCGACCAGCCGGTCGACACTCTGCTGCTCCCGGTGATGGCCCCCTGGAACAAGATCTCCGAGGTCATCGACTACGTACGCGCGGTCAAGCCGCGCCGCGCCATCGACATCCACGACGCGCTGCTCGCCGATCTGGCCCGCCCGGTCTACGACAACCAGATCGGCAGCCTCGGCGGCGCCGACCACGGCCGGCTGACCCCGGGGGACTCGACCGGTCTGTGATTGCCGCCGGTCCGGCGACTGTCAGTGGGAGCCGCTAGGTTTACGTACATGCGCATCGCCACCTGGAACGTCAATTCGATCACCGCCCGGCTCCCGCGGCTGCTGGCCTGGCTGGAGAGCACCGGCACGGATGTGCTGTGCATCCAGGAGACCAAGTGCACAGCCGAACAGTTCCCGGCGGACGAGCTCCGCGAACTCGGCTACGAGTCCGCGGTCAACGCCACCGGCCGGTGGAACGGGGTCGCGCTGGTCTCCCGGGCCGGCCTGTCCGACGTCGTCCAGGGGCTGCCCGAAGGTCCCGAGTACGACGGGGTGCAGGAGCCCCGGGCGATCTCGGCGACCTGTGGCCCGGTTCGCGTCTGGTCGGTGTACGTGCCCAACGGCCGCGAGATCGAGCACGCGCACTACGCGTACAAGCTGCGCTGGTTCGAGGCCCTGCAGAAGGCCGTCGCCGCGGACGCCGCGGGCTCGCAGCCCTTTGCGGTCCTGGGCGACTTCAATGTGGCCCCGACCGACGAGGACGTCTGGGATCCGGCGCTGTTCGAGGGTGCGACCCACGTCACTCCTGCCGAGCGCGCCGCCCTTGCGGCACTGCGTCAAGAGGGCCTGTCCGACGTCATGCCGCGCCCGCTCAAGTACGACCGCCCATACACCTTCTGGGACTACCGGGAGCTGCGCTTCCCGAAGAACAAGGGCATGCGGATCGACCTCGTCTACGGCAACGCGCCCTTCGCCGCGGCGGTCACGGACAGTTATGTGGACCGTGAGGAGCGTAAGGGCAAGGGCGCGTCCGACCACGCCCCGGTGGTCGTGGACCTCGATCTCTGACGCCTCGGACGTCGGCCGTCGTTGTCAGTGGTCGCCGATACGGTGGTCGATGTCCTTATCCCGCTCGCTGGCTGCTTGCTGTGACCAGGACAGCCCCGCCCGTTCAGCGCCGGGCGGGGCTTCATTCATGGCCGGTCAGACCACAGGAACTCCGGTGCGACTCTGGTCGGCGGCCCGACGCATCCCCAGTGATGCCCCGGCGGTGCCCAGCGCCAGGACCATCAGGAGTGCGCTCACCCACAGCGGTGAGCGGAAGCCGAACCCCGCGTCGATCGCGAGCCCACCGAACCAGGGGCCGAGCGCGCCGCCCACATTGAACGCGGACGTGGCGAACGAGCCGGACAGGGTCGGTGCGTCGGCCGCCAGCCGGAACACCCACGAGATCAGCGCGGTCCCGGTGCCGAACGCAAGCATGCCCTGGACGAAGACGAGCGCGACCGTTGCGAACGTGCTTCCCGCGGTCAGCGCGAACCCGGTCCAGCCGACGGCGAGCGAGAGCAGACCGGCCGTGGTGAGGGCGACCGGCCGGGCGTCGATGATCCGGCCGGCGACGGTGACCCCGACGAACGAGCCCAGGCCGAACAGTGCGAGCAGGGCGGGCACCCAGGCGGTACCGAGTCCGGTGACATGGGTTGCGAGCGGCTCGAAGTAGGAGAACGCGCAGAACGTCGCCCCTTGCACGAGGGCACTCGTCAGCAGGGTCAGCAGCAGCCGCGGACGGGCCAGGGCCCCCAGTTCGTCGCGTGCGGGTGCGGGGGTGGACTCCGGCCGTGCCCCCGGAATCGTCCTGGCGATCACGACGACAGCCGGTACGGAGACGAGGGCCACGGCCCAGAACGCCGACCTCCACCCCCAGTGCCCGCCCAGCGCCGCACCGGCGGGCACCCCGGCTACACAGGCGATGGTGACGCCCCCGACCACCACGGACGTGGCGCGTGCCCGGGCCTCGGGTCCGACCATGGAGACCGCCGTCACCAGGGCCACGGCCCAGAAACCGGCATTCGCCAGCGCCCCGACGACCCGCGTCGCGAGAAGCACCCCATAGCTGGGGGTGAGCGCGCCGATGACATGGACGGCGCTGAAGACACAGAGGAAGAACAACAGAGCACGGCGGCGCGGCCAGTTCCGGCTGAAGAGCGCCATCAACGGCGCCCCGACGACCATCCCGATCGCGAAGGCCGAGGTGAGCAGCCCCGCGGCCGGAATGGATACGTGGAGGTCGGCGGCGATGTCCGAGACCAGACCGGACAGCATGAACTCGGATGTGCCCTGGGTGAAGACGGCGAGTCCGAGCGCGTAGACAGCAAATGGCATGAAGAAACCCCATGGACGGCTGATGGATGGACCAGGCAGGGGGTGTGGGCCGCGCCCGCCCGTCATGACGAGCGGCAACACGGAAGAACGTCCGGGGTGTTCAAGGACGGGACTCGACAACTCGGCAGGCGCCGGAGCCGGAGAATCTGCGCACGAGTGCAACACGAGCGCATACGGGAAAGCGCAGCCCACACCGCGGTGGTCCTGCGGCGGCAGCCCGGCGGCGAACCCACGACCGGTACTCGGCCGTACGGGATCAACTCGACAGCGGATCAGCCACCGGTGGACCGGTGGCTAGTCTCTGTCGGACTCGGGGCTGGACATGATCGCGAAGCTACCAGCTCGGATCTCCTCGCCGCCACCTCTTTTGCCGCCGGAACAGCCGAGCACCGGCAGGTCAGCGGCATCCTGTGCACGCTGATGGCGGAGGCCCGGATCGGTGCCGGGTTCGGCGAGCGTTTGCGCACCGGCTTTCTGGAGCGGCGCCGCGACGTGCTCCGGACGGTCCTCGACCGCGCCGCGCACCGCGGCGACCTGCCGGCGCGTCCGGCCCCGTCCACGGTGCTCGACCGTGTTCGGCACGCTCTGATACCGCGTCCTGGCCACCCGCCATGCCCTCGGCGGCGACCTCGCCGAAGAGCTGCGGCCGTCCTCGCGCCGGATCCGGACCCTGCCGCGTCCGGCGGCCGGGAAGGGCAACCGTGACCGTGTTGCCGGGGGTGGTTGCGGGCGGCGCGCACGGCGGCGCGTGGCCGGGGCGCTCGCGTCCGGTTCAGCACTCGAACGACAGGCCGCGCGCCCTGTGGTGCGTAGCACGCCGGGGATGCGACCCTGAGTGGTATGAACATCCCTTTCTTGGACAACTGGCGTAAGCGTCACGACGGTGCGCGAGGGGCGGGGCTCGCGGCCGCCGTCGCGGCTGATCCTGAGGGCGTGGCCGAGCTCCTCGCCGAGTGCGAGCTGCTGCGTGTCCGGGCGGGGCAGCGGGGGCTCGAACTCGACGACAGCCCGGCCTCATTGGCGGCTCTCGATCAGTTGCCGCCGCGCTGGCGCGACGATCCCGAGGAACTGCCCTGGTTGGGCAACGACGCGGGGCTGTACCTGGGCACGGTTCTGGTGCGCAACGTGCCCGGTGCGGTCTGGAACATCTGGCCGAGCGGACGGCCCGTGGTGCGGCTCGCCTCGGGGCGGGAGATCGATGTGGTCGAGGCCGGGCTGGACTGGGCGATGGCGGGCAGTCCCGAGCTCTCGCAGGTGTACTCGGAGTCGGCCGAGGGGTAGGACTTTCGCTAGAACCAGATAAGACGCCTTATGCCCCATTTGTGCGTGTCGGAGGCGATGCCCCTTTTCGCGCTGGATAGTTTGCGCTGACCTCGACATAGCGACAAGTGGGTGGGGCAGCGTATGGCCGTCGATCCGTTGATCGAGCTGCGGGACGTCAACAAGTTCTACGGGCAGTTGCACGTATTGCGGGACATCAATCTCACCGTCGGCCGCGGGGAGGTGGTGGTGGTCATCGGCCCCTCCGGCTCCGGTAAATCAACGCTCTGCCGGACCATCAACCGGCTGGAGACGATCGAGTCGGGTTACATCGCGATCGACGGCAGACCTCTTCCCGAGGAGGGGAAAGGGCTGGCCCAGCTCCGGGCCGAAGTGGGCATGGTCTTCCAGTCGTTCAACCTGTTCGCGCACAAGACCGTGCTGGCCAATGTCTCGCTCGCCCAGCTCAAGGTCCGCAAGCGGAAGAAGGACGACGCCGACCGGCGCTCCCGGGAACTGCTGGAGCGGGTCGGACTAGCCTCGCAGGCCGAGAAGTTCCCCGCCCAGCTCTCCGGCGGCCAGCAGCAGCGGGTGGCCATCGCGCGCGCTCTCGCCATGGACCCCAAGGCACTGCTCTTCGACGAGCCCACCTCAGCACTCGACCCGGAGATGATCAACGAGGTGCTGGAGGTCATGCAGCAGCTCGCCCGGGACGGCATGACCATGGTCGTCGTCACGCACGAGATGGGCTTCGCCCGCTCCGCCGCCAACCGCGTGGTCTTCATGGCCGACGGCCGCGTCGTCGAGGACCGCACTCCCGAGGCGTTCTTCACCGCTCCTGAGAGTGACCGCGCCAAGGACTTCCTGTCCAAGATCCTCAAGCACTGACGGGGAGCTCCGTGTTGCGTACGAGAAGAGTTCTGGCCGCCTGCGCCGGTCTCCTGCTGGCCCTGCTCGCCGCCGGTTGCGGCAAGGAGGGCAGCCCGCCGGTGAAGGGCCCGAAGCCCGAGCAGCTGCCCGTGTACAAGGTCGACACCAGCTTCCGGCTGCCCGAATCACCGACCTGGAAGAAGGCGAAGAAGCGCGGATACCTCCGGGTCGGGGCCAAGGAGGACCAGCCCTACCTGGGCGAGAAGGACCCGGCCACCGGCGTCTACTCCGGCTTCGACATCGAGATCGCCAAGATGATGTCGGCCTCACTCGGCTTCGACCCGAAGACGATCCGCTTCAAGACCATCGCCTCCGCCAACCGCGAGACGGCGCTTCAGAACGGCCAGATCGACTACTACGTCGGCACCTACACCATCAACGCCATGCGCAAAAAGCTCGTCGGCTTCGCCGGGCCCTACTTCATGGCCGGGCAGTCGCTGCTCGTCCGCACCGACGAACACGACATCAACGGCCCTCAGGACCTGGCCGGCAGGACGGTCTGCTCGGCGGCCGGATCGACCCCGTACCAGCGGATCGCCGCCGACTACCCGAAGGCGATCCTGGTCGCCTACGACACGTACTCGATCTGCGTCGACAACCTGCTGACGTACCAGGTCGACGCCGTCACCACCGACGACGCGATCCTGCTGGGCTTCGCCGCCAAGGCGCCCAAGGAGCTGAAGGTGGTGGGCAAGCCGTTCTCCGAGGAGCCGTACGGCATCGGCGTCCCGCGCAGCGACAACGCGCTGCGGTTCGCCCTCAACGACGCCCTGGAGACGAACGAGAAGAACGGCAACTGGAAGAGGGCGTTCGAGGCCACACTCGGTCTGTCCGGGGTGCCCGCGCCGACTCCGCCGCCCATCGACCGCTACCCGGCGACCTGAGAGGGCGGGCATCGACCATGGACGTACTCACACAGAATTTCTCGCTCTACGGCAAGGGCTTCCTCGGCACGGTCGAGCTGACCGTCTACTCCTCGATCCTGGCCCTGCTGCTCGGCTTCTTCATGGCCTCCTGCCGGGTGGCTCCCGTCGGCTCGCTCCGGGTGCTCGGCACGGTCTGGGTGACGGTGCTGCGCAACACCCCGCTGACGCTGCTCTTCTTCGCCGTCCTGCTCGGACTGCCGCGCTTCGGCCTGGTGCTTCCCTTCAAGGTCTTCGCGGTCCTCGCGCTCGGCTGCTACACCTCCGCGTTCATCTGCGAGGTGCTGCGCTCCGGCATCAACACCGTGCCGACGGGGCAGGGCGAGGCCGCCCGCAGCCTCGGGATGACGTTCGGTCAGACGCTGAACAACATCGTGCTGCCGCAGGCGTTCCGTTCGGTGATCCCGCCGATCGGCTCGACGCTGATCGCCCTCGCCAAGAACTCGGCGATCGCCGGGGCCTTCAGCGTCACCGAGCTGCTCGGCACCTACAAGACCCTCAATGAGCTGGGTTACAGCATCATCTGGACCTTCGTCTGGATCGCCGTCGGCTACCTGATCATCACCCTGTCCATCAGTGCGCTCTTCAACGTGCTGGAGAAGCGCTGGGGAGTCGCCCGATGACCACCCACACCGCGCCGTCCCCCACCGCGCTCTACGACATCCCGGGCCCGGTGACCCGCAAACGCCACCGCTTGTACGGGATCGTCTCGACGGCCCTGATCCTCGCCCTGGTCGGCTGGGTCGTCTATCTGCTCTTCGACACCGAACAGTTCACCAGCGCCAAATGGACACCCTTCGAGTACAAGGGTATTCAGGAGTTGCTGCTGCGCGGACTGGGCAACACACTCAAGGCGTTTGCGTACGCCGCAGTGCTCTCCCTCGTGCTCGGGGCGGTGCTCGCCGTCGGCCGGCTCTCCGACCACCGGGTCGTGCGCTGGGTCTCGACGCTGCTGGTCGAGTTCTTCCGGGCCATGCCCGTTCTGGTGATGATCTTCTTCATCTTCGTGGCGCTGAAGGTGCAGCCGCTGCCCGCGCTGGTCACCGGTCTGACCCTGTACAACGGCTCGGTGCTCGCCGAGGTGTTCCGCACCGGGATCAATTCGGTGGAGCGCGGCCAGCGCGAGGCCGCGTACGCCCTGGGGATGCGCAAGACGCAGGTCACCACGTTCGTACTGGCCCCGCAGGCGGTGCGTGCCATGCTGCCCACGATCATCAGCCAGCTGGTGGTGGCGCTGAAGGACACCTCGCTCGGCTATCTGATCACCTACGAGGAATTCCTCCACGCGGGAAAGCTCGTCGCGTCAAACCTCGACTACGATCTTCCCTTCATCCCTGTGGTGATGGTGATCTCGCCGATCTACATCGGGATGTGCATGCTGCTCTCCTGGTTCGCGACCTGGGTGGCCAAGCGGGAGCGGCGCAATCCGAAGACGAAGGCCGTGGAGGTCGCACCGGCCGAACCAGGAACGCTCCTGCCGGGAGTGCAGTGACCGGGACCCGCTGCGAAGCGGTCCCCGAGGGGCGGTGCCCGCCCGGCAGCAGCCGGTGATCACTTCTCGCGCAAGGGAGCGGACACGTACGACGGGTCCGCCTGGGGCGAGGAGAAGGTCAGCTGTGAGCCGGCCGGGTTGTGCTCGATGTACAGCGGGTCGACGGTCTCGGTCACCAGGGCGAGTCGGTGGGAAGCGGTGGTGCGCAGAGCCGGGTACGGGCGTGCCACGGGTCACTCCTCACACGTGTCGGTGCAAAGTGACCCGACGGTAACCCTGCTCCTTACTGCGCTGACTCGTCGGTGAGTTGCGTGAGAGTAACGCTCATTGGATGCGGTGTCAGTGGCGTGGCGTGGCCGTGCGATTCACTTCAGCGCGCTCTTCGCCTGCCAGTCGGACCATGTCACATTCCACGCCCCGTACCCGTTGCCCTCCGCGACCGTACCCTTGGCGTCCGCGCCGGTGATCTCGAACGGGTCGCCGACCCGCACCTGCTGGTACAGCGCACCGGCATTGGCGTCACTCATTCCGACACAGCCCGAACTGTGGTTGGCCACCCCGAAGTAGGCGGCGTTCCATGGCGCCGCGTGGGCGTACATCCCCGACCAGGTCAGCCGCATGGACGAGTCGACCATCTTGTCGTAGGCGTCGCCGAGACCGACCGTCTCGGAGCGCATGTTGATCGTGCCCTCCTTGGCCATCAGCACGGCCGTGCCGCGCCAGGACGCCTTCTCGCCGCCCGGGGTGCCGGCCGACATGGGCACGTCCATGACGGTCTTCCCGTCCCGCTTCAGCGCCAGCCGGTGACGGTCGAGGTCGACCTTGACCACCTGGTTGGTTCCGATGGTGAAGGTGGTCCTGTAGTCGCGGACGAACCAGCCGCCGGACGGGCCCGAGTCGATTCCGTTGAGGTCGGCGTCGAGCGTGACCCTCGTACCGGACTTCCAGTACTCCTTGGGCCGCCAGTCGACGCGGTCCTTGCCGGAGTAGTCCTGCAGCCAGCCCCAGGAGCCCTCGGTGTTGTTCGAGGTGGAGACCTTCAGGGCCTTCTCGACCGCGGCCCTGTCCTTCACCGGGTTGTCGAAGACGATCGACAGGGGCTGGGCGATGCCGACCGTGGTGTTCTTGCCGGGGGCCAGCGTCAGCTTGTTGACCTTGTCGGCCCCGGCGGTGGTGAACCCGGCCTTGTCGCTGCCGCCCTCGGTGTCCTTCGCCTCGACGCTGTACGTGGTGCCGGGCGCGGCCGGCCGGTCCGACGTCCAGGTCCTGCCGTCGGCGGATATCCGGCCGGTGAGCGCGTCCCCCTCGGCCGCGCTCACCGTCACCGTCTTCAGCTTGCCGCTGCCGAGGGTCACCTTCACCGGCTTCCCGGGGGTGGCTCGGCCGCCCTGGAGTTTCACCGAGATCTTGGTGTCCTGCGCCGGTGCCTTCCCGGCCACGTGCCCCGATCCCTTGCCCGAGTCCGATGCGGACGCGCCGGAACAGGCGGTGAGCGTGGCGCCGAGCACCGCGGTACCCGCGATCAGGGTGAGCCGGACCGGGCGGCCGAGCGGGGCGGTACGGCGTATGCGCCGGCGTGCAGAGATCAACGGAAAAACCTCCAAGGCATTGCTTCTCGTCGGTGGAGAGGTATTCATCCGACGATAGGTTCCGCAAATCGGCTGAAAACCGGGAAATCCTCTGTGTGACATGGACCGCAGCGCAACGGTCATCGTCCGGTCACATTCGCCGCTCGGCTCCGTCACGGACCGCTGTGAGCATCCTGTGCAGCCCCGCAGAGCCGACAAAGGGGCGGACCAGGGAGGGCCACGAACATGTCAGCGCTGCTCGCGACCGGAGACCGCAGCCATGACCACGAGCTACGGATACGCAGCCTGACCGCCGCCGAGCACCGGGCGTTCGTGTCCACCCGTACGGAGGCAAGCTTTCTGCAGTATCCGTCCTGGGCCTCGGTGAAGGACCGATGGACCTCCGAAATGGTCGGCTGGCACAGCGACTCGGCCGAACTGGTCGGGGCCGCGCTGGTGCTCTACCGGCAATTCCCGGGAACCCGCAAATACTTCGCATACCTGCCCGAGGGGCCGGTCGCCGACTGGGCCGCCCCCGACATCGACCGCTGGCTGCGGCCGCTCATGGCGCACCTGCGGAAGTCCGGTGCCTTCGCCGTACGGATCGGCCCCTCGCCGGCGTATCGCCGCTGGGACACCGCCCGCCTGAAAGCCGCAACCGGCCCCGGCCGCAGGGTCAGCGACGTACTCGCGACGGAGGTGGACCCGCTCGGCACGGCCGTCGCCGAACGGCTCCGGGCCCGCGGCTGGCGCCGCTGCGGCGGCGACGGGGGAGGGGACGCCGACGCGCAGCCGCGCTATGTCTTTCAGGTGCCGCTTGCCGGACGGACCCCCGACGAACTGTGGTCGGGACTCAACCAGGAGTGGCGCCGCAATGTACGCAAGGCCCAGAAGGCCGGGGTGCGGATCGTCATCGGCGGCGCGGCCGAACTGCCGGAGTTCCACCGCCTGCTGCGGATCACCGAGGAGCGCGACGGCTTCCGGCTCGGCCGCTCCCTCGCTTACTACCAGCAGCAGTACGCGGTACTCAACGCCGAACACCCCGGCCGGATGAAGCTCTATCTGGCCGTCCATCAGGGCGAGATCCTGGCCGCCCACACCATGATCAGCACCGGCCGGCGGGCCTGGTACCAGACCGGTGCCTCCGCCGACCACCGCCGCGAGGTCCGTCCCAGCAACGCGCTGCAGTGGAAGATGATGCTCGACGCCCATGGGCTCGGTGCCGATGTGCACGACATGCGCGGGGTACCCTCCACCCTTGACCCCGACGACCGCCCCTTCGGGCTGCTCCGTTGGAAGCTCGGCACCGGAGGCCAGGTCGTCGAGACCCTCGGAGAGTGGGAGACATCGGTGGGCGGAGCTGCCAACAACACCTTGTACCGGGCGTTCCAGGCGTACCTGGCACGCCGATGACGGCCACCGAAGCAGCCTCCTCGAAGGCCGCAGAGCGCAAGTCCGGCTCGGTGCTGCGCAGCGGCGCCGTCATGGCGTCCGGCTCGATCGTCTCCCGGGCGACCGGCTTCGTGCGCTCGGCGGTCGTCGTCGCCGCGCTCGGCACCGGACTCCAGGCGGACGGGTACACCGTCGCCAACACCGTGCCCAACATCCTCTACACCCTGCTCATCGGCGGCGCGCTCAACGCCGTCTTCGTCCCCGAGCTGGTGCGGGCCGCCAGGAACCATGCCGACGGCGGCGCCGCGTACACCGACCGGCTGCTCACCATCTGCACGATCGGGCTCCTCGCCCTCACCGCGCTCACGGTCGTCGGCGCCCCGTGGATCGTCTCGGTCTACGCCCCCGACTACCACGGCGAACAGGCCGATCTCACCATCGCCCTGGCCCGCTACTGCCTGCCGCAGATCCTCTTCTACGGACTGTTCACCCTCCTCGGTCAAGTGCTCAACGCCCGCGACCGGTTCGGCGCGATGATGTGGACACCGGTCCTCAACAACGTAGTGATCATCGCTGTGTTCGGGATCTATCTGGCGGTCGCGACAGGCTCCGACGGTACGTTGACCCCGGCGCAGGCCCAGTGGCTCGGCTGGGGGACGACCGCCGGGATCGCGGTGCAGACGCTCGCCCTGGTGCCCGCGCTGCGCGCCGCGAAGTTCCGCTGGCGGCCGCGGTTCGACTGGCGGGGCAGTGGACTCACCCGGCCACTGCGCGCGGCCGGCTGGCTCGTCATGCTCGTGGCTACCAACCAGATCGCCTACTGGGCGGTCACCCGGCTCTCCACCGCCACCGGTCAGCACGCCGTGGAACAGCATGTGTCGGGCGGCGTCGGCTACACCGCGTACAGCTACGCCTTTCAGCTGTGGGTGGTGCCGCACGGCATTGTGACCGTCTCGCTCGTCACCGCGCTGATGCCCCGGATGAGCCGGGCGGCGGCCGACAACGACCTGACGGGTGTCCGGCGCGATGTCTCGTACGCCCTGCGCACCTCGGCCGCGGTCGTGGTCCCCGCGGTCGCCCTGCTGTTCGCGCTGGCACCGTGGGTGATGGGGGCCGTGTACGGATACGGACGCACCGGCGACGCGGACATCGCCGTGATGGCGGGGATGATGATGGCGTTCGCGCCGGGGCTGATCGCCTACTCCGGGCAGTACGTGCTCTCCCGCGCGTTCTACGCGATGAGCGACACCCGCACCCCGTTCCTCCTCAATCTGGTGATCGCGGCGCTCAATGCCGGGCTCTCGATTGCCGCGTATCTGCTGCTGCCGGTCCGCTGGGCCGTGACGGGGATGGCCGGGGCGTACTCGGTGGCGCTGTTCGCGGGCTTCGGCGTCACCGCGTATGTGCTGCACCGCAGGGTTTCCGGCAGCGATGCCGCCCGGCCCTCACTGATGCGTTCGCCCGGGCTGTGGGCGCAGCTCCGGCTGGTGGTGGCGTGTGTGCCCGCCGGGCTGCTGGGATACCTGGCCGCTCGCGCCTGCGAGGGGTCGGGAGACTTCGCCGCGGTGGGGGCGGGCGCTGTCGTACTCCTGCTCACGGTGGCGCTGCTGGCACGGCCGTTGCGGCTGCGGGAGGTCAGTGCCGTGATCGCGGCGGGCCGGGGGCGGCTGCGGCGGGCGTGAGCCCCCGGCGCACGGTCCGGTCACCGGTTCGAATCCATTCCTTGATCGCTGGGATACTGCTGCCATGCCTCGCGTGTTGCTGATCGAAGACGACCCCTCCGTACGGGAAGGGGTCGAGCTGGGGCTGCGGCGGCGCGGTCATGAGCTGCGGGCCGTCGAGACCGGCGAGGAGGGGCTCGCCGCGCTGGGGGAGTTCCGGCCCGATCTGGTGCTCCTCGATCTGATGCTCCCCGGAATGAACGGGGTCCAGGTCTGCCGTCTGATACGGGAGACCAGCCAGCTGCCGATCATCATGCTCACGGCGCGCGGTGACGACTTCGACGTGGTCGTCGGGCTGGAGGCCGGCGCCGACGACTACATCGTCAAGCCTGCCCGTACCGAAGTGATAGAGGCCCGAATCCGCGCCGTACTGCGCAGGCTCGCCGAACCCGCGGGGCGCGGCGGCATCGAATTCCACGGCGAACTGGCCGTCGACCGCGCAGGGCTCTCCGTCGCCAAGGCGGGGCAGCGCCTCCTGCTCGCGCCCTCCGAACTGAAGCTGCTGCTCCACCTCTCGGCCTCGCCCGAGCAGGTCTTCAGCAGGCAGCAGCTCCTCGAATACGTCTGGGAGCACAGCTACCACGGAGACGCGCGTCTGGTCGACGCCTGTGTGCGGCGCCTCAGGCAGAAGATCGAGGACGTGGCCGGCAGCCCGCGCTACATCCAGACCGTCCGCGGCTTCGGCTACCGCTTCGGACCGCTCGCATGAAGCTCTTCGCCGCACGGTTCGGACTGCGGACCCGTCTCATAGGCGCCTTCCTCCTGGTCGCGGCGATCAGCGTCGTCACCACCGCGACCCTGACCTACCGGGAGGCCCGCTCCGCCATCCTCCAGCAGGCGCAGGACACGGCCGTCGCCCAGTTCCGCGACCGGATCGCCGCACAGGCGGTGACCCTGCCGGTGGATCCGGAGCAGCTGCGGCGAACCTGCCAGACCCTCGCCAGGGAGGGCAAGCCGCACCCCTGGATCGTCTTCGCCGAGTACGGCAAGATCCGGGTCTCGTCCTCGGACCAGCCCACCTCCGGCGTGATCACGCCCGCACTGCGCGACGCCGCCCGTGGAAACGCGCACGGCTCCTTCCAACGGGTCGTCAAGGACGGCGAGCCCTGGCTGACCATCGGGATGCCCGCGGTCTTCCACCGGGGCGACGGGCGCCAGCCCACCGGGCTCGTCCTCTACGCCGTGATGCGGCTCTCCACCGAGGAGGCCAATGTCAACGCCATGGTCACCGCGGCCCGCGACGGCGCCCTGCCCGCCCTCCTGATCGCGCTGGTGCCCGCCCTGCTCGCCGCCCGCAGCGTGCTGCGCCCGGTACGCGATCTGCGGCGGGCCGCCGCCGGCATCGGCCGGGGCGAGCTGGACACCCGTATCGAGGTCAAGGGCTCCGACGAACTCGCCGAACTCGCCTGGACGTTCAACGAGTCGTCGACCAAGCTCCAGGATTCGGTGGAAGAGCTCCAGCGGGCTGAGGCGCGGGCCAGACGCTTCGCCTCGGACGTCTCGCACGAGCTGCGCACCCCGCTCGCCGGGATGCTCGCCGTCACCGAGGTGCTCGACGAGGACGCCGCCCAGCTGAACGCGGACACCGCGGCGGCCGTCCGGCTGATCAGCGCCGAGACCGGGAAACTCGCCACCCTCGTGGAGGATCTGATGGAGATCTCCCGCTTCGACGCGAAGGCCGCGGATCTCCACCTGGATGAGGTCGACGTCGCCGAGACGATCCGCAAGACCCTGCAGGGCAGGCACTGGGAGGACCGGGTCCGCACCGAACTGCCGGACGGGATACGGGCGATGCTCGATCCGCGCCGCTTCGACATCGCCGTCGCCAACCTGGTCGGCAACGCCCTGCGGCACGGTGCGCAGCCCGTCACCGTACGGCTGCGGACCGAGCGGCGGGGTGCGGACCGCCGGCTGGTGACCGAAGTCGCGGACAGCGGGCCGGGGATCGACCCCGCCGTGCTGCCGCATATCTTCGACCGGTTCTACAAGGCCGACGCGGCCCGCACCCGGTCGGCGGGCAGCGGGCTCGGCCTGGCGATCACCCAGGAGAACGTACGGCTGCACGGCGGCACCGTGCGCGCCGCCAACGGGCCCGCGGGCGGAGCGGTGCTGACCGTGGAACTACCGCTGGAGGGGCAGTGAGACGCGTACGCGCGTTCGGCGCCCTGCTGCCTCTCGTGCTGCTGGCGAACGGGTGCGGGATCCAGGCGACGGATGTCGTCGAGGTCGGTGATCCGGCGACCGTGGATGTGGCGCCGGGGAGCCAGGGCACCCTGCTCTACTTCGTTTCCTCGTCGTCCGCGCACCGGCTGATGCCCGTCGTACGGCCGTTCGCTCTGCCGGTGGAAGGCGACTCCTCGGGCACGGAGCACGTGTGGCGTGGCTCCGACAAGGCGATCGCCATGCTCTTCGACGGGCCCACCCAGGCCGAGGCCGAGGCGGGCCTGCGTACCGAACTTCCGCACATTCGAGGTGCGTTGAGTCTGACTCTGGGGCCGGACGGCGTGTTGGTCCGGGTGAACACCGCCGTCACGGAACTCTCCGAGGTCGCCCGGCAGCAGCTGATCTGCACGGCCGCGCAGGTCCGCACCGCGTACCGGGGCGCGGCGGTGAAGGTGACCGGTACCGACGGCGTCATCGGGCCGGCCCAGTGCTCCGTCTGACTGCCGGCTTCCTGCCTTCGCGACAGAGGCTCAGCCCGTCGCCCGGTGCGAGTTGCGCGGTGCTGGTACGGGGGTCTGCGCGGCGCGTGTCACATCGGCGACGAGTTCCACCACATCGGGGCCGTACGCCTGCGAGTTGACCACTTTCAACAGCAGGCAGAAGGTGTTGTTGCCGTGCTTGCGGGACAGCTTCTCGTAGTTGCGGGCCAGATAGCGGGAGGCCGCCTGGTTGGTGATCGCCCGCTGACCACAGAACAGGAAGACCGGACGGGCATCCTGACTGACCGTCAATCTCGCCAGCAGCACGTACTCGGCGAGGCCCTTCTCCGCCCGGTGGCGTTCCGAACCGATCTGGAAGGCGCCCCGGTCCGGACCGGGCTCCGCATCGGTGTTGATCCGCACCCCGGGAAGCAGCGAATGCAGATGGGCGGCCATCCGCCGGTTGGAGCCCGGTCCGCCGACACAGAATTCGGTGCGCTCGCCGAAGCCTTGCTGCGCGATGTCGTGGGACAGGATCTGTGCGTGTGCCGAACAGTCCTTGATCAGCGCCGAGAGTTCGAGGAGGGCGAAGACGTCGTACCGATGGACGGCGCCGTCGCCGCCCGCGTCGCGGTTGACGACGAGCAGGCACTCGGAATTGCCCGGCAGCCCGAAGAACGCCTGCTTGCGGCGGAGCTTGCGACGCCAGAGATAGGTGCGGGCGATCCAGCCCAGCGCGGCGCTGATACCGGCGGCTATCACGCCCAGCACGATGTTGCGTACGTCGTCAGTCATGGGCGGGCATGTTAGCGGGCGATCGGCCCAGGGTTCACGGCGGTCCTGACGAGGTGGGCGGGGCGGCGTTACCCTGCGGCGGACAATCCTTCACTGGAGGTGCGCATGCGACGTCTCGTCGCGCGGAATGTGTCGTTGCCGGTTGTTTTCGCCGCTGTCGTCACGGTTGTGGCAGCCGCCCCGTCCTCGTCTGCACCACCGACCGCACCACCGCCCAAGTCGCCTGTCGCGGTGGGTTACGGAGGGGCGGTCGCCAGCGTCGACGCGGATGCCTCGGCCGCCGGTATCGAGGTGCTCCGCAAGGGTGGCAACGCGGTGGACGCCGCAGTGGCGACCGCGGCGGCGCTCGGTGTCACCGAGCCCTACTCGTCAGGTCTCGGCGGTGGTGGCTACTTCGTCTACTACGACGCCAGGAAGCACACCGTGGAGACGATCGACGGCCGGGAGACCGCACCGCGCAGCGCGGACTCCTCGCTGTTCCTGGAGAACGGAAAGCCGCTCGCCTTCGATGACGCGGTCACCAGTGGACTGAGCGTGGGCATCCCCGGCACCCCGGCCACGTGGGACACCGCGCTCGACAGCTGGGGCAGCAAGTCGCTGCGGCAGGTGCTGAAGCCGGCCGAGCGGCTCGCCAGGGACGGCTTCGTCGTCGACAGCACGTTCCGCTCGCAGACCGAGGGGAATCAGGCCAGGTTCGCCGACTTTCCGGCGACCAGCAAGCTCTTCCTTCCGGGCGGTCAGCTGCCGGTGGTCGGCTCGGTCTTCAAGAACCCCGATCTGGCGCGTACGTACGAACAGGTGGGCCGCAAGGGCATCGACGAGCTGTACAAGGGCGAGCTGGCCGACGACGTCGTACGGACCGTACGCCACCCGCCCGTGGAACCGAAGGCCACCCGGGTCGTGCGTCCCGGCGACCTCACAGCCAAGGACCTGCGGTCCTACCGGGCGCTGCGGCAGGCTCCGACGAAGGTCGGCTACCGCGGCCTGGACGTGTACGGCATGGCACCCTCCTCGTCCGGCGGTACGAGTGTCGGCGAGGCGCTCAACATCCTTGAATCCACGGACCTCTCGAAGGCGAGCGAGGCGCGGTATCTGCACCGCTACATCGAGGCGAGCCGGATCGCGTTCGCGGACCGCGGGCGATGGGTCGGCGACCCCGCGTTCGAGGACGTACCGACGCAGGGGCTCCTCAGTCAGCGGTTCGCCGACTCGCGGGAATGCCTGATCAAGGATGACGCGGTGCTCACCAGCCCGCTCGCGCCGGGAGACCCCGGCCACCCGGCCGACTGCAAGTCCGGTGGCACGGCCGTCCCGACGACGTACGAGGGGGAGAACACGACACATCTGACAACGGCCGACAAGTGGGGCAATGTCGTCGCGTACACGCTGACGATCGAGCAGACCGGCGGCAGTGGCATCACCGTGCCGGGGCGCGGCTATCTGCTCAACAACGAGCTGACCGACTTCTCGTTCGCGCCTGCCAGTCCGGCGGTCCACGACCCGAATCTGCCGGGTCCGGGCAAGCGTCCGCGCTCGTCCATCTCGCCGACGATCGTGCTGAAGCACGGTGAGCCGGTGCTGGCCCTGGGCTCGCCGGGTGGCGCCACGATCATCACGACCGTGCTGCAGTCGCTCATCGGCAAGGTCGACCGGGGGCTGTCGCTGGTCGACGCCATCGCGGCGCCGCGCGCCAGCCAGCGCAACTCGGCGACGACGGAGCTCGAACCCGGGCTGTGGAACAGCCCCGTGCGGGCGGAACTGGAGTCGCTGGGGCATGTCTTCAAGCTGAACCCGGAGATCGGGGCGGCGACAGGTGTGCAGCGGCTGCCGGACGGGCGGTGGCTGGCGGCTGCGGAGAAGGTGCGCCGGGGTGGGGGCTCGGCCATGGTCGTGAAGCCGAGCGGGCGGTAGTGACGATCCGTCAATAATCCTGAGCGCAGGGCCGATTCATCGAGGAATCTGGAACTGCAGCAGCGCGGGAATCAAGGGCGGTGGTGTCGTCGCCGGCATCTACAACAACAAGGTCGAGTACGGCGTCGTCGGTGACACCGGACCCAACGAGATCACCGGCGAGGCCTTGTACGCCACCGCCAAGGCGCTCGGCATCGACCCCGACCCGGAGACCGGCGGCGCCGAATCCGGCGTCACCTGCATCCTGTTCAAGAATTCCAAGGTGTCGCCGATCGAAAGCCACGGCGCCGCCGTCACCGCCGGTGAGGTCCTCGCCAAGCAGTTCATCCAGAACGACTGGACGAACGTGAAGGGAGGTTGATCACAGCGCGGTCAGGATGCGCGGACCGTCGTCGGTGATCGCCACCGTGTGCTCGGCGTGCGCCGCCCGGCTGCCGTCGGACGTACGCAACGTCCAGCCGTCCCGGTCCGGATGGAAAGAGTCCTTGCCGCCGCCGATCAGCATCGGCTCGATCGCCAGCACCATTCCGTGCCGCAACGGCATGCCGCGACCCGGTCGTCCCTCGTTGGGGACCGCCGGGTCCTCGTGCATCGACCGGCCCACACCATGGCCGCCGAACCCCTCCGGAATGCCGTAACCGGCGCTGCGGCACACCGTGCCGATCGCATGCGCAATGTCGCCGATCCGATTGCCGACGACCGCCGCCGCGATCCCCGCCTCCAGCGCCGCGAAGGCCGTGTCGATCAGACGGGTGTCCGCCGGCCGGGCGCGCCCGACGGTGAAACTGATCGCCGAATCGCCCACCCAGCCATCGAGCGTCGCGCCCGCGTCGATACTCACCAGATCGCCGTCGCGCAGCCGCTGATCGGTCGGGATGCCGTGCACGATCGCGTCGTTGACCGACGCGCAGATCACGGCGGGGAACGGAGTGGGGGCGAAATGCGGCCGGTAGTTCAGGAACGGCGACCCGGCGCCCGCCTCGCGGAGGACCCCGCGGGCCACCTCGTCGAGTTCGCGCAACGAGACGCCGACCGCCGCTGCTTCCCGTACGGCCGTCAGCAGCTGCGCCACGACCCGGCCGGTCTCGCGCATCGCTTCGATGGATGTGTCTGTCTTGAGCTGCACCATGCCAATTACTATACCGGTCGCGGCGGTATTAGAATGACGGCATGGTACGAACGCCCCTGACCCCGGAAGAGCGCCGCCGCGGCGAACGCCTCGGAGTGCTGCTCCGCGAGGCGCGCGGCGGGCGCAGCATGGTCGAGATCGCTGCGAGCGCCGGAATCTCCGCCGAGACGCTGCGCAAGATCGAGACGGGCCGCGCTCCGACTCCTGCCTTCTTCACCGTCGCGGCGCTGGCCGGGGCGCTCGGACTCTCGATGGACGAACTGCTCACCCGCTGCGCCCCGGAGCCGGATGTGGTGCCGCTGGCGGGGTAGGGCCTGCCGGGCCCCGGCCCGGCGGATGGGCCTGATCGGCCAGGTGGGCCCTGGCGGCGGTGGTTCGGTCGTCGAACGAGTCCTGTCCGGGGCGTGAGGGTTGGCGCGTGCCCCCGCAGGGGCGCTCAAGGGGGGTGCGCGCCGCACGGTGCATCGACCGAGGCGGCCGGCTGGCCCGCGGACCGGCTGCCGGTGCTCGCCGTCGAACTGCACCGGGCGGGCCTCGACGCGGACTGGGCGACCCTGCTGTGGGAGGTGTCCTCGCTGCCGCCTGTCGCACTCGCCGCGGCTGCGGGCGCGCTGGCCGCTGCGGGACGCCCGGACGACTGCGACCAGTTGCTGCGCCAGGGGGTGGCGCGGCCGGCCGCGGAGATCGCCGATGCGGTGGTGGCGCTGGACCGGGCGGGGCGAGAGCCGCAGGCGCAGGCGTTGCTGGGTGCCTTCATCCGCGTACGGACTCCGCAGGACGCGGCCCGGGTCGCGGCGGGCGATCCGCACCAGCTGGTACCGCAACTGCTGGCAGCGGCCCGTGCGGTGTCGCCGGCGCGGGAGTGGGATGTTGTCCATGCGCTGCGGGTCGCGGGCATCGTGGGTGCGCCGTAGCCAGGCAGCGTCCTGGCGATCAGCCGGTGAAAGCCCAATGGCTGCCATATCCGGAGGACGGTCAGTTCCGGAATGGTCACGGCACTTCAGCTCCGTCACTTCGGTCGCTGTGGTCGAGCCGGGTCCCCCCGATCTCTCCCGGTGACGGATAGAACCGCCGGGCCCAGCGCCGGAACGGGCCGATCGGCCCGTCACCGGGAGCGAGCCGGGGCGGCTGCTGGTACTGCTTGTGATTCCAGATCGGAAAGTCGGCGGCGGTGAACTCGCAACTGGAACGGAAGACGGCGCGGTCCAGCAGCCGGGCGGCCGTTCGGCTCACCACCCGTGCGAGCGGGGCCGGCAGCCGGGCCGGTTCCGCGAAGGCGATGCGGTTCCTCTGCCGGAACTGCATCCGGTTGGGCGCGATCGCCGTCGGCATCACCATCGTGCACATCCGAAGCCCGATCCGAGGCGTGTACACATCCGCGTGCAGGCAACCGAGTCCGTAGCCGTCCACCTCCACCTCGACGACGAAGTTTCCCAGCAGCGGCGCCGACTCATGGGCCCGCATGGACACGTGGAACGCGGCATCGTCGTAGACGACAGGCCCGCCGATCTCGGCCTTGGCCCAGCCGTGCAGGGTGGCGAAATGCCCGAGGTCCACCGAGTTCTCGATGACTTCCTGGACATTGCCGGCCAGCTCCCAGGCGGCGTTACGGGCAGGCCGGTGACCGATCTCGTGCCAGTCGGGGATGAACCAGTCCGGTGCCCGGCCATCGTGGTGCCGCCAGACGAAGACAGCACCGTTGACCTCGTGCACCGGCAGTTGCATCAACGGCGACCTCGGCGGCTTTGTGTCGTATCCCGTCCGTACGCACCTGCCGTCGGGGCCGAACGCGAAGAAATGGAAGGGACATACGAGATCGTCCCCGTCGACCTTCGCCAGACCGAGATGGGCGCCGAGGTGCGGACAGTACGGACGGATGGCGCGGACCGCCCCCGTACCGAGCCGGTACAGCACCACGTCCTGCCCCGCCAAAGGCCGGGTGAGCACAGCGCCCGGCCGCAGCTCGTCGGAGAAGGCCAGCGCGGACCAGCCGCTCGGACAGGGCAGGGCAGGCGCCCCCGCAGCATCGGCCGGCGTCGGCCCCTCACTGATGGCGCGCCCGTACTCGTGTGGCAGTCCCACGACTTCCCTCCCAGGATCGGTCGCCTGGAGACTGCCCAGACCGCTCCGAGATCCTCCCGACACGCCGCGCATCACCCGAACGGGAGGGAACACGGAAGGCGTTGACCGCGTACTCGAGTCCGCATCTCGCCGAGCGCGTCCCTGCACGCCGGGGCGCGGACCAACGCGCCCTGGACCGAGGCGTCCGCTCGGTAGCGCGGAGAGGCGCCTCCCCTACTCCTTCGCCGCGGAGTCGATAGCGTCCTGCACCACTTCCAGCAGTCCGGCCAGGCCGGGCAGGTCGCCCCACTCCGCGGCGGAGTACTTCCACATGTGGCGCACGCCCGGCGCTTCCGGCCGACCATGGCAGATCTCCACGGTCCTGGCCCCCTTGCGGTCCGGGCCCTTGACGCAGAGGTGCATGTGGCGCACATGAAAGCGGACGGCGCTGCCGCCGAAGACCTCCAGCACGCGACCGTCGAAGGAGTAGAGCTGTCCGCCGACCGTGGTCGTGATCTCGCTGTCCATGCGGCGACGTTATCGGCGCCGACGAGCGAACGCAGGCATCTTCGAACGGCCGGATTGGCACGCGGACGGTGCTCGACGGCACAGTCTTCGACCCGTTCCTCCATGAAATCGTCGACGTCGAGCAAGTCGACGATCCGCACGCCCGATTCGGATCACCCAGATCGTCTGGCCGGGCCTGATGCTCGGACAGCTGCTCTTCAGCCGGGCCGGAGTCCGTGTCCGCGCCGGAGCCAACCATGCCCAGTGCGGCGTGGCCGACCGGCCCCCGCTGTACTGGACGTACCTGCGACGCCACCGGTCGACAGTCGACCTGTCGCACGGCTGGGAGGCGAGCCGCGCCACCGTCGCGTCGCTGTAGCAGACACCGTCCGGGTCGCTGCACTTCGGTACGCACCAAATGCCCCTGATCGCCGGGTCCTCGGCGACGAGCCGCTCAGGTAGCCCTGGCGGGCTCGCTCAAGGAGCCCGGTCAGGACAGGCTCAGCTCGGTGGGCATGGTGGTTCCTCTCACAGCTGCCGCGTCGATGAGGTGGCGCCGGCCGAGAATACAAACCGGCGCGGGGGACCAACGGCCCGGGAGCCGGGAGCCGGGACTGTGCGGGCGTCCGCCCTACAGCTGGCGGAATCGCGCGGGCCAGCGCGGCGAGCGGCCCCTCCTCGACAAGTTTTGCCATCATGGCATCTGCTCTCCGAGCCGGATGGCGAATGAACGTGTGGACCGCACGGGTGTGAAACATGATCGACTCCGCCGGTTCACGGCGATGGTCTTGCCCCGCTGTGTGACGGGGCTTACGTTCTCCTCTACGCACGTGTCTACGGGCGTAGAAACGCGTAGAGGCTCTCTGACGCCGCGTCGAAGGAGCAGCTCATGTCCCAAGTCGTACGCGCCGCACTCGTCCAGGCGACCTGGACCGGCGACACCGAATCCATGATCGCCAAGCATGAGGAGCATGCGCGCGAGGCCGCCCGCCGGGGCGCGAAGATCATCGGCTTCCAGGAGGTGTTCAACGCCCCCTACTTCTGTCAGGTGCAGGAACCCGAGCACTACCGCTGGGCCGAGGCCGTCCCGGACGGGCCGACCGTCCGGCGGATGCAGGAACTCGCCCGCGAGACCGGCATGGTGATCGTCGTGCCCGTCTTCGAGATCGAGCAGTCCGGCTTCTACTTCAACACCGCCGCCGTGATCGACGCCGACGGTTCTTATCTCGGCAAGTACCGCAAACATCACATCCCGCAGGTCAAGGGGTTCTGGGAGAAGTACTACTTCAAGCCCGGAAACGTCGGCTGGCCCGTCTTCGACACCGCCGTCGGCAAGGTCGGTGTCTATATCTGCTATGACCGGCACTTCCCGGAGGGCTGGCGCCAACTAGGGCTCAACGGAGCTCAGTTGGTGTACAACCCGTCCGCCACCTCGCGCGGCCTGTCCAGTTATCTCTGGCAGCTGGAACAGCCCGCGTCCGCCGTCGCCAACGAGTACTTCGTCGCCGCGATCAACCGCGTCGGCCAAGAGGAGTACGGCGACAACGACTTCTACGGAACCAGCTACTTCGTCGACCCGCGCGGCCAGTTCGTCGGCGAGGTAGCCAGCGACAAGGAGGAGGAACTCCTCGTCCGGGACCTCGACTTCGGGCTCATCGACGAGGTCCGCCAGCAGTGGGCGTTCTACCGGGACCGCCGACCCGACGCGTACGAAGGACTGGTGGAGCCGTGAGCAGCCTGCACCGACGCCATCTCGCCGTCAGCCCCGACTGGCTGGCGCTCTACTACAAGAACCCCTTGGAGATCACCCACGGGGAGGGCCGCCATGTCTGGGACGCCGACGGCAGGCGCTACCTCGACTTCTTCGGCGGCATCCTCACGACCATGACCGCCCACGCCCTGCCCGAGGTGACCAAGGCGGTCAGCGAGCAGGCCGGGCGGATCATCCACTCCTCCACGCTCTACCTCAACCGGCCGATGGTCGAGCTGGCCGAACGCATCGCCACGCTCTCCGGCATCCCGGACGCCCGGGTCTTCTTCACCACCTCCGGTACCGAGGCCAACGACACTGCCCTGCTGCTCGCCACCACGTACCGCAGGTCGAACCAGATCCTCGCGATGCGCAACAGCTACCACGGCAGATCCTTCTCCGCGGTCTCCATCACCGGTAACAGCGCCTGGTCGCCCACGAATCTGTCGCCGCTGCAGACGCTTTACGTGCACGGCGGCGTCCGCACCCGGGGACCGTTCGCGCACCTGGGCGACGCGGAGTTCATCGCGGCCTGCGTCGCCGACCTGGAGGACCTGCTCGGCCACACCCGCGAGCCCGCCGCCCTGATCGCCGAACCCATCCAGGGCGTCGGCGGGTTCACCTCACCGCCGGACGGCCTGTACGCGGCCTTCCGCCGGGTCCTCGACCGCCACGGCATCCTGTGGATCTCCGACGAGGTGCAGACCGGCTGGGGCCGCTCCGGGGAGCACTTCTGGGGCTGGCAGGCGCACGGCGAGAACGGGCCGCCGGACATCCTCACCTTCGCCAAGGGCATCGGCAACGGCATGTCGATCGGCGGTGTCGTGGCTCGCGCCGACGTCATGAACTGCCTCGACGCCAACTCCATTTCGACCTTCGGCGGCTCCCCGGTCACCATGGCGGCCGGCCTCGCCAACCTCTCGTACCTCCTCGAACACGATCTGCAGGGCAACGCCCGGCGAGTCGGGGGACTGCTGATCGAGCGGCTGCGTGCGATCGGCGCGGCCTCGGAGTGTGTACGGGAGGTACGCGGCCGGGGACTGATGATCGGCATCGAGCTGGTGAAGCCCGGCACCGACGAGGCGAACCCGGAGGCGGCCGCCGCCGTACTCGAAGCAGCCAGGGAGGGCGGCCTGCTCATCGGCAAGGGCGGCGGCCACAACACCAGCGTGCTGCGGATCGCACCGCCGCTCTCGCTGACCATCCCGGAGGCGGAGGAGGGCGCGGAGATCCTGGCCGAGGCCCTTCGATCGGTGGAGTGAGAAGCGACGGATGAGCGACGGGGGTGTGGGCGGCGGCCGGTACGCGGCTGTGTGGCTTGGCCGCCATCGCACCCCCGTGCAGCCATCGCACCCCCGTGTCCGCCCAGGAGCACCACCACGCCCGAGAACACCCTCCCTCTCCCGTCCACCGCCAGGCCCGGCGCATTCCGTCACGGCCTGCAAGGTCGGCTGCAGGCTGCTCGGCAGAGGCGAAGTCCCGCTGAACGGCGGCTCGTTCAAGCCACTCGGCGTGCTGACCCGGCCCGGCACCGGCGTATGTGCGTCGCGGCCGGGCCCCGGTCGGTGAGTCCGGGGCCCGGCGGGTCGGTCAGCCCCGGTGGCCGGTGGGCCGGGTGAGGCCCAGGGCGCGGACCGGGTCGAGCTCGCCGTAGTACGCGAGGTGCTGGTAGCGCACGTCGGTGACGGTCAGCGCGGCCTCGGAGATGCCCTGGCGCACGGTGGCCCTGAAGCGCACCGAGCCGTCCTTCTTCGTGGTGCCGGTCAGCTTCTGGACCCTGCCGCCGGCCGTCAGCTCGGCCGTGACCTTCGCGCCCTTCACGGGCTTGCCCTGCGCGGTCTTCACCACACCGTTCGCGGTGACCTTCCAGGCCGCGTCGGAGCCGGGCCGTCCCAGCAGCTCGGTGTCGGCCTCCAACGAGGTGACGGCGAGCTGCGAGGGCGGGTTGGGCCGGTCGAAGGCGACCTGGTCGACGGTCCAGAAGGCGCTGTTCGTGCCGGTGTAGCGGAAACTCAGCCGGGCAGACTTCGCGCCCGCCGGGACAGCGAGCTCAAGACGCTCGACGGTGTTGGTGTCGCTCCGGTACGACTTCACAAGCTGCGGGGCACCACCGTCGTACGAGACGTACACATCGCCGGTCTGCGGACCGTCGACGCGGTAGTCCGTGGCGTACGAGACGGTCGCCTTCGCCGCCCCGTTCAGCTTGTACGCGGGGCTGACCAGGGTGGAGTCGAACTGTCCGGCGTCGTGCGCCTTGTCGTCCCACTCGTCGGAGTCGGCGACCGCGAACACATTGCGGGCGCGGACGTTCGTCTCGCGGCCCTGGCCGCGCTCGGCGTTGGTCCAGAACTCGTCGGTGGCGAAGGACCAGCCGCGCCACTCGGTGACACCACCGGCCGGCATCTTCGAGTTGTCGATGAACCAGCCATCGGGCGCGGTGTTCGTCCACCCCTTGGCGTCGGCCGGGAGCCCGGTCTCGTCGACGGGCGTACGGAGCGAGCCGCGCAGCGCGTCGAAGGCGTCCGGCTTCAGCTCGGCGAGCGAGGTGCCGTCGAGGTTCCAGGCGGGGTCGGCTGCGACGCCCTCGTGGCGCAGGACGGTGGGCGCGATGTCGGTGATCTTGACGTCGTCGCGTACCGAACCGGGCTCGATGCCCTTGCCCCGGGCGATCACGAACGTGCCGCGCTCCAGCGGGGTGTTGCCGCCGTGGCCACCGGTGGGTGTGTGGCCGTGGTCGGCGGTGACGACGACGAGCCAGTCCTCATCGGCGTACGTCGGCCGCGAGGTCACGGCGTCGAGCAGCCGGCCGACCTGCGTGTCGGCGGTGTTCAGGGCCTTGAGGTAGGCATCGCTCGCGGAGCCGGAGCTGTGACCGGCGCCGTCGACCTCGTCGAGGTGGACGAAGGTGGAGTCGGGGTTGCCGTGCGCGAGGTAGTCCTCGGCCTTGGCGGTGGTGCCCTCGTCGTTGCCGCCCGCGATCCGCAGATCGGTCTTCGCGCCGAAGACGATCTGCGGGATCGGGCTCCAGGTGCCGACGACCAGGGTGGACGTGGCCGGGTCGGCGGTCTCCAGCCGGGTCGCGTAGTCCGGGTACTGGCCGTAGTTGGGCGCAGTGAAGTTGTTGTCCTTCACATGGTGCTTGTCGGGCCAGACGCCTGTGGCGATGGATGACCAGCCGGCACCGGAGACGGTCGGGGCCATCGGGTTGGCATACAGGTTGCTTCGTGCGGTCAGGCCCTTGGCCATCAGCTGCTCGATGTGCGGTACGTCGGCACGCGAGAAGGTGTCGAAGGTGGCGCCGTCGATACCGATGACCAGGGTCTTGGCCTGCTTGGTACCGGACGGCAGACCGGCGTACGGGGCAGCGGCTGCGGCCGCGGACTCCTGGGCGTGGGCGGCCGTGGTGGCGAGCGGCAGTGCGACGGCGGTGACGGTGGCGGCGGCCAGCACCGTACGCGCGGAGCGCGACAGGGACACGTGATCCTCCCGGATCGGTCAGTGGACACCGGACATCGGGGGCGTCCGGTGATGCGTCCGAGAATCGCCGTCGGTGGTGATCGGGCCACGCCGCGTAAGGGACGAGCGCATGAACCGTACTCAACATTTGGACCAGACCCGTCACCGTTTCGTTATCGTCTGGCGTCGCTATCATCGGCCGATGAACTACCGGCGCCTCCTCTATTTCCTCGCCGTCGTCGAGGCCGGGACCATTACTTCCGCCGCTGCCACCCTCCATGTCGCCCAGCCGGGACTGAGCCGTCAGCTCAAGACGCTGGAGCGCGAGGTTCGGATGACGCTCTTCGAGTCGCGCGGCAACCGGCTGGTGCTGACCGCCTCCGGACGCGCCTTCGTCCCTCTCGCCCGTCGGGTCATCGCGGAGACCCGCCAGATGGAGGCCGCGGTCGAGGGGCTTCGTTCCGGGCGGGTCGCGCAGTTGACGGTCGCCGCGACGGCGGCAACCATCCGGGGCTTCCTCGCGCCGTTCATCGCCACGACGGGCTTGGACGATCCGCCGCTGATCACCCGGCAGGCCGGCCACTTCGCGCTCAACGACGAACTCCTGGACGAGGCGGACTTCATCGTGTCCCCGACGCCGATGGTCGAGGGCTTCGAGACCGTCGACCTCGGCGGCACCGCGCTGAAGGCGCATGTCGCCCCTGACCACCCCTGGGCCGAGGAGGGCCGCACGGAGCTCGGCCTTGCCGAGATCTGCGGCGACCGGCTGTTCGCCCACTCGCGCTCCAGCGTCAGTCGCGCGGTACTGGACAACGCGCTCGGCGCGGCGCATCTCGCGCCGGAGCGGCTGACCGAGTGCGACGACGGCCCGACCGTGGAGGCGCTCGCGGTGGCAGGGCACGGGATCGGGGTCAGCACGGATCTGCCGCGGTACGGGGCGCATGCGCTGTGGATCACGGCGGAAGGGGCCGGGGGCAGGGAGGTGCTTCAGGTACCACTCCATGTGGCCTGGCTGCCGGGGCATTTCGCGGCCGACGCCATTCGCGCGACGGCGGTGCGGCTGCGGGACTTTCTCGTGGGACAGGGGGACGCCGTGATCCCGGCGCCCCCGCGGCCCTGACGGTTGCGCAGCCGTTCGCCACAGGGATGTGGCGCGCCTCGCCGTTGCCGGCCAGGGCGATGTGGTGGCCGGTGCGGCCGGGTACCGCGTCGAGCGCCTCCAGGTCGTTCGGCAGTACGCCGAGCCGGAGCGGGTCGGTGGTCACCGGCGCTCTCCATTTCTGATCACGGGACCGAAGCCGGGCCGCGGGATCCATCCACGGCCCGGACCGGTTCATATGCCACCTGGCTTTCATGCTCAATGGTTATGGTCGGGCTGCTATTTGTGTATTGGACGGCATGACCGATGCCTTCCGATACTGAGGGACCTGCCGAGCGCATCCGTATCCGCAGCTGCGCCGCACCTCCCCGAAGGACCCGTCCGTGACCGTCATGTCACCCGCTTCCGCACGCCCCGGCACCGACCGTGCCCGCACCCGCTCCGCCGGTCACGCCATCGTCGAGTCCCTTGCCCTGCACGGGGTACGGCGTGTCTTCGCCGTCCCCGGCGAGAGCTACCTCGACCTCCTCGACGGACTGCACGACTCCGACATCACCACCGTCGTCTGTCGCCACGAGGGCGGCGCCGCCTACATGGCGGAGGCGCACGGAAAGCTCACCGGTGAGCCCGGCGTCGCCATGGTCACCCGCGGCCCGGGCGCCGCCAACGCCTATGTGGCCGTCCACGCCGCCTGGCAGGACGCCACACCGCTCGTTCTGTTCGTCGGCCTGATCCCGAGCGACCATCGCGACCGTGAGGCCTTCCAGGACTTCGACCCGCGTGCCTGGTTCGGTACACAGGCCAAGCGCGTCCTCCTCCTCGACCAGCCGGAGCGCGCCTCCGAACTGGTCGCCGAGGCCTTCTTCGCCGCCCGTTCGGGCCGTCCCGGGCCGGTCGTCGTCGGGCTGCCCGAGGACATCATCACCCGCCCCGCACCGCCGGAGCTCCACCCGGTCGTCCCGGTGACGGACGGCGGCGTCGCCCCCGCCGAACTCGACGCGCTGCGCGAGCTGTTCGTCCGCGCCCAGCGTCCGCTCATCCTCGCCGGCGGCCCCCGCTGGACCCCTCGCGCCGCCGCCCGGCTCACCGCCTTCGCCGAACGCCACCGCATTCCGGTCGCCCAGGACTGGCGGGCTTCCGACCGGGTGCCCTTCGACTCACCGGTCAATACAGGCCAGTTGGGATACGGGCGGCTCGACTCGCTGGCCCGCCGGGTCGAGGAGGCCGACCTGCTGCTCTGCGTCGGCGGCGTACTGACCGACGTGCCCAGCGACGGCTACACGCTGCGCCAGTCCCCGTCGTCCACCACCGTCGTCGCCAACATCGACGCCACCCTGCGCGGTCGCAGCGGCGCCCTCACCCGGCAGATACTCGCAGCCCCCGACACCTTCACCGAAGCCCTGGCCGGCCTCGACCTGACCGGTCACCCCGACTGGACGCGGTGGACCGCCGAGGCCCGCGAGGAGCAGGCCCGGCACGCCGCACTGCCCGCCGAGGCCCGCACCGGTGCCGGGCTCCCGGTGACCGCACCCGGCACCGCCCACATGACGAGCGTCGTCGCCGAACTCGTCGAACGGCTCCCCGACGACGCCGTCTACACCTTCGGTGCCGGCAACCACTGCATCTGGGCCCAGCGCTATCTGCCGACCCGGCTCTTCCCCAGCCAGCTCAGCATGCGCAACGGCTCCATGGGCTACAGCGTCCCGGCCGCCCTCGCCGCCTCGCTGGAGAGCCCCGGCCGGCTGACCGTCGCCATCGCGGGTGACGGCGAGTTCCTGATGAATGGTCAGGAGATCGCCACGGCAGTGCAGTACGGTGCGGCCTTTCTCGTGATCCTGATGGACAACCGGCAGTACGGAACTATCCGCGAGCACCAGGAACGCCACTATCCGGGCCGGATCAGTGGCACCCAGCTCGCCAACCCCGACTTCGCCGCCTACGCGCGTGCCTTCGGCGCCCACGGCGAGACCGTCACCGCCGACGACCAGGCGGCCGGGGCCGTCGAGCGTGCGCTCAAGGCCGTGACGGACGAGCGCAGGCCCGCCGTCATCCACGTCGTCGTCGACCAGAACATCCCCCTGCCGTAAGGGAATACACGCCATGACCACCACTCAGTACGCCATCGTCGACCCGGCCACCGGAGTAACGGTCCGGCGCTACCCACAGGCCACCGACGTATCGATCGCCCAGGCCCTGGCCGCCTCCGCCGCCGCGCAGGCCGACTGGCGCGGGCGCCCCGTCGAGGACCGGGCGGCCCTGCTGCACCGCGTCGCCGATCTGCACGCCGAACGCAGGGACGACCTGGCCGCCCTGATCACTCAGGAGATGGGCAAGCCCGTCACACAGGCCGGGATCGAGATCGACATCGTCGTGTCGATCTACCGCTACTACGCCGACAACGGCGCCGCCTTCCTCGCCGACGAGGAACTGGCCGTCGTCGCGGGCGGCACCGCCGTCGTCCGCAAGGAGGCGGTCGGGCCGCTCCTGGGGATCATGCCGTGGAACTACCCCTACTACCAGGTTGCCCGGTTCGCGGCTCCCAATCTGATGCTGGGCAACACGATCCTGCTCAAGCACGCCCCCCAGTGTCCCGCGTCCGCGCTCGCCATGGAGCAGATCTTCCGTGACGCGGGCCTGCCCGACGGGGCCTACATCAACCTCTTCGCCTCCGACGAGCAGGTGGCCGACGTCATCGCGGACCCGCGGGTGCAGGGCGTCTCGCTGACCGGCTCCGAGCGGGCGGGGGCCGCAGTCGCCGAGATCGCCGGAAGGCACCTGAAGAAGGTCGTACTGGAGCTCGGCGGCTCCGACCCC
The DNA here is from genome assembly GCF_036002945.1 of Streptomyces sp. NBC_01224. Lineage (NCBI taxonomy): Bacteria > Bacillati > Actinomycetota > Actinomycetes > Kitasatosporales > Streptomycetaceae > Streptomyces > Streptomyces sp. NBC_01224. The sequence goes on along the minus strand of NZ_CP108529.1, from coordinate 1,625,262 downwards.
TTCCTCGTGCTCGGCGGTGCCGACCTGACCCGCGCCGTCCAGCAGGCCTTCATCGGCCGGTTCGGCAACGCGGGCCAGGCCTGCAACGCGGCCAAGCGCATCATCGTCCTCGACGAGCAGCACGACGAGTTCGTCGAGCAGTTCACCGCCGAGGTGCGGGCGGTCGAGCCCGGCGACCCCACCGACCCCGCCACCTTCCTGGGCCCGCTCTCCTCCGTCGCCGCCGCCGAGGGGCTCGCCGCCCAGGTCGACGACGCGGTGGCACACGGCGCGACGGTCCTCACCGGAGGCCACCGCATCGACCGCCCCGGCGCCTGGTACGAGCCGACGGTCCTCACCGGGGTGACTGACCGGATGCGCGCCTTCCACGAGGAACTGTTCGGCCCCGTCGCCCTCATCCACCGAGTGGCCGACGAGGAAGAGGCGATCGCGCTCGCCAACAACAGCCCGTACGGCCTCGGCGCGGTCGTCCAGTGCGACGACGAGGAGCACGCACTGCGAGTCGCCGACCGCCTGGAAGCCGGGATGGTGTACATCAACGACGCCCCCGGCACCGCCGCCGAGCTCCCCTTCGGAGGGATCAAGCGGTCCGGGATCGGCCGTGAACTCGGCAGGTACGGCATGGACGAGTTCGCCAACAAGAAGCTGATTCGCGTCAAGCGCTGACCAGGGCCCCTCGAACGTCACCCGTCGCCCGGACGGCAACCGCCACCGGCGTCCAACGCCGCCGCCCTTGCCTGAAGGAAGACCGTTTGCCGTCGGCGGCGCACGTATACGCGGCGCGGCGCCGTTCCCGGGTGGGGAACGGCGCCGCGCCGCGGCACGCTGTGGGCCGGTGGAGTGCCAGGCGGATGAAACAGAAACGTCTTCAGCGGTTAGCCGCAGCGGTATTGCCACAGTGGGTAACCCACTTCTACGTTCTTCACCACGCACCTTGTCTACGTGCGTAGACCCATTCCGCCACAGTGAGGAGGGGTACATGAGCCGCACCGTCATCCACGGTGGTCTCGTCATCACCGCGTCCGACGAAATCCATGCCGACGTACTCATCGAGGGCGGCCGCATTGCCGCACTCGCGGCGCACGACACCGACGCGGCCGAGAGCTGGAGCGCCGACCGGAGGATCGACGCCACCGGCAGATACGTCATCCCCGGTGGTGTCGACGCGCATACGCACATGGAGATGCCGTTCGGCGGCACCTACGCCGCCGACACCTTCGAGACCGGCACCCGCGCGGCCGCCTGGGGCGGCACGACCACGATCGTCGACTTCGCCATCCAGTCCGTGGGCCGCGCGGTCCGCGAAGGGCTCGACGCCTGGTACGCGAAGGCCGACGGCAACTGTGCCATCGACTACGCCTTCCACATGATCCTCTCCGATGTGAACGAGTCCTCGCTCAAGGAGATGGACCTGCTGGTGTCGGAGGGCGTCACCTCCTTCAAGGGTTTCATTGGCTCGCGTGACCAGAGATCTTCACGGCGACTCGGAGACCTAGTGGGTGCGGACGCCGCGTGCACCCGTGTCGCGGGGTGAACGACGCAAGGCATAGCGGCGTGGGTTGCTGGCGTCGCACTGGCTTCTGCCGCCGTCCGGTACACCGCCTTCATTACGGCGTTCCGGTCGGCGGCCCTCCGAGTCCCGCATTGCGAGGGGAAGGGATTTCTCAGACATGACTCGAACTCTCATTACCGGTGGCCTTGTGATTACTGCTGCCGAAGAGTTGCACGCGGATGTTCTGATCGAGAACGGCCGTGTCGTGGCGATGGCGACCACGGGTAGCCAGGACTGGACTGCCGATCGCGTGATTGATGCCTCCCAGAAGTATGTGATCCCGGGTGGGGTCGACGCGCACACGCACATGGAGCTGCCGTTCGGTGGCACCTTCGCGTCGGACACGTTCGAGACCGGGACGCGAGCCGCAGCCTGGGGTGGGACGACGACGATCATTGATTTCGCGGTGCAGTCACAAGGGCATTCGCTCCGGGCGGGATTGGACGCCTGGTACGCCAAGGCCGATGGAAAATGCGCGATCGATTACGCATTCCACATGATCGTGTCGGACGTCAATGAACACACACTCAAGGAAATGGACGGACTCGTCGAAGAAGGCGTTAGTTCGTTCAAATTTTTTATGGCGTATCCGGGGGTCTTCTATTCGGATGACGGGCAGATCCTGCGTGCCATGCAGCGGGCCTCCGGCAACGGCGGGCTGATCATGATGCACGCTGAGAACGGCATCGCGATCGACGTCCTCATCGAACAGGCCCTGGCGCGCGGGGAGACCGACCCCCGCCACCACGGCGAGGTCCGCAAGGTCCTCCTGGAGGCCGAGGCCACCCACCGTGCCATCCAGCTCGCCCGGGTGGCCGGATCCCCGCTCTACGTGGTCCACGTCTCCGCCGAGGAAGCCGTGGCCGAGCTGGCCGCCGCCCGGGACAAGGGCCTGCCCGTCTTCGGCGAGACCTGCCCGCAGTACCTCTTCCTCTCCACCGACAACCTGGAGGAGCCCGACTTCCAGGGAGCGAAGTACGTCTGCTCCACCCCGCTGCGCCCCCGCGAACACCAGGCGGCGTTGTGGCGGGGGCTGCGGACCAACGACCTCCAGGTGGTCTCCACCGACCACTGCCCGTTCTGCTTCCGCGGCCAGAAGGAGCTCGGCCGCGGGGACTTCTCCAAGATCCCGAACGGGCTGCCGGGGGTGGAGAACCGTATGGACCTCCTCCACCAGGCCGTCCTGGACGGTCACCTCACCCGCCGCCGCTGGATCGAGATCGCCTGCGCGACCCCGGCCCGGATGTTCGGCCTCTACCCGAAGAAGGGCACCATCGCGCCGGGTTCCGACGCCGACATCGTCCTCTACGATCCGCACGCCGAGCAGGTCATCTCCGCCGAGACCCATCACATGAACGTGGACTACTCGGCGTATGAAGGAAAGCGCATCACCGGCCGGGTAGAAACGGTTCTCTCGCGCGGTGAAGTCGTCATCGACGGACGGAAGTTCACCGGTCGGGCCGGTCACGGAATGTACACCCCGCGCGCCACCTGTCAGTACCTGGACTAGGAGCACCCGTCATGGAATTCGGACTCGTCCTCCAGACCGACCCGCCCGCCTCGGCCGTCGTCGGCCTGATGCGTCGCGCCGAGCGCAACGGCTTCCGCTACGGCTGGACCTTCGATTCGGCGGTGCTCTGGCAGGAGCCGTTCGTCATCTACAGCCAGATCCTCGAACACACCGAACACCTCGTCGTCGGCCCCATGGTCACCAACCCGGGCACCCGCACCTGGGAGGTCACCGCCTCCACCTTCGCCACCCTCAACGACATGTTCGGCAACCGCACCGTCTGCGGCATCGGGCGCGGCGACTCGGCGATGCGCGTCGCCGGACGCAAGCCCAACACCCTGGCCCGCCTCGGCGAGGCCATCGACGTCATCCGCGACCTCGCCGAGGGACGGGAGGCCACCGTCGACGGGCAGCCGGTCCAGATCCCCTGGGTGAAGGACGGCAGACTGCCCGTCTGGATGGGCGCGTACGGCCCGAAGGCGCTCGCCCTCGCCGGACAGAAGGCCGACGGCTTCATCCTCCAGCTCGCCGACCCGTTCCTCACGGAGTGGATGATCAAGGCGGTACGGGACGCGGCGGCACAGGCGGGCCGCGACCCGGACTCCGTGACCATCTGCGTCGCCGCCCCCGCCTATGTGAGCGACGACCTCGACCACGCCCGCGAGCAGTGCCGCTGGTTCGGTGGCATGGTCGGCAACCATGTCGCGGACCTGGTCTCCCGGTACGGCGAGCACTCCGGACTCGTCCCCGAGGCCCTGACCGCGTACATCGCCGGCCGGTCCGGCTACGACTACAGCCACCACGGCCGCGCCGGAAATCCCGACACGGCCTTCGTACCGGACGAGATCGTCGACCGGTTCTGCCTGCTGGGCCCCGCCGAGGCACACATCGAGAAGCTCCGGGCCCTGCGCGATCTGGGCGTCGACCAGTTCGCCGTCTACAACATGCACGATGCACGCGAGGCGACGATCGACGCCTACGGCTCCGACATCATCCCCGCCCTGTCCACCTGACCCCTTCGCCCCACGGTTGTACGCACCCCCGTCCCACGGTTGTACGCACGTACCGCTCCCTGCCCCGCACGGCACCGCTCCCGAGCGAAGGGTCCAGTTGCCATGACATCGACCGTCCCACCCACCCCACCCATCCCACCGCTTCCACCGCAGGGCCGGATATCCGGCCCGTCCGGCCGCGTCGAACTCGCCCCCGGCGCCGTCCCCACCGACAACCGGTTCGTCAACGAGGACCTGCTGCCCGTTCCGCTGGACAGGCGCCGCTGGACGACGTACAACTTCGCCGCGCTCTGGGTCGGCATGGCCCACAACATCCCGTCCTGGCTGCTCGCCTCCGGCCTGGTGGCCCTCGGCATGGACTGGAAGCAGGCCGTCCTGACCATCGCGCTCGCCAACCTGATCGTGCTCGGCCCGATGCTGCTCACCGGGCACGCCGGTCCCAAGTACGGCATCCCCTTCCCCGTTCTGGCCCGCGCCTCCTTCGGTCTGCGCGGCGCCAACCTGCCCGCGCTGATCCGGGCCGCGGTGGCCTGTGCCTGGTTCGGCATCCAGACCTGGATCGGTGGCGTCGGCATCTTCACCCTGCTCGGGAAGATCTTCGGCGGCTGGGCGAGGGCGTCCGAGATCGGCGGGCAGCCGTGGACGCTCTGGCTCTGCTTCATCCTCTTCTGGGCGCTCGAACTCGCCATCATCTACCGGGGCATGGACACCCTGCGACGGTTCGAGAACTGGGCCGCCCCGTTCGTCATCGTCGGTGCCGTGGTGCTTCTGGTCTGGGTCGCCGTCAAGGCCGGTGGCTTCGGCCCGCTGCTCGACCAGCCCTCCAAGCTCGGCTGGGGCAAGGAGTTCTGGCCGGTCTTCTTCCCGTCCCTGATGGGAATGATCGCCTTCTGGGCCACGCTCTCCCTGAACATCCCCGACTTCACCCGCTTCGGGGCCGGCCAACGTGCCCAGATCTGGGGCCAGTCGCTCGGCCTGCCGACCACGATGACGCTCTTCGCTCTGCTCTCGGTTCTGGTCACCTCCGGCTCACAGGCCGTGTACGGGGAGGCGATCTGGGATCCGGTCCAGCTCGTCGCCAGGACCGACAACGTCTTCGGTCTGCTCTACGCCCTGGTCACGGTGCTCGTCGCGACGGTCTCCGTGAACATCGCGGCGAACGTCGTGTCACCCGCGTACGACTTGGCGAACCTCGCACCCAAACTCATCAACTTCCGTACGGGCGCCCTGATCACGGGTGTCGTCGGCGTTCTCATCATGCCGTGGAAACTCACCGAGACCCCCGAGCTGTACATCTTCACCTGGCTCGGTCTGGTCGGCGGACTGCTCGGTACGGTCGCGGGCATTCTGATCGCCGACTACTGGATCGTCCGCCGCACCGTGCTCGACCTCGCGGACCTGTACCGTCCCGGCGGCCGCTACTGGTACGCGAACGGCTGGAACTGGCGGGCGGTCGCCGCGTTCGCCGTCGGCGGCATCCTGGCGATCGGCGGCTCCCACTCCGCCCCCGGCACGGGCCCGTTCCCGGCCGACGGCCTGATCCCGTTCCTCAAGCCGCTCGCGGACTACGGCTGGGCGGTCGGGCTGGCCTCGTCGCTGGTGCTGTACGTGGTGCTCAGCGGTCGGTCCGGGGTCACACCGGCGACATCGGGCGGCTCAGCAGCGCGCTGATGTCGTACGTCTGATCCGGTGGCGGCGTGGCCGTGGGCACCGGCTTGTCGAAAGCCGAGAAGCCCATGACCGCGCTCGCCCCACCGCCCTGCACCGTGATCCTCAGCGGGTACGGCTTGCCCGTGGCCGCGACGTACGTCGTCATCGTCCTACCGTCCCGAAGCCTGGTCAGCGGTACCACCGAAGCCCCGCCGAGCGTGGTCTTTCTGCCCTTGTTCAGCGTCCCACGGTCGTTGTTCGCATGGTCGCCGACCAGCTTCTGGAAGGTGTCCAGATCGCAGCCGTTCACCAGGTCGCGCAGCCTCGGGTCGTCGGCCGAGCCCTTCATGTATCGCCCGTTGAGGATTGCGGCGAAGGCCGAGCCGACGCCGGGAACCTGGTTCTTCCAGAAGTTCGCATCCGGCTTGACCCAGACGTCGTCGCCGCGCTTCACGATCCGGGCCGACCCCTGATCGTTGCCGAGGTCAACCGAACCATTGCAGTTGCCGTCCCGGTCCAGGGTGAGATTCAGGACCGGCGCCGGGCTGCCGCTGTCGTAGTGGCCACGCGCGCTGAGGTGCAGGGAATGGACGCTCAGCAGCGCGTCACGTGACCGGTCGGCGATCTGCTGGGCGGGGAGCGTGTCGATGTCGTTGTCCGCCCGTGCCACACCACCGCCGATGACGCTGCCGCTGGTGAGTCCCAGTACGAGGACCGCTGCCCAGGCGGCCTGGCGTGTGCCGATGAGTTGGCCGGTCACGGCGCCTCCCTCGAAGGGCCCGTCGGGCCTGTTCAGGTGTGCGATCCGATCCTCTTGAGCGTACGTCGGAGCGGGGCGGGTCGCGCGACGGAGGGGAGCCACCGGGACCGCCCACCCGCCCCGGTGGGCGGTCCTGCCCACAGCGCTGCCGGGCCTCCGGCCACTGCTGGACGACATCGATCCCGGCGACGTACGGGCAGGGATCGAGGCGGTCGGTGAAACTGTCCGCCGACGCCCGGCGGCGCCCAGCGCGCCGAGGAGCACGTCGAGCCGGGCATGGGCCTGAGGCCGGCCGACTGCCCGGCAGCGCTGGGTGACGAACCGTTCGTGAGGTCCCTCCCGGACAGCGCGGCGGGCATTGCGTGGGAGGCGAGCGCTGTACCGCTCGGCCACGGCCCGTGCGACGGCGAGCTCCGGCTCACCGGAGAGCAGCAGCTTGATGTGGTGCTCGAAATGGCAGAGAGGGGACAGCGCGACCGCCTCGTCGGCTGTCCGCGGTATGCCCTCGTTCCACGGAGCGGCCTCGATCTTCACCCGTACGACGGAGAAACCCGCCGCGCGCAACTCGGCCGACCGGAGCCGGGCCGCGGACCGCCGCCCGGTGAGCGAACCACGGCCCTGCTCGGTCAGCATGGGCTGGTCCGGCACGGCGCCGCGGTCCAGGACGATGCGGGTGAGCTTCAGGCCGTTGCGTTCCGCCCAGCGCTCCGGACGGGCACTCTCGTCCGCCTCGCCGCCGCCCGTACCGGGGCAGCTGTCTTCGCGCTGTTCCGTCCGACTGCCGGAACCTTTTCTCATGGCTCCGGCAGCCTCCGGCCGCTCTCCGCCGAACGGTTGAGTGAACCGCCCACTACTCGTTACCCTCCGGTAAGTTCGTTCGGGCGTACAGGTGCGGGCGCGCACCTGCCGATACGAGGGAGGCAGACAGCCCATGTCCTCAGCGGAAGCCGTCGAAACGACCGAACCGGCCGGCCCGACCGGACTGGCCGACAGCGCAATGGAGCTGGCCGAAGGCCATACCACCTCGACCGAGCAGGTATCCGCCGCCCTGAGCCGTATCGAAGCGAGCCAGGGCACCCTCAACGCGTTCAGGCACCTGCGCGCCGAGGCCGCACTCGCCGAGGCCGCCGAGGCCGACCGCCGGCTCGCCGCGGGGGAGCGGCTGCCCCTGCTCGGGGTTCCGGTCGCCGTCAAGGACGACACCGATGTCGTCGGGATGCCGACCTACTTCGGCTGCGACGGCGAACTGCCCGCAGCCACCGCCGACAGCGAGGTCGTACGCAGACTGCGGGCGGCCGGGGCCGTGATCGTCGGGAAGACCAATTCCTGCGAGCTGGGCCAGTGGCCGTTCACCGAGGGCCCGGCCTTCGGTGCCACCCGCAACCCCTGGAACACCGGACACACCCCCGGCGGCTCGTCCGGCGGTTCGGCGGCGGCCGTCGCGGCCGGGCTCGTACCCGCCGCGCTCGGGTCGGACGGCGCGGGGTCCGTCCGTATCCCCGCAGCCTGGACCCATCTCGTCGGCATCAAACCGCAGCGCGGCCGGATCTCCGTCCACCCGTACAGCGACGCCTTTCAGGGCCTGACCGTCAACGGCCCCCTGGCCAGGACCGTCGCCGACGCCGCCCTGCTGCTCGACGCGGTCGCCGGAGCCCACCGCGACGACCCGCACCGCCCGCCCCCTGTCGAGGCATCGGCCGCAGCCCGCCGCGACCCGGGCAGACTGCGCATCGCCGTCGCCTGGCGCCCACCGCTCACCCTCACCGGCTCGACGCCCCACCCCGATGTGCGGCGGGCCGTCACCGCACTGGCCGAGGCCCTCGCCCGCCTCGGCCACGACGTCGAGGAGGCCAGGCCCCGCTACGGACTGATCGGCCTCGGCTTCGTCCCCCGCGCCACCGCCGGGATCGCCGAACTCGCCGCCCGCCACCCCGACCCCGCCCTCCTCGACCCGCGCACCCGCAGCGCCCTGCGCACCGGCACCCGGCTGGGAGGCCGGGTGGTGCGCGCGGCCAGGGAGCGGGAGGTGCGCCAGCACCGCAGGATCGGAGCGTTCTTCCACACGTCCCGGGCCGGCGCCGGGTACGACGTACTGCTCACCCCGACGACCGCCCTGCCCCCGCCCCCGATCGGCAGGTTCGACGGGCTGAGCGCCTGGCGCACCGATGTGACGATGGCCGAGGCCTGCCCGTACGCCTGGCCCTGGAACGTACTGGGCTGGCCCGGCATCAACGTACCGGCCGGATTCACCTCCGACGGGCTGCCCGTCGGCGCCCAGCTGCTGGGCCCCTCCCGCAGTGAGGAACGGCTGATCTCCCTCGCCGCCCAGCTGGAGGCCGACCGCCGCTGGTACGAGCACCGGCCCCCCGCCCCTCACACCTCGGTCAGACCGGGCGGCGGGCGCTGACCACCCACGCCCCCGCCCGCATCAGCACACCCTCCGGGGTCTCGTGCGCCAGCAGTACATCCGTCATCGAGGCCCGGGTGGCATCGGAGACGGCGAGCCCCGGCGTCCGGGAGACGAAGAAATCCACCGCGTCCGCCGCATCCCGGCCCCAGCAGGTGGCCGCGGTCACGCCGACCGCGGCGATTTCCGTGAACCCGGCCGCCCCCAGGACCTTGTGGAGACGCCCCGGCTCCGACAGGGAGGCCATCGCCGTCGCCACCGCGTTCTCCGACTCATGGTCCCGCCCCAGCAGCGAGGCCAGCAGGCCCAGCGCCGTGCCTTCCCCACCGTCGGCCTGCGGGGGCTGCGGGCAGATGAAGGCGAGCCTGCCGCCCGGCCGCAGCGCACCGGCGATGTGGGTGAACGCGGCGATGTGGTCGGCGAAGAACATCACACCGCCCCTGCTGATCGCCACGTCATAGCCGCCCGGCTCCAGCGGATGAACCTGCGCATCACCCAACTCGTATGAAACGAACGGGAATTGATCTGTGGGGGTGAGGGATCGGGCCCGTTCCAGGAGCGGTTTTGAGATGTCCACGCCGGTGACCCGCCCCTGCGGGGCGCGCCGCGCGGCCATCCGGGTCGTGAGGCCGCTGCCGCAGCCGATGTCGAGGACCCGTTCGGCGGAACCGATCGCCGCCACGTCGAACAGCGGCGCGTCGAATCCTGCCAGCATGGCGTTGTAACGCTCCGGATGGTCGGCCCAGTGCAGGCCGAGCGGCCCGTTCCAGGCGTCGGCGACGGTCATGCGTGCTCCTTCATGGTGGCGGTGAGGGTGGCCTCGATGCGTTCGACTGCGCAGAATGCACCGAAGGCGATCAGATGGACCAGGCAGTGATCGGTGTGCGGCGGTACGAGCCAGGCGGCCACGTCGTCGTCGGTGATCCGGTACGGCGCACGGGCCGCGAGCAGCGCAAGCCGGGCGCCCGGCAGCTCGTCCCGGCCCGGCAGCTGTGCGCCGTGCAGCGGCAGGGGAGTGACGCCGTCCCAGGCCGCCACCGATTCCCGTACGACAGTCAGCTCCTCGTTGCTCAGCAGCCCCGCGCCGAGATGCGCCGCCGTACGCAGCGCGCCGAACGCCGTGCCGATGGCCGTGCCCGCCGCCCAGCACGGTGATTCGCCCTCCGTTTCGAGCAGCGCCAGGCTCTCCCCGGACATCAGCTCACGGCGCACGGTGCCGGACAGGGATCGGCCCGCCACGGTCCGCACGAGGCGGTACTTCTGGGCGCCGCCGGGCAGCATGTCCTCGGTCAGCAGCGACGACACGATCCGGTTGATGAAATGGAAGGCGAGTCCCGTCCCGATGTACTCCGCGGCCTGCTCGGCCGGGAACGGCTGTGCGGTGCTCATGTCCTTTCCCCAGGCGAGCAGTTGGCGGTGCGCGGGGTCCTTCGGCTGCTCGCCGCGCACGATCGTCTCGGCCAGCCGGTGGTCGCCGGTGGCATGCAGCAGCACGGTGTGCGCGACCACACAGAACGGGCAGCGGTTGACGAGCGACACCCCGGCAGCCACCACCTCCTTGTCCGTGCGCGGCGCCCGCCCGGCCAGCAGGGACTCCCGCATCACGGCCCAGGCACCGGCCAGCAACGGTGGCGCGGCGGACAGGACGACAAAGGTCGAGGCACGTTCGATGCCGAAATCGGTGCCCAGTTGGGCGTACACATCGGCGACCGTGCCGGTCGCCGACTTCGGCGGTACGGGTGAGGTGTAACGGAAAGGTCCGGTCATGGCGACGATGCTCGCCCGCCGACCCGCCCCCGGTCGTCGTACACCCGAAGGCGGTTGCCGCTGATCCCGCGTGATTCACCGCCACCACGACTACTTCCCCGGGAGTAGTCGTGTCCCCGTCCCTGCGGGTGATGCCGCCGCAGCCGTACGGAGGTTAGGGTGCCGCACATGCGGGGCGAAACGAAGGACATCGGCCGGCGAACTCGCCTGCTGGACACGGCACTTGCCGTCGTCGTCACAGCGGCGGTCACCGCCGCGGCCCTCGTCGCCTCGGCGCCCGGCGCTCTCGACCTGCTGCTCATCGCGGTTGGCGCACTCGCACTGGCCGGGCACCGCAGCGCCCCGCGCGCGGTCCTCGCCGTCACCACGCTCTGCATGCTCGGGTACGTGATTCACGCCCATCCGGGAAGCTGGGCGGCGTTCCCCGTGCTGGCCGCCGTGCACGCGGCCGCCCGCAACGGACACCGCGCCTGGGGCGTCGCCGCGGGAGCCCTCTTCCTCACCGGATACGTCACGGTCCTCGCCGTCACCGCACCGGGCACCCAGGACACCGTCGAACGTACCCTTCTGCTGCTCGGCTGGTTCCTCTGCGCAGGCGTCACCGGACTCATCGACAAGAACTGGCAGGCGTATCTGCGCCAGACCGAACAGCGGGCCATGGACGCCGAACGCAGCCGGGACGAGACCGCGCTGCGCCGGGCGGGGGAGGAGCGGCTGCGGATCGCCCGCGAGCTGCACGACTCGCTCACCCACTCCATCTCGATCGTCAAGCTCCAGGCAGGAGTCGCTGTGCACCTCGCCCGCAAACGGGGCACCGAGGTGGAACCCGCACTGCTCGCCATCCAGGAGGCGAGCGGCGAGGCGATGCGTGAGCTGCGGGCAACGCTGGAAGTGCTCCGGACCGACGTCGTGGAGCCCGGCACCGGGCTCGACCGCATCGACGAGCTGGCCGACCGGGCCCGTACCGCGGGCATCGCGCTCGCCGTCACGGTCAGCGGCGACGAACGGCCCCTGCCCCCGGCCGTCGACCGGGCCGCGTACCGCATCGTGCAGGAGGCACTCACCAATGTCGCCCGGCATGCCGACCGTGCCACGACGGCCGTCCGCCTCACCTACACCGAACGGGCCCTGACCGTGCACGTCGACGACCAGGGCCCCTGCGTCGCCGGTGACACCGTCACCGCGGGCACCGGCCTCACCGGCATGCGGGAACGCGTCACCGCACTCGGCGGCACCCTTGACGCCGCACCCCGCCCGGCCGGCGGCTTCTCCGTACGCGCGGAGCTCCCCCTGCGCACCGCCGGAACCGTCGGATGACCGACGAAGACGCCCCGGCGATCCGGGTGCTGATCGTCGACGACCAGGCGTTGATGCGGGCCGGTTTCCGGGCGCTGCTCGAAGCGGAGGACGGCATCGAGGTGATCGGCGAGGCCGCCGACGGCCGCCACGGCCTGGAACTCGCCCGGCTGCACACTCCGGACGTCGCCCTCGTCGACGTACAGATGCCGGTGATGGGAGGCATCGAGGCCACCCGCGAGATCGCCGCCGACCCCTTGCTGGCGGGCGTCCATGTCGTGATCCTCACCAATTACGGCCTCGACGAGTACGTCTTCGACGCGCTGCGCGCCGGAGCCGCCGGTTTTCTCCTGAAGGACACCGAGCCCGCCGAACTCCTGAGGGCCATCCGCGTCGCGGCCGTCGGTGACGCACTGCTCTCGCCCGCCGTCACCCGCCGGCTGATCGGCGAATTCGTCGCCAGACCACCCGACCGGAGCACTGCGCCCGGCTTCGAGACCCTCACCCGCCGGGAGCGCGAAGTCAGCGCGCTCGCCGCTCGCGGTCTCACCAACGAGGAGATCGCCGCACACATGGTGATCAGCCCGTTCACCGCGAAGACCCACATCAGCCGCGCCATGACGAAGCTGGGCGCCCGCGACCGGGCGCAGCTCGTCGTCTTCGCCTACGAATCCGGCCTCGTCGCACCCCGGGAACCCCGCCCCTGAAGGCGGCCGACAGCGGCCCTGCCCGCCCGTCCACGCCGCTTGACATTCGCACCGGAGCGCCGTAGGCGGGATCATGGACTGGAACGGAGCGGATGGGTGGTGACCAGTATGGCGTCCAAAGGCCCGCCGTCGGCGCCCGGAGCCGAACCGTCGCAGCCCAGGACCCCCCAGCACTCCTTCGGCACGGCGAATGACGCGACCGCGGTGGTCGCCGCTGCCGGAACGGTCATCGGCTGGACTCACAGCGCACAGGACCTGCTGGGATACCGCGCCGCCGAGGTGGTCGGGCGGTCCGCGGGCTTCCTCCTCGCGATGCCCGAGGACCCGGTAAGAGTGGCGAGGATCGCCGAGCGGTGCCGTGCGGGCGTGGGCTGGAGCGGCCGCGCCGATGTGCGCCGGAGCGACGGCCGGCAGATCGAAGTGGATCTGCGGGTCTCGGCCTCGTTCCACCTGGACGGCCGGGTGTGTTTCCTGGTCTCCGGACGTGAACGGAAGCCGGAGCGGACGGTCGGGCAGTCCGTGCTGGATGCCTTCCTGACCAGCGCGCCGATCGGTATGGCGGTGATGAGCCCGCAACTGCGCTACGTCTGGATGAACGAAACCCTGGAGCGCATCGGCGGCGTCCCGCGTGAGCAGCGCGTGGGCCGCCGGATGAGTGAAGTGCTCCCGGGACTGGAGACCGACGCCATAGAGCCCCTGATGCGCCGTGTGCTGGACACCGGGGTACCCGTCATCGACTTCGAGTACCGGGGCTGGAGCTGGGCGGATCCGCACCGTGAGCGCGCCTACTCCACGTCGTTCTTCCCTCTGACCGACGGCGACGGTACCGTCACCGGCATCTGCTACATGGTCCTGGACGTCACCGACCGGTGGAGGGCCCAGCAGCGCCTGGCCCTGGTCAACGACGCCGGAGCCAGCATCGGCTCCACCCTGGACGTGATGCGCACGGCTCAGGAGCTGGCCGACTTCGCGGTGCCGCGGTTCGCCGACTTCGTCACCGTCGACCTGCTGGAGCCGGTTGCCAGCCCTGAGGAGACCGGTCCGTGGTCCTCCGGCACGGGGCTGTCCGGCCTGAGGCTTTCCGGTACGGGAGCCGCTCATCCCGGTGCGCCTGCCGAGCCGGGCCGGCCGAGGATGCGCCGCGCCGGGATGAGTTCGGTGCGGGAGGGCTGCCCGGAGGCGGTCTGCCGGATCGGGGACCCGGTGGATTTCGTGCCCCCGCCCCACGACATCCGGTTTCTCATCGATGGTGAACCCATCCTGATCCCGGTCCTCGACTCCGTCAGACATCTGTGGGCGGTCGAACAACCCGCCAGGGCGGCGCGCATCCGCGAGTACGGTTTCCACTCCCTCATCGCCGTACCCATGCGGGCCAGGGACACGGTGCTCGGCCTGACCACCTTCGTACGATCGGTGAATCCGGTCCCTTTCGAACCGGACGACGTGCTGCCGGCCCGCGATCTGGTGGCACGGGCGGCGGTGTGCGTGGACAACGCCCGCCGTTACACCCGAGAGCACGCCGCCGCACTGACACTGCAGCGCAGTCTGCTCCCGCACACGCTGCCCGGAGGGATGGCCCTGGACGTGGCCTCCGCGTATCTCCCGGCGGACGCCAAGGACGGTGTCGGGGGCGACTGGTTCGATGTGATCCCGCTGTCCGGCGCCCGGGTCGCCCTGGTCGTCGGCGATGTCGTCGGCCACGGCATCAGCGCCGCCGCGACCATGGGCAGGCTCCGCACCGCGGTGCACACCCTCGCCGACATGGACCTTCCCCCCGACGAACTGCTGGCCCACCTCGACGACCTCGTACTCCGCCTGAGCGACGAGGAACCCGAGGGCGAGTCGAGCGGCACGACCGTGCTGGGCGCCACCTGTCTGTACGCCGTCTACGACCCGGTCACCCAGCTCTGCACGATGGCGCGCGCCGGCCACCCGCCCCCCGTCGTCGTCTCCCCGGACGGGCGCGTCAACTTCCCCGAACTGCCCGCAGGCCCCCCGCTCGGCGTGGGCGGGCTGCCCTTCGAGACAGCGGAGATCGAGCTGCCGGAAGGCAGCCTGATCGCCCTCTACACCAACGGTCTCATCGAAGGCAGGGACCGGGACGCCGACCTCGGGATGTCCCGCCTCGGCGGTGCCCTGGCGCAGCACGGACTTCCGCTCGACACACTGTGCGCGACGGTCGTGGAGCAGTTGCTTCCCGTGCCGCAGCCCGACGACGTCGCCCTGCTGCTCGCCCGCACCCACGAATTGACCGCCGACCACGTCGTCTCATGGGAGGTACCCGCCGACCCGGCAGCCGTCGCGGGCGTCCGGGCCCGGACGGCCCGACTGCTGAGGAGCTGGGGCCTGGAGGAGCTGCA
The DNA here is from genome assembly GCF_036002945.1 of Streptomyces sp. NBC_01224. Taxonomy (NCBI): domain Bacteria; kingdom Bacillati; phylum Actinomycetota; class Actinomycetes; order Kitasatosporales; family Streptomycetaceae; genus Streptomyces; species Streptomyces sp. NBC_01224. The sequence continues at coordinate 1,610,240 of NZ_CP108529.1, read as the reverse complement.
GATGACGACCGAGCTGATCGTCAGCGAGCTGGTCACCAACGCGCTGCGCCACGCCACCGGCCCGATCCGGCTGCGGCTGCTGCGCCAGTCCGTCCTGATCTGCGAGGTCTCCGACGCCAGCAGCACATCACCCCGGCTGCGCCACGCCAGGACCACGGACGAGGGCGGTCGCGGCCTCTTCCTCGTAGCCCAGCTCACCCGCCGCTGGGGTACCCGCTACACGCCCGAAGGCAAGATCATCTGGACCGAGCAGGAACTGCCGGCGACCGGAACGTGAGGACGTTCCGGGGAAGCCGTTCATGGCACCGGCTCCGCAGCACCGGCACTACGGCACCCGAGCGGTCCACTCCTCGGTGCCGAACTTCGTACGTACGAGCTCCTCGGCCTGCGCCATCTCCTCGTCCGTCACCTTGCCCTGCGTGAGGCCGTGCCGGTTTCGGAAGGAGGCGATCATCCGCTCGATGACGGCCTCGCGCGCCAGTCCGGTCTGGCGGCGCAGCGGGTCGACACGCTTCTTCGCGCTCTTGGTGCCCTTGTCGGAAAGCTTCTCCTTGCCGATCCGGAGCACCTCCAGCATCTTGTCGGCGTCGATGTCGTACGACATGGTCACGTGGTGCAGAACGGCCCCCTCCCCGCCGGCCACACGCTTCTGCGCCGCGCCCGCGATCTTCCCGGCCTCCGTCGCGATGTCGTTGAGCGGCTGGTACCAGGCCTTGATGCCCATGTCGCCGAGCGCGCCCAGGACCCAGTCGTCGAGGTAGGCGTAACTGTCGGCGAAGGAGAGGCCTGACACCAGCGACTCCGGCACGGACAGAGAGTAGGTGATCGTACTCATGGGCTCTACAAACATGGCGCCGCCACCAGAAATGCGGCGTACCACGGTCATCCCGTATTTCGCCGCCCCTCCGGGATCCACCTCGTTCCGCAGCGACTGGAAGCTGCCGATGACCACAGCAGGCGAGGCCCATTCCCAGATCCGCAACGTGGGTGCCCGTCGCCCGGCGGCCACCTCGGCGGTGAGGACTTCGTCCAGTGCCATGTGCAGGGCCGGGGCCTGCGGTCCCATGTGCACCAGTTGCCAGTGGTAGTCGCTCCACTCGGTCGCGTGGGCCAAGGCTCGCCGAGCTGCGATGCCAACGCCCTCCGCGGTCAGTCCGAGCATGACGGTCGACTCCGGCAGCGCCGCCGTGATCCGGGCCGCCAGGCCTGCGGCGCCCATCGAAGAAGGGGCACCCTCCAGTGCGCTGTTGATCGAGAGGATCGCCTCGTCGGGCTCCAGGAAGAAGTCCCCGGCGACGCGCACGTTGCGTAGTGCGCTTTCCTCGACGTCCAGATCCACGACGACAAGCTTGCCGCCGGGCACCTTGTACTCGCCATGCACGGCTTCGTTCCCTTCCAGTGCGCGGCGCAGATCCTGAGCCTGTTGCACCGACATCTGCATGAACGCGCACACACTTCACATCGGACTTCAATGCTCGCTCGTGACGAGCGGCTACGCAGCCCCGATGCCGCTGGAGCGGCATCGGGGCTGCGACCGTCAGGCCTGCCATACGCCTGCGGGCCGAACAGAATCCGGCGTACAGCCCGACTCGTCTGCCACTACCTGCGGCTTTGCTCAGTACTCCAGCTGTGTCGTCGTGCAGATGCTCCACCACGTAGCCCCGCAGGTCGTCACGGACCGCGTCGGCGTCCCACTTGGCCCGGCTGAGCAGGTGCTGCATGCCGTCCGGGGTGGACTCCCCGGCCCGTTCGGCGATGGTCCAGCAGTTCTTGTGCGGGAGGTCCGACAGGAGTCCGAGTACCAACCGCTGGACGCGACGACGTGGCTCCACCCGCGCGAAACGACCCGCGATCCGCCCCATCAGACCCTCGAATGCGTCCTGCCAACGGGCAGGATCTACGCTGTGACCTGCGGCCACTGCTTGATCGTTCGTTGGCTTCACAAACCACGGTGATCACTGGTGGCCGCACCCGTTCCCGCTCCGCCCCACCGGAAGGATCACGGGCCCAAGTGCGGCGCCGTGAGCAACTCCGCCATGCGGTCCGCGAATTCGGTGAGCCAGTCCAAGCGTGGTCCGCCGCGCGCAATACGGAATCCATGACGGCGGCCCCAGAATGCAGCCTGGACGGCATGGAACTGGGCCCAACGCCGGGTGCGCTCGCGGTCGAGTTCCGCGGCCTCAGTGAAGACGTCCAAGGTGCGGTGGAGAGCTTTGCGAAGGTCGTCGCGTTCAAGGAGCGTCAGCGCGCGTGACTTCAGCAGCGTGCCGCCGTCGTAGGCCGGGTCTCCCGCGTACCCCTTGGGGTCGACTGCCAGCCATGGCCCGCGGTCGGCGCGCAGGATGTTTCTGGCGTGCAGGTCACCGTGGATGAGGGTGTCCGGCTGAATGCGACCCAGCTCGCGGATGGTCGCCACGGCGGCGTCCACCGCATAAGGCGACAGTGCGTGCGTCAGCTCCTCGGCGTCCTTGCGCACCTGCTCCTCCCAGGCGTCGGCCTGCTCCCGCAGCCGGGGCAGGCCGGCCGGCGCGGGGATGGCCAGCCGGTGGCTGATCCGCCCTGCTACCGTCACGACCTCCTCGCCGTCTTCGACCTCGGCCAGGGTTGACGCCTGGGCACGTTCGAGCAGCATCGCGAACCGCTCATCGTCGCGCTCGTGCAGCAGAACGGCTCCGCGCCCACCCCACGCCGCCAAAGCATCTGGCTCGTGGACGTTGCCGGGGTGCGGAAACGACACCTTGAACACAGCCGTGTCCCCGGCTCTCCGCCGCACCGGGACGATGACTCCGACACCGCCGTGCATGACCTCCCCGTCCGGCACGCACCCCCAGTGCTCCAGCAGCTCTTCCACGATCCCGGGCAGTTCGGCGAGCCACGCCGCTCCGCGTTCTCCTTCGCGCTCGATGGTGCTGCGCGCGAACGGCTCTGGTGTCTCGAACATCCGGGAACCTTACGCACCAGCCCGAGGCCGCCGCCAGGAGCCCAAGCCAGTCACGGGTGTGTCAGCTTTGCCCGTCCTGGCGGCGCTGTCCGGTCCCGGCACCGCCAGGTGTGGGGGCGGGCCCGTACAGCACTCCTTCCCCGCCCGCCACGCCGCCCGACCGGCAACCGGCCAGTGCCTGCTCGACCGGCGACCGTCCGGCGGGCACGAACACGCGGACTACTACTACGGGCCGCGGACGACATCGCTGATCCAGCGCGCTTCCGGTGATTCGCCGTCCGGGTGAATTCGACACCGTACAGCTCATGTGCAGTGTCATCAGAAGCACTGGTGGGGTTTTCTGGTGACCCGGAGTCCGGTGGGAGGTGTGCACATGGTGTCCAGCAGCGGCAATGCGATGCGCCTGCTGTCCCGTGCCCTCTGTGCGATCACACTGATCACTCTGGCGACGCTGGCACACGCCGTCTCACCCCCGGCCTGGCAGCAGCCGACCTCCTCGCACATCGGCCTTGAAGGCCGCACTGTTCACACCGTGACCGAGGACATCGACAGTGCCGCTCTCCCCGTAGTGGGGTCCGCCGTCCCGGACTCCGGAGGTCACGCGGGCGCCCATGGCTGGCGAGTGGGTTCGACTTCCATCGGTAAGCCGAAGCATGCTGCCGACCTCGCGGGTGCTTCCTCTGTTGTCTCGCACGCGGTCCGCCGGGATGCAGAGGCAGGCAGTGGAACTGCAGGGCCCGCTCCTGCCGCAGCCGCGGGCGCTCCCGGATTCTCCTCAGGGTGCGCCCTGCGCTGCTGAGCGAACCCGGCCTCTTCGACGTGCCTGCCAGTGGGCGGGGCGCTGCGGAAGAGGCCTGCCGTCACAGTAGTTGACGCTCACTGACTCCGCAGGAGCACTTCCTCATGCCCGCAGACGTCTTTGCGGCCATGGGCGCGTTGGTACGCGCCGAGGCCGCCCGGAAACTCACCTCACCTGCCCCGCCCGTGAACATCGCCCCATCTCCACTCAGCGATGGGTCCGTTCACGGCTCCCGTCCGCTGCCACGGGCACCACGTCCTGCAAAGGCGCCGTCCGGGTGGTGGCGCCGGGTTGTGGTCACGCGGCACCCCTGGTGTGTCACATTGTGCCGCCACGACCCCGTCGGGGACGGCTCACCCGAACCCCGCCTCTGACTGCTTCCCGGCGGTAGGTGGACCCAGCGGCGTACGCCGCACCGGTGCCTTCTGCCCGGGTGCATTCACCCACGTCACAGACGCGCCCCGGGCGCATTGGGGACACCCGCCTGACATGCGATCCTTCATCGATCACGCCCGCGTCCTTCGCCATCCGCCCCTTCGACGCGGCGATTACCCGGCCCGTCCGGCAATGGCGGACGGCATCATCCCCCACCACAAGGGGAGGCGCATACAACTGCGCGCGTGGTGCTACGAAATCCACATCCGTACCGTGCTTGCCCCGCGGCCGCACCAAGACGCGTTTCTCCCGTTGTGACCGGCACCCGCGTACGCGACCGCGATCGGAACCCCAGGGGCAGGGGGGATGACCCCGAAGTCGGTAAACCGCGCGCCGGAGCGGTGGGACGTGAGGTAGCGGCGTCCTTCGTCGTCTTCCTCGTGGCGCTTCCCCTGTGCGTCGGAGTGGCGACTGCGTCCGGCGTTCCGGCTGAACTCGGCCTGGTCACCGGCATTGTCGGCGGGCTGGTGGTCGGCTGCCTGCCTGGCAGCAGCCTGCAGGTGAGCGGCCCGGCGGCCGGCCTGACAGTGCTGGTCCACGAGGCGGTCAGCGCTTACGGCATCACCGTGGTGGGGGTGATTGTCCTGGCGGCAGGCGTACTGCAGCTGGCCATGGGCCTCGCACGCATCGGAGGATGGTTCCGGGCAGTCTCTGTCGCCGTCGTACAAGGAATGCTCGCCGGAATCGGACTTGTGCTGATCGCCGGTCAGCTCTACGCGATGGCGGACGCGACGTCACCGAGTACAGGCCCGGCAAAGATCACCGGCCTACCGGGACTGTTCACGGGAGCAGTGGGCTCCTTCGAGGCACAGGCCGCACTCGCACTCGGGGCCACAACCATCGCGGTGATGACCGTGTGGAGACATCTGCCGCACGCTGTACGACGAGTACCGTCTCCGCTCGCTGGGGTGGGTGTGGCCACCGGATTGGCGGTTCTGTCCGACGCCCCTGTGGCGAAGATCGAAGTGCAGGGGGTGTTCCAGGCCATTCAGCCTCCGACCGCAGACGCCTTCGGGCAGTTGGCCGGGGTGAGTCTGGTCGGCACCGTGCTCGCCTTTGCCCTGATCGCCTCGGCGGAAAGCCTGTTCAGCGCAGCGGCGGTGGACCGGCTGCACGACGGGCCGCGTACCGACTACGACAAGGAGCTCGTTGCCCAGGGCGTCGGAAACACGGTCTGCGGGATGCTCGGCACCCTGCCGTTGACGGCAGTCATCGTGCGCAGCGCGGCCAACGTCCAGGCAGGTGCGCACACCAAGGCTTCCCGTGTACTGCACGGCGTCTGGCTTCTGCTGTTCGCTGCGATTCTGCCGTCCGCCCTCTCCGCGGTGCCGCTCGCCTCACTGGCCGGGGTCCTGATCTACTCGGGCGGCAAGCTGATCCCCGTCAGGCAATGGCGCGGACTGTGGCGCGAACAGCGCGGAGAGGCCGTGATCCTCGTAGCAACGGCAGCCTCGATCGTCGTGGTCAACATGTTCGAAGGCGTGCTGATCGGTCTGGCGTTCGCCGTGGCCAAGACTGCTTGGGACACCTCCCACCTGCGCTTGGAGGTGTCCGATCAGGGCAGTGGGCCGGTCAAGGTGTACATGATCGGCAATGCCACCTTTCTGCGACTGCCGAAGATGCTGGACGCGTTGGAGGCACTGCCCCGAAACCGCAGCGTGGAAATCGACCTGACGGGCCTGCGCCACCTTGACCACGCATGCCGCACTGCATTGTCCACATGGGCGGAGCCGCGCAATGAAGGACGCACCCAACCGGTCACCGTCATCGATGCCTCATGAGCCGGCCCACGCTTGGATACATCCGACAGGTGTCGAGTGTTCCGCACGCAGACCGGCAGCGTCGGGGAAGTCCTACAGGTGACGGTGTGGAGCCTCGGCCACTACGGATGGCGGCCCGAGTCGCATGGCGAGGAGGATCGTTCAGATGGCCGATGCGCGGCGCAGGGCCCGTCGTTGCCGATGACCCCGCCGAGGAGGACGCCCGCGGAGCACACCGCTGGGCTCACCGGCTGAGTTCCTTAGCAGATTCGCATGGCTGGTACTGTCTCGATGAGGTTTTTCACCCTTAATTCCCCATAAATGCACATCACTTCCTGTTCGGCGATATGGTCGGGGCGTGCCGTCCGTTGTTGTCCCGGGGCCGGGTGTTCGCCGCCTCGTCATCACTCTGTTCCTGAGCCTGGCGATCGCCGCCGTGGCCCATGTGCTGACATGTGGTGTGCAGGCGCAGGACGGACATCACGTGTCACTCCTCAGCGGTCCGCCGCCCGCAGCCGACCCCCACGTGCGGGACACGGGACCCGTGTTGGACACAGCGGAAACCACCGACAGCGACGGGTCCGAGACCGGGCATCATCCAGCGACTCCCGGCGGATGCTGTGATTCGGCGGTGCTCCTGGTCGAGGCGCCGACGCGCTCCGGGCTCCCCCTCCTGGCGGCGCTGCTGAACACCCTGGCAGCGTGGGGACTCATGGAGGCGGGCCTCTCGAGTCCGTCGCGGCGCCGTCCCGTAGGGCTCGCAGCCGGTGGGACGCCGTGCCCCACGGGATTCTCTCTGCTGCAACTGGTCTGCGTCAGCCGTACGTGACACGGCTCGGTGCGCCCGGCCGCTCCCGCGACCGCCCGCACGAGCCGCCCGTACCCGTACCGTTCTCACGCGACGGCCCCGACCCGGTTCGCGGCCGTGGAAAGACCAGGTCGCCATGACCGCTGCCATGCGCAGCATTTCCACCGACGACGTGCACACCTTCGTGGCCGCACACGGACTCCCCGAACCGGCAGGTGCGCCCCGCCGCACCCCCGCCGGTATGGTGGGCAACACCCCGGTCCTCTGGGTCGGAAGCCCTTTCACTCCCGCAGGCCGAGGCTTCTGGGCCAAGTTGGAGGGCGCCAATCCCGGCGGCATCAAGGACCGCCCGGCCCTTCACATGGTTGCGGCTGCCCGGGCCCGCGGAGAGCTCAGGCCCGAAGCGCCCGTCATCGAGTCCACCAGCGGGACGCTCGGACTCGGTCTCGCGCTCGCGGGCATCACCTACGGCCATCCGGTCACTCTGGTCACCGACCCAGGCATGGAACCGCTCATGGTCCACCAGCTCCGCGCCCTCGGCGCCCGGGTGGAGGTGGTGGCAGAGCCGAGTCCGGCCGGCGGCTGGCAGCAGGCGCGCAGGGACCGCGTCCGCTCCCTGCTCGCCGCGCATCCGGGCTCCTGGTGCCCCGACCAGTACCACAACCCGGACAACCCGGCGGCGTACGCGAATCTTGCCCTCGAACTCGTCGTACAGCTCGGCCGGGTGGACGTGCTGGTGGCCGCCGTTGGAACGGGCGGGCACTCGGCCGGGACCGCCCGTGCCCTGCGCGCGATCTCGCCGGGCGTGCGGCTGGTGGGCGTCGACTCGGTGCGCTCCACCATCTTCGGCCAGCCCGCCGGTGTTCGCCTGATGCGGGGCCTGGGCAGCAGTATTTACCCGCGCAACGTCGACCACGCCGCCTTCGACGAGGCCCATTGGGTCGCACCGAACGAGGCGGTCCGGGCGGCCCGGCAGCTGGCGAGGCACCACTGTGCGAGCGGCGGCTGGAGCGTCGGCGCCGTTGCGCTGGTGGCCGGCTGGCTCGCCCGCACCCACACCCCGGGTACCCGCATCGCGGCGATCTTCCCCGACGGAGTCCACCGCTACTGGGACACGGTCTACAACGACGACTACTGCCGCACGCACGACCTCCTCTCACGCCGGACCGCTGACGACCCCGATGAGATCGCCCATCCCGGCGAGCGCGTCGTGGAGCGCTGGACGCGCTGTGTGAACGTCACCGCGCCCCGCGCCGACGAGGAGACCACACGATGAGGGAGCTCGCCCGGCAGTTCCGCTCCTTCGACGGTGCCCTACGGCTGTTGATGGTCCAGCAGTTCACCATCAACACGGCGTTCTACATGCTCATGCCCTACCTTGCGATCCACCTCTCGGGTGGCCTGGGCATGGCCGCCTGGGCGGTCGGACTCGTGCTCGGCGTAAGGAACTTCAGCCAACAGGGCATGTTCCTCATCGGCGGCACGCTCGCGGACCGGCTCGGCTGCAAGAGCGTGATCGTCGCCGGATGTGTGCTGCGGACCGTGGGCTTCGGACTGCTCGGCTTCGTCGACTCGCTGCCCGCGCTGATCGTCGCGTCGGCGCTGACGGGCTTCGCGGGGGCGTTGTTCAACCCGGCTGTGCGGGCCCTGCTCGCACGGGAAGCGGGGGAGCGACGGGTGGAGGCGTTCGCGCTGTTCAACGTCTTCTACCAAGTGGGCATGTTCGCCGGCCCCTTGATCGGTCTTGCCCTGATCGCACTGAATTTCCGCCTGGTGTGCGCGGTGGCGGCACTGCTCTTCCTCGCACTCACCCTCGTACAGGTCAAGGTCCTGCCCGACCGCGGGCGCCCGCCGGCTGCGAAGGAGCGGCGCCAAGGAGTGCTCGCCGACTGGCGCACTGTCGTGTCCAACCGCCCCTTCCTGCTCTTTTCCGCGGCGATGATCGGCTCGTACGTCCTGTCCTTCCAGATCTACCTGGCGCTGCCGTTGCAGGCGCAGCGGGTGGCCCCGGGGAGCGGGGACGGCGTCACCACGTCGCTCTTCGCCGTGTCGGCGGGTGTTGCCGCGGCAGGGCAGCTGCGCATCACCGCCTGGGCGCGGGCGCGTTGGTCTCCGGGCCGGTCCGTCGTGTACGGCTTGACGCTGATGGGCGGCGCCTTCGCACCGCTCTTTGTCGCGGGCGCACCACCCCGGGGCGAGGGACTGCTGATCCGGGCGGTGGCCCTGACACCGCTGTTCCTTGCGGCCGCCCTGCTCGCCCTCGGTACGGCCCTGGTGTATCCGTTCGAGATGGACACCGTCGTCGCGTTCTCCGGCGAGCGGTTGGTCGCCACCCATTACGGCCTGTACAACACCATCTCGGGCGTCGGGATCACCGTCGGGAACCTTGCGACCGGCGCCGTGTGGGATGCCTCCACTGAGCAACCGCGCCTGCCCTGGCTCGTGTTGTGCATCGTGGGCGTCGTGTGCGCCGCAGCCATCGCAGGTTTGACGCGTACCGGGAGACTTGGACCTCTCCGGGTCGGCCGGGCGGGGGAACCTGTTCCGCAGCGGTGAGGCAATGCCGTCCGGCGCGATGGCCTGCTCAGCTCGCCGGGAAAACTGGGCGCACTGACCGCGACATTGCTCATTCGGCCGTGACCGAGCGCTCTAGCCGCCAGTCTTGAGCGCGGTGGTTGGCCGGCAGGGTAGTTCGCCGGCGTGGCATAGCCCTCCGGCCGGCTCAGGTCAGGTTCAGTCCTCCGTCGAGCACGATGACCTCGCCGGTGAGATAGGTGCTGGCGATCACCGACGCCACCAGGTCGGCCACGTCGGCGGGCTGAGCCGGGCGGCGCATGGGCGCGCGGTCCCGCCACAACTCGTGCGCCTGAGCCCAGTCCTTCGTCATCGGCGTGTCCACCAGCCCCGGAGCGACCGCGTTGACCCGCACATCCGGCCCGAGCGCAGCCGCGAGCAGCCGGGTCACGTGATTCAGCGCGGCCTTGCTCGCTGCGTACGGCACCGACGAGCCCTTGGGGCGCACCCCGGCATGACTGGTGATGTTCACGATGCTGCCGCCTGCGGGGGATCGGCGCAGCATCGGAAGTGCCGCTGTGCACAGCACCCACGGTGCGATCAGGTTGACTTCCAGCAACTGCCGCCAGTCCGCCGGTGTCGCAGCGGCCAAGTCGTCGTGCGGGATCGGCCAGCTGATGCCCGCGTTGTTCACCAGCACGTCCAGGCGCCCGAACCGGCCGAGTGCCGCCTCGACCAGCCCCCGGGCCTCCTCCTCCACCGCCAGATCCGCCCGTACGTACGCCCCGCCGAGCTCGGCCGCCAGCGCCTCCCCGGCCTCCGCACTGCGTCGCGAGTGCACGACGACCCGCATTCCGTCCGCCGCCAGCCTCCGTGCAACGGCCTCCCCGATCCCCGACGTGGACCCGCTGACCAGGGCGACGGGCCTATCCGCTTGTTCAGTCCTCATGCCGACGGATCCTGTCATGGCCTCCAGCAGAGATGTCGGGGCGTGGCCATCGCCACCCCACGCCGCGCCCGCGCCATCGACGCAGTCCTGCGTAACCGAGCGCCCCGGTTGGCCGGACGCGCCAACCAGGGCGCTCGGTCACATCGGTGTTCAAGGAATCCGGCCCCGGGAAAGGCCGCTGAGAGTGCAGCCCTCCCGCGTGAGGTGCTACCGCATGGCCGGAGCAGGTCCGGAGGACGCTGGTCAGAGCCAGCCGGCACGGTGGAAGCTTCGGTGGATGACGAGGCAGGCGGTAGCCATGACTCCGAGGGTGAGGGGATATCCGTAGGTTCAGCGCAGCTCCGGCATGTGGTCGAAGTTCATGCCGTAGACGCCGCAGACCATCGTCGGTACGGCGATGATCGCCGCCCATGCCGTGATCTTGCGCATGTCCTCGTTCTGGGCGACGGTCACCTGGGCGAGGTGGGCCTGGAGGATTGAACCGAGCAGGGCGTCGAACGACGCGACGCGGGGTTCAGTCGGCGCCGGTCCGTTTCCGGAGCGTGCACCGACTCATCCGCACGACGCGGGCGCCCCGCGCGGCGATACAAACTTTCGGGAGGATTGGACACACAGCCGATCTCCCGATCCTGGCGCATCCTCGATCTCCCGGTCCATGGGGTCAGAGCCAGTCCCGGCGTTTGAAGACCACGTACAGCCCGAGACATACGACAGCCATCAGCGCGATTGCGAAGGGGTACCCCAGGACCCAGCCGAGCTCCGGCATGTGTGCGAAGTTCATCCCGTAGATGGTCCCCACCAGTGTCGGCGCGAACAGAATCGCCGCCCACGAGGAGATCTTCTTGATCTCCTCGTTCTGCGCGTGGCCGGCCTGCGCCAGCTGCTTCATCTCCTCGTTCTGCTGCTGGCTGACCAGCGTGGCATTGACCGCGAGGATGTCCTGCAGCGCCAGGCGGAAGCCGTCGACACGTTCGGTGACATGGGTGGAGTGGTCGGCCACATCGCGCAGGTACCTGCGCAGTTCCTCGTCGATTCCGTACTTCTCGAATCCGGCGCTCAGCCCCTCCAGGATCCTCGTCAGCGGACGGGTCGCGCGCGCGAACTCCACCACTTCCCGGGAGAGCTCATAGATACGGCGGGACACCTTCGGGTCGCCACTGAAGACCTCGGTCTCGATCTCGTCTACGTCGTTCTCCACGCCGGCGACCACGGGCGCGTAGCCGTCGACGACCGCATCGAGGATCGCGTACAGCACCGCCTCGGGGCCGCGCTTGAGCAGATCCGGGGTGTCCTCCATACGACGCCGGACCGCTGCCAGATCCGGGGCGGCCCCGTGGCGCACGGTGATCACGAAGTCGGTTCCCACGAAGACGTGCAGCTCGCCGAAATCGACCTCTTCGGCGTCATCCAGGTAGCGGGCGGCACGCAGCACCACGAACAGGGTGTCGCCGTAACGTTCCAGCTTGGGGCGCTGGTGCGCCTCCAACGCGTCCTCGACGGCGAGCGGATGCAGGTCGAACTCGTCCGCAACGGACAGCAGCTCGGCCTCGGTCGGCCGGTGCAGGCCGATCCACGCCATGCCGCCGTCCGCCTCGCGGAGCTTCTGGAAGGTCTCGGCGAGCGAGTCATGGGTGCTGGTGCGGTGGCCGTCGTGATACAGCGCGGCAGTGATGACGCTGGTCTCACGGGGCGGCTGCTGCCCGGCCGATGCAGCCGTGCCGGGCTGCTCATCGGCGGGGAGATGCCCGGCCGGGCGCTTGGCCGGCTTCTTGAACGCGCGCAGGGCACGCAGACGACGCTCGGACATGACGGAGTCCTTCCGCAGGCAGGAAGTAGAAGGCGTAGGGATGGGCGAGGGCACGCCGCAGACGTCGCCTTCGGATCCGGCTAGGGTCCGGTCATGGCAGCGTCCCGCGGCGTGCGACTAGGAGGTTCACCACACATCGTGGATCTCACCTGCCTTTCTGTACGCACGGGACGGGGCCGGTGAGCAGGCTATACCTTGCCGGGCGAACTCTCTGGACCGATGAACACGGCGCCGTGGAGTACGCCTGCCAAGGCGAACCGCCTGCTCCTGGTGTGACCGGGGCCGCGGTCGGCCCGTCGCTGCCGGCCGGGGTGATGGTGAGGAGTCTGTACGCCGCGGCCTCAACCGCCTGCTGTGGCGCCGCCTCCACCGCCTCGCAGAGGCCCGCTGCTCAGTCGTGCACGGCAGCGCCGCTGAGGTGGTGGTCGGCGAGGTTCATGACTTCGTCGACCACGCGTCGCAAGTGCTCGTCGGGCAGGCCGTAAATCATGCGCCGACCCTCCTTGCGTACGGACACGAGCCCCGCCAGTCGCAGCTTGGCCAAGTGCTGACTGACCGCCGGACGAGCGGCTCCGCAGGCTGCCGTCAGTGAGGTGACATCCGCTTCACCTTTGCCGAGCGTGTGCACCAGTGCGAGCCGGGTGCGGTCGGCGAGCAGGATCAGGACCGCGGCGGCGTGGGTGAGCTGTTCGGCGCCTGGATCTCGCGGGTGCGTACCGTGTGCAGGTGATAGGTGCATGCGTGCGCTCATCTGCACATAATGGGTCAGGGCGCCTTGTGGTGTCCACATCCCCGTCCCGCGTCGAAAGGCCGGACCGTGAGCGAGCAGCCTGGACACACCCACCACCCGCACGAGTACCGGCACATGCGCGACCATGATCACGGACGGGACAGCGGGCAGGCCCATGGGCGCGGTGGCACCCGCCGCCGGGCACGGTGGCGGCATCAACTCGGCCACCTGGTGAAACCGCACTCGCACGAGTCCGCCGACAAGGTCGACCGTGCCCTGGAGTCCTGCGCGCAGGGCATGCGGGCGCTGTGGATTTCGCTGGCGGTGCTCGGCGTCACGGCTGTGACGCAGGCTTTGGTGGTCGTCCTGTCCGGCTCGGTGGCTCTGCTCGGCGACACCGTGCACAACGCGGCCGACGCACTGACCGCACTGCCACTGGGCGTGGCCTTCGTCCTGGGTCGCCGGTTGGCGAACCGCCGTTTCACCTACGGCTACGGGCGGGCCGAGGACCTGGCCGGCATCGTCATCGTGGTGACCATTGCGGCCTCCGCGTTCTTTGCCGCCTGGACCGCGATCGACCGCCTGCTGAACCCACAGGGGATCAGCTACCTGCCCGCCGTCGCTGCCGCGGCCGTGGTCGGCTTCGTAGGCAATGAGTGGGTGGCCCGCTACCGCATCCGAGTCGGACGCGAGATCGGCTCGGCTGCCTTGATAGCCGACGGATTGCACGCCCGAACCGACGGATTCACCTCGCTCGCCGTGTTGTTGGGCGCAGGCGGTGCCGCGATCGGCTGGCGGCTTGCCGACCCGATCGTGGGTCTTGTCATCACCGCTGCGATTCTGCTGGTGCTGCGCGACGCCTGCCGGGAAGTCTTCCGCCGGGTGATGGACGCCGTCGATCCCGCCCTGGTCGACGCAGCCGAGCACGCGCTGGAACACGTGGCGGGCGTAAGGGCGGTGGGTGAGCTGCGGCTGCGCTGGATCGGCCACCGGCTGCGTGCGGAGGTCGCGGTCGTCGTCGACGGCGAGCTGAATGTGCGTGAAGCCCACCAGGTGGCCGTGGAGGCCGAGCATGCCCTGCTGCACGCCGTACCGAAGCTGACCGCGGCCTTGGTCCATGCCGACCCGACTCCGGCGCCGGGTGCCCCGGACCCGCACCTGGTCCTGGCACACCACGGGACCTGAGCCGAGAGATCTGCAACGGCACCAGGACCATGAGGACTTCGTCGGCCGTGGCCGGCGAATACCTCCAGGGCGTGGACCGGTCGGTCCGCGTCGTCACGGTCGCCGGCTGGATCTCAGGCCTCGACCTGGGCAATGTCGGCTACATCATCGTCGGACTCTTCGTGCTGGTGCGGGCGGTGGCGTCGGCTTACTGGAGGATCGCGAAAGTCGAGGAACGCTGGACGGCCCGTGCCACCGACAACGGCTGACGCCGACTTCGTCCGAACCGGCAGGGGACGCCGCCGGATCTGCGTCGATGGTGATCGGAAACGGTCCGGGGCCGCGCGGTGAGTTCACACGACGCGGCCCCGGACCGTCGGAAAAGAAGGGGGGTGCGGCTGGGCGGCGGGTCAGCCCTTGCGGGACTTGACCTCGTCGGTGAGCTGGGGGACGACCTGGAAGAGGTCGCCGACGACGCCGTAGTCGACGAGGTCGAAGATGGGGGCCTCGGCGTCCTTGTTGATCGCGACGATCGTCTTGGACGTCTGCATGCCGGCGCGGTGCTGGATCGCGCCGGAGATGCCGGAGGCGATGTACAGCTGCGGGGAGACGGACTTGCCGGTCTGGCCGACCTGGCTGGAGTGCGGGTACCAGCCGGCGTCGACTGCGGCACGCGAGGCGCCGACGGCCGCGCCGAGCGAGTCGGCCAGCGCCTCGATGACCGCGAAGTTCTCCGCACCGTTGACGCCACGGCCGCCGGAGACGACGATCGCGGCCTCGGTCAGCTCCGGACGGCCCGTCGACTCGCGCGGCGTGCGGGACAGCACCTTCGTGCCGGTGGCCTGCGCGGAGAACGACACCGCCAGGGTCTCGACCGCGCCCGCCGCCGGAGCGGCCTCGACCGGAGCCGAGTTCGGCTTGACCGTGATGACCGGGGTCCCCCTGGAGACACGGGACTTGGTGGTGAACGACGCGGCGAACGCGGACTGCGTGGCGACAGGACCCTGCTCACCGGCCTCCAGGTCGACGGCGTCGGTGATGACGCCCGACCCGATCCGGACCGCGAGACGGGCCGCGATCTCCTTGCCCTCCGCGGAGGACGGGACCAGCACCGCCACCGGAGACAGGGCGGCATGGGCGGCCTGCAGCGCGTCGACCTTCGGCACGACCAGATAGTCGGCGAACTCCGGCGCATCGGCGGTCAGAACCCTCACCGCACCGTGCTCCGCCAGCACCCCCGCGGTACCGGCGGCACCACTGCCGAGCGCCACCGCGACCGGCTCACCGACACGACGCGCCAGCGTCAAAAGCTCCAGGGTCGGCTTGCGGACGGCACCGTCCACGTGATCGACATAAACGAGAACTTCAGCCATGGGACTTCAATCTCCTGCGAGTAGCGAAGAAACGACGGGGGACAAACAGGGGGGTCAGATGAACTTCTGGCCGGCCAGGAACTCGGCCAGCTGCCTGCCGCCCTCGCCCTCGTCCTTGACGATCGTGCCCGCCGTACGGGCCGGACGCTGCGCCACGGAATCCACCACGGTCCAGGCACCCGCCAGACCGACCTCGCCCGCCTCGATCTCCAGGTCCTCCAGGTCCAGCGACTGAACCGGCTTCTTCTTCGCCGCCATGATCCCCTTGAACGACGGGTAACGCGCCTCACCCGACTGGTCCGTCACCGACACCACCGCCGGCAACGACGCCTCCAGCCGCTCCGAGGCCGTGTCGCCGTCCCGGCGGCCCGTCACCGTGCCACCCTCGACCGACACCTCCGACAACAGCGTCACCTGCGGGACACCCAGACGCTCCGCCAGCACCGCCGGCAGCACACCCATCGTGCCGTCCGTCGACGCCATGCCACAGATCACCAGGTCGTAACCCGTCTTCTCGATCGCCTTCGCCAGCACCAGCGACGTGCCCATCACATCACTGCCGTGCAGATCGTCGTCCTCGACGTGAACAGCCTTGTCCGCACCCATCGACAGCGCCTTGCGCAACGCGTCCTTGGCATCCTCCGGACCCACCGTCAGCACAGTGATCTCCGCACCGTCCGTACCGTCCGCGATCTGCAGCGCCTGCTCCACCGCGTACTCGTCGAGCTCCGACAGCAGACCGTCGACATCCTCACGGTCCAGCGTCAGGTCATCGGCGAAGTGCCGGTCGCCGGTGGCGTCGGGCACGTACTTCACACAGACAACGATCCTCAAGCTCACGCCGGCTCTCCTACCTGGGTGTGGTTCGTATCGACGACAATATGGCACTCAGTACCCTCTGTAAAGGAACTCGGTGCCAGAAAGGGCATTCCGGTGCTACGTTCCCCGCATGACTGACGCACGCAGACCAGCGAAGAAGCCCCCCATGCGGGAGGTGCTCGCCCAGGCGGCCTTCCAGCTCTTCCTGGAGCGGGGCTTCGAGCGGACCACGGTGGACGACATCGTGGCGCGGGCCGGGGTCGGGCGCCGGTCGTTCTTCCGGTACTTCCCCTCCAAGGAGGACGCGGTCTTCCCGGATCACGAGCGCTGCCTTGCCGACATGACGGCGTTTCTCGCGGAGGTCGGTGACGCGGAGCCGGTCGACGCGGTGTGCGACGCGGCCCGGCTCGTGCTGCGCATGTATTCCGCAAACCCCGAATTCTCCGTCCAGCGCTACCGGCTCACCCGGGAGGTGCCCGGGCTGCGTACCTACGAACTGTCCGTGGTGCGCCGTTACGAACAGACGTTGGCCGGCTATCTCCGTGACCGGTACGGCGAGTCGGGGGACGGTGCGCTGCGGGCCGAGGTGATCGCCGCTTCCGTGGTTGCCGCGCACAACAACGGGCTGCGGACCTGGCTGCGTTCGGGCGGTGAGGGGGACGCGGAGGCCGCGGTGGATCTCGCACTCGGTCTGGTGCGTCAGGTGTGGGGGAGTGCGCCGGCCGGGGGTGCGTACCCGGCCGCCACCGACGGTGACGTGGTTGTCATGGTTGCCGCCAAGGGGGCCCCGATGTGGCGCGTCGTGCAGCAGATCGAGTCGGTCATCGGCCAGGGCTGACACCGGGGCCGACCTCGGTATGGCACTGAGTGCGTTTACGTTTCGGCACTCAGTGCCCTATGGTGCGGACGCGCCGACGCGCAGGTGCGGCGCATCCGAGCCGAGCTCAGGGGGTCGAAGCGTGTCCCAGTCATCAAGTGGCACCGTGCAGACGGTGCATGAGGAAGTCGGCCTGTACTACCACCGGTGCCGCTGGTGCGGCACGGCCTCCTTCCGGAGGCTGCTGTGTCCGGTGTGCGCATCAAGTGATCTGAAGCCCGAACGCAGCGCCGGTCTGGGTGTCGTGGTGAGGTCCGGCGTCGTGCATCGCTATACGGACGCGGCACGCAACGAGTCCCTCGTCCGGCTCCCCGAGGGCTTTGTGTTCCGTTGCCGTGTCGTGGGTGCCGCACCGCACCAGGTGTCGGCCGGCACGCGGGTGCGCCCGGTTGCCGACGGTGATCGGGATGCCGGTGAGGTGGTCTTCGAACTCTGCGACCCGCCCGGGCGCGACGACTGGTTCTGACAGGCCCCGACCGCCGAGCTGTTCGCCTCCCCGAAACACCTGTACACCCAGGCGCTGCTCTCCGCCGCGCCGGTCCCCGACCCGGTCGAGCAGCGCTCCCGCGAACGCATCGTGCTGCACGGCGAGCTCCCCAGCCCGCTGGACCCCGCCGCCCGGCTGCCGCTTCCACACCCGCTGCCCGCTCGCCACCGACCGGTGCCGCACCGAGGCCCCGGCCCTGCGCGAACTGCCCGGCGGCCGGCGGGTCTCCTGCGACCTCGTCAAGGACGACGGCACCGCCCCGGACCCGCCTGACCTTCCGTACATACGATCCGAACCGAACTCCAGAACCTCGCACGTCGCAGCAAGGAGCCATATCCGTGTTCACCACCCGGCCGACCCTCCAGGGCACCTTCGGCATGGTGTCCTCCACCCACTGGCTCGCCTCGCAGTCCGCGATGGCCGTCCTGGAGGACGGCGGCAACGCCTACGACGCCGCCGTCGCGGCCGGATTCGTCCTGCATGTCGTCGAACCGCACCTCAACGGCCCGGCCGGTGAAGTGCCGATGATCCTGGCGCCGAAGGACGGCGAGGTGCAGGTGCTGTGCGGCCAGGGCCCGGCCCCCGCCGGTGCCACCGTCGCCCACTACCGCTCCCTCGGCCTCGACCTGGTCCCCGGCACCGGACCGCTCGCCGCAGCCGTGCCGGGCGCGTTCGACGCCTGGATGCTGCTGCTGCGCGACCACGGCACCAGGACCGTCGCCGAGGTGCTGCGGTACGCCATCGGGTACGCGCAGGACGGCCACGCGCCCGTCGAGCGGATCGGCCAGACCGTCGAGACCGTCCGCGAACTCTTCGAGACCGAGTGGCGGTCCTCCGCCGACGTCTACCTGCCCGGCGGCAAGTCGCCGAGGCCGGGCGAGCTGTTCCGCAACCCCGCACTCGCCGCCACCTGGCGCCGGCTGATCGCCGAGGCCGAGGAGACCGGCGGCGAGGACCGCATCGCCCAGATCGACGCCGCACGGAAGATCTGGAGCGAGGGTTTCATAGCCGAGGCCCTGGTGCGCCAGGCGGCCCGCCCCACCATGGACACCAGCGGCTCCCGCCACACCGGTACCCTCACCACCGCCGACCTGGCCGGCTGGTCCGCGTCCTACGAGGCGCCCGCCACGTACGACTGGAACGGCTGGACGCTCGCCAAGGCGGCCGGCTGGAGCCAGGGCCCCGCCTTCCTTCAGCAGCTCGCCCTGCTCCCGGCCGAGCTTCCGCAGTACGGCTCCGCCGACTACGTCCACCTGCTCATCGAGGGCTGCAAGCTGGCCATGGCCGACCGCGAGGCCTGGTACGGAGACGCCGCCGACATCCCCCTCGACACGCTGCTCTCGGAGCCGTACAACGCCGAGCGCCGCGCCCTCATCACCGACGAGGCCTCGCGCGAACTGCGCCCCGGCAGCCCGGACGGCCGCACTCCCGTCCTCAGCGAGCACGCCCATGCCGTCGCCTCCGGCGAGGCCGGCTTCGATGCCATGGGCATCCCGGCGGCGGGCGTCGGCGAGCCGACCGTGGCGAAGAACCGCGCCGGTGCCGGCGAGCCGACCGTCGACAAGGACGGCACGACGCGCGGCGACACGTGCCACGTCGACGTGGTCGACCGCTGGGGCAACATGGTCTCCGCCACGCCCAGCGGTGGCTGGCTCCAGTCCAACCCGGTCGTGCCGGAGCTCGGCTTCCCGCTCGGCACCCGGCTCCAGATGGCCTGGCTCGACGAGGACCTGCCGAACTCCCTCACCCCCGGCCGCCGCCCCCGAACCACCCTCACCCCCTCCCTCGCCCTGCGCGACGGCGTTCCGGTCATGGCGTTCGGCACGCCCGGCGGCGACCAGCAGGACCAGTGGCAGGTCCACTTCTTCCTGGCGGTCGCGCTGCGCGCCGAGGTCCGCGGCGGCCTCGACCTCCAGGGCGCCATCGACGCCCCGAACTGGCACAACGACAGCTTCCCCGGCTCCTTCTTCCCGCGCGGGATGCGCCCCGGCAGCGTCACCGTCGAGGAGGGCATGGACCCGGAGGTCGTCGAGGAGCTGCGCCGCCGCGGCCATGACGTCACCGTCGGCGACCCGTGGTCCGAGGGCCGGATGTGCGCCGTGGCCCGTGACCCGGAGACCGGAGTGCTGTCCGCGGCCGCGAACCCGCGCGGCATGCAGGGGTACGCCGTCGGACGCTGACCGGCCACCTCCCCGTCATGACCAGGTCGTCGGCACCGCGGTGGACCGTGCTTAGCTGGGGTCATGATCGATGAATTCCTTGCCGGAGACCTGACCGAGGTCGAGGCGGCGGTCCGCGCAGCGGCCGCCGCCGAGATCATGCCGCGCTACCGGCAGCTCGCCGCGCACGAGATCGTCGAGAAGAGCGGCCCGCACGACCTCGTCACCACCGCCGACCGCCTCGCCGAGGAACACCTCACCGCATCCCTGACCAGGCTCCTGCCCGGCTCGGTCGTCGTCGGCGAGGAAGCGGTCCACGCCGATCCGAAGGTGTACGACGCGCTGGGCGGCGACGCACCGGTGTGGGTCGTCGACCCGGTCGACGGCACCCGCCAGTTCGTCCGCGGCGAACCGGGCTTCTGCACCCTGGTCGCCCTGGCCCACCGCGGCGAACTCCTGGCCTCCTGGACGTATGCCGCGGCCCTGGATGAGATGGCGATCGCCGTCCGCGGCCGCGGTGCCACGCTCGACGGCAAGCCGATATGCTCCGGCTCGCCCGCACCCGGGGCTGTTCTGCGGGTGGCGATGTCGCACCCCGACTACACCACCGAGGCCCAGAAGCGCGCCCTCCTCGGCCTGCGCACCGAGGGCATCGATGCCCGCCCCTGTGGTTCCGCGGGCCTCGAATACCTCGCCGTCGCCCGCGGCGACCAGGATGCGGTCGCCTTCAACTGGGAGTACGCCTGGGACCACGCGGCAGGCCTGCTCCTGGTCACCGAGGCGGGCGGCGCCCAGGCCACGCTCTCCGGCGCACCGTTCCGCATCACCGGCGGCAACGCCCTGCCGTTCACGGCGGCCCGTGACGAGGCGACCGTCGAACGCATCCTTCAGGCACTCCGCGGCGAAGCCTGACCGACCGCCGCCTCGCCGTGGCCGTGCTGGACCAGGCAGAACGGATGCCCGGCCGGGTCCGCATAGATCCGCCACGGGCGCGCCGTCCCGGCTCCGCCGTCGAGGATCACCGCACCGGCCGCCACTGCCTGTGTCTGCGCCGCGCCCAGATCCGGGACGCCGAAGTCGAGATGGAACTGCTGCGGGTGCGCCGGATCCCCCCACCGCGGCGGCCGGTGGTCCGCCACCCGCTGGAAGGCGAGGACCGGCCCGGCTGCCGTGTGGAGCGTCGCCCAGCCGTCGCCGAGCGCCCATCGCCGGTCCGGCCGGTCGATCTCCCCGCCGAGCAGGCAATGGTAGAACCCGGCGAGGCGTGCGGGATCGGCGCAGTCGAGTACCACGCACTGGAGTTCGGCGATCACGAGCAGATCCCGGGTGCTCCGGCGCCCGTCGCCAGCACCGATCGGACGTCCCGCACCAACTCCGCAGCCCTCTGCACCGCCGCCGCGTCCAGCCCCCTCAGCGCCTCGCCGACCCGTTCGGCGAAGTCCGCGGGGGTGTCCGGCAGGGCGCCCGCAGCGGCCAGCGCACCCTTCTCGTTCAGACACCAGGTGCGGTGGTGGGCGTGGAGTGACTGGGTGAGGATGCCGAACGCCCGCGACAGGCACAGGGCGACATGGAGCGGGTCCCCGGCAGGGGCCGACTTGCGGGCGGCCGCAACCGAGAATTCCGCCTCCCACGCGGCTTCGACGAGCGCGGTGCGCAGAGGCTCCGGATAGGTCCTGGTCTCCTGCTGAAGTGCTGTCAATTCGTTTCGGGGATCGGCAAGTACGTGCCCGAGCGCGACCTCCCCGGGATAGGCGGGGGACCAGAAGCCGAGCGGATGCCCCGGCTGCACGCCCACTTCGAAGCGGCCTTCGAGACAGTCGGACCAGACCGCCTCCACCCGGTCCAGATCGCGCAGGATCCAGTCCACCGGGGCGCCGTCCACCCGCAGCCAGGCCCCCCCGTCGACCCAGGGCCCCCAGCCACCGGGACCCGCGACCTCCGCCGGGGAGCCCTGTACCTCGGACGCCAACGCGGTCAGTGCGGCCAGGTCAGGAGCGCCGCGGTAGTACACGCCCAGATCCCAGTCGGAGTCCGGGCGATGCGTGCCGCGGGCCCGGCTGCCGCCCAGGGCGACGGCCCGGATGCCGGGCAGCGCGGCGAGCCGGGAGGCCATGTCCGCGATACGGACGGGCGTGACAGAGGAGGTATGCGACACGGGCGCGGCGTGAGAATTCGGCGTGTTCATCGAGCGGCGACCCTACCCGCGACCGAGTTGTCGACGCCTCGGAATATCCTGGGTGTCCTTGCCGTCGGCTGACGAAGGAGTCCGAAGGTGCCGTCGATGCTTGATGCTGTCGTCGTGGGGGCGGGGCCCAACGGACTGACCGCCGCGGCCGAACTGGCCCGCCGTGGCTTCGCCGTGGAGGTCTTCGAGGCGGCCGAGACCGTCGGAGGCGGTGCCCGCACCGAAGAGCTCACCCTCCCCGGATTCCGCCACGACCCCTGCTCCGCCGTTCATCCGCTGGGCATCGGCTCGCCCGCGTTCAACGCGATGCCGCTGGCCCGGCACGGGCTGGAGTGGCTCCAGCCCGAGCTGGCGCTCGCCCACCCGTTCCCGGACGGGTCGGCCGCCGTGCTCACCGGGTCGGTGGGGGAGAGCGCCATGTCGCTCGGTGCCCAGGACGCGGGGGCGTACCGCAGGCTCGTCGCCCCGTACCTGGGCCACTGGGACACCCTCGCCGAGGACTTTCTGCGCACCCCGTGGGACGGGCTGCCCCGTGACCCGTACCGCTGGGTGCGATTCGGTCTCGACGCGCTTCAGCCCGCGACGCTGCTCTCCCGCCGCTTCCGCGGTGCGAAGGCGCGCGGTCTGTTCGCCGGGCTCGGCGCCCACGCCATAGCGCCCGTCAGCGGTCTGGGCACCGGCGGGGTCGCCCTGCTCTTCGCCCTCGCCGCGCACGAGAAGGGCTGGCCGGTGCCGCGCGGCGGATCGCAGGCCATCTCCGACGCCCTTGCCTCGTACATACGCGAACAGGGCGGCACGATCCGTACCGGCACGGAGGTCAAGCGCCTGGACGAGCTCCCGCCCGCCCGCGCCTACATCTTCGACACCTCGCCCACCGCCCTCGCCCGCATCGCGGGGCTGGGCCACGCCTACAGCGGCTATCGGTACGGGGCATCCTGCTTCAAGATCGATTACGCGTTGTCGGGCCCCGTCCCCTGGACCGCGAAGGAGGCCCGCCGCGCCGGAACGGTCCACATCGGCCCCACGGCCGGCGAGATCAACTCCGCGCTGAGCGCCGCGGTGGCGGGCCGCGACCCGAGCGTGCCGTTCCTGATCACGGCACAGCCCACCCTGGTCGATCCGTCCCGCGCGCCCGAGGGCCGGCATGTCTTCTGGGCGTACGGACATGTCCCGGCGGGCTGGGAGGGCGACGCCACCGATGTCATCGAGCGGCAGCTGGAGCGCTTCGCCCCGGGCTTCCGCGACCTGGTGCTCGCCCGAGCGGTCGCGGGGCCGCCCCAACTCGCGGCGCGCAACGCCAATTACGTCGGCGGCGACATCGCGTGCGGCGCGTTCTCCGGCCTCCAGACGGTGATCCGGCCCAAGCTCGCACGGGTCCCGTATGCGACGGCGCATCCGGCGGTTTTCATGTGCTCCTCGGCCACTCCGCCCGGCCCGGGCGTGCACGGCATGTCCGGTCACCATGCGGCGAAGGCCGTCTGGCGGCGGCTTCGGGCGGCCTGAGCAACTCAAGGCCGTCCGTAGCGCCGGGACCGTCCGGACCGGGCCGATGTGCCCCCTGCACCACCGGGCAGGGGGCACCCATCATCTCCGGCCGGTCACGGCCGCACACCCGCGGCCGTGACCTTCGGGGCCTTCGCCTGCCGGCCGTGGACGCGGCAGGACGACGGCGACCAGGGCCGGGATCACGTCGGGCACGGCGAGGGAGGCGAGCGGAGGCATCCAGACCGCGGCGACACCGGCGGCGCATGCGATGAGCCGTCCGGCCCGGGCCCGGCGGGTGATGACGCGGTAGTACCGGGCTCGGTCGGCCAGGTGGACCACGGGACTGCCGAACAGCAGCGCCAAGGGCCGTCCGGCCGACGGGGACACGGCATCATGGCCGCATGCGCACACCCGAGGCCGTCACCGTCACCCTGGTACGCGGTGACATCACCCAGCAGTCCGCCGATGTCATCGTCAACGCGGCAAACTCCTCCCTGCTCGGCGGCGGCGGAGTCGACGGGGCGATCCACCGGCGCGGTGGTCCGGAGATCCTCGCCGCGTGCCGAGAGCTGCGTGCCTCGCGGTACGGAAAGGGCCTGCGCACCGGCCAGGCCGTTGCCACGACCGCCGGAAAGCTGGATGCCCGATGGGTGGTCCACACCGTAGGGCCGGTCTGGAGCGGCGCCGAGGACCGGTCCGCGCTCCTCGCCTCCTGCTACCGCGAATCGTTGCGTGTGGCTGCGGAGCTGGGGGCACGCACCGTCGCTTTTCCCGCCATCTCGACCGGGATCTATGGCTGGCCCATGGACGACGGGGCGCGTATCGCCGTCCGTACAGTTCTGGAGGAGGCCGCGCCGCCCGTCGAGGAGGTGCGGTTCGTGCTGTTCGACGCGCAGGCGTATGCGGAGTTCGAAGAGGCCGTGGCCGCGCGGGGCTGATGCGCGCGGCGCGTGCGCAGGGCAGGTGGGCTGCGTGCGTCCGACGGGCCGCGGAGGGGCCGGCGAACGCACGCAGCCTGCGCTGTTACCTGTGCGCGTAGGGCAGCAGGGCCATCTCGCGGGCGTTCCTGATCGCCCGGGCGAGCTGCCGCTGCTGCTGTGCGGTGACCCGGGTCACGCGACGGCTGCGGATCTTGCCGCGGTCGGAGATGAACTTCCGCAGCAGATCGGTGTCCTTGTAGTCGATGTAGGTGATCCCGGCCGTGTCCAGCGGACTGGGGCGGGACTTCAGCGGCTTGTGGGGATCGTTGCATCGTGCCATGTGACATTCCTTGGAGATGAGGGCTGCGCCGCCGCGTTCGGTGCGGGGTCAGGAAACCGGGTCGAGGAGCGAGTCGAAGGTGGCCGGGAGCTGTTTCCACGCCTCGGGTCCCGCGGCGTATTCGGTGTCGGTGAGCAGACAGGATTCGAGGAGTTCGGCCAGCCCGTCGCGGTCGAGGCCGGGGGAGGTGAAGACGAGGTGCTGGCAGCAGTCGCCGTGCTCGGGGTGCCAGTCGAGCGAGGCCGCCGCCCTGCGCATGGGGCTCACCATGTCCCAGGCCGCGTCCGGCAGGGACGCCAGCCACGGCCCTGCGCTCTCCACGCAGAGCGCACCACCGGCGGCGTCCCAGGCCAGAAGGGTGTCGGGACGGTCGGCGAGCCAGAACCGGCCACGGCTGCGCGCGGCCGCGCAGCACAGGTCTTCCAGCGCCTCGTAGAGCCGCTCGGGATGGAAGGGGCGGCGGCGGTGCCAGACGAGCGTGGCGACCCCGGCCTCGTCCGCCTCCTGCGGCAGCAGGGCGCAGGCGGGGTGCTGGGCCGCAGCCGCCGTCTCCACGTCGAAGCCCGCGAAGGCCAGTCGGCCGAGTTCGCCCGAACCTGCGGGCACCTGACGTGCGGTCGGGTGGAGCTGGGTGAGCAGAGCGCGGTCCTTGTCGTCGGCCGCTTCGCTGTCGACGAGGGCGAGCACGGGCGCGTACTCCAACTGTCGGGCCCAGGTGTCTCCCACGGTTCGCCGGTCGGTGGTGGCCGCCGCGAGACCCGCCTCGGCCAGGTCGTCGCCGTTGCCCAGGTACGGCAGCACGAGTGCGGGGTCGACGGCCGTCATCACATTGGTGAGTTCGAGTACGTGACCGCCGTGCGCGACGACGACCTCGGCCATCGCTCCGGGCTCGACCGAGTCCCACAGCTCGACGATCGCCAGCCGGGTCAGACCGCTGCCGGCCAGTCGCTCCAGCTCGGGGACCAGGTCCTCGCGCAGCGCGCAGCAGGCGCAGTCGTTGACGAGCGGGGCGTCGCCGCGGGACAGCTCACCCGACGCGTCCCGTACGAGGCGCCGCACGGTGCCCTCGGCGCCGGTGGCCAGATCGTGGTGGAGGGCGACGCTGCCGGGGACGGTACGCAGCAGTCGTTCCACGACCTCCTTGCGGGCGTCGGAGTGGAGCCCGCCGACGATCACGACGGGCAACCGGTCCTGGTCCTGCATCAGTTCGCCCCGTGTCGGCCGTAGCGGCGCTCGAATCGCTCGACGCGGCCGGCGGTGTCCAGAACGCGGGCGGTGCCCGTGTAGAAGGGATGGCTCGCGGAGGAGATCTCGACATCGACGACGGGGTAGGTGTTGCCGTCCTCCCAATCGACCGTCCTGTCGCTGGTCGCGGTGGAACGGGTGAGGAAGGCGGAGCCGGCGGCCTTGTCGCGGAAGACGACGGGACCGTACGCGGGGTGGATTCCGGGCTTCATGAAGTGTCCTTCTGGTTCGGACGGGGGAACGGTCAGCGCTCTTCGCGGAAGTCGACGTGCTTGCGGGCGACCGGGTCGTACTTGCGCAGAACCATGCGCTCGGGGTCGCTCCGGCGGTTCTTGCGGGTGACGTACGTGTAGCCGGTCCCCGCGATGGAGCGGAGCTTGACGACGGGGCGTAGTTCGTTGCGAGCCATGGGCGCTACTATATGGCAATGATTTCCATTTCCAACAAGCATTCCGTCGTGGAAAGCAGGTAGCGCCATGTCCGCCCACTGCCAACTGACCGGCGCCCGGCCGGGCTTCGGCAACAACATCTCCCATTCGCACCGGCGCACCTCGCGCCGCTTCGACCCCAACATTCAGTGCAAGAGGTACTGGCTGCCGAGCGAAGGCCGGAACATCCGGCTGACGCTCAGCGCCAAGGCGATCAAGACGATCGACAGCATCGGGATCGAGGCGGCCGTCGCCCGTATCCGTGCCGGGGGAGTGAAGGTCTGATGGCCAAGAAGAGCAAGATCGCGCAGAACGAGAAGCGCGAGGCGATCGTCGAGCGGTATGCCGCCCGCCGTGCCGAGTTGAAGGAGGTCATCCGCCGCCCGTCCTTCACGGATGCCGAGCGCCGCGCCGCCGTGGACGAACTCCGACGCCAGCCGCGCGACGCGAGCGCGACCCGGGTGCGCAACCGTGACGGCGTGGACGGAAGGCCGCGCGGACACCTGCGGAAGTTCGGGCTTTCTCGCGTCCGTATGCGCGAGCTGGCCCATGCCGGATACCTCCCCGGAGTCACCAAGTCCTCCTGGTGACCTGGTCATTCGTGATGTGTAGTGGTCGGTCGTGATCCCCGGCTGCAGCGGTTCGCCGAATGAAGGTGTGACATGACACAGCCCCGGCGGCCGAATCGGCTACCGGGGCTGCGAGCGAGAGCAGATCAGGGTGCGCTGTCGAGTGCGTCGAGGCTGTTGCGTGTCTGGCCGGATCGAAGCGGCAGGAAGATCTGCTGCCCCGAGACCACCTGCTGGCCCTGCTTGCTGAGGATGAAGCGGATCAGTTCCTCCATGACCGGGTCCAGTTGCTTCCCCGGCCGCTTGTTGACATTGAGATATGTGACCCGGCTCAGGGGGTACGCGGCCGAGGCGACGTTCTCGTACGTCGGGGCGTATGCCGGGTCACCGGCATGGTCGCTGAGCGAGATGACCTTGACCGCCGAGTCGACGTAGGCCATCCCCGTGTACCCGATGGCATAGGGGTCGTCGGAGACGGCCTTGGAGAGGTTGAAGACGGTCTTCTCCCAGTGCACCGCGGGATCGGCGGGGGTGGTGCCGTCCGCTGCCCCTGGGCGCCACTCACCGCGCTTGCCGTTGTGGTCGAGTACCCGCTGGCGGACGAACTCCTCGAAGCCGTTCCACGGCTGAAGGCCGACGATATGGACCGGCTTGTCGGCCCAGTCGCCGGTCGCGCCCAGATCGCCCCAGGTGGTTGCGGTCTTCCCGCCGCGGTTGTGGGTGGTGGACAGCACGGCGTCGAGCTGGTCGAGGGTGAGCTTGTCCACCGGGTTCTTCTTGTTGACCATGAACCCGACGGAGTCCAGGAAGCCGAAGTGCCGGTAGCTCCCGCCGGATATGGGGATGCTGAGCGGGTCGTAGCCGAAGGCGTCGTGGAAACCCTGGATGTCGGTCGGCTTCAGCTCGCGCGATACGAAGACGCAGTCGAGCTTGCCCTTGATCAGCTCCAGGGCGCCGAGACTTCCGGCGTAGGGCGGGTTCACGCTGATGTGGACCTTGGGGTACTTCTTCTCGAATTCCTTGATCCACTTTTGGGAGAGATCGGCGAGCACGTCCGAGGCGGCGCACTCGTAGTCACCGCGCAGCGAGTTCTTCGGCCGGGCCCGGTACTTCCCCAGGCCGGCGTCGAGCGTCGGCTGGAGGAGTTCCGGGGCGGGGAGGGGGCGGCCGTGCGTCTTGTTGTACTCGTCCTGCTCGGGGGTCTGCGGGGCCACCTTCTTCTGCGGTGCGACGGCCCAGGTCGTCAGATTGTCGGCGTTGTTGTCGGTGCTGGCGAGACTGGTGACGGTTCCGGCCGCCGCGAGCGCGACGGTGACAGCCAGTGCGGTTGCTGCGCGAGCCGTACGTTTCATCGATGGTCTCCCGGATAGCGGTCCGAAGGGCAACCGGAGAGGGACACTCCGTACCCGGCGGCCTGCCCTGCGATGGCGACCGGAACGCTAGGGCCGGGTGTCCGGAGGAGGCCAGAAGGATGCTGTTAATGCTCGTTGATCGCCCTTTAGATCATTCTGCTCAAGATCGATCACCATCCCGTCCGTTTTGTTCGCGAGATGATGAATTCGAAGAGGTCCTGGCAGTGCAAGGTTGATGTCGTATTTTCGCCAGCCCACAGGTGCCCGGTGACCGATCCTTGAACCATGCACACCGACACCGAGCGCTGCGTGCGGGCCGTCCAGTCCAAGGACTCCCGCTTCGACGGCTGGTTCTTCACGGCGGTCCTGACCACCCGGATCTACTGCCGCCCCAGCTGCCCCGTCGTACCGCCCAAGGTCGAGAACATGACCTTCTATCCAAGCGCCGCCGCTTGTCAGCAGGCCGGATTCCGGGCCTGCAAGCGGTGCCGGCCCGATACCAGCCCCGGCTCCCCGGAGTGGAACGCCCGCGCCGACTCCGTCGCCCGTGCGATGCGACTCATCCGGGACGGTGTCGTCGACCGCGAGGGCGTTCCCGGACTCGCGGCCCGGCTGGGCTACTCCGCCCGGCAGATCGAACGCCAGCTCCTCGCCGAGCTGGGCGCCGGCCCGCTCGCCCTGGCCCGCGCACAGCGCGCCCAGACCGCACGGCTGCTCATCGAGACGACCGGCCTCCCCATGGCCGAGGTCGCGTTCGCCGCCGGGTTCTCCTCGATCCGTACCTTCAACGACACCGTCCGTGAGGTCTTCGCGCTCGCCCCGGGCGAGCTGCGCAGCCGCGCCGCCCGGTCCGCCACACCGTCGCCCACCCCGGGAGTGATTGCGCTGCGGCTGCCGTACCGCGCCCCGCTCAACCCCACCAACCTCTTCGGTCACCTGGCCGCGACCGCGGTCCCCGGCGTCGAGGAGTGGCGCGACGGCGCCTACCGCCGCACGCTCACCCTCCGGTACGGACACGGCATCGTCGCCCTCACTCCGCACCCCGACCACATCGCCTGCCGGCTCTCCCTCACCGATCCGCGCGATCTCACCCTCGCGATCAGTCGCTGCCGCTGGCTGCTCGACCTGGACGCCGACCCCGTGGCCGTCGACGACCAGCTGCGCGCCGATCCACTGCTCGCCCCCCTGGTCGACAAGGCGCCGGGCCGACGGGTGCCGCGTACCGTCGACGGTACGGAATTCGCCGTACGAGCGGTGCTCGGCCAGCAGGTCTCGACCGCGGCCGCCCGCACCCATGCGGCCCGCCTGGTCACCGCCCACGGCCTTCCCGTCGACGACCCGGAGGGCGGCCTCACTCATCTCTTCCCGACCCCCGAGGCCCTCGCCGCGCTCGACCCCGAACAGCTCGCCCTGCCGCGCAGCCGCCGCACCACCCTCACCACACTCGTCGGCGCACTCGCCGATGGCACACTGCGACTCGGCACCGACACCGACTGGGAGAAGGCGCGGGCCGAGCTGACCGCCCTGCCCGGCTTCGGCCCCTGGACCGTCGAGGTGATCACGATGCGGGCGCTCGGGGACCCGGACGCGTTCCTCCCCACCGACCTCGGCATCCGGCGCGCGGCCGAACAAATGGGCCTCCCGTCGACGCCCGCAGCGCTCACCGCCCGCGCGGCGGCCTGGCGGCCCTGGCGGGCCTACGCGGTCCAGTATCTTTGGACCGTGGACGATCACCCCATCAACCACCTGCCCGTATAAGCAAGTTGGGAAGTTCACCCATGACCGCGACGCATACGCGTGCGGCGACCCGGCAGCACACGGTCGTCGACAGCCCGTACGGTCCGCTCACCCTCGTCGCCGCCGACGGTGTCCTCGCAGGCCTCTATATGACGGACCAGCGGCACCGCCCGCCCGAGGAGACCTTCGGCGACCTGGACCCACGCCCCTTCACGGAGACGATCCGCCAGCTCGACGCCTACTTCGCCGGTGAACTGCGCGAGTTCGACCTTCCGCTGCATCTGGACGGCACCCCGTTCCAGCGCAGCGTCTGGGCGCAGCTCCAGCTGATCCCGTACGGCGAGACCCGCTCGTACGGCGAACTGGCCGAGTTCCTCGGCAAGCCGGGCGCCTCACGCGCGGTGGGCCTCGCCAACGGCAAGAATCCGGTGGGCATCATCGTCCCCTGCCACCGTGTCATCGGCGCCTCGGGCAGCCTCACCGGCTACGGCGGCGGGCTCGACCGCAAGCAGCGGCTGCTGGCCTTCGAGAACGGTACGCAGGACGACACCCTGGCGCTCTTCTGACGCCGCCCGCGGGAAGAACGCGAGGACGGGCCTGGAATTCCAAGCCCGTCCGCGAGCCACGCATGAAGAAGCCGAGTCGAGGAAGACGTCAGCCGGTGAAGATCTCCACCAGGGTCCAGATCGCCAGTCCCAGCATGCAGAGCCCGCCGATCCGCTGAACCGTCTTGAGGGGCACCCGCTTCGCGATGAACCGCCCCGCGAGCAGCGCCAGTGCCGAGACGGACATCAGGGCGGCCGCGGACCCGATCGCCGTGGACCAGGTGCCGTTGCTCGCGGCCAGATTGGCCGTGGTGATCTGGGTGAGGTCGCCCCACTCGCTGATGAAGACCGCCATGAATGCGGTCGAGTAGACCGGCCAGAAGCCGGTCACCGTCTTGATGCCGCCCTCCTCCTCGTCATCGCCGCCGCCGTTGCGCAGCAGCATGAACGCCCCGAACGCGAAGAGGGACGCCGAGACGAGCTTGACGATCCAGTCGGGCAGCAGCCCGATCAGGCTGCCCGCCCCGACGGCGATGGCCACGTGCACGATGAACGCGGACGACGTACCGAACCAGACATACAGCGGTCGCATACGGGTGCCCATGGCAAGCGACGCGAACATCGTCTTGTCGGGGAGTTCCGCGAGGAAGATCAGCCCGAAGGCGGTGAGGATCGCCAGGGGGTCGAGGTGCATTCCGGGTGGCTT
This sequence comes from Streptomyces sp. NBC_01224, assembly GCF_036002945.1. NCBI lineage: Bacteria > Bacillati > Actinomycetota > Actinomycetes > Kitasatosporales > Streptomycetaceae > Streptomyces > Streptomyces sp. NBC_01224. The sequence goes on along the minus strand of NZ_CP108529.1, from coordinate 1,579,106 downwards.
TCTGTAAGAGCCGGGCCCCGGGTCTTCGCGAAGCGCCACTCGGGCTTTTCGGAGGACCACTCGGCCCGGCATGACGTCAGCGCCCACGGGGCGCGGGCGCGTCATACCTGACCGAAGGTCTCGCCCGCCCGTAAGGATCTACGGGCCCGGCCACCGGGAACCCGGGGGCTCCAGTGTGTCGACGACCGGTTTGCGGGGCTACTCCCCTTCGCAGCCATCAACTCTACCTCACCGGCCGGCGGGGGAGCGCAGGTGTTCGATCCGGCGGAGGGATCGGTAGAGCCCCACGGCGATCATCCGCGTCGGCACCGGAGGCGTCCTCGTATGAGCCGCCGTACCCGCAAGGTGCGACCCCGCCCAGGGCACGCCCTGCCCCACCGTCAGCGTCTGCCGCGGCTGCTGCTGCGGGACACCGAAGGTCCCGGACGTCGACCACGCCGGTCAGCTCGCCGAGCTGCGCCGCTCGCTCGGCGAGGCCGTCACGGTCCGTGCCGTCGAGCGCCTGGACGCCTGCGAGCAGGCCGACGTCATCGTCGTACAGCCTTCCGCGCAGGGACGCAGGGCGGGCGGCCGCCCGGTCCGGCTCGGGCTGGTCAACGACCCGGACGCCGTGACGGACATCGCCGCCTGGGTCGAGGCGGGCGGCCCGGGGCCGGTGGACCCGCCCGAGATCCTCGGCCTGGAGAATGTCCGGCAGTTGCTCCGGCGGGGTGTGGGGGAGGCAGTACCAGGCGAGGGCACCGGCCAGGCTGCCGTCCGCCAGATCCAGGGCAGTCATCGACCCCTCGTCGAACGTGAGGTCCGGGTGTGCCCGGCGGGCCACCGCAGCCATGTCCGGTGACAGATCCGACACTGCCCGGCTCGATCGGCGCCGCTGCGGCAGGGGTGAGCGTTTTCGGCCGTAGCGACCACTCAGCCCCTGGAGTCCGTACCCGTGTCCGGGCCCGCGGCCAGTCGTTTCAGCAGTGCGGGAAGAGCCGTGCCGATGGGCTCGCGGATGGTCTCGTCGGCCAGTTCGTCGTACGGTGTGGGCTCCGCGTTCACCACGATCAGCCGCGCCCCGTTGTCCACCGCGATCCCGGCCAGCGAGGCGGCGGGCTGCACCTGCAGCGTCGTACCGACTGCGATGAAGACCTCGCAGGCCTTGGCGATCGACATCGCCTCGCCCAGCACCACCGGATCGAGCCGCTCGCCGAACATGATCGTCGCCGATTTCAGGATGCCGCCGCAGACGGTGCACGGCGGGTCGGCCTCGCCCGCCTCCACCCGGGCCAGCGCCTCGGCCATCGGGGAGCGGGCATGGCAGCGGGTGCAGACCGTCTCGTGCGCGCTCCCGTGCAGTTCGAGTACCTTGCGGGCGGTCAGACCGGCGAGCTGATGCAGACCGTCGACGTTCTGAGTGATCACCCGTACCGCGGCGCCGGACCGCTCCAGCTCCGCCACCGCCCGGTGGGCCGCGTTCGGCTCCGCGCCCCAGGTCGCGCTGGTGCGGCGCATCTGCCAGGAGCGGCGGCGGATCTCCGGATCGGCCATGTAGAAGTCGTACGTGACAAGCTTCTCGGCCTCCGGATCCTTGCGCCAAAGCCCATGGGGCCCGCGGTAGTCGGGGATGCCGGAGTCCGTGGAGATACCGGCGCCGCTGAGGATCGCGACGAGAGTCATGGCACGAGCGTACGCAGCGCCGGCCGTCTCCCGCGAGGTCATTTCACCCGGTGCCGTGGTCCCGTTCCATGGCCGAGGTCACCGTAGGTCTCGATGCGGAACTCGTGGTGGAAGTGATGGTGCTCGCGGGCGTCGGCAGCCCGCAGGACGCCGTCGAACTCGTCGTGCGCGACTCCTCGCGCGCGGCCACCGCACCGAAGCGCGGACCGCTGCGCGCGAGGAGTCGCTGCGCGAGGTGGACGTCAAGCCGCAGGACCGACAGGGCTGAACGGTGACGGGGTCCGGCCCGTCCAGGTGTTCAGCACGGCGCGGGCTGTCTGCTTGGTGATGCCGCCGTCCTGGACCGTGCCGCTCCGAGCGACATAGAACCGCCCGTCGTCGAGCGAGATCAGCCCGTACTGCCCGTACTGCCCCGGCACCGGCCACCCGTACGTGCCGGTCGCCGCATCGTGCGCCCCATCGCGCAGCAGGGGGAGCAGCAGACCGCGCTCCGGCCTCTGCTGACCGAGGACAGGGCCGCGTACCGGCTTCCTCGCACCGTCCAGTGCGAAGACCGAGTAGTTGGGGAAGCCCGGCTTGGTGCCCTTGTAGACGGCCATCAGCCAGTTGCCGCTGTGGCCGTCGTACTCCAGGTTCTGCACGCCGTACGTGGTGTTTCCGGTGTACGCGAAGAACTTTCCGTCGACGTGTGCGGGGCCGCTGGTGTGCGGCGCGGTCTCGGTCAGCGGGCGCTCGTACTTCTTCCACCGTGTGACGTCGTACTGGAGCAGCACCTGGTGGTCGTTGTCCGTGCGGCCCGTGTTGGCGTACACGCCGTACGCGACCGTCAGTTCTTCCTCACCGCGCTTGCCGCGCCGGTCGCCGAACGCCGGGCCGAACGCGACGCCGTCGATGCCGCTGCAGCCGTAGCGGTGATCGGGCGTATTGGCCGTGTCGCCGTCGAAGACGCCGTCGCCGTTCATATCGGCGGTGAAGTCCCTCACCACCTCCCTGAGATAGACGGTCGACACGACACCCGTGGACTGGGCGTCCATGTCCATCCGGGTGATGCGGTCGACGTCGAGGATCGCGATGTAGAAGGACTTCGCCTCCTTGTACTCCAGCGAGCCGTAGACCCTGCCGTCCTTCTCGTTGAAGTCCAGATCGCCGAGATGGCCGGTGAATCCGGTGACCGAGCCGACCGGGTTGCCCTTGAGGTCCGTCTTGACCAGCAGGTTGGTCATCGAGAAGTACATGAAGCCCTTGCGGCGGTCGATGGCAATGCCCTGGACATGCCCCGACTGCCACGCGCCGCCGTCGACCGACAGCGGCACCTTGCGGTGTGCTGCCGGGGCCGATGCCGGCTGCGCGATCGCGGTCGACGCCGTGGCGACAACTGCCGTACAGGCGAACGCTGCGACGATCGTGGCCAGCAGCCCGCCGAGGTGTCCCGTGTGCGTACGCATGATCCCTCCGCTGTCGTGGAGTCCGGATGATGCCGGTCGAGCGTGCACTGCGGACAAATGACACATGAACTGGGGTGTCCGGCAGCTGTCGACCGGACTATCAGCTGACGGCCCGTCAAGACAACGGGGCACAACGGGAATACGGGCTATACGTGACGGCGGTGGGTGCGGGGCGCGATCGGGCGCGTACGTCAGCCGGCCACCGGGCGGCCGTCCTCCAGCTCCACTGCACCGCTGCTGGAATCGAGCACATCCAGTGCCGCCCTCAGGCGCAGCGCGAGACCACCGTGCAGATAGCGGTCCAGGTCGTCGCGCTCGACCAGTTCCCAGGACAGGAGTTCCTCATCCTGCAGCCGGATCGCCTTCAACTCCGCCTCGTCCAGCACTCCGCCGTCATACAGATACGCGGCGATCGGTGGCCGCTTCGGGCCGCGTGCCCAGTCGATCGCGAGCAGCCGTCCCGGCTCCAGATCGAGACCGATCTCCTCGGCCGTCTCGCGTCGCGCGGCCTGCCGAGGGCTCTCGCCCTCGTCCGACTCGACCGTTCCGCCGGGCAGCGCCCAGCCGTCCCGGTAGTTCGGCTCGACGAGCAGCACTCGCCCGTGGACGTCCCGGAACACGGTGGCGGCGGCAGCGAGAACCCGGGGGAGTCCCGCGATGTAGGTGGCGTAATCAGTGGTGGTCACGCGGGCAGCGTAGTAGGAGCGGAGCCGGTGCGAGGACGGCTCTGGGCAGCAGGTATCCGCTGCGGATAGGGTCGGGGGCGGCGCGACTGCCTGTTCGAAAGCAAGGGATTCAAGGTGGCGGACGGAGCAGTGATGGAGACCGCACGCGTGCTCGTCGCGGCGGACAAGTTCAAGGGCTCGCTCACGGCCGCACAGGTCGCGGAGCGGGTGACGGCCGGGCTGCGGCGCGTCGTCCCCGGGGTGCAGGTCGAGACCCTGCCTGTGGCGGACGGCGGCGACGGCACGGTGGCGGCGGCGGTGGCCGCCGGGTTCGAGCGCCGCGAGGTGCGGGTGACGGGGCCGCTCGGGGATCCGGTGACCGCGGCGTACGCGCTGCGCGACACCACGGCGGTGGTGGAGATGGCCGAGGCCTCGGGCCTCCAGCACCTCCCCCCAGGGGTGTTCGCCCCGCTCACGGCCACGACGTGCGGCTCCGGCGAGCTGCTGGCCGCGGCGCTCGACGCGGGTGCCCGGACGATCGTGTTCGGCGTCGGCGGCAGCGCGACCACGGACGGCGGCGCGGGCATGCTGGCCGCGCTCGGAGCCCGCTTCCTGGACACGGACGGCAAGCCCGTCGGCCCCGGTGGCGGCGGCCTCGCCGACCTGGCCGAGGCGGACCTGTCCGGCCTCGACCCGCGAATGGCCGATGTGGACCTGATCCTCGCCAGCGACGTGGACAACCCACTGACGGGTCCGAAGGGTGCCCCGGAGATCTACGGCCGGCAGAAGGGCGCGACCGACGACGACATCGCGGCGCTCGATGCCGCGCTCGCTCACTACGCGTCCGTTCTGGGCCCGGACCACGCCCGGCTGCCCGGAGCAGGCGCCGCGGGCGGCATCGGCTACGGGGCGCTGGTCGCTCTCGGCGCCCGGTTCCGCCCCGGCATCGAGGTCATGCTCGATGTCCTCGGCTTCGCCCCGGCGCTGGCACGCGCCACGCTGGTGATCACCGGGGAGGGTTCGCTCGACGAGCAGACCCTCCATGGCAAGGCCCCGGCAGGTGTGGCCGCGGCAGCCCGTTCCGCGGGCGTCGAGGTCGTGGCGGTCTGCGGCCGCCTCGCCCTGCGGTCGGAAGCCCTGGCCGGCGCGGGCATCAGCCGCGCGTACGCCCTCACGGACCTGGAACCGGACCCCGCGGTCTCCATGGCCCAGGCGGGTCCACTACTGGAACGGGCGTCCGAGGCGATCGCGCGCGACTTCCTGCTGTAATCCGCTGCGGTTTCGGGAAGGACGGGTTGGGGGAGCCCCTTCCCGAAACCGCACCCCCACCTCACCCTCCGCGTCACCCCACAGAGGGCGCCGCCCCCTGACCGTCAGTCGTGTCCGCGTCGGGACGGTCCCCGTCGGTGAGCAGCTCCGCCAGACACCGCAGCTCCGCCGGCAGATCACGACGCCACGCCATCGTCACGAACGGCGCAAGAATGATCATTCCGCCATCCAGATGGGGCTTGACCGAAACGGTGACCATCGTTCCCTGCCGGCTCGGACTCAGCCGGAACTCGAGTTCCGGGGAGTGGCGGCCCAGCGGGGTCCACATACGCGCACCGCGGAAGGCCAGGTACTCGACAGGTGAGCTCGCGGTGCACGTGAGGCGATGCATCCGTCGCCTGCCCGGGAACTTGCAGGTGTACTCGTCGCCGAGTTCCGTGGTGATCGGGCCTTCGATCACCTGATCTATGCTCGATGACCACACGGCCAGATTCCGCGGATCCCGGAGAAACGAGAAGATCTCGTCGGCGGGGCGGGACACATGGACCTTCGCAGACACATGGGGCATGGCTCCACCTCTTACGGCGCCCGTCCGCCGAGTCTCGGCGTCCGGTTGCCCTCGTTGCGGTGCCGTTCGCCCATCAGCTTGCTTCGGATCGCGGGTCCGCGCACTCTTCGCACGGCCGATGGAGTGATTCAGGTGTCCTGCTGCGACACCTTCTCGGAGAGTTGCTCACAGAGTCGCTTGATCTCCTGGTATGTGCGGTTCCGTTCGGTGACGACCGCCGCGAGGAGCAGAGCTGTGAGTGAGGTGGCTCCGTTGAATGCCTGGAGCGTGATCATGCTGGTGAGGAGGCCGTGGTGGGCGAAGGGGCCTGTCATCCGTCCGGCGGCGAGGATCGCGAAGACGGACACGCCCAGTGCGCAGCACGCGGCGCCGGCCCGCTCGAAGCGGAAGGCGGCCCAGATCAGGAACGGGAACACGAGGAAGAGCAGGGAAGCGTTGGAGGTGTCGGTCGCCAGAAGGGTGACGGTCACCGTGCACACCACCAGCGCGGTGGCCTCGGCCCACCTGGGCAGGCCGACGCCGTCCGGCCATCGGACCCTTCGGACGACGAGCAGGAACGGCGTGACGACCATGACGCCCATGGCGTCGCCCGTCCACCAGACCGACCAGGTCGGCCGGAAGTCACCGGCCGCCAGCGCCCCCGACAGGACCAGGATGCTGGTGCCCACGGTCGCGCTGACCAGCATGCCTCCCAGCGCACCGAGGAAGACAAGCGCCAGCGCGTCCCGCAAGCGGTCGAGGTCGTTGTGGAAGCCGGCACGGCGCAGCATCAGGCAGGAGCAGATCGGGGCGAGGGTGTTTCCGGCAGCGATAAGCAGCACGGGCAGAACGGAAGGCCCGATGAAAATGTTGACGACGAGGGCGCCGAGGGCGATTCCCGGCCAGATCCGCACACCGAACACGAGCAGCGCTGCGACCGCGATCCCGGTCGGCGGCCACAGCGGCGTGACTTGGCCGCGTACCAGTTCCTGGAGCAGCCCCAGACGGGCCGTCGCGAAGTAGCAGACGGCCACCGCCAGGGACGTCAGGATCGTGGCCGTGTGCTGCCGGAGCTGTGCGCTGTCCACCACCACAGCATCAGACACCACGTCGAGGAGTCCCGGTCGGTCAGGCACGCCGACGCCACCCCGATGAAACGGACGAACGAGGTACGTCCCTGCCGGGCCGGAGCACGGTCGGTCGCCGTGGCCGACGAACGAGGACACCCCGCTAGCCGCCGCCCGGCACACCGTCGTAGCGGATGACGAGGACAGCGGCGTCGTCCTCATGACCGGTCAGGTCCGCCACCTTGATCACTCGCGAGGCCAGCTCGCCGGGATCGGCCCCGTCCGCCCTACCGACCAGCGCGGACACCGCGGCCAGTCCCTCGTCCATCGGATAGGCCGGCCCTTCCACGACACCGTCGGTCACCAGGACCAGATAACCGGGTTGCTTCAGCCGCCGGCGGGTCACGGGGTACTCCTGACAGGGCAGTATCCCCAGGGGCACCCCGCCGGCATCCAGGGAGATGCCCGAGTCGCCGCCGTCGGTGCCCCAGACGATCGGGACGTGCCCGGCCCGGGCGACGCAGAGCTCACCGCTCTTTGGGACGATGCTCAGCAGACAACAGGTCGTGAACAGTTCACCGCCCAGTGAGATCAGCAGATCGTTGGCGCAGGCCAGCACCTTCCCCGGGTCGGCCGTGACACTGGCGAGGGCCCTGAGACTGGCACGGGCCTCACCCATGAAGGCGGCGGCCTCCACCCCGTGACCCTGCACATCACCGATGGCGACCTCCGCCACTCCGTCCCTCATCGAGAACGCATCGTAGAAGTCACCGCCGACGGCCAGACCGTTCTGCGAGGGCGAGTACCGGGCCGCGATCCGGATGCCCGGAAAGTCCGGCAGTTCGGCCGGGAGCATGTGCCGCTGCAGCGCCATGCCCATCTCCGCCCGGGCTCGCTGCAGCCTGATGTTCGCCAGCGCCTGATCGACCAGACGCCCAAGGGTGACCAGGAGCTCCTGGGTGCTGTCCGGTGCGCTGCGGTGTCGGTGCATGACGTCCCTGGGCGTTCTTGGTGCGCCCCTGTTGAAACCTTAGCCTTGATCCACCGAGGTGGTTTGAGAGTGGTCTTTTGATCGGCTTGGGGTCGGGTGGTCGGGTGAGGGCAGGTTGTTTCCGCTGGTCTGCCCAGCATTTCCACGGTTCGGTTCCGGTCGGGCCCTTGCGGGCGGGGTGGGCAGGGGCTGTTCGTATCAGCCGGCCGGTCCGTGGGCCGTGGAGAACAGGTGTGTCCAGGCGTGCTGCCAGGGCCAGTTGTGCGGTAGGTGCAGTGTGATGCGGCGGGCGGAGTGGGCGATCCGGGCCGGAACATGGACCAGGTGGGTGCGGATCGTGGCGGTGGTGGCCCTGGCGTGGAAGGCGGAGGCTTGTGCGCCGGTGGCCCGCAGCAGGTTGTAGGTCATCGCCCACAGGGTGAGCCATGCTGCGTTGGCGTGGAAGTGTGCGGAGGGCAGGTGGGCCAGGGCGGAGGCTTTGCTGTCGGCGATGACCTGCTCGATGACCGCGTGGTGGCGGTGTTCGCGTTCGGCCTGGAGGGTTTGTGCAGGCTGGTCGGTGAAGAACGGGTGGTAGCGCCAGACGGGAAACAACTCGCCCTGCTCACCCACAATGGCGGGTTTGGCCAGGTCACGGACCCGGCGCACGATCAGCCGCGCGGTGACCCGCTCCGCTTTCGTGCGGCTGGCGAAGGCGGTGTAGGCGGGTATCTCGGCGACTTCGGCGTCCGAGACGAGCTCACCGGTTGCAGGATCGGGCACCGCGGTCGGGTATGTGATCTGCTGCCAGGCCTGGTCGGGAATGCCGAGGACGGCCCGTTTGATGGAGGGGTTCAACCCGCAGGTAATCGAGAAGTGGGCTCCGGCCCGGCGGCAGGCCGAGATCACCCCGGCGTTGTAGAACTGCGAGTCCGCTCGCAGGATCCGGGTGCCGGTGCAGCCCGCCTCGACGGCGGTGGACAGCGCCTCACTGACGAACTTCGGGGCCCCACGGGAATCGGCTGCCTTGCCGCGGCGCATCCGTACTGTGGCGATCACCGGCCGCGCGTGCGGGGTGCAGATCGTGGCGAGCAGGGGGTGCAGGGTGCGGATGCCCTTGAACCGGCCGTACTCGGCACCCTGCTTGGCCCGGCCGTAGACCCGCTTGTGGGTGGAGTCGATATCAATGAACGCCTTGTCGCCGGCACCGGGCAGCAGCGGGGCGTGCGCGGCCAGTTGACCGAGGAACCTGCGGTGGACAGCGTGGAGTTGGAGTGCGTGACCGTGGGTGAACGAACGGAGGAAGGTGCCCAGCGTGGACGGCGCACGGGCCCCCGGAACAGGGCCGGCATCGCGCCGTGCCGCAGGATATGGAGGTCGTCGATACTGTCCGCGCCCGCCGCCATGCCGGCCACGATGCTGCTGACCTTGACGTCCGCCGACGCACCCGCGCCGTTCCTCGTCCCGCTCAGCTTCACCTTCTGCGCCACCAGGCCCGACAGCCCGCACCGTTCGGCCAGCCGCATCACCGGAACCAGCCCGGCATGCGCGACCAGATTCGGGTCATCGAACGCAGCGGAGACCGCCGCTGGAGTATGGGAAACTTGCATCTCGGAAGTGCCTTGCCGATCGTGCGTGCTGGAAGCCTCAAGAACTCCCATCATCGCAGGTCACAAGGCACTTCCTTGTTTCTCGAAGAGTCATCCACAGCCATCAGATCGGTGGATCAAGGCTTAGCCCTCCTGCCGCCACATGCAGGAGCGCGCGGGTGAACACGGTCGAGGCACCACGGCGGTCCGGGCTCGGGGCTGTGGCCGTTCCCCCGCATCCGGACAACGGGGCCGGTTGCCTCTCCGACTCCGCCGCCGCACGCTGGATGGGTGGATGTCTCCGCGTCCGTTCCGGCCGAGCAGAGCGGCTGGGCCGTCCGGGCACCAGGTCCGATCGGCACCGGGCCCTTGGCGCGCGTGCGCCGCGCGATGCCTGCTCCCGGTCCCGGGGAGCTTCTGCTGAACGTGGAAGCGTGCGGCGTCTGTCGCACGGATCTCCATCTGGCCGAGGGCGATCTCCTGCCACGCCGTCCCTCCACGGTGCCCGGTCATGAGATCGTCGGCCGGGTGGCGGCCGTCGGCGACGGGGCCGGCCTCTTCCGTATCGGCGACCGGGCGGGTGGAGCGTGGCTGCGCGGAACGTGCGGGAGCTGCCGGTACTGCCTGGGCGGCCGGGAGAACCTCTGCCCGCGGTCCACCTATACGGGGTGGGACGCGGACGGCGGCTTCGCCGACACGGCGCTGGTTCCGGAGGCGTTCGCCTACCGGCTCCCGGAAGACCAGGACGCCGTCCGGCTCGCGCCACTCCTCTGCGCGGGAATTATCGGATACCGGTCGCTGAGGCGCAGCGCGCTGCCGGAGGGCGGGCGGCTGGGAATCTACGGCTTCGGCGCGTCGGCCCATCTGGCTGCCCAGGTGGCCATCGCCGAGGGCGCCACCGTTCATGTGCTGACCCGCTCGGCGCAGGCACGCGCGCTCGCTCTGGACCTCGGCGCCGCGTCGGCGGGCGGTGCCTACGACCGCCCACCGGAGCCCCTGGACTCGGCGATCCTGTTCGCACCCGTCGGTGACCTGGTGCCGGTGGCGATGGAGGCACTGGACAGGTCCGGCACGCTCGCCATCGCCGGAATCCATCTGTCGGACATTCCCGTGCTGAACTACCAGCGCCATCTGTTCCAAGAGCGCAATCTGCGCAGCGTCACCTCCAACACCCGCGAGGACGGCCGCGATTTCCTCGCTCTGGCCGGGCGCGTGGGCATCCGGGTCACGGTGAGCACCTACCCGCTCAGCAGGGCCGACCAGGCGCTGGCCGATCTGGCGGCCGACCGGGTGAACGGGGCCGCCGTGCTCGTACCCGGCTGAGGGCCGGGCGGTGCGCAGCGAGCGGCAGCACCGGAACACGTGCGTCAGCGGGTCCGCTCCCCAGCACACGCGGAGGGCCCCGGGTGCTGGGGAGCACCCGGGGCCCTCTTACGTATGTGCTGTGCGGCTACGGCAGTTGCGTCGCCCGTGCCTCACGCCGGTTGCCGCGGAAGGTGTTCACCCGCCGTGCCGTCGCGAAGAGCGGGATGACCGCTCCCAGGACCACCTGCAGAGCACAGCCGGTCTGGAGAAGCAGCTGACCGCCGGGGGCGTCGAACGCCCACGCGGCGAGGAGCCCCATCGCGGCCACGATCCAGCTGAGCATCGCCACCGCGAGCACGCCCCGCGGTTTCGGGTACTCGACCCGGCTGACCATCAGCCACGCCACTCCGACGATCGCGAGCAGCGTCGGTACGAAGGGCAGCTCCAGGAGCACGATCGAGACGACCGTGAGCGCTCCGAAGGGGCTCGGCATGCCCTGGAACATGCCGTCCTTCATGGTCACGCAGGAGAATCTCGCAAGTCTGAGCACCACAGCCAGCAGCACCACGATCGCCGCCAGCGCCGAGACCCGCTGGTGTGCGTCGTCCGCGACCATGCCGTACACGAGGACGAAGTACGCCGGAGCGAGTCCGAAGCTGATCAGGTCCGAGAGGTTGTCCAGCTCGGCACCCATCGGCGAGGAGCGCAGCTTGCGTGCCACGAGCCCGTCGAAGAGGTCGAACACCGCGGCCATGAGCATGAGGATCACGGCGGTGGCCGCGGAGTGCCGGGCCATACCGCTCTCGTCGCTGCCCGTGAGGTGCGGGATGAGGATTCCGGTGGTGGTGAAGTACACCGCCATGAAACCGCACGTCGCGTTGCCGAGAGTGAGGGTGTCCGCTATCGACAGCCGCAGAGAGAGCGGCATGTCCTCGCCGGCGTCCTCCTCGGACTCCGCCTCCGGCACCCAGCCCGCCTGCGTGTCAGGATCAATCACGGTCAATTCGAGTCACCCCCGCGGTGGTGGCCTGGCCGACCTCGACCGCGACATCGATACCTTCCGGAAGGTAGATGTCGACCCGGGAGCCGAAACGGATCAGGCCGATGCGCTCGCCCTGCTCCACCTTCGTGCCCTGCGGGACATAAGGGACGATGCGACGGGCGACCGCACCCGCGATCTGCACCATCTCGATGTCACCGAGCTCGGTGTCGAAGTGCCAGACAACGCGCTCGTTGTTCTCGCTCTCCTTGTTGAACGCCGGAACGAACCCACCGGGGACGTGCTCGACCGAGGTCACCGTGCCGGCCAGGGGCGCACGGTTGACATGGACATTCAGCGGGCTCATGAAGATCGCGACGCGGGTGCGCCCGTCCTTCCACGGCATGATGCTCTGCACCACGCCGTCGGCCGGCGAAATGACCCGGCCCTGGGTGATCTCACGCTCGGGGTCGCGGAAGAACCACAGCATGCCCGCCGCGAGCGCGGTGGTGGGCACGGCCACCGCGGCCCAGCGTCCGGACTTGCGGGCCCGGCTGAGGCTGAGTGCCGCGGTGGCCACGGTCGGGAGGAGCCACGGCGAAGCTCCGCGCGCAAGGCGGACTCCGCCGCGTGGTGCAGAGGTTTGGCTGTCGGGCATGGATGACCTTCGTAGCGGATGATGCCGCGCTGGCAACGGGGGACGGCGGCTTTTCCGGCGATGTTATCGGTTGCGAGCCGCAACTGGGCAAGCCAGCAGCCGAGTCGGACGGCTTGAAGGCACCGCCCGAGGGTGACAGGGTGTGATCTTCTTCGCGGCTAAATCGCCTCGAAAGGGACAATCACCCCTGGAACCGGTACTCCTCGAGGAGTCGGCGCCCAATGATCATTTTCTGGATCTCGGCGGTACCTTCACCGATCAGCAGCATCGGGGCCTCCCGGTAGAGGCGCTCGATCTCGTACTCCTTGGAGAAGCCGTAACCGCCGTGGATCCGGAAGGCGTCCTCGACGACTTCCTTGCAGTACTCGGAGGCGAGGTACTTCGCCATCCCTGCCTCCAGGTCGTTTCGCTCCCCGGAGTCCTTTTTGCGCGCTGCATTTACCATCATCGCATGGGCGGCCTCGACCTTGGTGGCCATTTCGGCCAGCTTGAACTGGATCGCCTGGTGCTGAGCGATCGGCTTTCCGAAAGTGTGGCGCTGCTGGGCATAGGAAACACCCAGCTCGAATGCACGCTGTGCGACGCCGCAGCCACGCGCAGCCACATTTACCCGGCCGACCTCGACGCCGTCCATCATTTGGTAAAACCCTCGGCCGGTGGTGCCGCCCAGTACCCGATTGGCTGGAATGCGTAGCCCGTCCATGATGAGTTCGGTCGTGTCGACGCCCTTGTAGCCCATTTTGTCGATTTTGCCGGGGATGGTGAGACCGGGCCGGACCTCGCCGAAACCGGGCTCCTTCTCCACCAGGAACGTCGTCATCGACTTGTGCGGGGCGGTCCCTTCGGGGTGGCCTTCGTCACTTCGGCACAGCACGGCGACGAGCGAGGACGTGCCACCGTTAGTCAGCCACATCTTCTGGCCGTTCAGGACGTACTCATCGCCGTCCTTGACGCCCTTGGAAGTGATCGCCGCGACATCGGAGCCCAGTGCCGGCTCGGACATCGAGAACGCGCCCCGGACCTCGCCCAGAGCCATCCGTGGCAGGAATGTGTCCTTCTGCTCCTGCGTGCCGTGCTGCTTGAGCATGTACGCCACGATGAAGTGCGTATTGATGATTCCCGACACGCTCATCCAGCCACGGGCAATTTCCTCCACGCAGAGTGCGTATGTGAGAAGCGACTCACCCAGGCCCCCGTACTCCTCGGGAATCATCAGCCCGAACAGGCCGAGCTCCTTGAGCCCCTCGACGATCTCGGTCGGGTACTCGTCACGGTGTTCCAGCCGGGTCGCGACCGGAATGATCTCCTTGTCGACGAAATCCCGCACCGTGGAGAGAATCTCCTGCTGGACATCGTTGAGACCGGCAGTCTGGGCAAGTCGCGTCATGGCTACTTCTCCACGTTCTTCTGCGAAGGCTGGTTCAGCTCGGGGCGGCCGGGCTGCTCCCCGCCACGCTCCTTGATGTATGTCTCGGTGGGGACCATCACCTTGCGACGGAACACGCAGACCAGCGTGCCGTCCTGCTTGTACCCCCTGGTCTCCACATAAACGATTCCACGGTCGTTCTTGGACTTTGACGGAGTCTTTTCCAGAACGGTCGTCTCGCCGTAGATCGTGTCGCCGTGGAAGGTTGGCGCGACATGCTTCAGCGACTCGACTTCGAGGTTGACGATTGCCTTTCCGGAGACGTCCGGAACGGACATTCCGAGCAGTAGTGAGTAAATGTAGTTGCCGACGACAACGTTCTTCCCGAAGTCGGTTGTCTTCTCCGCGTAATTGCTGTCCATGTGGAGCGGGTGATGATTCATGGTCAGCAGGCAGAAAAGGTGGTCGTCGTACTCGGTGACCGTTTTTCCGGGCCAGTGCTTGTAGACCGCGCCGACCTCGAACTCCTCGAATGTGCGTCCGAACTGCATGATCAGGCCTCCGGTGCTTCGAACTTGGAGGTGCGCTGCATACCGGCCGCGCGGCCCTTGCCCGCGATGACGAGGGCCATCTTGCGGCTCGCCTCGTCGATCATCTCGTCGCCGAGCATCGCCGAGCCCTTCTTGCCGCCCTCCTCCGAGGTGCACCACTCGTATGCGTCGAGGATCAGCTCGGCGTGGTCGTAGTCCTCCTGCGACGGCGAGAACACCTCGTTGGCCGCGTCGACCTGACCGGGGTGCAGCACCCACTTGCCGTCGAAGCCCAGCGCCGCCGCACGACCCGCGACCTCGCGGTACGCGTCCACGTCGCGGATCTGCAGGAAGGGGCCGTCGATCGCCTGGAGGTCGTGCGTGCGGGCCGCCATCAGAATGCGCATCAGGATGTAGTGGTACGCGTCCGCGCCGTACCCGGGCGGCTGCTGACCGACGACCAGGGTCTTCATGTTGATCGAGGCCATGAAGTCGGCCGGGCCGAAGATCAGCGTCTCCAGGCGGGGCGAGGCGGCGGCGATGTCGTCGATGTTCACCAGGCCCTTGGCGTTCTCGATCTGCGCCTCGATGCCGATCTTCCCGACCTCGAAGCCCATGGTCTTCTCGATCTGGGTGAGCAGCAGATCGAGCGCGACGACCTGCTGGGCGTCCTGGACCTTCGGCAGCATGATGCAGTCGAGGTTCTGGCCCGCGCCCTCGACCACCGTGATCACATCGCGGTACGTCCAGTGCGTCGTCCAGTCGTTGACACGCACGACCCGGGTCTTGCCCGTCCAGTCGCCGTTGTTCAGCGCGTCGACGATGTGGTGCCGGGCGCCCTCCTTGGCGAGCGGCGCGCAGGCGTCCTCCAGGTCGAGGAAGACCTGGTCGGCCGGGAGGCCCTGGGCCTTCTCCAGGAACCGCGGGTTCGAGCCGGGCACTGCCAGACAGGAACGCCGCGGACGCAGACGGTTCACGGGCTGGGTCATGCGGGGACCTCCAGAGGGTCGAGCTTGTTCGCTTTCCGGATCTCGTCGACGATACGGCCGATGATCTCCGTGATACCGAAATCCTTCGGGGTGAATACGGCGGCGACGCCCGCCTCGATCAGCGCGGTGGCGTCGGCGGGCGGAATGATCCCGCCCGCGATCACCGGGATGTCGGCGGCGCCCGCCTCGCGCAGCCGGGTGAGTACGTCGGGGACGAGTTCGGCGTGCGAACCCGACAGGATCGACAGACCGACGCAGTGCACGTCCTCGGCGAGCGCGGCCGAGACGATCTGTTCGGGGGTCAGCCTGATTCCCTGGTAGACGACCTCGAAGCCGGCGTCACGGGCCCGTACGGCGATCTGCTCGGCGCCATTGGAGTGCCCGTCCAGGCCCGGCTTGCCGACCAGCAGCCGCAGCCGCCCGGCGCCCAGGTCGGCCGCGGTGCGGGCGACCTTCTCGCGGACCAGGGCGAGCGGTGTCCCGGCCTCCGCGGTGACCGCGACCGGAGCGGACGAGACGCCCGTCGGAGCCCGGAACTCGCCGAAGACATCACGCAGCGCCCAGGACCACTCGCCGGTGGTGACACCCGCGCGGGCGCACTCCACGGTCGCTTCCATCATGTTCTCGGTGCCGGCCGCGGCCTTCTTCAGGGCCGCCAGCGCCTCGGAGGCACGGGTCTCGTCACGGTTGTCGCGCCACTCGTGGAGGGCTGTGACGACCTTGGCCTCATTGGCGGGGTCGACCGTCATGATCGCCCCGTCGAGGTCCGCGGTGAGCGGGTTCGGTTCGGTCGTCTCGTAGATGTTGACGCCGACGATCTTCTCCTCGCCGCCCTCGATCCGGGCCCGGCGGGCGGCGTGCGAGGAGACCAGCTCGGACTTCAGATAGCCGGACTCGACGGCCGCCATGGCGCCGCCCATCCGCTGGATCCGGTCGATCTCGGCAAGCGACTCGGTGACCAGCTCGTCCACCTTGGCCTCGATGACGTGCGATCCGGCGAAGATGTCCTCGTACTCCAGCAGATCGCTCTCGTGCGCGAGCACCTGCTGGATACGGAGCGACCACTGCTGGTCCCAGGGCCGGGGGAGCCCCAGTGCCTCGTTCCAGGCCGGCAGCTGGACGGCCCGGGCGCGGGCGTCCTTGGAGAGGGTGACGGCCAGCATCTCCAGGACGATGCGCTGGACGTTGTTCTCCGGCTGTGCCTCGGTCAGACCGAGCGAGTTGACCTGGACGCCGTAGCGGAAGCGGCGCCGCTTGGCGTCGGTGATGCCGTACCGCTCGCCGGTGATCCGGTCCCAGATGCGGCCGAAGGCGCGCATCTTGCACATCTCCTCGATGAAGCGGACGCCCGCGTTCACGAAGAAGGAGATCCGCGCGACCACATCGCCGAACTTCTCCTCGGGCACCTGACCGGAATCGCGTACGGCGTCCAGGACCGCGATGGCCGTCGACATGGCGTAGGCGATCTCCTGGACCGGAGTGGCTCCCGCCTCCTGCAGGTGGTAACTGCAGATGTTGATCGGGTTCCACTTCGGGATGTGGCTGACCGTGTACGTGATCATGTCGGTGGTCAGCCGCAGCGAAGGACCGGGCGGGAAGACATGCGTCCCGCGCGAGAGGTACTCCTTGACGATGTCGTTCTGCGTGGTGCCCTGGAGCCTGGTGGCGTCGGCGCCCTGTTCCTCCGCGACCACCTGGTAGAGCGCCAGCAGCCACATCGCGGTGGCGTTGATCGTCATTGAGGTGTTCATCTGCTCAAGGGGGATGTCCTGGAAAAGCCGGCGCATGTCACCGAGGTGCGACACGGGCACGCCGACCCGGCCGACCTCGCCGCGGGCGAGGATGTGATCGGGGTCGTACCCGGTCTGCGTCGGCAGGTCGAAGGCGACCGACAGGCCCGTCTGGCCCTTGGCGAGGTTGCGCCGGTAGAGCTCGTTGGACGCCTCGGCGGTCGAGTGACCGGCGTACGTCCGCATGAGCCACGGGCGGTCCTTCTGACGGTCACTCATGTCAGACATCCCGGAAGCGATTGATGGCGTCGATGTGCTGCTCGCGCAGCTCCTCGTTGCGTACACCCAGACCCTCGCGGGGGGCCAGTGCGAGCACGCCGACCTTGCCCTGGTGGAGGTTGCGGTGGACGTCGTACGCGGCCTGGCCGGTCTCCTCCAGCGAGTAGACCTTCGACAGCGTCGGGTGGATCTTGCCCTTGGCCACCAGCCGGTTGGCCTCCCACGCCTCGCGGTAGTTGGCGAAGTGCGAGCCCACGATCTTCTTCAGCGACATCCACAGGTAGCGGTTGTCGTACTCGTGGTTGTAGCCGGACGTGGACGCGCAGGTGACGATCGTGCCGCCCTTGCGGGTCACGTACACGGAGGCACCGAACGTCTCACGGCCCGGGTGCTCGAAGACGATGTCCACGTCCTCGCCGCCGGTCAGCTCACGGATGCGCTTGCCGAACCGCTTCCACTCGCGCGGGTCCTGGTTGTGCTCGTCCTTCCAGAACTTGTAGCCCTCGGCGTTGCGGTCGATGATCGCCTCGGCGCCCATCTTCCGGCAGATGTCCGCCTTCTGGTCGCTGGAGACGACACAGATCGGGTTGGCACCACCGGCCAGCGCGAACTGCGTGGCGTATGAACCGAGTCCGCCGCTGGCGCCCCAGATCAGCACGTTGTCGCCCTGCTTCATACCCGCGCCGTTGCGCGAGACGAGCTGACGGTACGCCGTGGAGTTGACGAGGCCGGGAGCCGCGGCCTCCTCCCAGCTGAGGTGCTGCGGCTTCGGCATCAGCTGGTTGGACTTGACGAGCGCGATCTCGGCGAGGCCGCCGAAGTTGGTCTCGAAGCCCCAGATGCGCTGCTCGGGGTCGAGCATCGTGTCGTTGTGGCCGTCCGAGGACTCCAGTTCGACCGAGAGGCAGTGCGCGACGACCTCGTCGCCCGGGTGCCAGGCGTTGACGCCGGGGCCCGTGCGCAGGACGACGCCCGCCAGGTCGGAGCCGATGACGTGGTACGGCAGGTCGTGGCGCCTGGTGAGCTCGCTGAGCTTGCCGTAGCGCTCCAGGAAGCCGAAGGTGGCCATCGGCTCGAAGATCGAGGTCCACACGGAGTTGTAGTTCACCGAGCTGGCCATGACGGCGACCAGCGCCTCGCCGGGCCCGAGCTCGGGCACCGGAACCTCGTCGAGATGCAGTGACTTGCGGGGGTCCTTGTCGCGGGTGGTGAGCCCGGCGAACATCTCCGTCTCGTCCTTGTGCACGGTCGCCGCGCGGTACGACTCAGGGATGGACAGGGCCGCGAAGTCTGCGGCGGTGCTGTCCTGCGATTGGATCGCGTCCAGGATTTCCTTCACGGTGTGCCTCCGGCGGATGGGGGCGCTGAGGGAACGCTTGAGGATCCCTGCAAGCTGAGGGGAGCGGTGTGGTGTGGAGGTGTTGCCGTCGGTTCGGCTGGTAAGGCTTCGGCTTGCTCTGTGGAGCAGAAGGGTTTGCCTGTGACGCAGGCGTCCGGGCGCGCAGGCATATTGCTTGCGGGGACAGCCGGCGTACGTGAGGTCTCAGCACGCCGGCCGCCCGGACAACTTCAACGTATGGCACTCCGTGACACCTGGCAAGGCACTCGGTGCCAACAATTTCTCTCACTTGTCACCCGCCGGGCACGCATGAGCAACGCAAGAGGTGTTTCGGGGGGTTCTGTCCCGCCGGGAGCGGTCAGCGTGAGGGCCGGTACACGTAAGGAATCGTGGTGCTCAGGGCCAGGAATCCGAGTCGCTGGAGGATCGGGCTGCTCTGATCGGAGGCGTCGACCTGAAGGTAGCCGTAGCCGCGCTCCGCCGCGATCCGGGCGCGGAAGGCGACCAGGGACCGGTAGACGCCCCTCCCGCGCCACGCCTCGACCGTTCCGCCGCCCCAGAGCCCCGCGAAGCCCGTGCCCGGGTACAGCTCCATCCTGGCCGAACTCACCGGCTCGTCGCCCGCCATGGCGAGGACGCCGACGAAGCTGTCCGGGTCCTCGGACAGCCTGGCCAGCACCTGATGCCGCAGCCGCGACCAGTCCGAGCCGAATGCCTGCTCATGGGCACGGGCCATCAGTTCCACATCGTCCGCGTCACTCACGGTGCGCAGCCGGACGCCCTCGGGCACTTCCACCGCCGTCGAGAGGTCCGCCACCGGGGCGACCAGCAGGGTCTCCGGCTCCTCCGCCTCGAAACCGGCCGCCAGCAGCCGCTCCGCCAGATCCGCCGGCCGGTCGTGCGCGTACAGCTTCCACTCGAACTCGTCGTGTCCCAGCGCCGTGTAGTGCGCCACCTGTGCCGCGATCGCCGCGTCCGCCCGTACGGCATCCAGGTCCGGGGCCGACCACACGACACCGTTCCAGTCGTCGGCCGCGCCGACCTGCCGTACGACATCACCGGCGCGCTCGACCCGGACGCCGGGGCCGTCGGGGCGGGCGTGCTCGCGCATTTCGCGGTCGAAAAGGGTCAGAAGTGTGTCGCGATCATGATTCATCCGCACACCACAGCACCGGGGCGCGGACGCGGCAACCGGGTTTCCGGTACGGGGACGTTTCCGGTACGGGGACGGGGGCGGCCGCCCCTGCTCAGCGGTTCTTGAGTGCCTGCTGGATCGTGCGCATCACTTCTTCGAGGGGCGCGTCCGTCCGCGCCACCGTGACGAGTACCTCGCCCTGGGACGTCACCGAAGCGGCCGGCTGCTTCGCCGGTTCGGTGCCGACGATCCGGCCCGCGCCGATGCCGGTCCCGAACGTGTCGCGGACGATCGAGAAGGCATGGTCGAGCTGGGCCTCCACATCGCCCTCGCCGCCCGCCCGCAGCCAGCGGCGCAGCACATGGTTGTGCGCGGTGACGACGGCGGAAGCCGCGACCTCCGCGAGCAGCGGGTCGTCATTGCCGACATGATGGTCGCGCTCGTCGAAGTGGCCCAGCAGATAGCGCGTGAACAGCCGCTCGTAGCGGGCCACCGAGGCGATCTCCGCCTCGCGCAGGGTCGGGACCTCACGGGTCAGCTTGTAGCGGGCCACGGAGACCGCGGGCTTCGCCGCGTACATCTTCATGACTTCCTTGATGCCGCGGCAGACGGTGTCGAGCGGGTGCTCGTGCGCGGGGGCGGCATTGAGGACGGCCTCGGCCCTGACGAGGGTGTCGTCGTGGTCCGGGAAGATCGCCTCTTCCTTGGAGCGGAAGTGCCGGAAGAAGGTCCGCCGGGCAACTCCCGCGGCGCCCGCGATCTCGTCGACCGTCGTCGCCTCGTACCCCTTCGTGGCGAAGAGCTCCATCGCTGCGGCGGCCAGTTCGCGGCGCATCTTGAGCCGTTGGGCGGCGGCGCGCGTGCCTGCGGCACTCTCCGGGGCGTCGGGTGCGGCGGAGACACGGGGGGACCTGGCGGGCTGGGACATGGTGTGAACGTACTGCATCGGTGCAGGGGAATGCGCCCGTGGGGGCGGGCCGCCCGAAGGATCGAGCAGCCCGCCCCACCCGGCTCCCGGCTCAGCGCCGGGCATATTCGCGGAAGCCGCGCCCCGTCTTGCGACCGAGGCAGCCGGCGGCCACCAGATGCTCCAGCAACGGAGCCGGGGCCAGGCCCGGGTCGCGGAACTCGCTGTGCAGCACCTTCTCGATGGCGAGCGAGACATCGAGTCCGACGACGTCGAGGAGCTCGAACGGGCCCATCGGGTAGCCGCCGCCCAGCTTCATCGCGGCGTCGATGTCGTCGAGGCTCGCGTAGTGCTCCTCGACCATCTTGATCGCGTTGTTGAGGTACGGGAACAGCAGCGCGTTCACGATGAAGCCGGCCCGGTCCCCGCAGTCCACCGGGTGCTTGCGGACCTTGACGCACACCTCGCGGACGGTGGCGTGGACATCGTCGGCGGTGAGTACCGTACGGACGACCTCGACCAGCTTCATCGCGGGTGCCGGGTTGAAGAAGTGCATCCCGACGACGTCCTGCGGGCGCGAGGTGGCCCGCGCGATCGCCACGACCGGCAGTGACGAGGTGGTGGTGGCGAGCACCGCACCCGGCTTGCAGACCTTGTCCATCGTCCCGAACAGCTGCTGCTTGACCGACAGGTCCTCGGCGACCGCCTCGACCGCGAGATCGACATCGGCGAAGGCGTCCAGCGAACCGGCTGCGGTGATCCGGGCCAGGGTTTCGTCCCGCGCCTCGGCGGTCAGCCGCCCCTTGGTGACGGAACGCTCCAGGGACTTGGCGATCCGGCCCTTCGCCGTGTCCGCCTTCTCCTGGCTGCGGGCGGCGAGCACCACGTCGTAGCCGGCCTTCGCGAAGACCTCGGCGATCCCCGAAGCCATCGTCCCGGAGCCCGCGACGCCCACCGAGCGCACCGCGCGTCCGTCGGCCGCCGACGTGCTCTCCCGCGGGGTCAGCGCGTCCGGCACCACGGTCTGGCTGCCGGATTCCGTGTACGTGTAGAACCCGCGGCCCGACTTGCGGCCGGTCAGCCCCGCCTCGCTGAGCTGCCTGAGGATGGGGGCCGGGGCGTGCAGCCGGTCGTGCGACGCGGAGTACATCGCCTCCAGGACGGTGCGGGCGGTGTCGATCCCGATCAGGTCGAGGAGGGTGAGCGGGCCCATCGGCAGGCCGCAGCCCAGCTTCATCGCCGCGTCGATGTCCTCACGGGAGGCGTAGTTCGCCTCGTACATCGCGGCGGCCTGGTTGAGGTACCCGAACAGCAGCCCGTCGGCCACGAAGCCCGGCCGGTCGCCGACCTCGACCGGCTCCTTGCCCAGGCTGCGGGCGAGCGCGGTGACGGCCTCGACGGCCGGCGGTGCGGTCAGCACCGAGGAGACCACCTCGACCAGCTTCATCGCGGGCGCCGGGTTGAAGAAGTGCAGACCGAGCACGCGCTCGGGGTGCAGAGATTCGGCGGCGAGCCGGGTGACCGACAGGGCGTTGGTGCCGGTCGCCAGGATCGCGGTCGGGGAGACGATCGCGTCGAGCTCCCGGAAGAGCTGCTGCTTGATCTCGTACGACTCGGGCACGACCTCGATGACCAGCTCCGCCTCCACGGCGGCCTGGAGGTCACCGAAGGTACAGAACCGGGCGAGGATGTCGCTGCGCTCCTCCTCCGTGATCCGCTCGCGCCGTACGGCGCGAGCGGTCGCGGCTTCCAGGGCGGCGACGGCCTGACGGGCGGCCGCGTCGTTGATGTCGATACCGATGACCTCGTGGCCGGCGCGGGCCAGGACTTCGGCAATGCCGGTGCCCATGGTGCCGAGACCGACGACGGCAATGGTGCTGAGCGGGGTGTCCATCACGGGACTCCAGAGAATGAGTGACGACTGTGAGGAGCACGGCGCGCGCCGAAGGGGAGAACTGGCGCAGAGCGTGCGGGGGTTGCGTGTCGTGGTGCTCAAGGCCGAGGCGCGATGGGCACGCCCGGACCGGGAAGGGGTGACGGACTCTGTCCCGGAGTCACGTCTCGCAAAGCTGCCGGACCGACAAGCACTCCGGGTGGCTGCGTCACCAGGCCACCGGAGCCGGCGGGGAGTGTGTCCCGCTCACATGAGCTTAACCGGTGGGTAACGAGCGCGCCAGCCCCGAATTGCTGTGGTCCGGCTCACACTCACTGTCATCGCCGATACGCTGACGGTCATGGACGAGGAGTTCCGGTCGCTGACGGACCGGCTTGCGGACGAGGCGGGCGAGTCGGCGGCGTACCGCAGACTGCTCGCCACCGACGACGACGAGGAGCTGGCCCGGGTCCTTGTGGAACGCGAACGCCCGCTCTGGGCGCGGGAGATCGCAGCGTTCAGACTCGGCTGTGGCGGCGACCGACGGGCCTTCGAGGCGCTGGTCCTGCTGCTCAACCACCGAGATCCGGAGCGCTGCGTCTCCGCCGCCCACGCCCTGGTGCGCCTCGGCGACCCCCGCACCCCCCGGGCCGCCGCCGCCCTGGCAACGAACAACCTGCGCACCGCGTACGCCCTGCACCCGGTGCGGCTGCTCACCGCGCTTCGGGCCCCGGAGTCCGTACCGGCGCTGATGAGCACCCTGGAGCGACTCCTGGCCCCGGACGATCCGCACTGGCGGGTGGCGCTCGCCTGTGTGGAAGGGCTCGGGCAGCTCGGGGACGAACAGGCCCGCCCGCTCCTGGAGGCGGCGCTGCCGCACCCGCGACTGGGCGGCGCGGCACGGGACGCGCTCAGCCGCCTGCGGGGGGCCTGAGTGCGCGGACCGCTGCCGGCCGGTCCGGCGCCGACGCGTTCAAGGGGTGCCGAGGGCGCGCACGTACCGCACCTCGGGCACGAGTACGCCGTCGACCTCGAAGGGCTCCTCGGCGCCGTCGGGGCGGAAACCCGAGCGCTCGTAGAAGCGGCGGGCCGGGGCATTCTCCTTCAGCACCCAGAGCGCCAGGTCCGGAAAGCCGTCCGCGGTGGCGCGGGTGAGCACCTGCGCCATCAGGGCGCGGCCGGCTCCGGTCCCGATCTGCTCGGGCAGCACATAGATCGCGTACAGCTCGCCCCGCGCCAGCCGTCTGCCGTTCTCGCGGTACGGGCCGTAGCAGGCCCAGCCGATCACACCGAGGCCCGCCCGTTCGGCCACCACATTCACTACCGGGTTGTCCTCGGTGAAGAATCCACGGCGCCGCTCCGCGTCCTCGGCGATGTCCATGGCGTCCAGATGCGACTGCGGCATCAGTCCGGCGTACGCGGCCTGCCAGCCGCGCACCCGGACTCTCGCGACCGCATCGCAGTCGTCGACAGTCATGTCCCGTACGAGCACATCGGGCGTGGTCCGTATCGTCATACGGGTCATCCTGACGCATGCGTCAGGATGACCCGTACAGGAATTCGGCCCGGGTTCGCAGGGCGTCAGCCGCGGAAGCCGAGCAGGCCGTGCAGGATGCTGCCCCTGCTGCCGGAACCCGTTCCCCGGGCCGACTCCACCGCCGCCCTGCCGGTCAGCGGCTTCGGGTCGGGGGACTTGGCGCAGACCGCGTCCGCGTCGGCCCCGCTGCCTTTGCCGCGCGGGACGGTGCCCTTGTCGAGATAGTCCGCCAGATAGGTGTCCAGACAGTCGTTGCCGCTCAGGGTGATGCCGTGATTGCCGCCGCCCTGCTCGACCACCAGGCTGGAGTCGCGCAGCTTGCGGTGCAGGGTGACTCCGCCCTCGTACGGCGTGGCCGCGTCCTCCGTGGCCTGGAAGAGCAGCACCGGCGGCAGGCTGTCGTTGGAGACCCGTACCGGGTTCAGCGGCTCCACCGGCCAGTCGACGCATGGGGCGTTGTACCAGGTGTTGTTCCAGGTGAAGAAGCGTGCCTTGTCGTGCACCTTCCAGCTGTCGTTGCGCCAGGTGTTCCACTGACGGGGCCACTGGGTGTCGCGGCACTGCACGGCCGAGTAGACCGAGTACCCGTTGTCGGCCTTCGCGTCGACCGCGCCGAACTTCTCGTACGCCTTCACGAGCGCGTCCTGGTCCTGGTCGTTCACATACGCCGCGAACGCATCGGCCAGATAGGGCCAGTAGCCGTTGTAGTAGCCGCCGGGCAGGAAGGTGTCCTCCAGCTCGCTCGCCCCGACCTTCCCGCCCGCGGGGTGCGCCTTGACGGCGGCACGCATCGCGTACCAGGCATCCTCGACCTTCGCCGGGTCGCTGCCGAGCCGGTACGTGGTGTCGTGCTTCGCGACCCAGGCGGCGAACGCCTTGTGACGGGCGTCGAAGGCGTAATTCTGGCCGATGTTGTCTTCGTACCAGACGCCCTCCGGGTCGACGTTCGAGTCGAGGACCAGGCGCCGCACCCGCTCCGGGAACAGCTTGGCGTACACCGCGCCGAGGTAGGTCCCGTACGAGTACCCGAAGTAGTTGAGCTGCTGGGAACCGGTTGCCTGCCGGATCACATCGAGGTCCTTGGCGGCGCTGACCGTGTCCATGTAGGGCAGCAGATCCGGGTACTTCTCGCCACATGCCTGCGCGAACGAACGGGCCCGGTTGCGGTTGGCATCCTCGACCGCGAGCGAGTCCGGCACCGAGTCGGGGCGCAGCGGATCGAAGTAATTCGGTACGCAGTCCAGTGCGGGCTCGCTCCGACCGACGCCGCGCGGGTCGAACCCGATCACGTCGTACTGCGCGGCAACCGACTTCGGCAGCGAGGACGCCACGAAGCCGGCCATCGAGAGGCCGCTGCCCCCGGGGCCGCCCGGGTTGACCAGCAGGGGACCCTGGAAGGTCTTCGCGGTGTGCGGGATCCGGGACAGGGCGAGGGTGATCTGCCGACCCGACGGATCGTCATGATCGAGCGGCGTACTGACCGATGAGCACTGCAGACTCGGGTACGACTTGGTGCCGCAGTCGGTCCATCTGAGCTCGGCCGCGGTGTGCCGCGCACCGTTGTCGGCGGTCGCCGGGGACGGGGCGGCGGTCACCAGACCGGCGACCGTCGCACCGACGGCGAACAGAATTCCTGGACGTTTCGTCATATGGCCTCCCGTGGTGGGGGAAAGACGGCTGCGCGTGACGCAGCCCCCGCCGCATGCTCCCCACATTCGCGCCCGGAAGGACATGATCTGTTGAGAGTTGACCCGTTTGCCCGCGTCGGATGCGCCGGGCCTGCCCGTGTCGAATCCGACGGGTCAGAGCAGGGTCAGCTGGGTGGGCTCGGGGCCGTCGAGCGGTGACCGCTGCTCCTGACGCACGGGGAGCCGGCGGGCCGAACCGCGGTGCGAGGGGCCGATGCCGAACTCGGTCGCCAGTTCGTGGACGTACCGCGTGATGCGCCGCTGGTACCACTTGGGCGCATAGGCCCCCTCGGCGTACAGCCGCTCGTAGCGCCGTACCAGATGGGGGTGGTGCTGCCCGAGCCACCGCATGTACCACTCCCGGGCGCCGGGCCGCAGATGGAGGACGAGCGGGGTCACCGAGGTCGCCCCGGCGGCGGCGATCGCCCGGACCGTGGCGCGCAACTGGTCCGGGTGGTCGCCGAGGAACGGGATGACGGGCGCCATCAGCACGCCGCAGTCGATGCCGTGCTCGCTCAGCGTCCGGACGGCGTCGAGGCGGCGCTCGGGGGAAGGTGTGCCGGGTTCTACGGTGCGCCACAGCCCGTCGTCGACGAAGCCCACCGAGACGGAGATGCCGACATCGGTGACCTCGGCCGCCTGTCGCAGCAGCTCCAGATCGCGCAGGATCAAAGTCCCCTTGGTCAGGATCGAGAACGGGTTCGCGTGATCGCGCAGGGCCGAGATGATGCCGGGCATCAACCGGTAGCGGCCCTCGGCGCGCTGATAACAGTCGACATTGGTCCCCATCGCGATGTGTGCGCCGTGCCAGCGGCTGGACGCCAGCTGGCTGCGCAGCAGCTCCGGGGCGTTGATCTTGACGACGATCTGGGAGTCGAAGCCGATTCCGGTGTCGAGGTCCAGATAGCTGTGGGTCTTGCGTGCGAAGCAGTACACGCAGGCGTGCGTACAGCCCCGGTACGGATTGACGGTCCACTCGAACGGCATCCGCGACGCGCCCGGCACCCGGTTCACGATCGAGCGGGCCCGGATCTCGTGGAAGGTGATGCCTCGGAATTCGGGGGTGTCAAAGGTGCGGGTGGTCACCGCGTCAGCGGTGAAGAGCGCGCTGGCTCCGGTATTGGTGGGGTTTTCGACCAGATTGTCCCAGCGCATGGACGCCTCCTCGGTAGCACTGGACAGAGAATAGAACACTTGTTCCCTTGATCGTTTTCTCTCCTTCGTCCCGGCCCGGATTTTGAGCGGCGTCCCGGAGGTGGTTGGCTCAGCACACCCCCGAACAACCGAGTGCTGGAGGAACAGCCATGGCGCAGGTCGAGGCAACGACGGAGCGAGTCATCGCGGCGGACGCGGAGACGGTGTTCGACGCGCTGGCCGACTACAAGGAGGTCCGGGGCAAGGTGCTGCCCGGACACTTCAGCGAGTACGAGGTGCGTGAGGGCGGTGACGGCGAGGGCACCCTCGTCCACTGGAAGCTCCAGGCCACCAGCAAGCGGGTGCGCGACTGTCTGCTGGAGGTCACCGAGCCCACCGACGGCCGGCTCGTGGAGAAGGACCGCAACTCCTCGATGGTCACCACCTGGACCGTCACTCCGGCCGGTGAGGGCAAGTCGAAGGCGGTCGTGTCGACCGTCTGGAACGGCGCCGGCGGCATCGGTGGATTCTTCGAGAAGACCTTTGCGCCCAAGGGACTTGGGCGGATCTACGACGAACTGCTGCAGAACCTTGCCACCGAGGTCGAGAAGTAGCTCCCACCTCTCTTGACCGGCCTCACCGGTTCGGGTGGTTTTCTCGGCCCGTCGGTTGTGCGCCGTAGTGGCTCCCACCGGCGGCTAAGCCCCCCGAGTGCGCCGTCAGCGCCCCCCCGTCACGTTTGCCCTCGCTTATCGCGCAATGCGAGAAATGGGCGGCGCAGATGCGACGAGGGGAGCGGCACGTGGTGGGTGGGATCACTCTGTTGGAGGACGAGCCGAGCGGTGCGGGGGCCGCCGGGGCGGCGACCACACCGCCCTCGCCGCTCCCTGACGTGAAAAAGACGGAAGAGGCGGAAGAAGCCGCAGTCATCGCGCCTTCCGCCGTACCGGAGACCACCCCCCGCCACATCCGGCTGGTCTTCCTCGGGCTGATGCTCACGCTGCTGCTCGCGGCGCTCGACCAGATGATCGTCGCCACCGCACTGCCGAAGATCGTCGGCGAGCTGCACGGCCTGGAGAAGATGTCCTGGGCCGTCACCGCGTACCTCCTCGCCTCCACCATCGGCCTGCCGATCTACGGGAAGCTCGGCGACCTCTTCGGCCGCAAGGTCGTCTTCCAGTTCGCCATCGTCATCTTCGTCATCGGCTCCGCGCTGGCCGGCTGGTCCCGCACCATGGACGAACTCATCGCCTTCCGTGCCGTCCAGGGCATCGGCGGCGGCGGGCTCATGATCGGTGTCCAGGCGATCATCGCGGATGTCGTACCGCCCCGGGAACGCGGCCGGTTCATGGGGCTCATCGGCGCAGCCTTCGGCCTCGCCTCCGTCGCGGGCCCGCTGCTCGGCGGCTTCTTCACCGACCATGCCTCCTGGCGCTGGTGCTTCTACATCAACGTCCCGTTCGGCCTGATCACCCTCGCCGTCATCACCGTCGTACTGAAACTCCCCAGGCCCACCGTCCGGCCCCGCCTCGACATCCTCGGCGCGCTGCTGCTCGCGGCCGCCTCCACCTGCCTGGTGCTGCTGACCAGCTGGGGCGGTACGGAGTACGCCTGGGGATCGCGCACCATTCTGGGGCTCGCCGCCGGAGCCGCCGGAGCGGCCCTGCTGTTCGTCGTCGTCGAGCACCGGGCAGCCGAACCGATCATTCCGCTGCGACTGTTCCGTGACTCGATCTTCAATGTCACCGCGCTCGTCGGTGCGGTCGTCGGGGTGGCACTGTTCGGCGCCGCCAGCTATCTGCCGACGTTCCTGCAGATGGTCGACGGCGCCACGGCCACCGAATCCGGGCTGCTGATGCTCCCGATGATGGGCGGCATCGTCGGCGCGTCCGTCGTCTCCGGTCAGCTGATCTCCCGCACAGGCCGCTACCGCGTCTATCCGATTCTCGGCGGCGCCTTCTCGGTGGCCGGCATGTGGCTGCTCTCCCGGCTCGAAACCGACACCCCACGGTTCGAATACAGCATCGCGCAGGCCGTGCTCGGCATCGGGATCGGCCTGGTCATGCCGGTACTGGTGCTCGCCGTGCAGAACTCCGTGGAGCCCGCCGACCTCGGCGCCGCCACCAGTGCCAACAACTACTTCCGGCAGATCGGCGGCAGTGTCGGTGCCGCCGTCTTCGGGACGCTCTTCGCGGGCCGCCTCGCGGACGCGCTCGCCGTCCGGCTGCCGTCCGGCGCCGACCTCCCCGACCCGGAGTCGATCACCCCGCAGCTGGTCCATGCCATGGAGCCCGCGCTGCGCGACAGTTACATCCAGGCATACGCCGACGCGATGCCGCGGATCTTCCTCTACCTCGTGCCGGTGCTCGCGCTCGGCCTGTTCTTCGCCTTCTTCCTCAAGGAGAAACCGCTGGTGTCCCATCACAGCCCCGAATCCGCCGCCGAGTCCGCACCGATTCCCGCCGCCCGCACCAACGCTGCCGCTCCGCCGCCCGTGTATCTGTCGGGTGTGCCGGTGTGCGGCAGCGTCCAGCACCCCGACGGTACGAAGGTCCCGCGTGCCGCCCTCACCCTCATCGATGTCCAGGGACAGCAGGTCGGACGGGGCGCGAGCGGGGACGACGGGCGGTACGCGCTGAGCGTGCCCGGCGCCGGCAGTTACGTCCTCATCGCCGCGGCCGGCGGCCACCAGCCGCAGGCCGTCAGCGTCACCGTGGGCGAGCGGCCCGTCGAGCTCGATGTGGTGCTCGGCGGTGCGGGACGCCTTGCCGGGACCGTCGTCACCGCCGACGGCATCCCGGTGCGCGACGCCGCCGTCACCCTCACCGATGTACGCGGCGAAGTGGTCGCGTCCACCCGCAGCGGCCGCGAAGGCGGCTATGTGATCACGGAGTTGGTGGCCGGCGAGTACACCCTGGCCGCCAGCGCGCCCGCCTTCCGGCCCGCCGCGCTGCCGGTGAGCGTGCAGGCGGCCAGGGAGACCCGGCAGGACATCGAACTCGCCGGTGGAGCGGTGCTGCGTGGCGTCGTACGGGCCAGCGGCGGCCGGCCCGTCGAGGACGCCCGGGTCACGCTCCTGGACGCGGCGGGCAATGTGGTCGACACGCTCACCACCGGGCCCGACGGCGCCTTCCGGTTCGTGGACCTGTCCACCGGTGAGTACACGGTGATCGCGGCCGGGTATCCGCCGGTGGCGACCGTCCTCCAGGTCGCGGGTGGCGGACGGACCGAACGCGACCTCCAACTCGGCCACGAGGACTGACCGTTCCGAGGTGCGGGCCGGCCGATGGCTTCACCGGCCGGCCACCTGGTGAAGGACATCGCCACGGGCGGTGGATGCTGGGCGCGGTCTTGCAGCGGCCGCCCCGGGGCGGTAGTCCGTACCTGAGCTAAATGCCTCAGGAAAAGCGGAATCGGGAGTGCATATGGACGTGTCACAGCGGTACCGCGAGGCGTGGGAGGGCTTCTGGTCCGCCACCTCGGACGCACCCGGTGAGGCGATCTGGGACGCCGACCCCTCGCTCAGCTCCGTACCCCACAGCGAGCTGCTCCTGCCGTACGCCGACACCTCGCTGCCCGTCGTCGACCTCGGCTGCGGGAACGGCACCCAGACTCGCTATCTCGCCACCCGCTTCCCCCGCGCGATCGGTGTGGACCTCTCGCACGCGGCGATCGCGCTCGCACGCCGCGCGGACCCCGACGGCGTCGCCGAGTTCGCCCAGCTCGACCTCGTCGACGCGGAGGCCGTGGCGGCCCTGCACGAGCGGACCGGCGACACCAATGTCTATATGCGTGCGGTGATCCACCAGAGCGAGGCCGAGGCCAGGCCCGCCGTTGCCGCGGCGGTTGCGACAATGGTGGGGGAGCGGGGCCGGGCGTTCGTCGCCGAGCTGACCCCGGCCTCCAAGGACGTGCTCCAGCAGGCGGCGCAGGGACCGGACGGCCCGCCCGAGAAGCTGCGCCGGGTCCTGGACCACGGTCTCAAGCCGGCGGGTGTCATGGAGGAGGAGGTGCCTGAGCTGCTGCGGACGGCCGGTCTGACCACGCTGGCCGGCGGTGACACCGCCCTGGCCCAGACCGAGTATCTGCCCGACGGAACCCGTATCGACCTGCCCGCACGCTGGTTCGTGCTGGCCGCGTCCTTGGCCGTCGGCTGACATCGTCGGCCGACGGCACAGGGAGCGGCGGGCGGGGAGGTCACGGCAGCAGCCGGCTCCCGTCGGTGAGCTGGTCGTGGGTTGCCTCGGCGGCCTGCTGCGCGTAGTCGCTCATGTCTCCGTCAGTACGACCTGCAGCGCTGTATGCCCACCATCCCGGGCGCGATCGGTGCGTTCCGCCGCGAGGCCGTACTGGCCGTCGGCGGGATGAGCAAGGACGCGCTCGCCGAGGACATACTGGGCCTGTCGGACACTGTGGCCTGGCGGGCCCTGCACATCACCGTGATGATCGGCGTCAACGACGTGAGCGGGGAGACGTTCACCGTTCCTAGCCAGTGTGCACGAGTGAGTCCTGGACCCACCGATGTGTACTGGGCGCATCCCGAACGGTGTTGGATGCGCTGGGTTCCCGCTTTCGCGTCCCGTTCGGTGGCACGTCTCTGGGGGCGTGGTCCGTTGCGGGTGGGCGGGTTCCGTCACGTCCTCGGGTGCCTGGTGGGGCCTGGGCGGTCCGATGCCCCGCACGATCGCTCCGGTCGTGTGGGGGCGGTGCCGTCCGACGCCGGACCGGGTGTCCGAGGGCGCGTCGTCCGATCGCGATGCCGGCGGCATCGTGACGGGACATCTTTCGCTTGGGGGTGGCCAGCGGTTTCTGCCAGTGCTGGGCACCCCACATCGAGGTGTAGGCGGGGTCGACCGCGACAATGCTCAGGCCCTGTTCGGCCGCCATGGAGACCAGCCGGGCCTCGAGCTTCCCGGTCGGAATGCCGGAGATCAGCTGCCGGAACCTCTTCCTGCGGCCGTGCTTCTCGCGGGTTTTCTCGGTGGTGAAGTCAAGGTCTTCGATGGCGATCGCGGTGACACCGGCCTGCTTGGCCCAGTTGATCAGGCGGGTCAGGGCGTGGCGGATCTGGGCGTCGCGGTGGTCGGCGGTGCCGGACAGGTCGTAGCCGAAGCGGTGGGGGTCGCCGATGGGGTTGCCGTGCCGGTCGAGGTGGTAGGCGGCGAAGTGGTCGGCGTTGGTGTCGACGCCGACCACACCCCGGGCGCGGGCGGTCTCCAGCGGGATGGTTTGCACGGCGGGGCGTTGCCAGGACGCGGTGAGGTACCAGCGGCTACGGTCCACGTCGAGGTGGATGCGGTAGGCCACGGCCCGGTTCGCGACAATGCGGTCGGCCCACTCCTGACCCCGGTGCGCAAACGCCGCGGTCGAGGTGAGGGTGTACCGGCCGTGCCGGGTGTTGGCCAGGTGTGCGAGCGGGGCGGGCAGTCTGATCGATACTTCGCCGTCCGGGGTGACGCGGATGGTCTCGTTCCCGAACCGCTTCCCCGACTCGCCGTCGGCGGCGATGAACCAGCGTTCCGCCTCCCACCGTTCCCGCCACTGCTCTTCGGTCAGGTGGGCCCGGGCGAGGTGGTGGCGGGTGTTGAGGAGGCCTTTGCCGCCCCGTACCACCCGGACGCGTCCGGCCTGCCGGTCGGCGACGGCGGCGGTGTGCCGTGCCTCCAGCGCGGCGAGGCGGCGGGACTTGCGAAACCACTCGCCCTTGGAGCGGTAGCCACCGGCTGCCCGCTTTGTTCCCCTCGCGCCGATGGGGAGGGACAGGCGGTGCCGCAGCGTCCTGATCCCGGATTCCAGATTCCGGATGTGCGCGGCCTGGCAACGGCGGGCCAGCGCCCACTGATCGTGTGTGGCCTTGGTGATCGCCCCCGCGATCCGCGACGACGACAGCGGCGTCAGGTCCCGCTTGCGCGACGCCCAGCTTCCGTCCCCACTCGGTGGACCCGCCGACAGGACTCACTCCTGCTCACTACAACGCACTTCAGCTCAGCAAACCGACAGCAGCTCACACCCTCGCCGACGCGGCGTCCCTGCGCACCTTCGCCGGGCGCAAGGGAATCGGCGCGCTCTCCCAGTGGGCCACCTTTCGCGATCAGGAGTGCACCGACGAGGACACCTCGAAGGCCGTCGACACCTGCAGTGGAGTCGCACAGGAGGCGGGAGCGTTCGCGAGGGCGCTGGGCGGATGACCGTTCGCACAACCCTCGCTCCCCGCTGCCCTCACAGCCCGCTCTCACTTTGGAGAAGCGCCATCAGTTCCCGCGCGCCCGGGCTCATGGCCCGGGCCGCCGGCAGCACCACGACGCTCTCGTAGTAAGGCTGTCGGGGCCCTTCGAGCTCCACCGCCACCAATCCCCGGGCCTCGGGCTTACGGGAGAAGTGGTGCGGCACCAGCGCGACCCCCAGCCCCTCGTGCACCAGCTCCAGCAGGCTGTGTACGTCATTCACCTCCAGCCCCACCGTGCGCCGCACCCGTGCCTCGGTGAACGCCCCGTCCGCCGC
Organism: Streptomyces sp. NBC_01224; assembly: GCF_036002945.1. NCBI lineage: Bacteria > Bacillati > Actinomycetota > Actinomycetes > Kitasatosporales > Streptomycetaceae > Streptomyces > Streptomyces sp. NBC_01224. Next base: position 1,545,942 of record NZ_CP108529.1, on the reverse strand, counting down.
CCGCCGCGGACCCCAGTCCGGATGGAAGTCGATGAAGGACTCACCGGGCAGCTCACCCCACGCGACGCGGTCCGCCGTCGCGAACCGGTGACCGGGGGCGCAGAGGACGACCATGGGCTCACGCGCCAGCGGGATGAGCTCGCCTCGCCATTCGACGGAACTGACGGTCGCGGCGAAGGCGGCATCGAGCCGCCCGCCGGCCACCCCGTCCACCAGACTCGTGGTGCCCTCCTGGCGGAGCCGGATCTCCATGAGCGGATGCTTACGGTGAAAGGCCGCCAGCAGACGCGGAAGATGTACCCCGGGCACGCACTGCTCGACACCCACCGACAGTGTGCCGCGCAGCAGTCCCCGTACCGCATCGACGGCGTCCCTCGCCGCTCGCGCCCCCGCCAGCGTGCGCTCGGCCTCCACCAGCAGGGCGCGCCCCGCCTCGGTCAGCCGCACGCTGCGCGTGGTGCGGCTGAAGAGCGGGGTCCTGAGCTCCTGCTCCAGGGCCCGGACGGAGGCGGAAAGACCGGACTGCGACACGGCGAGGCGCTCGGCGGCACGTGTGAAGTGCTGTTCCTCGGCGACGGCGACGAAATGTTCCAGCTGACGCAACTCCATGATTGAGAAATATAAGCGCTGAATCCAAGCAGAATCTCCTGTTGGACTGCTGGATCGTTGTCGGCGAACCTGGACCCTGCGCACCGCAACCGCCCCTCTTCCGTCCGTGGAGCCCGCATGTACCTCCCGTCCGCCGACCGCTACCAAGCCATGCCCTACCGGCGCACCGGACGCAGCGGACTGCTGCTCCCCGCGCTCTCCCTCGGCCTGTGGCACAACTTCGGCGGCGACCGGACGCCGGAGACCCAGGGGCAGATCCTGCGCCGGGCATTCGATCTCGGCATCACCCACTTCGACCTCGCCAACAACTACGGACCGCCGCCCGGCGCCGCCGAGACCGCGATGGGCCGCGCACTGAGGACGGACTTCGCCCGGCTCCGGGACGAGCTCGTCATCTCGACCAAGGCGGGCTATCTGATGTGGGACGGCCCGTACGGGGAGTGGGGGTCCAGGAAGAATCTGCTCTCGTCGCTCGACCAGAGCCTCACCCGGCTCGGCCTCGACTACGTGGACATCTTCTACTCGCACCGCCCCGACCCCGACACCCCGCTCGAAGAGACGATGGGCGCGCTCGACTCGGCGGTACGTCAGGGCAAGACGCTCTACGTCGGCATCTCCAACTACTCGCCGGAGCAGACCCGTCAGGCCGCCCGGATCCTCAAAGAGCTGGGCACCCCGCTCCTCATCCACCAGCCGCGCTACTCGATGCTGGACCGCTGGGTCGAGGACGGCCTGCTGACGGCGCTCGACGAGCTGGGCACCGGATCGATCGCCTACTCGCCGCTGGAGCAGGGCATCCTCTCCGACCGCTATCTGCGCGGCATCCCGGAAGGCTCGCGCGCAGCCGGCAACAGCCCCTTCCTGACGCCCGATTCGGTCACTCCGGAACTGGTGGACCGGCTGCGGGCGCTCGACGAGGTGGCTTCCGCACGCGGGCAGTCCCTCGCGCAGATGGCGCTCGCGTGGGTGCTGCGGGGCGGCCGGATCACCTCCGCCGTGGTCGGGGCGAGCAGCGTCGCCCAGCTGGAGAACAGCGTCGAGGCGGTCCGTTATCTGGAGTTCGCCGACGAGGAGCTGGCCCGGATCGAGGACATCCTCAAGGGCCCGGACCTCCGCTGAGCCGTGGGGCGCCCCCTTGGCCGGGGCCCGGTGCACTTCATGGCCAGGGTCTCGCGCTGGAACTGGAGGAAGCCGCCCAGTGACGCACGCTCGTCGCCCACCTGCGGAGGATAGGTTCGGTACGGGTGGTCAGCGCATCGAGGAACGCCGCGGTGTCGCGCACGGTGCGGGCGAGCGGCCCCCGTACGGAGAGCCCCATCCCGTCGTTGCCGTCCGGGCCCGCCGTGACGAGCCCACGGCTCGGTTTCAGCCCGACCACACCGCAGGCGCTCGCGGGGGCGGTACGGAACCGGCGGTGTCACTGCCCTGGGCGATCGGCACCAGCAGCGCACCCACCGCGGCCGCCGCACCGCCACTGCTGCCGGCCGCGCTGCGGGTGAGGCCGAACGGGCTGCGCGCGGGGGCGGACACCTCGGGCTCGGTGTAGCAGGCGGCCCCGAATTCGGGAACGGTGGTCTTGCCGAGGCTGATCAGCCCGGCGTCGGCCATGACATCGACGATCTCGTCGTTGTGGTCGGGAATCCAGTCGCGCAGCAGCGCGGAACCCAGCGTGGTGCGTACGCCCGCGGTGGCCTCCAGGCCCTTGACGGCGGTGGGTACGCCGAACAGGCGCGGCAGTTCGGCTCGGTCCGAGGAACGCAGGGTGCGTCCGGCCTCGGCCGCGGCGGCGCGTGCCCGGTCCGCCGAAACGGTGGTGAACGCACCCACCCGGTCGCTCTCCTCGATCCGGGACAGCAGATGGTCCACGACTTCGGTGGGAGTTGTGTCTCCGCGCTTGTAGGCGCTGGCCAGTTGGAGGGCCGTGAGGTCGTGCAACTGCGGCATGGATGCTCCCATTGCTGTTTCGTTACGCGTATCGATATGGTGACGGCATGGTGGTCGAGAAGGCAAGCACTCCGAAGAACGGCCGTCCCCGGGCGGTCACGCTCGACGCGATCCTGGACGCGGCGACCGAGATCGCCGACGACCGGGGTCTCGACGCGGTGACCTTCCGCGTGGTGGCCGACCGGCTGGATGTGTCACCGATGGCGGTCCACCGCACGACGGGCGGCATCGACGCGCTCCAGCACGCGCTGGTGTCCCGGATCGTCGGCGAGGTGACCCGGTCCGTGGACTGGCCGGAAGACTGGCGCGGCGTCGTCCGGCTGTTCGCGGACACGCTCCATGACCTGCTCATGCGCCACCCCGTCATCCTTGAGGCGCACCGCCGCGCCTCCCTCGTCGGGCCCGGCGCGGACGACGTCGCACTCCGGGTCGTCGCCGCGCTGCAGACCGCGGGGCTCGACGAGGAGGCCGCCGTGTACGCGTACGGCGCCCTGCACGACTTCGTCACCGGGCATGTGGCGATCCGCCTCGGCCGCGGCGATCCGGAACAGCTCCGATTCCCGTCCGAGCGCCGGGCCATGTCGGTGTTCGCCGACCACCACGACTACGACCGCCGGTTCGCCTACGGCCTCGACCTCGTCATCGGCGGGATCGCCGCCGCTGCCGCCGCCCCCGTATCGCATGAGGAGCAGAGATGACCCCCTCCTTGCAGGATCTGCCCGAGACCGTCCGCCTGACGGCCCCCGGCGGGCGCCGTATCGCGTACTGCTCCTACGGGGACCCCACCGCCCCGCCCGCGATCGTGCTCCACGGCACGCCCGGCAGCCGCTTCGAAGGCATGGCGCTGCGGCAGGCCGCGACGGAGGCGGGCGTCCGTCTGGTCTTCCCGGACCGCCCCGGATACGGCGAGACCGACCCCGTGCCCGGCCGTGGCTTCCACCGCTGGACCGACGACTTCCTGGCCCTGCTCGACCACCTCGGCCGCGAACGGGCACCGCTCGTGGCGATCTCGGGCGGCGGCGGATACGCGCTGTCCGCCGCCCAGACGCACCCCGAGCGCGTGACGAAACTGATCCTCGCGTGCGCCGCCGTCCCCGGAGCACCCCGACAGGCGTACGCACGCCGGATCCCGATCGTGAAGTGGCTGGACCGGCTGGTGCGCTGGGCCCCGGTGATCGCCCGGCCGATGCTCGCGGGAACGGGGATCTTCAAGCGCATGAAAAACCGTGAGTCGCACCTCGATGCCTGGCCGCTTGCCGACCAACTGATAATGAAGGAACAGGAGTTCCAGGAGCTGTCGGAGCTGGACACCACCGAGGCCCGGCGTCAGGGCATGGACGCGGCCATGGTGGATCTCGCCGGATACTCCCGCCCGCTGCCCGAGTCGCTGGGATCGATCCGGGTGCCGACCGTGTTCATCCACGGTGAGGCGGACGGCAACGTCCCCATCGAGGTGACGCGTTGGGCGCACGCGCAGATCGACGGCGCCGAACTGCGCACCGTCCCCGACGGCGGACACCTGTTCCTCCTCGAGGAACCGGACCCGCTCCTTCGGGAACTGACCGGCCCGTATCGCGGCGTAACTGTCGGGAAAGGAGACAGTGGGCAGCACTGACGATCCCCCTCTCCTGCCGATGTGCTCGTCAGGGTCGATGCGGGGGCCGCGCACGGCGACGGGGCCCGCGCGGAGCGTACTTGCTCACGCGCACTTGAACGTTTTGGCGTGGCCGGCCTGACGGTGATCGACAGCACCCCGTGTGAAGTCCCCGTCCCGGGACGTTTGCGGCCCCTCCGCGACCTGACGGCCAGGACCGCTACGTGATCAGCGAGGTCGCCCGGTGGAGCGGTCGCACGCCGGCCGGCGCCGCTTGAGCAACGGGGTTCTGGACCGGCTCGCTTTAGTGGGCAAGGCGAACTCGCCTGCCCGCCTCATGTGTTGAGGAACTCCGCACACCGGTAGGGGCCCAGCGCGGCGCCTTCGGACGGCCGCAGGGTGACCTCGACGTCGTCGGTCCTGACCTTCGGGTCGAGTACGGACTGGGCGCGCGCCAGCGTGCACACCAGCTGGCCCGTACCCTGGTCGCGTCCCGACTCCGCATAGGGGCCGTCGAGGCGCACCGTGACGCGGGTGCCCGTCCCGGTCACCGAGAAGCCGGGGAGCTGGACAAGAGAGGTGAGCCCGTCGCGCTGCTCGGCGGGCGGCGGCCCCGACAGGAGCAGCTTCACCACCGCGTTGAGGTTCTTGACCTCCTTGTCGAGCAGGGGCACTCCGCGCAGCCCACTGGCGGACGCGTAGTACAGCCGTATGCCGCGCGTCAGCCCGGACGCGGGCTCGCCAGCGCCTATCACTCCGGTCGGCTGGACGCCGCAGCCCATGAGAGCGATCCCCAGCGCGGCGACCACGACCCCCTGTCGGACCTTCACTTCGTGCCCTCTCCTGTACGTCGCAGGGGCAGCCGCAGCGTGAACACCGCGCCGCGCCGCGCTCCATCGGCCACGTCGGCCACGTCGATCGTGCCGCCGTGCAGCCGTGCGTTCTCCAGCGCGATCGCCGTGCCGAGGCCGCTGCCCTGCCCGCTGTCGTCGGCCGCGCCACGCGTGCGGGCCGCGTCCGCCTTGTAGAACCGGTCGAAGACCCGCTCCCGAGCCCCCGGCGGCAGCCCGGGACCGTGGTCGGCGACCTCCAGCGTCACCCACTCCCCGTCCGCATCGAGGGCCGTCCCGAGGGTCACGGTGACCGGCGGGGCTCCGTGCCGCAGCGCGTTGCCCACCAGGTTCGCGACGATCACGTCGATGCGGCGCCGGTCGACCACCGCCCGTACGCCCTCATGGAGGTGCGTCTGCACCCGGTCCGTCCACCCGCGCAGCGCCAGCGACGCCCGTACGGTGTCGGCGAGGTCCGTCTCGGCCGCGTTGAGCCGTACCGCCTTGGCGTCGAAGCGGGAGATCTCCATCAGGTCCTCGACCAGTCGGGACAGCCTTGCCGTCTCCGCGCCGACGGTACGGGCCGCCCGCGCCGCGTCCGGCGGCAGCTGGTCGGCGTCCTCCTCCAGGACGGTCGCCACCATCGTCATCGCCGCGAGGGGCGTGCGCAGTTCGTGCGACACGTCCGCCACGAAGCGGCGTGCCTTCGCCTCCTGCTCGCGCAGTTCCGCGTCGGAAGCCTGGAGCGCGTCGGCGGTCTCGTTGAACGTCGTTGCCAGGTCGGCGAGTTCGTCGTGCCCGGTGACGGCGACCCGGCTGCCGAGGTCTCCGGCCGCGAGCTCGCGGGTGGCCCGGCCCAGCTTCCGTACCGGACGAAGGACCGTCCCCGCGGCCAGCAGCGCCAGCACAGCGGCCAGCAGCACCACCGGCACGATGCCCGCCCGTACGGAGTCCAGCAGGGCGGCGGTGTCGTCGCGCTCGGCCCGCAGATCGGCGATCGCGAAAACGTCCAGGCCGGAGGTGCGGTGGTCCCCGTCGGCGAATGTGACAGGTGTGCCGACGACCAGGTAGGGCTCGCCCCGCCACTGCACCCGCTGGAACTTGGCATCGTCGCCGGTCATGACGGCGCTGCGCAGCTCGACGGTGATCCGGCCCTCGGTCTCGGCGAGCGAGTCGGAGACCGCGGTGAGGTCCTGGTAGCGGGCGACCACGATCTTCCCGCCGATGCCGTCCGAGACCTTCGCCGCGAACCGGGACAGCGACGCCTGGTCGGGCGGCAGGTCGAAGTCGGCGGCGACCGCGGTGACCCGCTCCCGGAAGTCGTTCACGGCCGCGTTCTGGGCGCGCTGGAGGACAGCGGTACGGGCATCCCGGTAGGCGAGGGCGGTCGAGGTCACCGCGCTGATCAGGGCGACGACGACGAAGGTGACGACGAGCCGGGCGCGCAGCCCGCCGACGAGCCGCCAAGAGCGCCGCTTCGAGGCGACGCCGCGCTCGCCTTTGTCCGTACGGTTCACAGTGGCCCGAAGCGGTAGCCGAAGCCCCGCACCGTCTGTACGTACCGCGGCTTCGCCGGTACGTCCTCGAGCTTGGCCCGCAGCCGGCCGACCGCCGCGTCCACCAGCCGGGAGTCGCCCAGGTAGGAGTGGTCCCAGACGGATTCGAGGAGCTGCTCGCGGCTGAAGACCCGGCCGGGGGAGGCCGACAGTTCCAGCAGCAGCCGCAGTTCGGTGGGCGGCAGCGCGACCGGTGTGCCGTTCTTGGTGACGGTCAGCCCGGCGCGGTCGATCACCAGCCCGGCGAGATCGGCGTCCGAACGCTGTCGTGCGGACGGTTCCGCACGCCGCAGGGCGGCCCGGATGCGGGCCTCCAGGACGGGCGCGGTGACCGGCTTGACGACGTAGTCGTCGGCGCCCGCCTCCAGGCCGGTCACGATGTCCGAGTCGTCGCCGCGCGCGGTCAGCATGATGACCGGCAGGCTCGCCGAGCGGGCGCGGATGCGGCGGCACACCTCGAAGCCGTCCATGCCGGGCAGCATCAGGTCCAGTACGGCCAGTTCGACCCGCGCGCCCCGCTCCCCGGCGAGCAGGGCAAGGGCCTGCTCGCCGGTGGCGGCGGTGTCGACGTTGTACCCGTGACGGCGCAGCACGAGCTCCATTCCGTCCCGTACGGACGCGTCGTCCTCGATGAGCAGTACATGCGGCATGGGGCCGATTATGGGCACACGGGGACCGTTTCCGCCTACTCCGCACGGGGGTGGACGCGCAGCTCGGGGGCATTGTTACGTTCCCATCATGTGGCCATGGACGGGCCATCATCCGCGACGGCGAACGTGAAGCGCATGAGTTTCCTCAGGACGAACCCCCGCGCCACAGCCCGGCTGCGCATGGCCACCCTCGTGGCCGTGCCCGTACTCGCCTTCTCCGCCGCCTGCGGCGCCGGTGACGACAGCACCGGCGGTGCGAAGAAGGACGACGTGATCGCCGACGTACCGGACGCGCCGACCGCGAGCGCCGCGAAGGGCGAGAAAAAGCCGAGCACCCAGCCTGCGGGCAAGAGCGCCTTCTACGACGCCCAGATGAAGTACGTCCAGTGCATGCGCGTCAAGGGCGGCTACAAGGACTTCCCCGACCCCAAGCTCAGCGGGCACCTCGACTGGACGAAGGTCGACGAGATCGGCTCCCAGCCCGGCCGCAACGAGGGCATCAAGGGCGGCAAGAACGGTGTCTGCGTCACCGAGTTGCAGGCAGCCATGACGGCCGAGCCCAAGCGCGACCAGCAGAAGGACTACGAGTCGATGCTCGCGCACGCCAAGTGCATGCGCGACAACGGCGTCTCCAAGTTCACCAACCCGACCATGAGCGGCGGCAACGCCCAGCCGGGCGGCGACCCGAACCCGGCGTCCCCGTCCATCGACACGAAGTCGCCGTCGTACAAGCAGGCCCGCGAGGCGTGCAAGTCGAAGCTGCTCGACGGTCTGGACGGCATGCAGTGAAGCGTCGCACCGCCTTCCTCGCGCTCGGTGCGGTGACCGTCGCCGCCGCCGTCACGGGGGGAGTCCTGTTCCTCGGCGACGACGGCGACGCGGGCGCCTCCGGGAGGGCGGGCGACCTGCCGCCCGCCATCGCGACCGTCGTACGTACCGACCTCGTGCAGTCAAAGACGGTCGACGGCAAGCTCGACTTCGCGCAGCGCCGCGCCGTCAAGTCCGCCGTCGAGGGCACCGTCACGGTGGCCGCATCCGAAGGGAAGACACTGACCATGGGGCAGGCACTGTACGAGCTGAACGACAAGCCCGTCACCCTCCTCTACGGGCCGGTCCCGATGTTCCGCGAGATGAAGGCGGGCGACCGGGGCAGCGACGTGCTCCAGCTGGAGCGCAATCTGCGCGACCTGGGGTACGGAGCGAACCTCTACGTCGACGCGCGGTACGACGAGAACACCGAGGCCGCCGTCAAGCAATGGCAGAAGTCGCTGAACCGTGAGACCACCGGCAAGGTCGGCAAGGGCGATGTCGTCTTCCAGCCCGACCGGGTCAAGGTCGTCACCGCTGACGCGGCGCTCGCCGACCAGGTCGGCCCGGACACGGCCGTGCTGACGGTCGCCTCGACCAAGCCGGTCGTCCGCGCGCAGCTCGACCAGGGCGACGGCGCGCTCACCTCCCGGGGCACCAAGGTCGAGGTCACCCTCCCGAGCGGGAAGACGGCGACCGGCAAGGTGGCCCGGACGGTGCGCCCCGAGGCGTCCGCCGGGGAGAGCGATGCCGCGCAGAACGGCATCACCGTCGAGGTCGTCCTGGACGGCGGGATGAGCGCCGCGTCCGGCGAGGACGCCAAGGCGTCGGCGAGCGTGAAGTTCGTCAGCGAGGCGCGCAAGGGGGTCCTCGCGGTCCCCGTCGAGGCGGTCGTCGCCCTGCGCGGCGAGAACGGCGGCTACGGCCTCCAAGTCGTCCAGGGCGCCACCTCGAAGATGGTGCGGGTGGAGACGGGCATGACCGCCGACGGGCAGATCGAGGTCAGCGGCCCTGACGTGCGCGAGGGCCTGAAGGTCGGAGTGGCGAAGTCATGACGGTCTCATCGGACGCGGTGATCGAACTGCAGGACGCCACCAAGTCGTACCCCGGCGGCGTCCACGCCCTGCGCAGAGTGAACCTCACCGTCGAAGAGGGCGAACTGCTCGCCGTCGTCGGCCCGTCCGGCTCCGGCAAGTCCACGATGCTCAACGTCATGGGCACCCTCGACAAGCCCACCACGGGCACCGTCCGGGTCGCCGGGTACGACGTGTCCGAGCTCTCCGACTCCCGGCTCTCCGCACTGCGCGCCCGCCACATCGGCTTCGTGTTCCAGCACTTCCACCTGGCGGCGGGGCGCGACGCGGTGGACAACGTCGCCGACGGGCTGCTGTACGCGGGCGTACCGCTGAAGGAACGGCGCACGCGTGCGCGGGAAGCGCTCGCCAGGGTTCGACTGGACCACCGCTACTCGCACACGCCGAACGAGCTGTCCGGCGGTGAGAAGCAGCGCGTGGCCATCGCCCGCGCCCTGGTGGGAGATCCCCGGCTGCTGCTGGCGGACGAACCGACCGGGGCGCTGGACACCGCGTCCGGCAAGATCGTCATGGAGCTGCTGCACGAGCTGAACGCGTCCGGCACCACCATCTGCGTGATCACCCACGACAACGAGATCGCGGACTCGCTGCCGCGCCGGGTCCGCTTCAAGGACGGGGAGATCGTCTCGGACTCGCGTTCCGGCGCGCGCTCCGCCTCCCGTACGGAAGAGGTCGGTTCATGAAGAACGGCCTCAAGCCCTCCCGTCTCTCCCCGCGCGACATCCTCCGCGTCGGTGCGGTCGGCCTTCGCGCGCGCCGCGCGCGCGTGGTGCTCTCGGCGCTCGGCATCGCCATCGGTATCGCGACCATGGTCGCGGTCGTCGGCCTGTCCGAGTCGAGCCGCGCGGACCTGATGGCCCAGCTCGACCGCCTCGGCACCAACCTCCTCACCGCCGAGGCGGGCGAGGACGCCATGGGGCAGCCGATCAAACTCCCCAAGAACGCGGTCGCGATGGTCGAGCGTGTCGGCCCGGTCCAGCACGCCACGGCCACCGCCGACGTCGACGCGCGCATCCGCCGCAGCGACGTGGTCCCCGAGGAGCGCACCGCCGGCGTCACCACCCAGGCGGCCCGCATCGACCTGCTGTCCGCGCTCGGCGGCGAGGTCGACCAGGGCGTCTGGCTGAGTCCGGTCGGCGAACGCCTCCCGACGACGGTCCTCGGCGCGGTGGCGGCGGACCGCCTCGGAATCACCCGCACCGGCGAGACGATCATGATGAACGACACGCGCGTGGTCGTCGTGGGCATCCTCAAACCACTCGAACTGGTCCCCAACCTGGACCGGGTGGCCATGGTCGGATTCCCCGCCGCCGAGCGTTACTTCGGCTTCGACGGCCACCCCACCACCATCTTCGAGCGCTCCACGGACGCCTCGGTGGAGGACGTACGGGCGGTCCTGGCCCGCACCATCAGCCCCGGCAACGAGGCGGGCGTCAAGGTCTCCCGGCCCTCGGACGCGCTGGCCGCCAAGGCCGCCACCGACGAGGGCCTGACGACCCTGATGCTCGGCCTGGGCGCGGTGGCCCTCCTGGTCGGCGGTGTGGGCGTCGCCAACACCATGGTCATCTCCGTCCTGGAACGCCGCCAGGAGATCGGCCTGCGCCGCTCGCTGGGCGCGACACGCAACGCGATCCGGCTCCAGTTCCTGACCGAGTCGCTGCTGCTGTCGGCGCTGGGCGGGGCGACGGGCGCGCTGCTGGGCGCGGCGGCGACGTACGGCTTCGCGCGGGTCCAGGGGTGGACGGCGGTGGTCCCGCTCTGGTCCCTGGCGGGCGGCCTGGCCGCCACCCTCCTGATCGGCGTGGTCGCGGGCCTCTATCCGGCGATCCGCGCCTCCCGTCTCCACCCGACGGTGGCTCTGAACGCGACGTGAGGCGGCGGCGTACGGGGTGCCCTCTTGAGGTGGCGCCCCGAACGCCCCACTTGCCCCACTTGTCGTTCGGCGGGTGGCGACGTGTGGGGCGACCGTGCCGGTGATGAACCGGCGGAACCCGGTGAGCTTCTCGGAGAGCACGGACCTCTCGTATGCCCCAGCCGCGTCGCGGCCGGTGTGAGGATGGCCGCCATGACATGGACGGCACCCCGCATCGAACGTACGACAGCCGACTGCGACCAGCTGAACGTCCCGAGCACCGCGGACGAGCGAGCCATGCTGGAGGGCTGGCTCCGATGGCACAGGGAGACGCTGCTCACCAAGTGCGCCGGACTCGACCCGGCGCAGCTGGCGCACACCGCCGCCGAGCCGTCGAACCTCACTCTCCTCGGCCTGGTACGACACATGGCGGAGATCGAACGCTGGTGGTTCCGGCGGAGTTTCGCGGGTGAGCCGATCGGCGACGTCTTCACCGGCCTGGATGACGGGGACGAAGGCATCGACGGTGTCGACGCCGCGTACGCGGAACGCGACTTCGCCGCGTTCCGCGCCGAGGTCGAGGCGTGCGAGGCCGCCGTGGCGGGGCACGGTCTCGACGAGACGTTCATGTCGACGACCCGTGGCCGGCTCGTCAGCCTCCGCTGGGTGTACCTGGTGATGATCCAGGAGTACGCCCGCCACAACGGCCACGCGGACCTGCTGCGCGAACGGACCGACGGCGCCACGGGCGACTATCCAGTGCCGGGTTGAGCGCGGTTTCGTACTCGTCGGGCGAGGAGTACGAAACCGCCCCTCAGCCGTCCGTCCCGGACGGATACACAGCCGCATAGGCCGAGCGGAACAGGGCGGTGACCTCCTGGCCGCTGAGCCCCTGAGACCGTGCCTCGTCCAGCCACTGGGCGAGCGAGGCGCGCAACGGGGAGTCGAGGCCCTCCTGGGCCGGGGCGAGGGAACGGGTGATGAAGGTGCCTGCTCCCTGCCGGACCTCGGCCAGACCCGCGCGCTCCAGCTCGCGGTACGCCTTGAGGGTCGTGTTCGGGTTGACCTTGGTCTCCGCCGCGACCTGCGCGGCCGTGGGCAGCCGGTCGCCCTCCTCCAGGGCGCCCATCCGCAGAGCCTGTTCGACCTGTCGCACGATCTGGAGGTACGTCGCCACTCCGCTGCGTCTGTCGATTCGGAATACGACCACGGTCTTCACCTCCCTTTGAACTGCCGAAACGATACGTACCTGCGGCGGTTTGTCCTAAAGGGGGCTCCGGGACACCCGCCACAGGGTGAACACGGTGAGCACGGCGGTGGCCGCGAGCAGGATGCCGGCCCCGGTCCACTGCATGGACGGCATTTGGTCGTAACCGAGGTACTCGACGACGTTGTTGACGATGCCGTGCTCCTTGATGCAGGCGTCCGAGGCCGCTTCCGTGGTCTTGGCGCACAGCCCCCAGCCGTAGAGATGGCCGTCGGCGGAGCCGATCCAGCGGTCCAGCTCGTGCGACTCGTTCAGCCGTGCGGGCATGTCGCCGTTGAGCGGGTAGGTGAGCATGCGTGACGGTGCGAGGTATACGCGCATCTCGCCCCAGACGACCTCGACGATCGCGGCGAAGACGAACGTGACCAACATGGACGCGAGGACACGGCGCAGCAGCAAGCCGAAGGTGATGCCGGCGGCGGTCAGGAAGAGGCAGAGCGCGGGGAGTACCGGACCGGTGTTGTCGAAGACCGGCCCGTCCGGCCACAGACTGGGGAACACCGAGCGATAGGGCTTCCACCACCAGGTGAAGAACGCCGAGAGCACCGCGCCGGACACGACCACGGCCGCGTAGCACCAGACGAGCTTCGTCGTCAGCCAGCGACGCCGGGACACGGACTGGGTGGTGACCAGCTGCGCGGTGCCGTGCTCCTGATCGCCCGCGATCAGCGGGGCGCCGAGGAAGACGGCGAGGATCACGGGCAGCGCGCTCAGGGCCGTGACGGTGAGACTGAGTCCCGTCGAGGCGAAGGTCGGCTGCGCCAGCTCCTTCTCCGGCCAGCCCGCGGCTTCGAGCGTCTGGCCCATCCGGCCGCGCTGGTACGCGATCCAGATCGAGCCGAGGACCATCGCGGCGAGCACGGTGAGCAGCGCGGCCCGGTGCTGACGTACGACGAGCCAGTTCAGTCCGCGCAGCAGACGGGGTCCGGGCGCCCGTCCGGTTCGGGGCGTCTCGGTCAGGGTGGCGCTCATGAGGTGTGGATCCCTTCGGCCTCGATGCGGGCACCGGGTGTGAACAACGGGGGTGCGTCCGACGAGCGGAGGTGCGCCAGCAGCACTTCCTCCAGGCTGGGTTCGGCGACCACCCAGTCACCCGACAGCGGGCCGTTCGGCCGCACCAGCGCGTGGAACTGCCTGCCCTGGACGCGGGCTTCGACCACCGTGTGGGGAGTCAGCGAGGCGGCCGGGTCCCCGCCGGTGGCGAGTCCCGTGACCAGCGCGTGGGCCGGGACGAGGGCGTCCGCGTCGCCCGCCATCCGGATCCTGCCGTCGGCGAGGACCAGCAGGTAGTCGCACATGTCCTCCAGCTCGGACAGCATGTGCGAGGACATCACCACCGTGGTGCCGCGCTCCACGGCCTCCGACATCAGGAGGGCACTCATGTCGTGGCGGGCCAGCGGATCGAGGTCGGACATCGGCTCGTCGAGCAGCAGCAGGTCGGGCCGCTTGCCGAAGGCGAGCGCGAATGCGACTCGGGTGCGCTGACCACCGGAGAGAGTGCCGATCCGGGCGTGCATCGGCACCTGGCCCGACCGTACGATCCGCTCCGCCGCGGTCATGTCCCAGCCGGGGTTGAGCTCGCTGCCCAGACGCAGCGTCTCCGCCACGGTGAACCGCTTGAACAGCGGTTTGTCCTGCCCGAGGAAGGCGAATCTCGGCATCACCGCGGGATCGTCCACGGGCACGCCGAAGACGCGGAGTTCACCCTCTGTCGGCTGCACCTGCCGGGTCGCGAGTCCCAACAGGGTGCTCTTCCCCGCGCCGTTGGGGCCGACGAGACCGCAGATCCGCCCGGCCGGCAGCCGGAACGAGCAGTCGCGCAGCGCCCAGCCGCGACGGTAGCGCTTACCCAGGCCGCGGGCCTCCAGCGCCCATGCGCCGGACGCGCCGCCCGGAGTCAATGCGTCTGCCATGCACTTCGCCTCAATTCCATTAGTCAATTAATGGAATCATGGTCTTGGTGGAGGAGGGCTGTCAAGGCGAAGCAAGCGGGCCCGCGCGCCGACCGGGCGCGCGGCGTCCGGAATGCGCCTGTTCGGGGTGTAGGGCGCACTCTCTTCGGAGGACTGGACCATTGAACGTATCTGTGGCTCTGGCCTGGCGGTTCTTCGGCGCGTAGCGTGAGCCCGCATGAAGATCCTGATCAGCGCGGACATGGAAGGCGCCACCGGCGTGACCTGGCCGGCCGATGTGCTGCCGGGCACCCCGCAGTGGGAGCGGTGCCGCTCCATGTTCACCTCCGACGTGAACGCGGCGGCGCTCGGTTTCTACGACGGCGGCGCCGACGAGGTGCTCATCAACGAGGCCCACTGGTCCATGCGCAACCTCCTGCTGGAGCAGCTCGACGACCGGGTCCAGATGCTCACCGGCAGGCACAAGTCCCTTTCCATGGTGGAGGGCGTCCAGCACGGCGACGTCGATGCCATCGCCTTCGTCGGCTACCACACGGGCGCCGGTACGGAAGGGGTCCTCGCCCACACGTATCTGGCGAACTCCATCACCGGGGTCTGGCTCAACGGCGCCCGGGCCAGCGAGGGGCTCCTCAACGCGCATGTCGTGGCCGAGTACGGCGTTCCCGTCGTCCTCGTCACCGGCGACGATCTGACCTGCGTGGACGCGGACGGGTACGCCCCCGGGGCCCGCAAGGTCGCCGTGAAGGACTATGTGTCGCGGTACGCGGCGGTGTGCCGCACCCCGGCCCGTACCGCAGCGGACATCCGCGCGGCGGCCAAGGACGCGACCGCGCTCGCCGTACGGCACACCCCGGTGGAGGGCGGCCCCTTCACCGTCGAGCTGGAGTTCGACGCCGAGCATCTGGCCGCGGCGGCCACCGTGGTCCCCGGCGTGGCACCCAGCGGTGAACGGCGTGTCGCCTACACCAGCGCGACGATGTACGAAGGTATCCGCACGTTCAAGGCGGTGACGACGATCGTGTCGTCCGCCGTGGAGGAACAGTATGGCTGAGGCGACCCACCCCCAGGAGAGCGCCGAGAGCGTTGACGAGCGGGCGCTCGACGAATCGGTGACGTTCACTTCCGAACTGATCCGGATCGACACCACCAACCGCGGCGGCGGTGACTGCCGGGAGCGACCGGCCGCCGAGTACGTTGCCGAGCGGCTGGCCGCCGCCGGACTGGAACCGGCCCTGCTGGAACGCACCCCGGGGCGCACCAACGTGGTGGCCCGAATCGCGGGAACCGACCCGTCCGCCGACGCCCTGCTCGTACACGGCCATCTCGACGTCGTCCCGGCCGAGGCCGCTGACTGGACCGTGCACCCCTTCTCCGGGGAGGTCCGCGACGGTGTCGTCTGGGGGCGGGGCGCCATCGACATGAAGAACATGGACGCGATGGTCCTGGCCGTCGTCCGGGCCTGGGCGCGGAACGGCGTCCGGCCCCGCCGCGACATCGTGATCGCGTACACCGCCGATGAGGAGGCCAGCGCCGAGGACGGCTCCGGCTTCCTCGCCGACCGGCACGCCGAACTCTTCGAAGGGTGTACGGAGGGCATCAGCGAATCCGGCGCCTTCACCTTCCACGCCGGTCAGGACATGCCGCTCTACCCGATCGCCGCCGGTGAGCGCGGCACCGCCTGGCTGAAACTCACCGCGCGCGGCAAGGCAGGGCACGGCTCCAAGGTCAACAAGGCCAACGCGGTCAGCGCACTCGCCGCGGCCGTCGCCAGGATCGGCGAACACCGGTGGCCGGTCCGGCTCACCCCGACCGTGCGCGCCGCGCTCACCGAGATCGCCGCGCTGCACGGGATCCGCCCCGACCTCGACGCCCCCGGCTTCGACGTGGACGAGCTCCTCGGCAAGCTCGGACCGGCCGCCGCCCTGGTCGCGCCGACCGTCCGCAACAGCTCCAACCCGACCATCCTGGAAGCCGGGTACAAGGTCAATGTGATCCCCGGCCACGCCACCGCGTTCATCGACGGCCGGATGGTCCCCGGCGGCGAGGACGAGTTCCACGCCACCCTGGACCGGCTGACCGGACCCGACGTCGACTGGGAGTTCCACCACCGCGAGGTCCCGCTGCAGGCGCCCGTCGACTCGCCGACCTTCGCGAAGCTGCGCGCCGCGATCGAACGCTTCGACCCGGACGGCCACGTCGTGCCGTACTGCATGTCGGGTGGCACGGACGCCAAGCAGTTCTCCCGGCTCGGCATCACCGGCTACGGCTTCTCACCGTTGAAGCTGCCCGCCGGCTTCGACTACCAGGCGCTGTTCCACGGCGTCGACGAACGCGTCCCCGTCGACGCACTGCACTTCGGTGTCCGCGTCCTCGACCACTACCTGCGCACGGCCTGACCCGGAACGGGGGGAATCGAACATGGTGTCCACAGGTCCCTACGGAACGTGGCCTTCGCCGATCGACGCGCGGCTGGCCGCCTCGCACGACGGCCGTCCGGAGTACGTCGGCGTGGTCGGCGACGAGGTGTGGTGGACGGAGCCGCGCCCCGCCGAGGCGGGCCGCCGCGCCCTGATCCGCCGCCGCGCGGACGGGACCGGTGACAGCGTCCTGCCCGCTCCGTGGAACGTACGGAGCCGGGTCATCGAATACGGCGGACAGCCCTGGGCCGGGGCCGAACGCGCCGAGGGCGGACCGCTGATCGTCTTCGTCCACTTCGCCGACCAGCGGCTGTACGCCTACACCCCCGACGAGCCCGGCGAGCCCCGGCCGCTCACCCCGGTCTCGGCCGTCGGCGGCGGGCTGCGGTGGGTCGACCCGCAGCTCCACCTCGACCGGGGCGACCGGGGCGAAGTGTGGTGCGTCCTGGAGGAGTTCACCGGCGAGCAGCCCACCGACCTGCGCCGGGTGATCGCCGCCGTACCACTGGACGGCTCGGCCGCCGAGGACCGCTCCGCGGTACGCGAACTCACCGACGACAGCCACCGGTTCGTCACCGGGCCGAGACTCTCGCCCGACGGGCGGCGGGCGGCCTGGCTCGCCTGGGACCATCCGCGCATGCCGTGGGACGGCACCGAGGTGATGCTCGCGGACGTCGCCGAGGACGGTACGTTCCAGCACACCTGGAGCTTCGGCGGCGGCCCCGAGGAATCGGTGCCGCAGATCGAATGGGATGCCGAGGGGCGGCTTCTCTTCGCCAGCGACCGTAGCGGCTGGTGGAACCTGTACCGCGCCGACCCGCACCGGGGCGCGGTCGCGCTCTGCCCCCGGGAGCTGGAGTTCGCCGGACCGCTGTGGAAGATCGGCCTCAGCTGGTTCCGGCCGCTGGAGAACGGCCTGATCGCCACCGTCCACGGCAAGGGCACCACCACGCTCGGCATACTCGACCCGGAGACCGGCGAACTCGTCGACGTCGCCGGGCCCTGGACCGAATGGGCCGAGTCGCTCGCCGCGCACGGCAGCAGGATCGTCGGCATCGCCGCGAGCCCGTACAGCGCCTACGAGGTCGTCGAGCTGGACACCGCGACCGGACGCACCCGGATCATCGGCACACCGCACGAGGACGCCGTCGACCCCGCCTACTACCCGCAGCCCGAGGACCGCACCTTCACCGGGCCCGACGGCCGGGAGATCCACGCCCACATCTACCCGCCGCGGAGCCCCGACCGGGTCGGCCCCGACGGCGAACTGCCGCCCTATGTGGTCTGGGCGCACGGTGGCCCCACCGGCCATGCCGCACTCGTCCTCGACCTGGAGATCGCCTACTTCACCTCGCGCGGCATCGGCGTCGCCGAGGTCAACTACGGCGGCTCCACCGGCTACGGCAGGACCTACCGCAACCGGCTGCGCGAACAGTGGGGCGTCGTCGACGTCGAGGACTGCGCGGCCGTCGCCGAAGCGCTGGCCGCCGAGGGCACGGCCGACCGTCGGCGGCTCGCCATCCGGGGCGGCAGCGCCGGCGGCTGGACCACCGCCGCCTCGCTGACCGGCACCGATGTCTACGCCTGCGGCACGATCATCTACCCCATCCTCGATCTGACCGGCTGGGGCACGGATGAGACCCATGACTTCGAATCGCAGTATCTGGAGTCCCTGGTGGGCCCGCTCGCCGAAGTCCCGGCGCGCTACCGCGAACGGTCGCCGGTCACCCGCACCGACCATCTGACCACGCCCTTCCTCCTGCTCCAGGGGCTGGACGATCCGATCTGCCCGCCCGTCCAGTGCGAGCGGTTCCTGGCCGAGGTCGAGGGGCGCGGCATCCCGCACGCGTATCTCACCTTCGAGGGGGAGGGGCACGGGTTCCGGCGCGCCGACACCATGGTCCGCGCCCTGGAGGCGGAACTCTCCCTGTACGGCCAGACTTTCGGCATCGACTGTCCCGACGTACCGCGGCTGGAGCTGAAGAAGTGACCCTCGCCCCCCTGACCCGCCCCGTTCGACTGCGTCCGGGCGCCAGGGTCGCCGTCGTGTCACCGAGCGGGCCGGTGCCCGCCGACCGCCTGGAGGCGGGCCTCGACGTACTGCGTGGCTGGGGGCTCGATCCCGTCGAAGCACCTCATGTCCGCGACATGCACCCGGAGTTGGACTACCTCGCCGGTACGGACGAGGTGCGGGCCCGGGACCTCCAGGAAGCCTGGTGCGATCCATCCGTCGACGCGGTGATCTGTGCCCGCGGCGGGTACGGCGTGCACCGCATGGTCGACCTGGTCGACTGGGCGGCGATGCGCGCGGCCGGGCCCAAGGTGTTCATCGGCTACAGCGACATCACCGTGCTCCACGAGGCGTTCGCCCGGCGCATGGGGCTCGCCACCCTGCACGGCCCGATGGCAGGCACCGAGACCTTCCTCAAGGACCCGGACACCCAGGAGTCCTTGCGGGCCACCCTGTTCGAGCCCGAGTCGGTACGCACGCTCGGCCTGCCCACGGCGCGGGTGCTGGTCCCCGGCAGGGCCCGCGGCATCACCTACGGCGGCTGTGTGAGCCTGCTCGCCGCCGACATCGGCACCCCGCACGCCCGGACGTCCGCCCGGGGCGGTCTGCTGGTGATCGAGGACACCACCGAGGACCCGTACAACATCGACCGCATCCTCACCCAACTGCTGAGGGCCGGGGCGCTCGACGGGATCGCCGGGGTGGCCTGCGGTTCCTGGGCGGGCTGCGGTCCGTACGAGAAGGTGCGGGCGGTCCTTGCCGACCGGCTCGGCCCCCTGGGCGTACCCGTCGTCGAGGAGCTGGGCTTCGGGCACGGACCGACGGCGCTCACGATTCCGCTCGGCGTGCCCGCCGTGCTGGACGCGCCGGCCGGCGGCGGCCCCGCCACGCTCACCATCGAGGTGCCCGCGCTGGTCTGAACGGCCTTGAATCGCGAGGAAGTTGAGCATCCTTCAGGAAGCTCCGCCCCGAGCGTTGACATCGCTATGGCGCGTGTCACAGCATGAGCGCGGTCAGTTACTTACTGGTCGGTAAGGCGCCCTCGGTGTGGAGGTCTTCGTGTCACGTGCTGTTTCCCGCCCTCGGTCCGGGTATCGGGCACTCTCCCGGAAGTCGGTCGCATACGTGGCCGGAGCCGCGCTCGCCGCACCGCTGGTCCTCACCGGTGCGGCGCACGCAACGGCCGCCGAGACCTCTCAATACACCGTCACCCCACTGAAGTTCACCATTCAGGCGGATGGTCGCTCCTGCACCGTCGACGCCGACCTGTACCGCCCCGCCGGGGCCGACGCGCAGCACCCGGCCCCCGCCGTTCTCGCCACCAACGGCTTCGGTGGCAGCAAATCGGACGGCTCGACCGATGCCATCGGCAAGGCCTTCGCCTCCCGCGGCTATGTCGGCCTCGTCTACTCCGGCCTCGGCTTCGGCAAGTCCGGCTGCCTCATCACGCTCGACGATCCGGCCATCGACGGCAAGGCGGCCGCCGGACTCATCGACTTCCTTGCCGGGACACGCGCCGCCGACGACGGCACCAGGGCCGACTACGTCACCAGGGACGGCGAGGGCGACCCCAGGGTCGGCATGATCGGCGGCTCGTACGGCGGCGCCGTCCAGATGGCCACCGCGGCCGTCGACCACCGCGTCGACGCCCTCGTACCGCTGATCACCTGGAACGATCTCGCCTACGCACTCGCCCCCAACAACACCGGTACCCGCAAGGGCGTTTCGTCCGACACCGCCGGTGTCTTCAAGTGGCAGTGGACCAACGGCTTCTACCTGCTGGGGGAGGGACAGACGATCCTCAACGCGAGCCTCGACCCGTCCCGCTTCGGCAGCCTCACCTGTCTGCACTTCGCACCACAGGCCTGCGACACCATCCGGCTGCTCAACTCCGGACGCTACCCCGCGGACAGGACCGCCGCGATGCTCGACTACGCGCGCAGCGTCTCACCCGTCGACTACCTCAGCAGGGTCAAGGCACCCACCCTGCTCGTGCAGGGCCAGGCCGACAGCCTGTTCAACCTGAACGAGGCCACCGCCACGTACCGGATCCTCAAGGCGCAGGGCACCACGACCAAGATGATCTGGCAGGCCTGGGGCCACAGCGGCGGGCAGGCACCCGGTGAACTCGACCTGGGCAAGGGCAATCTGGAGACCAGCTACGTCGGACAGCGCGTCCTCGCCTGGTTCGACCGCTACCTCCAGCACGAAAAGAACACCGACACCGGGCCCGAGTTCGCCTACTACCGCGACTGGAAGAGCGGCTACGGTACCGCGGCCGCCGTACCGGGCCTGAGCCAGAAGATGTATCTCTCCGGCGACGGCAAGCTCGTCGACAACCGGTCCAAGGTCACCCGGGGCAGCCGCCAGTACGCCAACTGGCTTGTGCCGACCAGTCATTCGGAGAGCTCGCTCGCCGGACTCATCGGACTGCCCGACCCCGAGCCGTACGACATCAAGGGCACCTACCTGGGCTGGAGCAGTGCCCCGCTGACCTCCGCCGTGGATGTCGTCGGCGCGCCGAAGGCCACCCTGAAGGTGGTCTCGCCGAAGACCGAGCGCGTACAGAACAGCGGGGACGCCGCCGACAAACTCGTCCTGTTCGCCAAGGTGTACGACGTGGCCCCGGACGGCACCAGGACACTGGTGAACCGGCTCGTCTCGCCGGTGCGCGTGCCCGACGTCACCCGCTCGTTCGCCGTGCAGCTTCCGGGCATCGTCCACCGGTACGAGGCGGGACACCGGCTCGAATTCGTGATCGCGGCGAGCGACAGCGCCTACTCGGGCAACCGCGGCATCAAGCCGGTCACAGTGGTCAGCGCCCCCGAGGACACCGGAGTGCTGGAGCTTCCGGTGGTCGGCGGCCGGGTGGAATGAGGCGCTGAAGAAGCCTTACGACGCCGCTGACAATCGCGGGCGAGGTCGTTACGCCGACGCGGCCCCGACCACCCGGAGATACGCCTGCGCGGAGTCACGCGTACGGATCTCGACGGGCGGCAGGATGTGCCGCACCTCGTGCGGACCGTCCGGGTCCTGGATCCGGTGCGACAGCAGCTCCGCGGCCCGGCGGCCCATCTCCTGGGAAGGGACGCGCGCCGCGGCGATCGCCAGCGGCAGCAGGTCGAAGGGGCCGAAGTCGTCCATGCCGGCCAGTTCGATCTGACGGGGGACCTCCAGGCCGAGGACGGACAGGTCGCCGGCCGCATGGGCCGGAGTGGTGCCGTTGGCGCAGAGCAGGACAGCGGGCGGCTCCGGGCGGTCGAGGAGAGCCGAGAGCCAATCTGGTGGGCCCCACACACATCGACGACCGCCACGCGCGCAAGCCGGACCTCATCTCCAGCGGCGGCAAGCTCCACCACTTCTACTGCGCCGTCGGGGACAGCCCCGAAGGCCCGGTCCGGGGAATCACGTACGCGACGGGTTGACCACACGTTCTAGGCTGGCCGGATGTCCGAAAACGTATATCTGGCCCAGGGATCGCGCACGGCGATCCGTCCTTACGCCCAAGCGGATGCCGAAGAGTTCACCATCCGGGCGAGGGAGAGCCGGGACATGCACAGCCCCTGGATCTTCCCGCCCGACGACGCCCGCGCGTACGCCGCCTACGCGGGCCGGCTGATCGAAGACCCCACAAAGGCGGGTTTCCTGGTCTGCGAACGCGGGGGCGGCGAGAGCAGGGCGGGCGGGGGCGGGGCCCGTGACAGGATCGCGGGGTTCATCAACATCAACAACATCGTCGGCGGCGGGTTCCAGTGCGGCGCGCTCGGCTACGGGGCCTTCTCCCATGCGTCGGGGCGCGGCCTGATGAGCGAAGGGCTGGGACTGGTCCTGCGGTACGCCTTCGGGCCGCTCGGCCTGCACCGTCTCGAAGCCAACATCCAGCCCGCCAACGAGGGTTCGCTCGCCCTCGTCGAACGGGCCGGATTCCGCCTGGAGGGGTTCTCGCCGGACTTCCTCTTCATCGACGGAGCCTGGCGCGACCACGAGCGGTGGGCGATCACGGCCGAGATGCTGAGCCAGGAGGGCGTCTAGGACCCGGGCCGGGCCGTACCCACGGTCGCGGACACCACGGCGGCGGGCTCGGGCCCGGCCTGCACGGCCGGGGTTCCGTCCGGTGCCCAGATGCCGGAGCCGCCCGACGTGAGGGCGTACACCCCACTCGGTCCCGCCGCGGTGGCCAGCACCGCCCACACACCATGGGCGAGCGCCGCCCTGTTCATGTGGCCGTCGCGCCGGGCGGCCTGCTCGGGTCCGGGGCCGTACAGGGTGCTCGCGACATACGCGTCGATGCCCATTGCGGCGGTGGCGGCGGCGTGCTCGGGAACGGCGACGTCGTAACACACCGCAAGCCCCAGCCGCAGGCCGTCGACCACCAGGACCTCGGGCTTCTCTCCCGGGGCGAAGCGGTCGGACTCCTCGCCGTGCAGCCACATCTTGCGGTAGACGACGCTCACGCCCTCGCCCGTGACGGCCAGGGTGGCGATGTACTCACGCCCGTCCGCGGCGCGCACCGGCGCCCCGACCAGGGCCGTCGCCCCCGCCTCGCGGCACGCCGTGACGATCGGCCGCAGACGGGGGTCGTCGGGCGACACGGCCGGAGCGGCGAGGTCGTAGCCCATGAGCGACAGCTCCGGGAAGACGACCAGCCGTGCCCCCGACCGGCCGATCGCCTCCGCATGGACTACGGCGTTGGCGGCGACGTCGAGGTGAACACAGTCGGGCTGGGCGACGGCGACAGTGAGCGGTACGGGCACGAGGTACTCCGGATCAGCCGGTCGGCCGGGCACTTTGGGGGCGGACCGCCCGGGGAGACACCACAGGGCACCGACGCGAACAAGGTCGTGACCAGCCTATAGAGCAGCTCAACCCGAGCAGCCGGCCGGGTCCGTCGGACGGAGCGGTCAGCCGAGCCGGTCACCCGGGCCGGTCACCCGGGCCGGTCACCCGGGCCGGTCACCCGGACCGGTCCAGCCGGTGCGGTTCAGCAGTGGCCGGGTCTGGCATAGACGGTGATGCGCGCCTGCGTGACCGTTCGGCTCGCGCATTCCCCGAAGTGCGCGTCGAGGGTGGAGCGCTTGACCGCCTCGGGCGCGTTCGCGTCCAGGGGCTGGCCCTCCAGGTCGCGCACCGCGATGACGCGTGCGCTGGTCATGATGCGCTCGCGGATCCGGTCCGGTGACAGTTCCCTGCCGAACAGTGTGTTGGAGGCGACCGGGCTCTGTTCCAGGGCGAGGTCGGACAGGGACCGGAAGGAGTCCGGCCGGGCCAGCGTCCATACGCGTCTGCGTGACGGCATGAACAGCAGCCCGTCTCCCGGCTCGGCGATGTCCTGGACTGCCCGGGCAATCGCGACCGCGTCATTCTTGCGGCTCCCCGGCTTCCGCAGCGCGGTGCTCACGGGTACGAGGGTGGCGAGCACCGAGGCCAGTGCCACGGCACATGTCACACGTTGCACGGTTCCGGCACCGCGCGCCGACTGCCGGAGCCGGTCGAGCATCGAGCCCGCCAGGAGCGCGAAGCCGATGGCGGAGGCCAGGACGTAACGGTCCACGTACAACGGATGCAGCGGGCTTGTCAGCATGAGCAGCGTGCTGGGCAGGATCAGCAGCGGGAGCGCGAGCGCGGACAATGTGATCGGTCCGCGCGCTCGGCCGGCAGAGCGGGCGAAGGCGACGCCCAGCAGGGCCGTCGCGACGAAGCCCAGCACGTCCCCGGCGTCCGGCGTGCCGATCCAGTCCACCTGCGCGGACTGCGTGGTACTGAAGGCGGCGAGCGGGAGGAGGCCGGCGAGCACGCCACCCGCCGCGATGCTCCACGCCCACGTCACCGACGGCGCCAATCGCGCCCGGAAGACGGTCACGCCATGGGCCAGGAGCATCAGTACGGAGAACTCGTGGAGGAGACAGGCCGTCAGCATCACCGCGCCGTACGCCACCCAGCCCCGTCTTCCCGGCCGGGAGAGGTTGGCGACGAGCAGGCAGCTCGCCCACGTGATCAGTGCACAGACCAGGGCGTAGGACCGGCCCTCCTGCGCATACCGCTGCACCGGCGGGAGCAGCGGTAGGACGAGGCCCGCCAGCAGCCCGGTCCACGTCCCTCCGAGCCGCTGCCCCAGCCGTACGACGCCGACCGCCGCCGCGGCGACCGCCAGTGCCGACGGCAGCCGCAGCGCCACCAGACCGCCGTCCCAGAGGCCGAACACCCCCCGCATGATCAGGTAGTACAGGCCGTGCACGACGTCGACATGGCCCAGGGTGTGCCAGATCTGCGGCACACTCCGATGTGACATTTCATAGGTGACCGCTTCGTCTCCCCACAGGGTGTCCTGGCGGCGGATTCCCCAGACCCCGATGAGCAGGGCCGGCAGGCCGGGGGCCCACGGGACCGCCCGGCGCAGGGCGCTCCGGACCGGTTGCGGGAGATGTTCCGTTCGCGAATCGACGACGGGGGCGGTGCGCTGGATGAGAGAGATGACGTGCTCCGTCCGAAGAGAGGTCTCTCGCTCAGTCGATCGTCCGTCGTATTGATGGGCAGCCCCCGCAGGCGGTGCCAATCAATTTCATTTGCGCTGTTCAGCGCCGTTGCGCAGAAAACTCGACGCGCATAGCGTGATCGCCGGTTCGGTAACTCGACGGTGGGGGCACGGGGTGGGACGTCCGGAGAAACCGGTGGATCCCGCCGCCGGTGCGGTGCAGATGTTCGCCCACGAACTGCGCAAACTCCGCCACCGGGCGGGCAGCCCCACCTACCGTGCGATGGCCCGGCACGCGCCCTTCTCGGCGCCCACACTCTCCGCCGCCGCAGCCGGCGAGCGCCTGCCGTCGCTGCCCGTCGCCCTCGCCTATGCGGCGGCCTGCGGCGGCGAGGCCGCGCACTGGGAGGAGCGCTGGCGCGCAGCCGCCTCATCGGAGCCGGCCGCAGCCGAGGAGCAGGGGACGGCGGGCGCGCCCTACCCGGGGCTCGCCCGGTTCGAGCCCGGAGACCCGCTGTACGGACGGGACGAGCTGACCGACGACGTACGGGAGCTGACCCGGCGGCACCGGTTCGCCGCCGTGGTCGGCGCATCGGGCAGCGGCAAGTCGTCCTTGCTGCGGGCCGGTCTCATCCCGGCCCTGCGCACCGACTCCGGCACCCCCCTGGCCGTGATCCGCGTTCTCACCCCGGGGGAGCACCCGGCCCGCACCCACCGCGAGCTGCTCACCCCCTCGACGGAGCCGGATGCCGGGGGCGACACGATGATCGTGGTCGATCAGTTCGAGGAGGTCTTCGCGCTCTGCCACGATCCGGCCGAGCGCGCCGAGTTCATCGATCTGCTGCTCGCCGCATGCGATCCCGCATCCCGCCTGCGGGTCCTCGTCGCTGTACGTGCGGACTTCTTCGGCCGGTGCGCCGAGCACCACGCCCTCGCCCTCGCCCTGCGCGACGCCACCGTGCTGGTCGGCCCGATGGCTCCGGCGCAGCTGCGCGAAGCGATCGTCGGCCCGGCCTCCGCGGAACGGCTGGTGGTCGAACGGGCCCTGACCGCCCGGCTCGTGGCCGAGGTCGTGGACGAGCCGGGCGGCCTGCCGCTGATGTCCCACGCCCTGCTGGAGGTATGGCGGCGACGGCGGGGCCGGACACTCACACTGGCCGCATACGAGGCGATCGGCGGAATCCAGGGAGCCGTCGCGCACACGGCCGAAGAGGTCATCTCCGGCTTCACCCCGCAGCAGGCACGGACGGCCCGATCGCTGCTGCTGCGACTGATCTCACCCGGTGACGGTACCCAGGACACCAGGCGCCCCACCCCCAGGGACGAGCTGGGGACGTCCCCGGGCACGGCACTGGTCCTGGAACAGCTCGTACGTGCGCGCCTGCTCACCGCCGACGCCACCACCGTCGACCTCGCCCACGAGGCACTGATCCTCGGCTGGCCCAGGCTGCGTGGCTGGATCGAGGAGGACCGCGAGCGGCTGCGCCTGCACCGCAGGCTCACCGACGCCGCCCGCATCTGGCAGGGACTGGGCCGGGACGAAGGCGCACTGTTCCGCGGAGCACAGCTCTCCGCGGCCGGGGAGGCCTTTGGGGAGCCCGCGGAACTCACCGACCTGGAGGACGCGTTCCTCACCGTCTCCATCGAGGCCCGCGACCGTTCCCGGCGCAGCGAGATACGCACGACCCGGCGGCTGCGCGGCCTCAGCGTCGCCCTGTCGCTCCTGCTGTGCCTGGCCGTTGTCGCGGGCCTGCTCGCCTGGCAGCAGAGCCGCACCAGCGCCCGCCGGGCCACCGAGGCCGAAGCGCTGAGAGTCGCCGCCGTCGCGGACACCATGCGTCACTCCGACCCGCGCACCGCCCTGCGGCTCAGCGTGGCCGCGTGGCGGATCGCCGACCTGCCCCGGACCCGGGAGGCCTTGTTCGGCGCGGCCGCCCAGCGGGAACTGGATGTGTTCGCCTCTCCCACGACGGACTTCCTGCCGAACGAGGACAACGGCGTCTGGCGTCGCACCAGCCAGGACGGCCGCACCCTGACCGTGGTGAGCCCCGACCGCACCCGGCGCTGGGACGTGGCCTCGCACCGCGAACTCCCGTCGTACCCGGGCCTGGGGAAGCATGCGGACCACATCGTGGACGTGAGCCCGGACACCCGGAGCGTCGTGATCCGCACCCCCACCGGTCTGCGCGTGTGGGATCTGGCTGCGGGCCGTCCGACCGGGCCGGTCTTCGGACCGCCCGAAGGCTCCACCGGGTGGAACTCCGAAGGCGCCTTCACTCCGGGGGGCCGGACCTTTGCCGTTCAGGAGAACCACCGTGTCATCACGTTGTGGAATCTCCGCGACGGCCGGTTGCTGTCACAGATCCCGCTCCACGGCTCGGAGGCCCGCGGCCTCGTCGTCAGCCCGGACGGCAAGCTGCTCGCGTTCTGCCCGGAAACCGGCCCGGTCCAGGTGTGGGACACCCGACGACGCAGCCGATTGCGCACCCCGGGGGCCGCGCGTAGGCGCGCGTGCGACATGGACGGGGCCACCTTCACCCCGGACAGCCGGGCGCTGGCATTCCGGTCCGGCACCGGAGTCCGCATGTGGGACGTACGCACCGGATACGAGCGGCGCCGCATCCCCGTCACCGATCCGTCCGAGTTCGTGTTCAGTCGGGACGGCGCCTATGCGGCGACCCTCAGTGCCACGGAGGCCCTGCTCTGGCGTACGGCCGACCTGTCCGCTCCGGTGCTCCGCCAGCCGCTGTCCGGAGCGGGCTTCGGCCGGCTCACCCTGGACATCGAGGGCCGGGTCCTGCGCTATGAGGAGGGGACGGCCCCGGCGATCGCGGTGCGGTCCACATCCCTCGATGGAGTGCTCTCGCCCGGCCGGCTGCAGGAGCCCCTCAGCAGAGCCAGGTTCAGCCCGGACGGCAGGACACTCGCCACCGGAACCACCCTGTCCACCCCGCATGGCAAGAAATACGAAGTACGGCTGCGCGACGCCGCCACCGGCCGGCAGGACGCCGTGTTCACCGGACCGTCCTGCGAGGGCTGCGGCCGCCTGATGGCATTCAGCCCCGACAGTCGCACCTTCGCCCATCAGTCCGGTCCCACGACCGTCTCCGTTCACCCTCATGGATCCCTGCTGCAGGTGAGCGACCTGGTCGGCATCTCACTCGACGACCGGTCGGTGACCGTATCCCGTTCCTCCGCCGCGGGCGAGACCATCGAGGTCGGGAAACCGAAGGGTGACCCCGCCTGGTCCACCGTGTATCGCAAGCGTGACGGTTCCGTGGTGGCGACGGCCCCGGACGGCAGGTTCCTCACGGAGCTGGGTCAGTCGGTGGAACCGGGGTCGGGCCGGGCGAGGCGGGTCCTGCGAGGCGAGAGCGTTGTCGCAACCGCCGCCTACAGCCCGGACGGCCAATACCTGGCCATGGCCGACTTCTTCGGACGCGTCACCTTGTGGGACGGGGCGGGGCGCCGCCGCCTCGCCGTGCTGGCTCCCGGCGCCGACGGCGGGCTCCCGCAACCGGCCCTGGCGTTCTCCGCCGACAGCCGGTCCGTCGCCGTCGGCTCACCCGACGGTTCCGTGCGTATGTGGACCACCGAGGACCCCGGCTCCCAGGGGGCACCGCTGCCGGCCGCGGACGGGCCCGTGCTGGCGCTGGCCTTCGCCGCACAGGACAGCCGGCTCCGCGTCACCACCCCGTACACCGCCCTGCGCACCTACCCGCTCGCTCCGTCCCTGGCGGCCGCCGCCGTCTGCTCACGCTCCCGGGGCGGTCTCTCGAAGGACGAATGGCGGGCGCATCTGCCCGATGTGGGGTACCGGACCATCTGCTGACCCGCAGGGTGCACCCCACTGGCCCACCCCGGATTGGGCAAGTCTTTGCCCGTGGCCGATTCGGGCTGCGCGCCGCGCCCGCGGGCCTTTCCCGTACGGGCTGCGGAGCGCAGCACCCCGTATAGGAAGGGAAAAATGGCGGCCGAAAGTATGAGGGGCCGGCCTCCGTCGATGTATCGACCGTGTTGACCGTACGCAATCGCAGGCAGAGGCTCGTTACATAGCTGCTAAATACAACTGGTTCTGCCGGGCCTTCGCTTTCGGCACGCCGCCCGGGGGACGGCACCGTGCGTATGAACGCTTTCCCGGCCGGGACCGAATCGGGAGGACGCGTATGTGTGGCATCACGGGCTGGGTCTCCTTCGACCGTGACCTGCAGGCAGCCGAGGACGTCGCGACGCTGGACGCGATGACGGAGACCATGTCCTGCCGGGGCCCCGACGACCGGGGGACCTGGATCGCCGATCACGTGGGGCTCGGACACCGGCGGCTCGCGATCATCGACCTGCCCGGCGGACGCCAGCCCATGACCGTCGGCACACCCGAGGGGGAAGTCGCCCTCGTCTACTCCGGTGAGGCGTACAACTTCACCGAACTCCGTACCGAACTGACCGCCCGCGGGCACCGGTTCATCACCGACTCGGACACCGAGGTCGTGCTGCACGGCTATCTGGAGTGGGGCGAGTCCGTCGCCGAACGGCTCAACGGCATGTACGCCTTCGCCCTCTGGGACAGCCGCCACGACAAGCTCGTCATGATCCGCGACCGGATGGGCGTCAAGCCCTTCTACTACTGGCCGACGCCCGACGGAGTGCTCTTCGGCTCGGAACCCAAGGCCATCCTCGCCAATCCCGTGGCCCGGCCCCGGGTGACTCTCGACGGGCTCCGGGAGCTCTTCACCCTCGTCAAGAACCCCGGCCACGCCGTATGGGACGGCATGTACGAGGTGGAGCCCGGCACGGTCGTCACCGTGGACCGCGGCGGCCTGCGCAAGCACGTCTACTGGCAGCTCAGGACCCGCCCGCACCCGGACGACCGGGACACCTCGATCGCCAACGTACGGTCACTGCTCGACGACATCGTGCGCCGCCAGCTGGTCTCCGACGTGCCCCGCTGCGTCCTGCTCTCCGGCGGCCTCGACTCGTCCGCGGTCACCCTGCTTGCCGCCCGGCAGCTCGCAAAGAGCGGCGAGAAGGTCCGCACCTTTGCCGTCGACTTCGTCGGACGCACCGAGAACTTCGTCGCCGACGAACTGCGCACCACCCCCGACACCCCGTTCGTGCACGACGTGGCCGAGCAGGCGGGCACCCTCCACCGCGACATCGTGCTCGACCCGAACGCCCTCGCCGACCCCGACGTACGCGCCCGGATGATCCGGGCCCGGGACATCCCCATGGGCCTCGGCGACATGGACGCGTCGCTCTATCTGCTCTTCCGGGCCATCCGCGAACATTCGACCGTCGCGCTGTCCGGCGAGTCGGCCGACGAGGTCTTCGGCGGCTACCTCCAGTTCTTCGACGAGGAGGCCCGCAGCGCCGACACCTTCCCCTGGCTGGTGCGGTTCGCCGAGCACTTCGGCGAGGACGCGGGCATGCTCCGCGACGACGTGAACCAGGCCCTCGGCCTGGAGACGTACATCCGCGACAGCTACGACCGCGCCGTCGCCGGCATCGAACGGCTCACCGGTGAGAGCGACTTCGAGTACCGCATGCGCAGGATCTGCCATCTTCACCTGACGCGGTTCGTACGCATCCTGCTCGACCGCAAGGACCGCGCCAGCATGGCCGTCGGCCTGGAGGTCCGGGTGCCGTTCTGCGACCACCGGCTCGTCGAGTACGTCTACAACACTCCCTGGGCCCTGAAGTCCTTCGACGGCAGGGAGAAGAGCCTGCTGCGTGAGGCGACAGCGGATCTGCTTCCCCGGTCCGTGTACGAGCGGACCAAGAGCCCCTATCCGTCGACCCAGGACCCCAAGTACGCCGTCGCCCTCCAGGAGCATGCCCACGACCTCCTCGCACGCCCGGACCACCGGGTCTTCGACCTCATCGACCGCGCCCGGCTGCAGCGGGTCGCCGACCACGATGCGCCCCGGATCACCTCGGCGTCCCGCCGCGGCCTGGAGCGCACCCTGGACCTCGCGATGTGGCTGGACATGTATGAGCCGGAGGTGGACCTCGGCTGAGCGGTCCGCCGCCTCCGGCCCGGCGCGCGGCCCGTCGGGGTCGGCGTACTCAACCGGCCCGGCGCAGGGGCGTGAGGCCGTGGTCGACGAGCGGGCCGACGGTCAGCCCCTCGGCCCGAAGGCCGCTGATCATTTCCGGCAGCATCGCGAGTGCGGGCCGCCACCGGCCGGATGCCGACAGGTCGGCATCGTGGAGGAGGACCGTGCCGCCGCCCCGGAGCCCGCTGCGCACGGTCGTCAGAACCCTCTCGGGGGTCGCGCCCTCGGCCCAGTCCCGGCCCCAGGCCGACCACAGCACCGGCCTCAGTCCGGACTGCAGGGCCGCGGTCCAGCGGCCACCGGTCAGGATTCCGTACGGAGGCCGGTACCACAACGGCCGGGTGCCCGAGATCCTTCGTACCGTTTCGGCGGCGCGCGAGACCTCGCGCGTGTCCCGGACAACGGTGGGAAGCCATGGGCGGCTGTGTGTCCATCCGTGAACGGCGAGTTCGTGTCCGCGGCCGACGATGTCGCGGCCGAGCTCCGGATGGCGCAGAAGACTCTCCCCGAGCACGAAGAACGTGGCGCGTGTGGACAACTGGTCCAATACGCGCAGGAAGTGCGGGGTGGAGCGGGGATCCGGGCCGTCGTCGAAGGTCAGGGCGATGTGGCGGGGGTGTCCGAGGCCGGCCAGGGAGGGGAAACACCTGCGCCGCAAACCGGGCAGCCAGGTGCCGGCGGGGGCGACATGAGCGGTCAGCGCCAGCGCTGACGCGGCCAGTGGGGCACGGAACGCAGGGGGGAGCCTCATGGGCCGGGCATTCATCGGGACTCCGCGCCTTCGTCGTTGTCGGCCATCGGTTGCGGTCGGGCCTGCTCCGCCGCGTCATCGTTCCCTCTCGCCGAGTCCCAGTGACCCGCGACCGCCGACGAGAGCGACAGGCCCAACGTCCCGGCAGCGATCAGGCAGGCACCGAGCGTGGCCGGCAGCAGATGAACGCCCAGCGCGATCCGTTCATCGAACAGTGCCTTCCCCAGCACCACACCCAGCAGCGCGTCCCCGAGGGTGAGCGCCGGCTGGGAGGCGGCGAGTGTCCCGGCACGCAGGGTGCTCTGGAGCAGCAACAGACTCA
The DNA here is from genome assembly GCF_036002945.1 of Streptomyces sp. NBC_01224. Lineage (NCBI taxonomy): Bacteria > Bacillati > Actinomycetota > Actinomycetes > Kitasatosporales > Streptomycetaceae > Streptomyces > Streptomyces sp. NBC_01224. The sequence goes on along the minus strand of NZ_CP108529.1, from coordinate 1,513,800 downwards.
ACAGACCGGCGCAGCACATCGCGTACAGGTACCCCGTGGTGAAGACCGCGGCCGCACCCTGCGGGATCCGGCCCGTGACCTCCTTGATCAGAGCGGCCGTACATGCGAAGGAGACGGCGGTGGCACAGCCCAGCACCGCGGCGCAGGCGGCGCCGTCGAGGGTCCGGGCGAGCAGGGTCAGCGCGGCCATTGCCGTCGCGGCGGAGATGCCGACAGCCAGCCATGTGCCGGCCTGTCCCGTTGCCTCACCCACCGACGGGCCGGCGGCGGCCAGGAAGAGCGCCAGCCCCGCGGCGAGCATCAGGAACGACATCCACGTCCTGCCGCCCGGACGGTGATGGAAGACCGCCGTGCCGAGCAACAGCGTGAAGAGGAGTTCGCTCGCCATCAGCGGCTGGACCACCGACAGGCTACCGACCGCCAGCGCGCCCGTCTGGAAGGCCGCGGACAGCCCGAGCGCCGACGCACCGGCCAGCCAGAAGGGACGGCGTATCAGCTGTGCCGATCGGCGCACCACCTGCCGCACATCCGGCCTGCCGCCCGCTGCCTCGAACTCCACCTGCTCCATGGCGGCCCGCCGTTGCAGCACGGATGCGGCGCCGTTGGCGAGAGCCGCCGACAGCGCCAGCATCACGGCGAGAACGTTCATGTCGCTGTTCAGCCGAAGCGGGTGGCGAGACGGTGATAGAGCCCGGGGGCAACGGAGCGCACACATCCCGGCAAACGCAGCCAGCCGGGGATGAACACCTCATCACGGCCCGCCACAACAGCGTCCCAGACCGCGTCTGCGACGCGTTCCGGCGGCATGGGCCGGGGCCACGAACGGGTGTACGGCAATCCCCGGCGTTCGAAGAACGGTGTGTCCACCACCGCGGGGACCAGATGGGTGATGCGTACTCCGGTTCCCCTCAGTTCGTAGTGCAGCGCATCGGCGAAGGCGGCGATGGCTGCCTTCGCAGCCGAGTACACCGCCTCACCGCGGACAGCTGCGGATCCCGCCACCGATCCGATCAGCACGATGTGCCCGCGCCCCGCGGCGAGCATGTGCGGCAGCAGAAGCCGTACCAAATGGACGACGGACACCAGATCCACGGTGAGGACCCGGTCGGCGGCGGCAGCCGGCATGGAACGGAAGGAGCCGGCCCAGCCGACCCCCGCTGCCGCCACGAGCAGGTCGACTCCGCCGGCGGTGTCGAGGGCCTCCTTGACCAGTTGCTCCGTACCGTCGGCCGACATCAGGTCCGCGTAGAGAGCCGTCGAGCATGTCGTCGCCGCCACGCCGTCCAGCCGCTCGCGGTCGCGACCGGCGACCAGGAGCCGCCAGCCGCCTTCGGCCGCGATCCGGCGCGAGACCGCGGCGCCGATACCCGAGGAGGCCCCCGTCACCAGGGCCACACCCGCCTGGACGCCACTGCCGTCCGACGCGTCAGCGCTGGGCGCGCCGCGTTGAATGATGCCCGAAGGACGTGACATGGCTTCTCCCCTGTCTCAGCACGGTACGGCGCGGTGCCCGCCCCTCACACATTCAGGATGTGGGACTTCGCGTCGCCGTGTCGGGATAGGAGTAGCCCGGACGGGCGTCGGCAAAACCGTCGGGGCCCACGCCTCACTGCACCGCACCGCTCGCACCCACAGAATGGAAGAACCGCGTTCCGTGCCTCTTCCGACGGATCCTCCGGATGCTCGCCGAACGAGGGTGGTCATGTGCCTGTTGGTCATGCGGCTGAGCGTCCGGCCGCGCATCGAAGCCTCGGCCGGACGGGGGTGCTCCCGCTGCGACGGGTGAACGCGCCATCGGCGCTGCCGGCTCCGGATGGCGGAACGGAACTCCGGGGGCCGGTAACGGCCCCCTCCGGTACCGACGCCCGGGCGGGGGTATACGACAGATGAACGCGGTACCCGGACGCTTCCTCATCCTGAGCGCAGGCATGGGCTCCGGTCACCACGCTGTGGCCGCCGAGCTGGCCCGTCGGCTGGAGGCCCACGGAGGGCGGACGACGACGGTCGATGTCCTTGATCTGCTGCCCCCCGGTATCGGCAGCGGACTGCGCTCCTTCTACCGCTCGGTCATCTGCCGCATGCCTGTGGTCTATGCCGGGCTGTACACGGCGTTCTTCCGCGCCGGGGGCGGCCCCCGCCCCGGGAGCGCCCCGCTGGCCGCCCTCGCGGAGCGAAGGCTGCTGATGCTCGTCGCGCAACAACGACCGGACGTGCTCGTACCCGTCTTCCACCTCGCCGCCCAGCTCACCGGCGGGCTCCGCTCGCGCGGCGCACTCCCGGTGCCGAGCGCTGTCGTCATCACCGATTTCGCTGTTCACCGCCAATGGCTGCATCCGGGCAACGACCTCCATCTGTGTCTCACACCCGATCTTGCGCATCAGGTACGGCGAGCGGTACGGCGCCCGGCCGTCACCTCCGGCGCTCTGGTGGCACCCCGGTTCCACGCCCCGGCGCCCACGGTGGCGGACCGGCAGCGGCGGCTCGACTCGCCGGACCGTCCGCCGGTGCTGATCTCGACGGGGGCCTGGGGTGCCGGCGCCCACCTGGGACAGACCACGCGGCTGGTGGCTTCGGCGGGCTACAGACCGGTCGTGCTCTGCGGCACGAACACACGCCTGCGCCGGGACCTGTCACGCATCGCCCATGCCGATGCCAGGGGCTGGGTCGACGACATGCCAGGACTCATGGCGGCCTCCCGCGCGCTCATCGACAACGCGGCAGGGCAAACGGCGCTCGAAGCGATGGCCGTCGGATTGCCGGTGGTCAGCTATCGGCCCATTCCGGGGCATGGCAGAGAGGGCGCCCGACGGATGGCCGAGCACGGTCTCACCGACTACGCACCGGACCCGTGGGCGCTGATCCGGGCCCTGGACAACCTGACCGCATCGGGCCCGGTGCGCGAGCGGCGCATCACCACAGCCCGCAGCCTGTTCTCCGGCGCGGGCGTGCTTCCTCTCGAAGCTCTGGTCCGACCGGGCTGAACGGCCCAACCGGAAGCGACGCCCCGCTCAGCAGTGCCGGGCGGCTGATCCGCTGCGCGGCAAGAATTCCCTGGTCAGCGCACCTGCGGCAGCTTTCGGTGCGGAGTCACGCCGCTCATGACGTCCGCCGCCCCTTGTAGTTGATCTTCATGGTGTCCATGTCCGTTGCCGTGGACCGCAGTTCGCCATGGCCGTACCCCTGTTCCTTCAGCAGCGTCTCGGCCCGGTCCTCGGCGATCGCGGATGCCATCTCCTCGCCGTCCCCGGCGTCCGACACGACCACGAACCGGAAGCTGAAATGCTTGAGCACGCGGTCGTACGTCAGCGAGCCCTCCTCCGTGAACTGCATCGCGCTCAGGCCGTGCAGGTCCACCTCGGACAGGAGCCGGGCGCGCGCCTCGTCCGTCAGACCGTCCCAGGTACCGCGCACGATCACTCGGTAGGTGTGCTGCGTGCTCATCGTCCCGCTCCGCATTCCGCTCGTGAACCGTCGAGGGCCAAGGTTACGGCGGTGAGGACAGGGCGCACGCGAATTATCGCGGGGGGCGGCGGCCCCCGGGTCATGGCGGGGAGGGCGACCCCGGCCGTCGCCTCCGCGGTCTTTTGCCGAAGTCTGACGGCGATGCCCCTGGCCGGGCCGCTGTCCAGCGTGTTCCATGGTCATCGGGGGGCGCCCGGACCTGCGGCGGCCCGTGTGAGGGAGCGAGGTTGCCTTGGCCACGACCGTACGACGTGCCGTACTGACTCTGTCCGCCGCACCACTGGGCCCGGAGAACCCGCTGCCCGCACTGCGGCCGCTCGACGAGATGCATGTCGTCGACGACCGTGACAGGGCCGGACTGCCACGTGACATGGCACGCCAGATCGGCTACGAACCACTGGCCACTGTGCTCCCGGTCCGCATCCTCGACGGGTACGGGCGCGAACGCGTCCCCACTCAACTGGACGCGATCATCATCGAGAACGACCGGCTGCGGGCCACCGTCCTGCCCGGGCTCGGCGGCCGCATCCACTCCCTCCACCACAAGCCGACCGGCCGCGAACTCCTCTACACCAACCCCGTCCTGCAGCCCGCCGACTTCGCGCTCAACGGCGCCTGGTTCTCCGGCGGCATCGAATGGAACATCGGCGCCACGGGCCACACCACACTGTCCTGCGCCCCGGTCCACGCCGCGCGGGTGCCCGCACCCGACGGCGGTGAAATGGTCCGCCTCTGGGAGTGGGAGCGGCTGCGCGACCTGCCGTTCCAGGTGGACCTCTGGCTGCCCGAGGATTCCGACTTCCTGCACGTCGGCGTACGGATACGCAACCCGCACGAACACACCGCACCCGTCTACTGGTGGTCCAACATCGCCGTACCCGAGGGCGAGCGCACCCGCGTCCTGGCCCCGGCCGACGAGGCATGGCACTTCGGTTACGAGCGGACCCTGACCAGGGTCCCGGTCCCCGAGACCGGCTCCATCGACCGTACGTACCCGCTGCGCGGCGACTTCCCCGCCGACTACTTCTACGAGGTGCCCGACGGCGCCCGGCGCTGGATCGCCTCCCTCGACGAGGACGGCCACGGACTCGTCCAGACGTCGACCGATCTGCTGCGCGGCCGAAAGCTGTTTCTGTGGGGCAGCGGCCCGGGCGGGCGCCGCTGGCAGGAGTGGCTCACCGAGCCCGGCACCGTCGGATACGCCGAGATCCAGGCCGGACTCGCCCGTACCCAGCTGGAACACATCCCCCTCGAACCGGGCGCGGAGTTCAGCTGGCTGGAGTCGTACGGGCCGCTGTCCGCGGACCCCCGGGCCGTGCACGGCGACGACTGGGCGGCGGCCCGCGCCGAGACCGAGCGACGGCTCGCCGAGGCGCTGCCGCGCGCGGATGTCGACGCCGCGTACGCCGCCTGGCGCCCCTGCGCCGACAGCGAGCCCGGTGAGCCGCTCGCCACCGGTTCCGGCTGGGGTGCCCTCGAAGTCCGGCGCGGCAAGTACAAGCTCCCCGGTACACCGTTCGCCGAGTCGACCCTGGGTGAACAACAGGCACCCTGGCTGGACTTGCTCGACCAGGGCGTTTTCCCCGAACCGTCCGGGGTGGTCCCGCCCGGCCCCTCCCTGGTCTCCCCGCACTGGCGCGACATGCTGGAGACGGCCTCCGCCGAACCCCTCACCGAGTATCACCTCGGTGTCGCCCAGTGGCACGCCGGCGACCGCGCCCAGGCGGTCCGCAGCTGGGAACGCGGACTGGCCCTCGCCCCGTCCCGCTGGCCGCTGCTGCGCTGCCTCGCCGTCGCCGCCGCGGAGGGTGGCCAGCGGGACCGGGCGGCCGATCTCTACATCGAGGCGTTCGACGACCTGTGCGCAGAACGTCGCGACGACGGCGACGCCTGGACGTCCGCCACGGCGGCGCTCGGCCGCGAGGCGATGGAGGCACTGCTGACGGCAGGGCGCCCCGAAGCGGCCCGGACGGTGTGGGCCGGCCTGCGCGTGGCGGTCCGACAACGCGGTCGCTTCCGCCTGTTGGAGGCCCGGCTGCTGATCGCCGAGGGCGACCGCGCCGCCGCCCGGGCCGTTTTCGACGAGGGCTTCGAGGTCCCGGATCTGCGCGAGGGCGCGGAAATCCTGGACGAGGTGTGGGCCGAGCTCACCGACGAGCCGCTGCCGGACCGTTACAACTACCGGATGCGCCCCAGGACTTGATGGCGAAGGCTGTCCGGCCCGCGTCCACCTCCACCGGCGCGGGCCGGGTGCCGCGGGTCAGACGGTCAGGTTCCGGTCGACGTACTCGAAGACCGAGCCGTCCGGGTGCACCGCGATCAGATTGCGGCCCACCGGCGTCGGTACCGGGCCTGCGAGGATCCGGGCGCCGACGCGTGTGAGCGAGGCATGGGCTTCGTCGACATCCTTGACCGCGATTGTCGCCGTCACCTTGCGCAGGATCTCCAGCTCCGACTCCGGGCCGCTCATCAGCAGAAAGCAGCTGATCGCGGCGACCGAGACCCCGCCACGCTCGAAACGAAGCGCAGAACTGGCCGTGAGGTCCTCGTAGAAGGCCACCGCGGCCTCCAGGTCGTCGACGCAGATACGCAGCGTGGTTCCCAGAATGTCCATGCGGGCAAGGGTAGTTGGAGGTGCTCAGACCCGGCAGAGCACCTCGCCGTGCGGGACCATGAACCAGGCGTCGTCCTGTGCGCCCCACTCGCGCCAGGCCGCGGCGATCGCGGCCAGCTCCTCGGTGCTCGCGTGGCCGCCGTCCACGGCCAGCTTCGCGTACACCGAGCCGACCGTACGGTCCGCCCACAGACCGCTCCACCAGGCGCGGCTCTCCGGGGTGGCGAAGCACCAGTTGCCGGCGGTCGGGGTGATATCGGTGAAGCCGGCCCGGCGGGCCCAGGAGAGCAGCCGGCGGCCCGCGTCGGGCTCGCCGCCATTGGCGCGGGCCACCCGTCCGTACAGTTCCTGCCAGTCGTCCATGCCCGCTGCCTCGGGGTACCAGGTCATCGCCGCGTAGTCGCTGTCGCGGGCCGCGACGATGCCGCCGGGGCGGCAGACGCGCCGCATCTCGCGCAGTGCCTGCACAGGGTCGCCCACGTGCTGGAGCACCTGATGGGCATGGACGACGTCGAAGGAGTCGTCGGGGAAGTCCAGGGCATGGACATCGGCGGTGGTGAACTCGACGTTTTCCAGGCTGCGTTCGGCCGCGACTTCGGCCGCCCGGTCCAGGATCTCCCGAGTGGTGTCGACGGCGGTCACCCGGCCGGGGGCGACCAGCGCGGCCAGATCCGCGGTGATGGTGCCGGGTCCGCAGCCGACGTCCAACACGGACATGCCCGGGCGGAGTTCGTCGATCAGATACGCCGCGGAATTGGCGGCGGTGCGCCAGCGGTGCGAGCGCAGCACCGACTCGTGGTGGCCGTGGGTGTAGACGGCGGTCTCCTTCGGCATGGCCGTGGATCCTTTCTCGAAACGCAGAGCGCGACATGCGAACCGCGAAGCACTGATCGGTACGGTCACCGTACGCTCGAATGTCGAATGGTGAGATGTGTGTCTTGCGATATGGACATGCTTTTGGGTTGACCGGCATGCGGAAGGGCGGCCAACCCGCAGTCGGCCGACCCTTGTTCGCTCGCGGGTGGCTGATTCGCGGACGCTCCCCTGCATGGGCATCGGGCAGTACACCGTCAGTGCCCTCGGAAGCTTGTCGATCACCAACTCATGTCGGCTGTACGCCACCTCGCCGTCGTACGCATAAGGAGTGCCGGGCTTCAGGCCGGCGATCCGCACCCTCCGGCGCCGTTCCGCCGCATGTACGCTCCCTGCGCACCGCGCCCTTGCCGATGGTGTTGATCGCGGTCGACGCCACGGCCGGCGAGGCGCTCCCGCGCAGCGCGGCCCGCCGGGCCCGGGCGCTGCCGCCCAGCGCCGCCGGGCCCGCCGCAGTACCGAACCCCAGCAGCCCGTGATGGTGCCCCCGGTCTTGAGGTGACCGGCGTCGCCACACCTTGTGGCCGGGGGCGGCACTGACCTTCGGCACCGGGGCGACGATGGCTGGCTGCGGGCCCAGCCCGCGAGCACGCGCCTCATATCCACGCGTGTGACTGATGCTCTGAATATGACATATATGGCATGCGTGGAAATATGGGATGCGTGGTAGTTGGTGCTGGCGAGAACTTCTTTGCTGAACCCTCTGCTGGGAGGGCTCAGACAGGCGAGAGGAGTGCATCATGATCGCCAAGCTGCTCGGCAAGCTGTCCTTCACCCGCCACTACGGTGCGTACGGGGTACACGACTGGGGTGCGTAAGGCGGCGACGACCGGGTCTGACGCACTGCCGGCGGGAGCCCCCGGGCGCTCGCCGGCCTCTGGTCACGCTGCCTGCCGACGATTTCGGCCTGGACAGGTACGAGAGTCAGGGGCGATCCCATGGGCCGAATGAATGAGCCGCCGCGGTTGCCCGAAGGCAGCTTCGCGGCCTGGAGCCGCGACCGGCTGGGACTGGCGCGCCGTGGTGCTGCCGAGTGCGGGGACGTCTGGCAACTGGAGCCGGGTGTCTACGTAGCCGCTACGGCCGGGCCGTGTGAAGCAGTCCTGCACCGCGCGCAGGACTTCCCCAAGCCACCCTCGCCTCTCTTCCCGCCGTTGAAGCGGTCGAGCGGAGCACCGACGCCCCAGGAGCGTGCGCACGCTCACGCCGCCCGCATGCGCGGACTGCGCCCGCAGGCGGTTGCAGCCCGGATCGGTGAGATAGCGCCCAGGACCGCCCAATTTGCTGACCAGTGGCCCACGGGCCAGGACGTCGAGATTCTGCCCCCGGTCCGGCACGCCCTGGCAGAGATCGGTGTGCGCTACCTCTTCTCCGAAGACGCTCCCACCCTGCTGCCCTTTGCCTCACGGCTCTTCCTGGCCCGGGAGGTGCTCGTACGCCCCTCGCGCTGGGTATGGCCGCGCTGGGTCCCCACACCGGCACGGCGGTTCCGCACACGGCAGCAAGTCGCCTTCGTTGACGCTTTGCGGCCCATCGTCCGCCGACGCCGTTCATCGGGCCGGCTCGGTGACGACGTGCTGGGACAGATGCTCCGGCCCTCCTCCCGCTATGGCCTGCTGCCGGAAGAGGCCATCCTCGACCCTCTCCCCGGAATCACCGTCGCCACCTTCGAGACACCTTCCAGGGCAGCCGGATGGATCCTGCTCCACCTGGCCCGGCACCCCCAGGCAGCGGGCCGCGTCGCGGCCGAAGCCGCCTTGCTGCCAGCGGACCCGGCCACAACGACCAGCACCCACCTCGACAGCCTGCAATACACCCAGGCACTGGTACGCGAGGTGCTCCGACTGCACCCCCCGAGCTGGCTACTGACCCGGCGCGCCACGCGGCAGACTCAGCTCGCCGGCTACACCATCGACGCCGGGTCCACCGTTCTCGTCTGCCCCTACACCGCCCACCGCGACGCACGGGAACACTCCGAGCCGGACCAGTTCCAGCCCGAGCGCTGGCTCGATGATTCGGGCTCGCCGGCGAAACCCGGGGTCTTCCTCTCCTTCGGTACCGGGCCGCATGGCTGCGAGGGAGCCGCTCTGGCCATGGCGATGCTGACGCTCCTGACTGCGCAGACCGCCCGCCGCTACCACTTGAGCGAGCCACCCGGACCGGAACCCAGCTATCAGGTCACCACCTTCGAAGGTCTCGCAACTGTCGGCTTGCGCCTGCGTGCCACCTTGCGCAGCTGAGGGCAGTCCTGCTTTCAGTGACAGGCCGCCTCCACCCCGGTACCCGCAGCCGTCCCGGATCTCCCGCGCGTGCTCATAGCGGTTCTGGCGCCGCGCCCCGTACACGGCGAACTCGCCCGCCTCGACAGCAAGCTGCTCGGCCCGTCGAGCCCCCGCGGACGCCGTCCCGCAGACCGACCTGCTCGCGCTCCTCGGCTGACGACGGGCCTGACCTCACCCGCGGTCACCGGCATTGTCGCGACAAGTGCCACCCGATTACCCTGTGTTCGTGATTCCGGTCATCGGCCGGAGTGCCGAACGCGAGAGATGGGTGCACGACCATGGGGCGACTCGTCCCCGCGGTGACCAGGGCTCTGGACGTACTCGAGCTCTTCCTCCACGGCGACGGAACGCTCTCCGCCCCCGAGGTCACCCGCAAGCTCCAGCTGCCGCGTACCACTGTCCATGAACTGCTCACCACCCTCGCGGCCCGCTCCTACCTGGTGCCGGTCGCGGACCAGCCGGGCCGCTACCGCCTCGGGGTGCGTACGTACCAGCTCGGCAGCCGGTACGCCGAGCAGCTCGACCTCGCCGTCGAGGGCCGGCAGGTGGCCCGCGAGGTCGCCGAGACCTGCGGGGAGACCGCTCAGGTGGCGATCCTGGACGACACCGACATCGTCTGCATCGCCAAGGCGGACTCCAACCATGCGGTCCGGATGGTCTCCTCGGCCGGACACAGACTGCCCGCGCACTGCACCTCCGTGGGCAAGGTGCTGCTTTCCGCCCTGCCGCCGAGGGAGCTCGACGCGCGGCTCGACGGCCGCGAACTCACCGGGACGACCCCCGGCAGCATCACGGACGAAGAGGAGCTGAGGACCGGGCTCGCTTCGGCGCGCGAGCGGGGAGTCGCGGTGGAGCGCTGTGAATCCGACCCCGATGTCAGCTGTGTGGCCGCGCCGGTACGGGACCGTACGGGCAGCGTCGTCGCCGCGCTCTCCATATCCGTACCCATGATCCGCCGGACCGAGGAGCGCGAGGAGGAACTGGCGGGCCTCGTGGTCGACGGTGCCGATGTGCTCTCCGGCCGGCTCGGACACCACGAGGGGCAGAAGTGACCATCACACGCCTGGATGTTGCCGTACACGAGCGCGCCGAGCTCGGCGAGGGACCGACCTGGGATCCCGTCACCGGCCGGCTGATCTGGGTCGACATCGTCTCTGCCCGCGTGCACACCTACGACCCGGTGAGCGGCCGCCGTACGGTGATGGCCACCGAACAGCATGTCGGAGCCGCCAAGCCGCGCGCCGGTGGCGGACTTGTGGTCAATCTGCGCGACGGCATCGGTCTGTACGACCCCGACGGCGCCTTCCACTGGCTGGTCCACGACCCGGAGCCCGGACGCCGCGGCAATGACGCGGCGGTAGCTCCGGACGGGGCGCTGTGGGCGGGCACCATGCGCTACGACGGCGCGGAGACCGGCGGCAGCCTCGCCCGCGTCGCACCCGACGGCGCGGTCACCCCGGTGCTGCCCGTCGTGGCCTGCAGCAACGGCATCGGGTGGAGTCCGGACGGGCGGCTGATGTACTTCATCGACACGCCCACGCGCCGTATCGACGTCTTCGACTTCGACGGTGAACACGCCGTGAACCGACGCCCGTTCGCCACCGTCGAGCCGGGTGCGGGATTCCCGGACGGGCTGACGGTCGACGCCCGGGGAGCCGTCTGGGTCGCTCTGTGGGACGGCGCTGCGGTGCGCCGCTACACGGCCGACGGCGCCCTGGACCGGATCGTCGAACTCCCCGTACAGCGCCCGACGGCCTGCGCCTTCGGCGGCAGGGACCTGCGCGACCTCTACATCACCTCGGCCCGCACCGGGCTCGCCGCTCCGCATCCGCTGTCCGGTTCGCTGCTGGTACTGCCGGACGCGGGGCACGGGATGCCCGGGACGGCCTTCGCGGGCTGAGCCCGCCTCCCTCGGCCGATACCCGTGGCCCGCTGCCGGGCAGGCGCCTCGACGGCTCCGCTGGGCGGGCGCGGTCGGCCGAACCCTCGTATAAAGGGCCCTGAGTGCGAGACGACGGGACGGGGCGGCGGCGAAGGAGGCCCGGATGGCACGGAGGCGGACCGAGCGGACCGGAAGGGCGGGGCGCAAGGAGAAGGACGGGAGTGGTGCGGGTTTTGTACGGGAGGACCGCGGCCCTGTCCGGTACGGGCCGCCCGCACCCGATCCCGGTCTGCCCGTCCTGCCCGAGCTGGCCGAGGTGCTCGCCGCCGCGGCCGGCCGAAGCGAACCCGAACCGACCGGCGGCGGCGACGCCCTGCGCGAGGCCGCGACCGCCTACTGGGAGCGGCGCGGACTGCACGGCAGCCCGGAGAACATCGCCGCCGCCCCGGGCGCCTCGCCGCTGCTGCTCGCGCTGATCGCCGCGCACGGCGGCGACGTGCTCATGCCGCGCCCCTGCACAGCCACCTGGATTCCGCAGGCCAGGCTGCTGGGCAGGCCCGCCTATCATGTGCCGACCCCGGCCGAGTGCGGCGGCGTGCCCGATCCGTACGCGCTGCTGGAGACCGTACGCAGGGTGCGCGCCGAGGGAGGCAGGCCCCGGCTGCTGCTGATCTCCGTCGTCGACGATCCGACCGCCACCGTCGTCCCGCCGGAACTCGTGAGCGAGGCGTGCGAGGCGGCGGTCGCCGAAGGGCTGCACATCGTCAGCGACGAGACCTGGCGCGACACCCTGCACCGGCCGCACGACACGGTCCTGCTCAGTCCGGCCGAAATGTGCCCCGACGATGTCACGGTCGTCTGTGATCTCGCCGGTGCGCTGACCCCGTCCGCCTGGCCGGTCGCGGTCGCCCGGTTCCCGGACACCGAGCGGGCTGCGGTGCGCCATGCCCGTACCCTCGACATCCTCACCGCACTCGGCGCGCACGTCGCCGGGCCCGTGGCCATGGCCGCTGCCCACGCGCTGCGCGAACCGGACTCCGTCACGGACCGGGTCCGCCGGGCCGCCGCGCTTCAGGCGCAGGTCGCGGCAGCGGCCCACCGCGCGGTCCTCGCATCGGGCGCGCTGGCCAGACCCCCGCAGGCCGGCCGCCACCTCTACGCCGACCTCGGGCCCCTCAGATCCCGGCTCGCGAACCGAGGTGTCACCGACTCGCTCGAACTGGAGGAGTACCTGACGGAACGCCTCGGCGCACCGGCGCCGGGCGGCCACCGGTTCGGAGACGAACTGGGGGCGCTGCGCGTACGGCTGGGCACCGGGACGCTCCTCGGGTCGACCCCGGAACAGCAGATGGAGTCCCTCACCGCCGTGGCGCCCCTGGAATTGCCGCATGTGGCTCAAGCCCTGAGCATTTTCACAGAGGCCCTCGACGAACTCCGATGACGAATCGAGACGCCGAACCGACTCCGTATCCCCCCGACGACCCCGATCACCCCGACGACCCCGGACAACTCCGGTGCCCGACTCCGAGACGGGAGTCTCTCGATGACGGAACAGACCGAGCGCTCCCTCCCCGGGACCACGCACCCGCACCAGGTTTCTCGCGGCGAGGTCGTCGAACCGCGTCCGCTCGGTGAGCTCCGGGTCTGGCCGAAGACCTTCGCCGACCGGCTCACCGCACCCGTCCCGGATGTCATGAGCATGTCCCGGCTGGCCCGTGACCGTGTCCTGCGGCCCGATGCGGAGGGACTGCGCGGCATCCATCGGCTCCCGTACGCCCCCGAACCCCTGCCCGACACGCCGGCAGGCACCACATCCGTGACCTGGGCCGGGCACGCCAGCTGGATCGTGCGCACCGGCGGGCTGACCGTCCTCACCGACCCCGTCTGGTCCCGTCGCATCCTCGGCACCCCGGCCAGGATCACACCGGTCGGCGTCCGCTGGGAGGACCTGCCGCCCGTCGACGCCGTCGTCATCAGCCACAACCACTACGACCACCTCGACGCCCCCACCCTGCACAGACTGCCCAAGGACACCCCGCTGTTCGTGCCCGCCGGGCTCGGCCGCTGGTGCCGTCGTCGCCGCTTCACCTGCGTCACCGAACTCGACTGGTGGGAATCGGCCCGGCTGAACGGCGTCCGCTTCGATTTCGTGCCCGCCCACCACTGGTCCAAGCGGACCCTCACCGACACCTGCCGCTCCCTGTGGGGCGGCTGGATCATCGGCACCGGCCGCGACGGGCAGCGGATCCACTTCGCCGGGGACACCGGGTACGGGCACTGGTTCGGCGAGATCGGCCGCCGGTACCCGGGCATCGATCTGACCCTGCTGCCGATCGGGGCGTACGAGCCGCGCTGGTGGCTCGGTGACGTGCACACCGATCCGGAGGAGGCCGTGCAGGCGTACGAGGACCTCGGCGCCCGCGCGATGGCGCCGATGCACTGGGCCACCTTCCTGCTCTCCACGGAGCCCGTACTCGAACCGCTGGCCCGACTGCGTACCGCCTGGCAGCGGGCCGGGCACCCCCGCGAACGGCTCTGGGACCTGCCGATCGGCGGCTCCCGCGTGCTCGAACCGGAACCCCGCACGATCAGTGGCTGAACCGCGCCCGCATCCGGCGCCACGCCGCGGGCGCCCCGCTGATCAGGAGCGTCAGACCCACCGCCGCGACCACACCCTGCCACGGCTCGGGGAAGAGCGCACCGCCCAGAATGCCGATCAGCTGGTACGTCGCCGCCCACGCCAGACAGGCAGGCACATCCCCACGGGCGAACCGGTGCAGCGGTATCCGCCCCAGCAGGCAGGCCAGCATCACCGGAATCCGCCCCGCTGGTACCAGCCTCGACAGCACGAGCACCACCGCACCGTGCTCGTCCAGCTTCTGCTGTGCCTGTGCCAGCCGCTCGGGGGCGGCCCGGTCACTGATCGCCTGCAGCCACTTCGAACCGTTCTTCGACCGCACCCCGCGCTGACCGAGCCAGTACAGACAGATGTCACCGAGGAACGCCGCGGCCGACGCCACCCCGAAGACGATCAGCAGCGAGAACGGCGACGACTGATGCAGCGCCACCACCGCGGCCGAACTCACCAGCGCACCCGTAGGCACCACAGGGACCAGCGCGCCCAGCGCCACCAGCAGGAACAGGGACGGATAGCCCACCGCCTGCTGAGTCGACTCCGGGGGCAGCTGCCTCACGACCTCCTGGATCACCTGGCGGCCTCCGGCCGCACATGTTCGCCGTGGGACAGCCGGTGCACCGCCACCTCCGGCGCCAACAGCGCCGCCTTGCGGACGAACTCGTCACCGGGTGCGTGGAACTCGTGCGGCCTGACTCCGTCCATTCCGATCGGCCAGTACGTGCCGTAGTGCACCGGCACGGCCGACCGCGGCGTCAGCCGGGCCAGCGCCTGCGCGGCCCGGCCCGCGTCCAGATGGCTGTGGCCCAGATACGGACCCCAGCCGCCCACCGGCAGCAGTGCCACATCCACCGGACCGACCGCCCGGGCCATGTCGTCGAAGAGCCCGGTGTCACCGGCGAAATACGTCCGTGCCTCGCCCTCGACCACATAGCCGAGCGCGGGGGAGCGGTGCGGGCCCATGGGCAGGCGCCTGCCGTCGTGCAGTGCGGGAACCGCCCGTACCAGCACCTCGCCGACCCGGACCTCGTCGCCCGGTGCCACCTCGGTGATCCGCAGCCCGCGCACCGAGCGCAGCACCCGCAGCCCCTGGACGGAGCGCACCGCACCCACCGGCACGATGAGCCGGCTGCCGGGGGCGAGCCGGGCCAGTGACGGCAGATGCAGATGGTCGGAGTGAAGATGCGAGACGAGCACCACGTCGGCGACCGTGGCCTCGGGGCCGGGCAGCTCGCCGCGGCGGCGGCGCAGATGCGCGAAGCGCCGTACGAAGAGCGGGTCGGTCAGCACACGGACCCCGGAGTCCTCGATCGTGCAGGTGGCATGACCCCACCAGGTGACTTCCACCGGCACGCGGTGCCTCCTCGTTCCCGGGTTCCTTGTTCCGGCCCTGGCATCGAGCCTAGTGCCGTGACCGGACCGGGTGACCCGGCTCCGTCCGGTCGTTGCCATCCGGCTGGTCACTCTCAGTCGGTCAGGCCCAGTGCCCCCGCCGCCTGGATGGCCAGCCAGACCTCCGCCAGGGCCCCCGTGGATGCCATGTCACGGTCGGTCAGAGCGCCGAAGCGGCGCAGCCGGTAGGCGAGGGTGTTGGGATGGATGTGGAGTGCGGCCGCCGCCGTCTCCGTGCGGCGGTCCCGCTCCATCCACGTGCGGACCGAGACCAGCAGCTGCGAGTCATGGGCCTCGTCGTAGCGCAGGACCTCGCCGAGTACATGCTCGACCAGCGCGGTCAGGACCGCAGGGTCGTCGGGCAGCCAGCGGCCCAGGGAGTCGTCGCCGTAGCGGACCACGGAACGGCCCGACTCGGCGGCCTTCGAGACCGCCCAGAGCGCCTCGCGCTGAGCCACCCGCAGTGCGGCACCCGGCAGGAACGGGCGGCTCATCCCGGCCGCCACATCCGGCAGTTCACCGATCTCCACGGCCAGCTGCGGTGCCCCCAGGACATAGCGGTCCGTGCCCCAGGTGAGCAGCAGATGCGGATGGTCCTGGAGGCAGCGCAGCAGCGCCTCGTCCGTGGTCTGCCGCACCACGATCAGCACGGTGTCGCCCTCGATCGCATGCCGGGCGAGCCTGCGCCGGGCCGCCTCCGGGTCCAGTACCTCCTGAAGGAGTTCGGCCAGCGTCTCCGCGCCTTCGCGGCGCAGCGTCTCGCGCTCGTTGCGCACCATCGCGACCCGCAGCGCCGCCACCGTGGCGATGTGCTGGACGACGGCGAGCCCGGCGGGCTGGGCGCCCTCCCGCTCGTACGCGACGAGGAATCCCGCCGGGCCTCCGGGCGCCGGCACGGGCAGCACGAACCCGCCCGGGACGGTCGGCGGAGCGTCCACGGAAGCGGGCAGCACGCTCGGCTCCGGCACAGGCACGCCGGGCAGCAAGGGGCGCCCCTGGGGCGTGCACAGATACACGTCGTAACCGGAGAGGTGCTCCAGTCGGCGCAGCAGCGTCGGCGTGTCGAGATCCTCGGCGACCAGCCAGCGCAGCGAGCCGAAGACCTGGAGCTGGGCGCCGAGACGGTGCCTGGCGTCCTCCTGGACCGAGGCGGCGACCTCCTGGGAGACCGCGATGAACGGGACGGCGAGCGGGACCTCCAGGACCGGGAATCCGCGCTCCTCGGCCGCCCGGAAGAACGCGTCGTGCAGCGGTGGCATGTGCAATTGCGCAGACAGGGCGAGCGCGGAGACACCGGCGTCGTCGAGCCGCTCCAGATAGGCGCGCTGTCCGGCGGCGGTACGCGGGACCGCAAGGCCCGTCGTCATGATCACCTCGGCGCCCAGCAGCCAGGGCGTCGGATCGGCGAGTTCGCTGGCGTGCGCCCAGGACACGGAGCGGCCCAGGCCACTGCTGCCCGCCTTCACGGAGAGCTGCAGAGCGGGGAAGGAGAGCAGATCCTCAACGGTGAGTTTGTCGCTGGCCACAGACAACAGCGTAGTGCTCTGTGATGTGCACAATTGTCGACCGTCGTCCGGGGCCACAGACTGTGGGACCGTCCCCATGAACAAGAGGTGGAGCGCCCGTGACTGCTTCGATCACCGAAGTCGAGACAAATGGTGTCGAGCGGATTCCCGACGCCGACCGCACCGCTCGTCCGATCGACCTCTTCCGGCTCGCCTTCGGCGGTGCCAACACCTTCGCGACGTGCGTGCTGGGCGCCTTCCCGATCCTGTTCGGCCTCTCCTTCTGGCAGGGACTGGCGGCGACGCTGCTCGGCCTCGTCGCCGGTGCGCTGCTGCTGGCCCCGATGGCGCTGTTCGGCCCGACCAACGGCACCAACAACGCCGTCTCCTCCTCCGCCCACCTGGGCGTGCACGGCCGGATCGTCGGCTCGTTCCTCTCGCTGCTGACCGCGGTCGCGTTCTTCTCGATCTCGGTGTGGTCCTCGGGTGACGCACTCGTCGGCGGCGCCCACCGACTCGCCGGCGTACCCGAGTCCGATGTGACATATGGCATTGCATATGCGATCTTCGCCGGGCTCGTCCTGGTGGTCTGCATCTACGGCTTCCGCTTCATGCTGATGGTCAACAAGATCGCGGTGGTCGCCGCATCGGCACTCTTCGTCCTCGGCGCCTTCGCCTTCGCGGGAGACTTCGACGCCGGCTACGCGGGCACCTTCACCTCGACCGCCGACCCGCTGTTCTGGCCGTCGTTCATCGGCGCCGCGCTGATCGTGCTGTCCAACCCGGTCTCCTTCGGCGCTTTCCTCGGCGACTGGTCCCGCTACATCCCGGCCACGACGCCCCGCCGCCGGGTGATGGGCGCCGCGTTCCTCGCCCAGATCGCCACGTTGCTGCCCTTCGTCTTCGGCCTGGCCACCGCCTCCATCATCGCGTCCAAGGCCGCCAAGTACGTCGACCCGGCCGCGCCCAACTACGTCGGCGGACTGCTCGCCATCTCGCCCGGCTGGTACTTCCTGCCGCTCTGCCTGATCGCCCTGATCGGTGGCCTGTCGACCGGCACGACCGCGCTGTACGGCACCGGCCTCGACGTCTCGAGCGTCTTCACCCGCTTCAGCCGGGTGCAGTCGACGTTCTTCATCGGCGCCCTGTCGATCGCCTTCATCTTCATCGGCCGCTTCGCGCTCAACCTCGCGCAGTCCATCTCCACCTTCGCGACCCTGATCATCACCTGTACCGCCCCGTGGATGATCGTGATGGCACTCGGTTACGTCACCCGGCGCGGCTGGTACGACGCGGACGCGCTCCAGGTCTTCAACCGCCGCCAGACCGGTGGCCGCTACTGGTTCAACCACGGCTGGAACTGGCGCGGGATGTCCACCTGGTTCATCTCCGCCGGTGTGGCGCTCCTGTTCACCAACCTGCCCGGCCAGTTCGTCGGCCCGCTCGGCAACCTCGCGAACGGCGCCGACATCTCCCTCCCGGTCGGCCTCGCCCTCGCGGCCGTGGTCTACCTCGGCCTGCTCACCCTCTTCCCCGAGCCGCGCGGAGTGTACGGGCCGGACGGCCCCCGATTCGTCCGGGCGTCGGACTCCGAGGTCCCGCCGATCACCGGCGGCACAGAGGAGCCCCTCACCGCCGAACCCGCCGCCGCTCACTGAGCGCCTGCCCCGCCCGTAACCAGGAGCCAACCATGAGCACGCCCGAGAGCACCCCCGTCCAGGAGATCCAGGCCGCCGCCGATGCGCTCGTCGCCGCCTTCGCCGAGGGCCGCCTCGACGACTACTTCGGTGCATTCGCCCCGGACGCCACCTTCGTCTTCCACTCCACGCCGCAGCGGCTCGCCTCCACGGCCGAGTACCGCGCGCTGTGGCAGCAGTGGGTGGCCGAGGACGACTTCCGGATCCTGGGCTGCACTTCCACCGGACAGCTGATCCAGCACCTCGGCTCCACCGCCGTCTTCAGCCACGACGTCGAGACCAGGATCGCCACCCGGGCCGGTGAGGAGACCGTCCACGAGCGGGAGACGATCGTCTTCGCCCACGCCGAGGACGGCAGCTGGCCTGCCGTCCACGAGCACCTGTCCGCTCGTACCGCGGGCTGACGGCACCGCCGCGCCGGACGAGCACCACCTGTACCGCCGACCGACCACGAGAGAGACCGGTTCCATGAGCACCACGTTCCGCAATTACATCGACGGCGTCTTCGCGGACGCCTCGGACGGCCGCACCCTCGACGTCGTGGACCCCAGCACCGGCGAGGTCTACGCGACGTCTCCGCTCTCCGGCGACGCGGACGTCGACGCTGCCATGGCCGCCGCCGCTGCCGCGTTCCCCGTCTGGCGCGACACCACCCCCTCCGTACGCCAGCTGGCCCTGCTGAAGATCGCCGACGCGATGGAGGCGCGGGCCGACGAACTGGTGGCCGCCGAGAGCCGTGACACCGGAAAGCCGCTCCACCTCACCCGCAGCGAGGAACTGGCCCCGGCCATCGACCAGGTCCGCTTCTTCGCCGGTGCGGCGCGGATGCTCGAAGGCCGCTCGGCCGGCGAGTACATGGAGGGCCTCACCTCGATCATCCGCCGCGAGCCGGTCGGCGTCTGCGCGCAGGTCGCGCCGTGGAACTACCCCTTGCTGATGGCCGTGTGGAAGTTCGCGCCCGCGCTCGCCGCAGGCAACGCCGTCGTCCTCAAGCCCTCCGACACCACCCCCGCCTCCACCGTGCTGATCGCCGAGATCATCGGCGGCGTACTGGAGGAGCTGGAACTGCCACGCGGCATCTTCAACGTCATCTGCGGCGACCGGGAGACCGGCCGTGCGATGGTCGAGCACCCGACCCCGGCGATGGCCTCCATCACCGGCTCGGTGCGGGCCGGCATCCAGGTCGCGCAGAGCGCGGCCAAGGACGTCAAGCGCGTCCACCTGGAGCTCGGTGGCAAGGCCCCGGCGGTGATCTTCGAGGACGCGGACCTGGAGAAGGCGGTCGAGGACCTGATCGTCGGCGGCTTCTTCAACGCCGGCCAGGACTGCACGGCAGCGACCCGCGTCCTTGTCCAGGAGTCCGTCCACGACGAGTTCGTCGCGGCCCTCGCCAAGGCCGCCGCCGACACGAAGACGGGGCAGCCGGACGACGAGGACGTGCTGTACGGCCCGCTCAACAACGCCGGCCAGCTCGCCCAGGTCAGCGGCTTCATCGACCGCCTCCCGGAGCACGCCACGATCGAGGCGGGCGGCCACCGGGTCGGCGAGAAGGGCTACTTCTACGCCCCGACGGTGGTCTCCGGCCTCCAGCAGGACGACGAGATCATCCAGAACGAGGTCTTCGGCCCGGTCATGACCGTCCAGTCGTTCACGGACGAGGCCCAGGCCGTCGCGTACGCCAACGGCGTCGACTACGCCCTCGCCTCCTCGGTGTGGACCAAGGACCACGCACGGGCGATGCGGATGTCCAAGAACCTCGACTTCGGCTGCGTGTGGATCAACACCCACATGGCACTCGTCGCCGAGATGCCGCACGGCGGCTACAAGCAGTCCGGCTACGGCAAGGACCTCTCCGCGTACGGCTTCGAGGACTACACCCGCATCAAGCACGTCATGACGTCGCTCTGACCCACCAGTCCCCTGCGCCCCGCCCCGGCTCCGTCCCGGGGCGGGGGCGCACCGGCGTTCCGTACTCCGCGCTCCTCCCGTCCCGACATGCGCCTTTTTGTACGGGAGCCGGAGCGGTAGTGTCGCCCGTACGCCTAGCACGGGGGGAACGGCCATGGGGGACGTAACGGATGTACGGGTGGCGGCCATCGCCAGTCTCACGCCGCTCGAAGAGCTCGACAGCGATCCGTTCCTCGTGGACACCCGCAGCCAGCACGACATGTGCGCCCGCTGGGCCGCCGACAAGGGATACGTCGTCACCCGCCAGCTGCGCTTCTACGGGCTGCGCCCCGACCACCACGCCCTGTGGACGGATGTCGACAGCGGCGCTGTCGAAGTCTTCGTCGCCGCCAACGACCGGGTGCTGGCGCGGGCCCTCACCTCGGTGCCGGAGTTCGCTGCGGAGTGCGAGCGGCGCGGCGTACGGCTGGAGATCGCGGCACTGGACGAGCCGCCGTACAACGCCCGTACGAAGGCGAGTGTGCACCGCAGGCTCTCCATGCCCACTGCCGGATACGACGGCTGCTGACCGGCCTCCTGCCCGCTGCCGCCAGTGGCCCGCGGCGGCGCTGTGAAAAGCTGGGACACTGGGCCCGGAACGGCGGGGTCCGGACGTGAGGTGGAACGGCGTGGGTGACGGGCGATGGCGAACAGCCGGCAGCGCCCTGATGCGAGTGGTTGTGGTGTGGGCGGTCTCGACGCTCACGATGCTGGCGCTCGCCGGGATTCTGCCGGACTTCCAGCTCCAGTCGGACGACGGCGACAGCATCACCAAGATCGCGTTCACCGCGGCCTGGGGCGCCGGAGCGTTCGGTCTGCTCTCCGCGCTGGTCTGGCCGGTCCTGGTACGGGCACTGCTCATCGTGCCCGCACTCGTCCTGGGAATGCTCGTCTTCTTCCTGAACGGCTCGCTGCTGCTGGTCGCCCTGCGACTCATACCGGACGGGCGCGGCGCCGCCAACCCGGAGACCGCGGTCGTCGTCGCGGCCGTGATGTCCGCCGTCGCCTCCGCAACCTCCACGGCGCTCGCCGTCCGCGACGACAACGCCTACCGGCGCCGGCTCTCACGGCTCGCCGACCGCCGCCGTAGACGCAGCGGTGCGGACAGCGGACGCAGCGGACCGCCGGGCACCGTCTTCATTCAGCTCGACGGCGTCGGCCACGACGTGCTCGCCCGGGCCGCCGAATCCCGCCTGATGCCGACCGTCGCGAACTGGCTCGCCGACGAGGAGGGCCACCGGCTCACCCCGTGGCGCACCGACTGGTCCAGCCAGACCGGCGCCAGCCAGCTCGGCATCCTGCACGGCAGCAACCACGACGTCCCCGCCTTCCGCTGGTACGAGAAGGAGACCGGCGACGTCATGGTCTCCAGCCGCCCCGCGAGCGCCATAGAGCTCCAGCGCCGGGCCATCGCACGCACCCACGACGGCGGGCTGCTCACGCTCGACGGCGCCAGCCGCGGCAACCTCTTCAGCGGCGGCGCCGACCAGCTGGCACTCGTTCTGTCCATGGCGGCCCGGCTCGGCAAGGGCCGCCGCTCCAGGGCGGGGTACTTCGCCTACTTCTCCGACCCGGCCAACGCCGTGCGTACGGCGCTGTCGTTCGTCGCCGAGGTCTGCCGCGAGATCGGGCAGTCGACCCGGGCGCGGATACGGAAGGACACGCCCCGGATCAAGCGCGGTGGGCTCTACCCCCTCATCCGGGCCTTCGCGACCGTCGTCGAACGCGATGTGGTGGTCGCCGCCGTCATCGGGGACATGTTCGCCGGACGCACCGCCGTCTATGCCGACCTGGTCGCGTACGACGAGGTGGCGCACCACTCCGGACCGCACAGCCGTGACGCGGAGAAGGTGCTCGCGCGCCTGGACCGCTCGCTCGCCCTGATCGTCAAGGTCGCCGAACACACCCCGCGCACCTACCGGATCGTGCTGCTCTCCGACCACGGGCAGAGCCCCGGAGAGACCTTCGCGGGGGCGTACGGGCTGACGCTCAAGGATCTGGTGCGGGCGGGCTGCGGGCTGCCCGTACCCCGTCGGGCGCAGCGCACCCGCAGCGGTTCGGAGGCGCGTGACGCGGTACGGATCGCCCTGCACCGGCCGGTCGAGGAGGGCGAGGTGGAACACCGTGCGAAGCCGTCCGACCCGGTCGTCCTCGCCTCCGGCAACCTCGGCCTGATCTCCTTCCCCGACATCGAGGGACGCGCCTCGCGCGAACAGCTCGACCGGAGCCGTCCCGCACTGCTCAGCACCCTCGCCAACCACCCCGGCATCGGCTTTCTGCTGGTCCGCAGCGAGCGGCACGGATCGGTGGTGCTGGGGCGTGGCGGCACCGAGGTCCCGGTGTCGGAACTGAAGGACGGGGAAGGGCCACTGGCCCCCTTCGGCCCGGGCGCGGCGGCCGCGGTGCGCCGCACCGACACGTTCCCGCACGTCGCCGACATCATGGTCAACTCGATGCATGACGGGGCCACGGGCTGCGTGCATGCCTTCGAGGAACAGATCGGCTCGCACGGCGGTCTGGGCGGTGAGCAGTCCCGGCCGTTCCTGCTGTGGCCGGCGGATCTGTCCGCGCCGGTGGCGCAGGGCACGGAGCTGGTGGGGGCCGAGCAGGTGCACGAGGTGCTGCGGCGCTGGCTGCGGGAGTGTTCGGGACCGCAGATCCCGCTGGCACCGCCGCGCTCGGTGGGGGGCGCCGAAGAGGCGGGCGGGACGGTTCGGACGGCCGGCTGAGGGGCGTTGTCAGTGGTGGGCGGCAGGATGGGGGCCATGACGAACTCAGCTGTTGTGCTCGCCGATACCGCCGCCTACGCCGCCGCGGTCGAAGAAGCGTCGCAGGCCGCCGCCGCGTACTACGCCACGGGCGAGAGCACGCTCGACGACGACGCGTACGACCGGCTGGTACGGGGGATCGCCGCGTACGAACAGGAGCACCCGCAGGAGGTGCTGGAAGCGTCCCCGACCGGCAAGGTGGCGGGCGGCGCCGCGAGCGGGGACGTGCCGCACACGGTGCCGATGCTGTCCCTGGACAACGTCTTCTCGGCCGAGCAGTTCGCCACATGGACGGCGTCGCTGGAGCGCCGGATCGGCAGACCCGTCGCCGCGTGGAGCGTGGAGCCGAAGCTCGACGGCCTGGCTGTCGCCGCCCGCTACCGGGCGGGCCGCCTGGAGCAGCTGATCACCCGGGGCGACGGCACCGCGGGCGAGGACGTCTCGCACGCGATCGGCACCGTGGTCGGCCTCCCCGAGCAGCTCGCCGAGCCGGTGACGATCGAGATGCGCGGCGAGATCCTCATGACGACCGAGCAGTTCGAACAGGCCAACACCGTGCGCACCGAGCACGGCGGCGCCCCCTTCGCCAACCCGAGGAACGGCGCGGCGGGCACACTCCGCGCCAAGGACCGCGCGTACACGGTGGAGATGACCTTCTTCGCCTACGGTGCACTGCCGCTGCCCGAGTCCGGAGAGCTGACCGACACCCTCGCCGAACTCCCGCACAGCGAGGTCCTGGAGTACGTCGCAGGGCTCGGCGTGCACACCGCGGCGGACACGGACGTGGCACCGCGCATCGTCACCACCGTCGAGGGGGTGCAGGCCCGGGTCGAGGAAGTCGGGGCCCTGCGCGCCTCGCTGCCGTTCGGCATCGACGGCATCGTGATCAAGGCCGATCTGGCGGCCGACCAGCGCGAGGCCGGTTCAGGGACCAGGGCGCCGCGCTGGGCCATCGCATACAAGCTCCCGGCCGTCGAGAAGGTCACCCGGCTCCTCGGCGTCGAGTGGAACGTCGGCAGGACCGGCATCATCGCGCCGCGCGCCGTGCTGGAACCGGTGGAGATCGACGGCTCGACGGTCAGCTACGCCACACTGCACAACCCGGCCGACATCACCCGCCGCGATCTCCGCCTGGGCGACCGCGTGATGGTCTACAAGGCGGGCGACATCATCCCCCGCATCGAGGCGCCCGTCGCCCATCTGCGGACCGGTGACGAACAGCCCATAGTCTTCCCCGAGGCATGCCCGCAGTGCGGCTCCGAGATCGACACCAGCGAGCAGCGCTGGCGCTGTGTCCGGGGCCGCGACTGCCGCCTCGTCGCCTCCATTTCGTATGCGGCGGGCCGCGACCAGCTCGACATCGAGGGCCTAGGCGCCACCCGGGTCGTCCAGCTCGTCGACGCCGGGCTGGTGGCCGACTTCGCAGACCTCTTCACCCTCGGCCGCGAGCAGCTGCTGGGCCTGGAACGGATGGGCGAGACCAGCACCGACAACCTCCTGGCCGCCATCGAAACGGCACGGACCCAGCCGCTCTCCCGGGTCTTCTGCGCGCTGGGGGTACGCGGCACCGGGCGCTCCATGTCACGGCGGATCGCCCGGTACTTCGCGGACATGGACCGGATCAGGGCCGCCGACGCCGAGGAGCTCCAGCGCGTCGACGGCATCGGCAAGGAGAAGGCCGCGGGCGTCGTCGCGGAGCTGGTGGAGCTGACCCCGCTGATCGAGAAGCTGGTGGCCGCCGGGGTCAACATGACGGAGCCCGGTGCGACGCCGCCGCCGGAGCCGGGCGAGGAGGGCACCGAAGCCGCTGCCGCCGCCGACGGGGAGGGGACCGTCGGCCTGCCGCTGGACGGGATGACCGTGGTGGTCACCGGCGCCATGACCGGCGTGCTGGAGAAGCTCTCCCGGAATCAGATGAACGAGCTGATCGAGCGAGCCGGCGGGAAGTCCTCGTCCAGCGTCTCCAAGCGCACCACGCTCCTGGTCGCCGGGGAGAAGGCCGGATCCAAGCGCACCAAGGCCGAGGACCTGGGTGTCCGGATTGCCGCGCCAGACGAGTTCGCCGAGCTGATCGCCGGTTTCCTGCCGTCGGAGGTGTGACGCACGATGGAGACCTCGCCGCGCCCGAGCCCTTGGATTTTGCCGGGGAGTGGCTTTCTTTGCCTCCCTATTGCATAGTGAGGGCTCGGCCATGCCTCGCTATCAGCGGGTCAATGGGTGTGTGAACGGCCGCGTCGGCAGGCCGGTGGGAGGGGCGATGCGTTCGCTGCACAACGGACCGCGACTCGGCCAGTCCGTCCGCCAGGAGTACCGGGGCGTCACCCGTGGCCTCGCCCTCGACCTCGGCAGCTCACGGACCCGCGCCTGGATGCCCGGACACGGCGTCATCGCCGACACCGACGCCTGCAGCGACTTCGGCGCCGGGCCTGGGCACGGCCGCCCGGTCCGGCGTGGGCGCATCGTCGACCCCGTGTCCTGCGGCCGGATGCTCGGCCGTATCGTCGACAGCACCCTGGGCTCGGACCGCACCGACGCCGTGGTCGTCCTCAGCCATCCCGTCCTCGCAGGGTCCGAACACCGCGCCGCGGCGAGGGAACTGATCGCCGCACTCGGGCCGACGAGCGTCATCGCCCTGGACAGCGCAAGGGCGGCCGCCGCATACGCCGGACCGCAGGACGGCGGCCCGCTGCTCGTCGTCGACATCGGCGCCGAGCTGACCGAGGCGACCCTCCTCGTCGACGGACTGGTCCGCGACGCCCGCCAGGCCGAGACGGGACTGAGCGACCTCGACCCCTGCGAGCCGCCCACCGCCGTCGTCCGCACCGTCCTGGACATGGTGGACGAGATGTGGAAGCAGGACCGGCACGGCGCCGTCCTCGGGGCCTTGCGCAAGGGCCCGTTGCTCGCCGGGGGCGGAGCCGCCCGCCCCGACATCACCGACCGGGTCGCGGTCCGCCTCGGCGTTCCGGTACGTCTTGCCGACGACCCGGCGACCACGGTCGTACGCGGCGCCGGGCTGATACTCGGCTCCGTGCTCCGCCGAGCCGGCGCGACACCTGCCCTGCCCGGCCGAACGAGGTGACCCCCCTCCCGGGGCCGCCCCCGGGGAATGTGCCCCCGAGGGCACGGCCGGGCGTCCCGGCACACCGCAGGACCGCACAGGCGGCCCGGCAGGCCTTCGTCGCCCTCCTTCTCGCCGTACTCACCGTCGTCGGCGGCGCCCCCGCCACCGCCGGATCCGTACTCCCCGCCCGGCCGTTCGCCGGTGTGCCGCCCTCCGCCGCGTACTCGCCCGGCGCCCATCAGCCCACCCCGCACACGGACCGGACCGCCCGCACGGGCACCGTCCACGACACCCGGCGCACCCGCACGGCCACGGCGACCGACCGCCACCGGCCGGCGCCGACGACCGCACCCCGGCCCAGGGCCGGCACCGACCACGCCCGCACCCAGCACCATCTTCCGCCGCCCGGCCCCGACTTCCTGCTGCCCGGCGCGCCGGGCATCCGCGTACCGCACCACGCCCCCCAGCGGGCCCCCGCCGCACCTCCTCGTGCCACCGACCGCTTCCGCGCGGCACTCCCCGCCGTACGCGGTCCTCCGAGGACGGCCGTTCACCGGCCACCGGTCCTGCCACCGGTCCCGTCCCACAGACCCGCCGGAACGTCCTCGCCGAGGTGAGGGCGCCCGGCGCCCCCTCGGAGGAAACCCATGACTCGCGCCACCACGGTGCGAGCGGTTCTGGCTGCGGCCGTCCTGCTCGTCTCCGTGCTCATCACGCTGACCATGTCACCCAGACTCGGCCTCGACCTTCAGGGCGGCACCAGACTGGTGCTCCAGGCCAAGGACTCCGACACCGCGAAAGCGGACCGGGAGAGCACCGACCGCACCCTTGAGGTGCTCCGCCAGCGCATCGACTCCCTCGGCGTCACCGAACCCACCCTGACCCGCTCCGGCGAAGACCGGATCATCGTCGAACTCCCGGACGTCCAGGACCCGCGCAAGGCCGCCGAAGTCATCGGCAGAACCGCCCAGCTCAGCTTCCACGCGGTCCAGGGCCCCGCCGCGCAGAACGACGACACGGCGGACGCCGAGGGCGGCAACGGGCCGACGCTCCCCGACGAACAGGGCCGCTCCCTCGACCTCGGGCCGGCCCGGCTCTCCGGCGCGGGCGTCAAGGACGCCACCGCCGCGTTCGACGCCCAGCAGGGCGCCGGCTGGACCGTCTCCCTCGACTTCCACAAGGATGCGGGCCGCGACTGGACCCGGCTGACCGGTGAGGCCGCCTGCCACCCGGTCCAGGACGACCGGCGCCGCGTCGCCATCGTCCTCGACCAGCAGATCATCTCCTCTCCACAGGTTTCCCCCTCGGTCGGCTGCAACGTCGGCCTGCCGTCCGGGTCCACCCAGATCACCGGCTCCTTCAGCGCCGACGAGGCCCGGGAACTGGCCCTGCTCATCAAGGGCGGCGCTCTGCCGCTCCCCGTCGAGATCGTCGAACAGCGGACCGTCGGCCCGACGCTCGGCGCCGCCGCCATCGACGCCAGCGCCCGGGCCGCCCTCATCGGCGCCGCGGCCACCGCACTCTTCATCACCATCGTCTACCGGCTCTTCGGCGCGCTCGCCGCCGTCGCACTCGCTGCCTACGGGGTGATCTCCTACGCGGCCCTGGTCGCCCTGGGAGTCACCCTCACCCTGCCCGGCCTCGCCGGGTTCGTCCTGGCCATCGGGATGGCGGTCGACGCCAACGTGCTGGTCTTCGAACGGGCCAGAGAGGAACACGCACAGCACCCGGGCCGCTCCCTGCGCTCCTCGCTGACCGCCGGATTCCGAAACGCCTGGAGCGCCGTCGCCGACTCCAACGTCACGACGCTGATCGCGGCCGGGCTGCTCTTCTTCCTCGGCTCCGGGCCGGTGAAGGGCTTCGGCGTCACACTCGCCATCGGTGTGCTCGCCTCGATGTTCTCCGCACTCGTCATCGCCCGCGCACTCACCGAGATCGCCGCACGCTCACGATTCGTCAGCGACTACCGGGGCATCAACGGCATCGCCGCCCCCGGCCGGGTACGCACCTGGCTGACCCGCCGCGATCCCCAGCTGATGCGTTCCCCGCGCCGCTGGCTGCTGATCTCCACGGCACTGGTCGCCGTCGCCGTCCTCGGCATCGTTGTACGCGGCGTCAACCTGGGCGTCGAATACACCGGCGGCCGGCTCGTCGAGTACTCGACGAGCCGGCCCGTCGATGTCGAGCGGGCCCGCACCGCCCTCGCCGACGCGGGCTTCGGTGACGCCGAGGTCACCACGGCGGGCGCGGGCGACCTCTCCGTACGCACCGGAAAACTCGACAACGACGGCGAACACGCCCTGCGCGCCGCCCTCGCGAAGGAGGGCGGCAAGACCACCAAGGTCCGCGACGAACTCATCGGCCCCAGTCTCGGAGACGAACTCCGGCGCAACGCCCTGATCGCACTCGGCATCGCCGTCCTCGTACAGCTGGCGTATCTGGCGATCCGGTTCCGCTGGACCTTCGCCGTGGCCTCGGTCGCGGCGCTGGTCCACGACGTCATCCTCCTGGTCGGCGCCTTCGCCTGGCTCGGACGCACCGTCGACGGCATCTTCCTGGCCGCACTCCTCACCGTCATCGGATACTCCGTCAACGACTCGGTGGTCGTCTTCGACCGGGTGCGGGAACTGTGGGCGAAGGCCCGTCGCGTGCCTCTCGCCACGGTCGCCAACCAGGCCGTCCTCCAGACCGTCCCGAGAACGCTCAACACCGGAATGGGTGCCCTGTTCATCCTGACCGCACTCGCCGTGCTGGGCGGCGACTCCCTCGCGGACTTCGCGCTCGCCCTGCTGATCGGCATCTGCGTCGGCACATACTCCTCGGTGCTTACCGCCGTACCGGCCGCGCTCCTCCTGGAGCGGAGCAGCAAGGCCCCGCCGCCCGCCCGGAAACGGGCTCCCGGACGCCGGTCCGGTACGAAGGCGGCGCGCCGGGATCCGCTCGACAACGGGGCACGCGTATAGCGGCTCCGGAACGCACATCGCCCCCGCCCCGGGGAACCGAGCCTCCTTCGGGGCGGGGGCGATGTGCGTCGGTCGTGGTGTTCCGTACGCCCGGGGCGGCACAATTCCGACCACCCACCCCGTGATCGGAGCGTGTCCGTGTCCGTCGTGCTGCGTGAGGCATGGTCCACCGTCGTACCGGACATGAACGACCGGCATGGACCGCTGCCGCCCATGATGCTCGCCCTGACCGTCGTCACCGGGCTGGTCGACGCCGTCAGTTACCTGGAACTCGGCCGGGTCTTCGTCGCGAACATGACCGGCAATGTGGTCTTCTCCGGCTTCGCGATCGCCGGAGCCCCCGGATTCTCCTTCGCCGCCTCGCTCGTCGCGCTCGCCGCGTTCGCGGTGGGGGCACTGCTCGGCGGCCTGATCGTCCACCGTGCCCTGACGCATCGCGGCCGGATGCTGTTGTACGCGCTCCTCGTCGAGACCGCCTGTGTCCTGGCCGCGCTGATCGTCACTCTGGCCTCCGGCCATCCGTTCGTGGGTGGGGTCCGCTTCGCCCTCATCGCACTGCTCGGACTCGGCCTCGGTGCGCAGAACGCCGTCTCCCGGGCGCTGGCGGTCCCCGACCTCACCACCACCGTGCTGACCCTGACCATCACAGGCATCCTCTCCGACAGCCGCTTCGCCGGCGGAGGCGGCAGCAAGGCCGGACGGCGGGTGCTCTCGGCCGCCGCCATGATGACCGGAGCGTTCGTCGGAGCCGTGGCCGTACTGCACGGGCACCCGAGACTTCCCCTGCTGCTCGCCGTGGCGGTCCTGGCGGTCGTGACCACGGCCGCGATCGTCGTGGCGCGGGCCGATGCCCCCTGGGTCCGCCCGATCGTCAGGAAGTGAGAGACCGCAGATGGTCGGCGGTCGCCCGGTCGGCGGGCAGGAACGTCTCGATGGCCAGCTCGGCCACCGTCACATCCATCGGGGTATTGAACGTCGCGATGGAGGAGACGAACGAGAGCACCTGCCCGCCGTGCTCGATGTGCAGGGGCAGTGCGAACGGCAGGGACGACGCGGGGCCGGCTCCCGCGTTCTCCCCGACAAGGCTCCCGGCGCCCCCACTGCTTCCCACGGTTCCGGCCCCCTCGGCCCTGTCACTACCTACCGGTGCGGGATAGCCCGCGACCTCCTCGTACAGCTCACGCAGCTCCGCCGACCGGGCCAGGGCGATCTGACGCTCCATCTGCGCCAGCAGATCGGCACGCCACTCCCGAAGATTGCGGATGCGTGGGGCCAGGCCCTCCGGGTGGAGAGTGAGCCGCATGGCGTTCAGCGGCGGGGCCAGCAGATGCCCGGCCACTCCCTCCAGCAGCATTGCGATACCCCGATTGGCCGCCACCACGTTGTACATACCGTCGACGACGAGCGCTGGGTAGGGGTCGTACCCCTGGAGCAGTCGCTCCATCCCTTCGCGCAGCGCGCCCAGCGCGGGGTCGTCAAGCGCGGTCTGTGCGTAGCGGGGCGCGTAACCGGCCACCACCAGCAGGGCGTTGCGTTCCCTGACCGGGATGTCGAGATGCTCGGCCAGCCGCAGGATCATGTCCTCGCTGGGGCGGGAACGGCCCGTCTCGATGAAGGAAATGTGCCGGGCCGAGGAATCCGCGCGGAGCGCCAGCTCCAGCTGGCTGATGCGACGCTGCTCCCGCCAGCTGCGCAGCAGCGGCCCTACCCCCGTGTCAAGCGCGACAGTTGTCATACCCAGACCGTAACGTCACCGGGACCGCCGACCGGCACCGATCGCTCGTGAGGGAGTCGCAGCATGCCCGCCGCACCATTGTCGCAGAAGGAGATCGAGGACCGTCTGGGTGAC
This sequence comes from Streptomyces sp. NBC_01224, assembly GCF_036002945.1. NCBI lineage: Bacteria > Bacillati > Actinomycetota > Actinomycetes > Kitasatosporales > Streptomycetaceae > Streptomyces > Streptomyces sp. NBC_01224. Next base: position 1,482,867 of record NZ_CP108529.1, on the reverse strand, counting down.
CTGCCCGGCTGGTCGCTGGAGGGGGACCGGATCACTTGCACCTACCGGCTCCGCACGCACTTTGCCGCCGTCGGGCTGACCGTGCATGTTGCCCAGATCCAGGACGAACTGAACCACCATTCCGATCTGACCCTCGGTTACAACACCGTCACCCTGTCCGTGAACACCCATGACGCGGGTGGTGTGGTCACCGAGAACGATCTGAACCTGGCCGCGCGGGTGGTGGCGATCGCCGCCGGGCACGGCGTGAGGTAGCCGAATGGGCGGGCACGCCGCTGAACACCGGGCCGGGGGCCGGCGCGGGCGGACGACGTGCGGCCGCGCTGCGGCGCACGCCGTCCATGCGTGATGACATGTCACATCGCAGAGCTGAAGGAAGATGCGTGATGACATGTCACATCGCAGCACCGAACCGTGGATGGCTCTCCCCGCGGGCCCCGATGAGCGCGAAGTCGACTCTTCTGTCGACCAGTTGGTAGGCGAGCTCGACGACCGACCAGGAGGTGTACGTCGACACGGGAGCGGCCGGGTGGGCGGTGACCAGGCGGTCGACGAGACCGCCCAGCAGCGGACCGTGCGTGCCGCCCAGCCGGAAGCGCTCCATCGTCCCCCAGGCGTTGGCGAACCGCACCGCCTCCTCCTGGAGTCCGCTCACGGCGGGCAGCACCACCCGGGCCCGTTCGAGCACCAGCTCACCGAGGAGCGCGGGCCGGGCACCGGTGTGGTCCCGATCGAAGGGCGGGCCGCCGAGAGCCTTCTCGATCCGTCGCAATTGCGCGCTCGGCGCAGGCTGGGCGAGCCCGAGGGCGGCGGCCGCCTTGGTCAGGCTCCCGGTGTCGGCGATGGCACGCACGGTACGCAGATGGCGCAACTCCGCTCCATGAGCGCAAGTTATGGGCCCGGCGGCCCACCGGCAATATGCCGGTGTCCATTCGGTCGGGTGTGTTCTAGAGTCGGCCAGGTGCTGAACTACGACACCGCGGCAGCCCACTACGACGCCACTCGCGGCGGCGTGCCCAGGGCCGAGGCCGCAGCCGCCGCAGTGCTCGGACTGATCCCGTCACCTGCCCGCACCCTTCTGGACATCGGCTGCGGTACGGGACTGGTCACCGAGCGAATAGCCCTTGCCCGCCCCGGACTCGGCGTGTTCGGTACCGATGCCTCGTACGGCATGGCGCAGGTTGCTCGGAAGCGGATCGGCGCGGTGGTGCTCGCCGACGCGCGTCGGCTGCCGCTGCCGGACACGGCGGTGGATGCGGTCGGCGCCATCTGGCTGCTGCACCTGCTGCGTGGGGAGGGGGATGTGCGGGCGGTGGTGTCCGAGGCGGCGCGGGTGCTGCGGCCGGGCGGTGTGTTCGTCACCACCGTCGACAAGGACGCGGCCCACGACGTGGGCAGCGACATCGACGAGGCATTCGCCCCCTACCTCGAAGCCGATCCGTCCGATTCCGCGGATCTGATCGTCGGGTACGGCTCGGAGGCCGGCCTCGATGTGGTGGGGGAGGCCCACTTCCCGGGCCATGGCCAGGGCCAGAGCCCGCTGAGCGCGGCACAGAAGGTGCGCGAGGGCTATTTCGCCTCACGCCTGAACCTGCCGGGGACGGCGGCCGAGCGGCTTGCGACCGCACTGACGTCGCTGCCCGAGCCCGACAGGCCGCGAGCGGATCCGCGGTACCGGCTGCTGGCGCTGCGCCTGAGAGATTGAGAGAGGCCCTAGCCCTTCCACGCACCCGACTGTGCCGCCGCGCGGGTGAACGCCCCGAAGTCCTTCGGATCGCGCCCCAGGACCTGCTTCACGCCCTCGGTCACCGTCGCGTTGTGCCCGTCGAGCAGCATCGTGAACAGGCCCGCCAGGAAACCGGCTTCGGGCCCCGGCACTCCGTACCCCTCCAGCATCTGCGCGTACTTCGCTCCGGACACCGGCAGATACCGCACCGCACGCCCCGTGGCAGACGCGATCTCCGACACCACCTCGTCGAACGTCAGCAGCCGCGGCCCGGTCAGCTCATGCACCGCACCCGCATGACCGTCCTCGGTGAGCGCGGCCACCACCACATCCGCGAGATCGTCGATGTCCACGAACGGCTCCGCGGTCCCACCCGCCGGGAACACCACCTCGCCGCCGAGTACCCCGTCCAGCATGGCGCCCTCGCTGAAGTTCTGCGCGAAGAACGCCGACCGTACGACGGTGAGCTCCGCCCCCGCAGCCGACCTGCGCAGGCTCTCCTCCGCCGCGACCGCCTGCGGCTCACCCCGCCCGGACAGCAGCACCAGCCGCCGCACCCCGTGCTCCGTCGCGATCCGCCCGAAGGCTGCCATCGCCTCCGGCGCACCGGGCGCCGCCAGATCCGGGTAGTACGTCACATACGCTGCGTCCGCACCCCGCAGAGCCGGTGCCCAGCCCGACTCGTCCGCCCAGTCGAAACGGACCTCGGCACTGCGCGATCCGGCCCGCACCACCACTCCGCGAGCGGCCAGCCGCTCCACGACCCGGCGGCCCGTCTTCCCCGTGCCGCTCGTCACCAGTACCGTTTCCCGCTGCACGTTCTCGGTGTTCTGTGTCATGGCTCAAGGCTCGCCCGGTGGTGCCGTCCACGACATCCTCGAACCGCTCAGCTCCATACGCGTACGTCTACGCTGGCGGTCATGGATGCACTCGCCGGACTCCTGGACGGACCGAGGGCCAGGGGCGCCTTCCTGCTGCGGATGGTGATGGAGCCGCCGTGGTCCGTGCGGATCGAGGACCGGGCGCCGCTCTGCCTGATGTCGATGACCGACGGAGAAGCCCGGATCGTCCCGGCCGCGGGCGGCGACCCCGTGCTGCTGCGGCCCGGTGACATCGCCATCGCGCGCGGCCCGGATCCGTACACCGTCGCCGACACCACCGGCACCGCGCCGCACGCCGTGATCGGACCCGGCGGCATCTGCACCACCCTGCACGGTGAGCCGCTCTCCGAGTCCATGCAGTTGGGGGTGCGCACCTGGGGCAACGCCCCCGATGGCTCGGCGGCCATGCTCATCGGCACCTATCTGCTGGACGGCGAGATCAGCAGGCGGTTGCTCGACGCCCTGCCCCCGCTGCTCCGCCTGCCCTCCGGCGGGCGGGTCGGCCCCCTGCTGACGCTGCTCGACGAGGAGATCTCCAAGGACGAGCCCGGCCAGAGCGTGGTCCTGGACCGGCTTCTCGATCTGCTGCTGATCGCCGCGCTGCGGACCTGGTTCGCCCGGCCCGGAGCCGAGGCCCCGGCCTGGTACCGGGCCATGGGCGACCCTGTCGTCGGGCAGGCCCTGCGGCTGCTGCAAAGAGACCCCGCCCACCCCTGGACGGTCGCCGCTCTGGCCGCCCGGATCGGGGTCTCCCGGGCCGGGCTCGCCCGACGCTTCACGGAGTTGGTGGGGGAGCCCCCGATGGCTTATCTGACAGGCCGGCGCCTCGCCGTCGCCGCGGATCTGCTGCGGGAGACGGACGCCACGGTCGAGGCGGTGGCACGGAAGGTCGGGTACAGCCAGTCCTTCGCATTCAGTACTGCCTTCAAGCGCGTCCGAGGCGTCAGCCCCCAGGAATACCGGAGCAGCGACTTGCTGAAGCAGCAAAGAAACTTGCCGGGGAGCTGATGTGTGATGAGGCTGTTTCCATGAGCCAGCACACCGACCACGGTCATCAGAACGGCATCACCAGCAGTCATCACCACGACAGCACTCACGATCATCAGCGCGACAACACGCATGGACACCATCACGGCACGACCGAATTCGACTGGGACGTCATGGGCCCGCTGCTGGAGCAGAACGCCGAGCTCAGCCGCCCGCAGTACGAGGAGGCGGCCCGTTGGATCGCCGGCCTGACCACGGCTGCGAAGGTGCGCAGGATTCTCGACATCGGCTGCGGACCCGGCGTGATCGCCTGTCTGCTCGCCGAGGTGTTTCCCGAGGCGGAAGTCGTCGCCGTCGACGGCACCCCGGCGCTTTTGGAACGCACCCGGGCCCGCGCGCAGCGGCTCGGTCTCGGTGACCGGGTCCGTACACAGCAGGCCGACATCCCCGACGGCCTCGCCGAGCTGGGGGAGGCGGATCTGATCTGGGTGGGCAACACCCTGCATCACATGGGTGACCAGCGCGCAGTCCTCGCCGGGTTCGCCGCGCTGCTGCGCCCCGGTGGGACCGTCGCCCTGGTGGAGGGCGGTCTGCCACCCCGCCAGCTCCCGCGTGACATCGGCATGGGGCGGCCGGGTCTGGAGGCCAGGCTCGACGTGATCATCGCGGACTGGTTCGAGGACATGCGGGCGTCACTGCCCGGCACCAAGCGGGAGACCGAGGACTGGAGCGCCCTGTTCACCGCGGTGGGTCTGGACCCGCAGGGCACCCGCAGCTTCCTGCTCGACCTTCCGGCGCCGCTCTCCGCGCCGGCCCGCGACCATGTCATCGCCGAATTCGCCCGTCGGCGCGAGATGTTCGAAGAGTCCCTGGCGGTCGACGACGTCGCCGTACTGGACCAGTTGCTCGACCCTGAGGACCCGGCCGGGCTGCGCCGCCGCCCCGATGTCTTCCTGCTCACGGTCCGTACGGTGCACCTGGCCCGACGGGGTGACCTGTGCTGACCTGCTAGTTTCCCGGGACACAGCGGACGCGGCGGGCAGCGATCTCGCCGAGCGCGGCATACGCGGCACAGCCGCGTCGACCGGATCCACGCGTTGCTGGACGCCGATCTCGACTCTGCCCACGTACGGGCCGAGCTGCTGCCGGCACTGTCGGCCTGGCCGGGGGAGAACGCCGAATCGGACGGGGCGGTCCGCACATCCCGGCCGTGATGAACAGCCACCAGTGACACCGCGGCTCCACTCTCACACACCAGTGCCGCACTCCTGCGTGATCACCTTACCGAGCAGCCCCAAGCGTCGTCGAGGAGTGTGTCCGGGATGGACAGCGGCGGCAGGAACCGCAGTACGTTGCCGTAGCTTCCCGCGGTCAGCACCAGCAGGCCCCGGTCGTGGCGGCGTCGCGTGATATGGGCCGTCAGCTCGGGGGCCGTCCGCGCCGACCCGTCCGACCTCGCCGAACGCATGGGCCTGTCCGCGCGGGACACACCGTCCGACGCGGACCCCGACGCCCCCATGCGCCTGGTGGCCAACCCCATCGGGCTGCCCCGTACCCCGCCGCGTTACGAGCGGCGCCCGCCGCGGCTCGGCGAGCACACCGAGGACCTCAGGCGCTGGCTGGACAGCTGACATCCCGGCCGGCCCGCCTCCGTACCCCGGCACCCATTGCGATCCACACGGGCAGCACGGGCCGATGTGCCGCTGTGTGCGATATCGCAGCTGCTGTTGCTCGCGCTGCTGACCGCCGTCAACCTCATCTCGATACGCTCCTGCGGAGAGTTCGAGTACTGGTTCGCATTGATCAAGGTCATCGCGATCGTGATGTTCCTGGCAGTTGATGAGCCTCCTGGCCTGGGGCATCGCGCTGCTCGCGTACGCCGCCGGCCGGGCGCTGCGCTCCGGACGGACGCACCGGATACGGCCGACGTCGCCGGGGAATGAGCGCTCGCCCGCGGCCACCGGGCACCCGGCGACCCGAGCGGCGCTCCTTGGCGCGCTCCGTCGATGCGTCACCGCAGGTCAGGGCGGGTGGGACTGTGGATGACGGGTGCTCAGGGTGATGGCCTACGGCTCCTGCCCGGGCCGTGTCAACAAAGACACGCCGCCGCCAGGGGTGAGAGGGCATCAGCAAGTCGCCCGGACAGGCTAATGGCACATCAATTCACCCATAAATAAGGATGATTGAAAGCTTGTCAGATTATCTGGAAATGGCATTTGGGTGTCTTGTGTACCCCGATTGGCGCTCCGGCCCCGCCCCTTCCAACGCGTCCGATATGACAGCTATGGGGACCGTAAGTACGTTCAATCTCGGGTCGGCTGCTCGGTCGGCCTCTCTGAGACAGGAGAAGTGACATGGTTACGCGTTCCACTGTCGTTACCGCCGCTCTCGCGGCTGCCGCGGCCCTGGCCGCCACCGGCATCACGTACGCCTCGGCTGCCTCCACGGAGCCCGCCCAAGCCGCCCCGGTCGTCCAGCAGCAGGCCGCCGCCCCCGTGTCGGCCCTCAACGGCGGTGAGTCCGGCAACGGCAACGGCAACGGCAACGAGGGCAAGGGCAACGAGGGCAACGAGGGCAGGGGTGGTGGCTACGAGAACAAGGGTGGTGGCCGCGAGAACAAGGGCCACCGGGAACACTTCGAGGGCCGGATCCACATCAACGAGCGCACCTACACCGCCGAAGGGGGCGGCTGCATCACGGTGGTCAGCGGTCTCGGTTCCAAGACCCTCAACATCCGCAACGACAGCCGCCGGACCGTCGAGGTCTTCCGTGGCGCGACCTGCGACAACGGCGCCCCGCTGGCGACCGTCGGTCCCTGGAGCTCCAGCGACGGCGTCTTCCCGGGTCGTGTCCGGGGCGGCGTGAAGGTTCACAACGGAGTCGTGGGCAGCTTCCGGGTGATCGAGCGTCACCACGGCGGCGGCGGCTACGGCGACGAGGGCGGCGACTACTGAAACCGGTGATCGAACACCATCACGGTGGCCGGTAACCGAGTAACACTACAAAGGCCGGTGATCGATTCACCCGCCTGACATAGAACCCCGGCCCGCCGGAATCGGGCCGGGGTTCCAGTCTGGATACTGCTGCCACGCCATAGTAGAGCCGGACGGCGAGGCGCACTGCCAGCCCGGCTGGACCGCCGTGCCGTACGTGGCCTTCGAGCCTTTGGCAGGACCCGGCGACCGGGGCGGCAGAACGTGGCGCCGGCGCGGCAGACGCCGCCCACGTCCCGGCCGCCGGGAGCCTGGCCAGGCATGAGGCCGGATTCCTGATGGCTTTACCGGGCCTGCGATCGAATCCGAACGAAACGGCTTACGACCTCGCCCACGATTGGCAGTGGGGGAAGGAGCGGTGTCCGGGGCCTTCGAATCCAAGGCGGAGGAGGGAGTCGACGCGGAGCGTCGGCGACTGACGACAACGCCGGAGGTGGAGGTCCCGGACACCGCGACGCCGCTGACAATCGCGGGCGAGGTCGTTAGACCATGGGTGTGTCCGGCACCGGCTCCAACTGCCACCACTGGCCGGGGGAGTCGGTGTCCTCCCATTGCTGGACGCGGGCACCGTCCACCGTGCTGCCATCGGCCACTTCGAGGACGAGCCCGCTGATGAAACTGACCAGGGTCACCACCCCCGGCGCCTCCAGGTGCTGCTCGATCAGCCATTCCTGGGCGCCGTAGTTGTTGGCCCGCCACTGCTGGACCATGGCGCCGTTCTCGGTGGAGGCATTGGCGACATCCAGCCGCTTGCCGCTGTGGACATTGACCAGGTGGTACAGTGCGGCACCCTCGTGCACGGGCGTCAGCTCCCAGTGCTGGGCCGCCGAACCGCTCTCCTCGCCCTGCTGCACCGGGGCGCCTGCGCCCTTGGCGGAGCCGTACACCTCCAGCAACAGCCCGCTGCCCACATTGCGCAGCCGGTAGCGGCCCGCCGCGACGACGGGCGCGGTGTTCCCGCTCATGTTCCGGTTCCTTCCTGGGCAGCAGACCGCCGCCCGGCTCGGCAGTCGGGCGGCGGTCTGCGTACTTCAACGGAGCAGCGGCACGGCTCAGGCGCCGAGGTTGAACTCGCCCGGGTTCGGGCCGAGACGCTTGCCCTCGTCCAGTGCGGCGAACGCGGCCAGGTCGTCGGCGTCCAGCTCGAAGCCGAACACATCGAGGTTCTCCACGATCCGGGACGGCGTCACGGACTTCGGGATCACCACATTGCCGGTCTGGATGTGCCAGCGGAGCACCGCCTGGGCTGGTGTGCGGCCATGCTTCTGGGCGATCGCGACGACCGTCGGGACCTCCAGGAGGCCCTTGCCCTGACCCAGCGGCGACCAAGCCTCGGTCGCGATGCCGTGTTTGGCGTGCAAGGCGCGCGACTCGGCCTGCTGGAGCTGCGGATGGAGCTCGATCTGGTTGATCACCGGAACCACGGAGGTCTCGCCGAGCAGGCGCTCCAGGTGCTCGGGCAGGAAGTTCGAGACACCGATGGCCTTCGCGCGGCCCTCGGAGTAGATCTTCTCGAAGGCCTTGTACGTGTCGATGTACGCGTCCTTGGCCGGCACCGGCCAGTGGATCAGATACAGATCGACGTAGTCCAGACCCAGCTTGTCGAGCGAGGTGTCGAAGGCGCGCAGGGTGGAGTCGTAGCCCTGGTCGGCGTTCCACAGCTTCGTCGTGACGAAGAGCTCCTCGCGGGCGACACCGGAGGCTGCGACGGCCCTGCCCGTGCCCTCTTCGTTCTCGTAGATCGCGGCGGTGTCGATGCTCCGGTACCCGGACTCGATGGCTGTCGCGACCGCCTTCACGGCCTCGTTGTCCGGCACCTGCCAGACACCGAAACCGAGCTGCGGCATTTCGACGCCGTTGTTGAGGGTGATGGAGGGGACCTTGCTCACGAGCGGTCGATCCTTACGTCGTCGGTTGGGATTCTCATGCTCAACGATCACGGGGCGCGATGCATTCCCTGCCGACCTTACGTTCGGCAACGCCTTACGACCTCGCCCGCGACTGGCAGTGGGCGAGGTCGTTACTGCTCCGCCAGGGATCGACGCGACACCGGCTCGATATTGCTAGGACCTCATCCGGTCCGAGCCATTGACCGAGTCTCGTCAAGACGTAACTCTGGAGCACATCACTGAACAGTGAACACTCTTGTGAACGCAACAGTTGGTCGCCGCGGCGAGAACGGCCACGCCCCACTCAATCCTGAACCCCCATCTCAGGAAGGCTGGTACGGCTTATGTCTGATCGCAAGAAGACATCGGAGCACCACCCGTTCAGGAGACTGATCACCGCAGCCCGCGCCGTACTGGTCGACCGTGTACGGCCCAAGTAGGGCATCTACCGGCCGCTCGGCGACACCTCGGGATCGCTGCAGGACACCCATCTTCGGCTCACCGGCATGCGCGGCTGCCAACTGGTCTGAGGAGCTGATCCACGGACAACGGCAACGCGACATCGGCGTCCGGCACCGGAAGGGTCACCGTGCGCGGCCCGACCACCTCGACAGGAGGTGGAACGTCCTCTCGGACGCGGGGCGGCGGGGTGACCCCGTCGCCCCTCCGGGCTGCCCAAGGTCGGCCCAACCTGCCTGCAGCTTCTGGCATTTGGGCCCACGCGGGGCATTGACAGAACGAGCCCCAGGGAATCCCATGCAGTGTTGGTTAGGAACCTTTCCTAACGTCGAACCGAAGGGATCACCGTGCACCCTGCCGCACCCCCACGCCGCATCGTGGCCGTCTTCGCCGGACTCAGCTGTCTGCTTCTGCCCCTGCTCGCCCACCTCCCGAAGGCCTCAGCCGCCACGGCCGCGTACGAGGCCGAGAACGCGAGCCTGTACCGGGCGGCCGTGGCGACGAACCACACCGGATTCACCGGCACCGGCTTCGTCGACTACACCAATGTCGCCGGCGGCTACATCGAGTGGACCGTTGACGCCGACACCGCCGGCTCCACCACGTTCGACCTGCGCTACGCCAACGGCACCACCACCAACCGCCCGCTGGACATCTCCGTGAACGGCGTCACCGTTGCCGCGGGCAAGGCGTTCAACGGCACCGGGTCGTGGGACAGTTGGGCCACCGCCCAGGTCGCCGTCACACTGAAGGCGGGTGCCAACACCGTCCGGGCCACGGCCACCACGGCGAACGGCGGCCCCAACATCGACTCCCTGACCACCGGTACGACGGCAGCGGGCCCCGGCGCGATGGCCGCGGCCCCGTACGAGTACCTCGGCTGGGGGAACCCGCAGAAGCCCACCGATGTGATGGCGGCGACGGGGGTGAAGTGGTTCACGCTGGCCTTCATCCTCTCGGACGGCACCTGCAACCCGAAGTGGGACGGCGACCGGGCACTGACCGGCGGCTCGGACCAGGCGGCCATCAACTCCATCCGGGCGGCCGGCGGCGACATCGTCATCTCGGCGGGTGGCTGGAGCGGCAACAAGCTCGGTGAGAAGTGTTCCAGCGCCGCCGCGCTCGCCGGGGCATACCAGAAGGTGATCAACGCGTACCACCTGAAGGCGCTGGACATCGACATCGAGGACACCGAGTTCTCCAACGCCACGGTGCGGCAGCGGGTGGTCGACGCCCTGAAGATCGTCAAGAACGACAACCCGGGCATCGTGACGTACGTGACCATGGGGACCACGCCGACCGGCCCCGACGCCAACGGCAAGGACCTCATCAAGCGGGGAGCGGCAGCGGGCCTCGCCAACGACGGCTGGGTGATCATGCCGTTCGACTTCGGCGGGCACACCGGCACCATGGGCTCGGCCACGGTCGGCGCGCTCGACGGACTGAAGGCCGCGGTCAAGAGCGCGTACGGGTACAGCGACGACGCGGCCTACCGGCACATCGGGGTCTCCTCGATGAACGGGAAGACCGACGAGTCGGACGAGACCGTCACCACCACCGACTTCAGAACGATCCTCGGCTACGCGCAGCAGCACCACATCGCGCGCTTCGCCTTCTGGTCCGTCAACCGGGACCGCGCCTGCGGCTTGGGCAACGACGCGGACGCCTGCAGCGGGGTTTCCCAGTCCCCGTACGACTTCACCAAGATCGTCGTCCAGTACAAGGGCTGAGGAGGTTCGATGCGTACCACCACGAGAATACGAACCCTCGGCGGGACGGCCCTCGCTGCCGCCGGACTGTTGCTGCCCCTGCTCGCTGCGCCGCCCGCGGCCGCCGCGGGCACCCGTTACGAGGCGGAGGGTGCGACGCTCTCCCAGGCGGCCGTGGCGACGAATCACACCGGCTACTCCGGCACCGGCTTCGTCGACTACACAAACGTCGCCGGCTCGTCGGTGGAGTTCACGGTGAACGCCACCGCGGGCAGCACCTCGCTCGCCATCCGCTACGCCAACGGTACGACCACCAACCGCCCGATGGACATCAGCGTCAACGGTACGGTCGTCGCCTCCGGGGCAGCCTTCAACGGGACCGGCTCCTGGGACACCTGGGCGACAAAGACCGTCGCCGCCCAGCTCGTCGCCGGAACCAACACGATCCGTGCCACCGCGACCACGGCGAACGGAGGCCCCAACCTCGACTACCTGGACAGCCAGGACACCGCCGCCGGTGGTCCCGCAGTGCCCTTCGGCAGCCACCGGTTCCCGTACGCCGCTGGGACGCTGAAGCCGACCGACTCACAGTCCGCGCTCGACCAGGCCGTGATCAAGACGTACAACGCCTGGAAGTCCGCGTTCGTCAGGAAGAACTGCGGCAACGGCTGGTACGAGGTCATCTCGCCGGACGCCGACCACCCCTACGTCGCCGAGGCCCAGGGCTACGGCATGGTCGTCACCGCGACGATGGCAGGAGCCGACCCGGAGGCGAAGACCGTCTTCGACGGCATGGTGAAGTACATGCTCGCGCACCCCTCGGTCAACAACACCAACCTTCTCGCTGCCGAGCAGGACACGTCCTGCAAGAGCGTCGACGGCTCCGACTCGGCGACGGACGGGGACCTCGACGTCGCCTACGGGCTGCTCCTCGCCGACAAGCAGTGGGGATCCACAGGCACGTACAACTACAAGGATCTCGCGGTCAAGCACATCAACGCCATCAAGAAGAGCGAGGTCAACCCGACCACCCACCTCATGCTGCTCGGTGACTGGTCGGACTCCGGTGAGTCCCACTACTGGATGACCCGCTCCTCGGACTGGCTGATCGACCACTTCCGCGCCTTCAAGACGGCCACGGGCGACAGCACCTGGGACACCGTGCGCACTGCCCATCAGAAACTGATCACCACTCAGCAGTCCAAGTACGCGTCGAATACCGGCCTGTTGGCAGACTTCGTCGTCAACACGAACACCACGCCCAAGCCCGCTGCGGGTGAGGTGCTCGAAGGCCCCAACGACGGCGACTACTCCTGGAACGCCTGCCGCGACCCGTGGCGCATCGGCGCGGACGCCGTCACCAGCGGGGACGCGGCCTCGCTCGCCTCGGCGCGCAAGCTCAACTCCTGGATCAAGTCCAAGACCGGCGGCGACCCGAACAGGATCGTCACCGGCTACCACCTGAACGGCACGGCGTACGACAGCGGCGACGACATGGCGTTCACCGCCCCGTTCGTCGTGACCGCGTTGACCGACCCCGGCTCCCAGGCCTGGCTCGACGCGCTCTGGAGCAAGCTCGCCGCCACCTCGATCGACCCACAGCTCTACTACGGCGGGAGCGTCCAGCTGCAGTCGATGATCGTCGCATCCGGCAACTACTGGGTTCCCTGAAGGAGGTTCAGATGAAGGCCAGCACACTCACCACGTTACGAGGAAGAGTGGCCGCGCTCGCGGTCATGCTGCTCTGTACCGGCCTGGTGCAGGCGGTGCCGCAGTCCGCCTCCGCGGCGGCCACCCGGTACGAGGCGGAGTCCGCGACGATCGTCCAGGGCGCCGCCGAGTCCAACCACTCCGGCTACTCCGGGACAGGCTTCGTCAACGGCGACAATGTCGTCGGCAGCTATGTGGAGTTCACGGTCACCGCGGCCTCTGCCGGGACCGGACAGATTGCCATCCGGTACTCCAACGGCACGACGGCCGGCCGGCCCGCGGATGTCGCCGTGGGCGGCACGGTCGTCTCGGCCGCCCGCGCCTTCGACGCCACCGCCGACTGGAACATCTGGGCCACCTCCACCCTGACCACCCCGGTCAAGGCAGGCAGCAACAAGATCCGGCTGACGTCCACGACGGCCAACGGGCTGCCCAACCTCGACTACATCGACTTCACGGTCACCTCGTCGGACACACAAGCACCCACCCCGCCCGGCCGGCCCAGCTGCTCGGCGATTACCGAGAACAGCCTCACGCTGAACTGGGACGCCGCCACCGACAACGTGGGCGTCGCCGCGTACGACATCTACGAACACGGCAACAAGTTCGCGGAGGCGGCGGGCACCGCCACGACGAAGAATCTGACCGGGCTCACCCCCAATACCACGTACAACATCACACTGTTCGCGCGTGACGCGGCCGGCAATGTGTCGTCGGTCAGCCCGATCGTGGACTGCACCACCCTGCCCAGCTCCGACACCACCGCGCCCTCGGCACCCGGCACCCTGTCCACCTCGGGCCTCACCGCGAACAGCGTTGTCCTGAACTGGGGAGCGTCGACGGACAACAAGGCCGTCACCGCCTACGAGATACGCAGCGGCAGCACCGTCTACAAGGCCGTGACCGGCACCCCGCCGGCCACCACGACCACCCTCACCGGGCTCGCCTGCGCCAGCCCGTACACCCTGGACGTCGTTGCCAAGGACGCGGCGGGCAATGCCTCGCCTCCGAGCAACACGGTCACCTTCAACACCTCGGCCTGCGCCACCGACGGCGGCGTACCGTCGGACATCGCCACCGTTTCCACCGGCTGGTCCATCCCCTGGGGCACCTACTGGATGCCCGACGGCAAGACCGCGCTGGTGACCGAACGGGACAGCTTCAAGGTCTTCAAGGTCACCCCCGGCGGCACCAGGACCCAGGTCGGCACCGTGCCGGGCGCCGTCACGACCAACGGTGAGGGAGGCCTGCTCGGTGTCGCCGTCGACCCCAAGTGGTCCACCAACCACTACGTGTACTTCATGCACACCGCGTCCGAGGGCAACCGCGTCGCCCGCATGACATACGACGGCAGCTCGCTCGGCGGATACACGGTCCTGCTCCAGGGGATCAAGAAGAGCAGGTACCACAACGGCGGACGGCTCGCCTTCGGCCCCGACGGCTATCTCTACGCGTCGACCGGCGAAGCCCAGACCCCCGACCTCGCGCAGGACAAGAACTCGCTCAACGGCAAGATCCTCCGGATGACCACGGACGGCAAGGCCGCCCCCGGCAACCCGTTCGGCAACTACGTCTACAGCTACGGCCACCGCAACCCGCAGGGCCTCGCCTTCGACGGCAAAGGACGCCTGTGGGAGGCGGAGTTCGGCGACAGCAAGAAGGACGAGCTCAACCTCATCAAGCCGGGCAACAACTACGGCTGGCCCGTCTGCGAGGGCAGCTGCTCCACCGCCGGCATGACCAACCCGAAGAAGACCTGGAACGTCTCCGAGGCGTCGCCCAGCGGGATCGCCATCGTCCGAAATGTCATCTACATGGCCGCGCTGAAGGGCGAACGGCTGTGGCGGGTGCCGATCACCGGTGACACCGAGAACCTCGGCACGCCGACCGCGTACTACGTCGGCACGTACGGGCGGCTGCGCACGGTCACCAAGGTGCCCGGCCAGGACCAGCTCTGGCTCTCCACCACCAACTGCGACAACAACGGAGGCGAACCGGACGGAGCGGACAAGCTGTTCCGCATCTCGATCAGCTAGCACGCGCTCGACCGCTGAGGCACGGCCGTGCCTCAGCGGTACAGCGCGTCGACCTCCGCCGCGTACGCGGTCTCGATCGCCTTGCGCTTCAGCTTCAGGGACGGCGTGAGCAGACCGTGCTCCTCGCTGAACGGATGAGCCAGAATCCGGAACGTACGGATCGACTCGGCCTGCGACACTGCCGTGTTGGCGGCCACCACCGCGCGCCGGACCTCCATCTCCAGGTCCGGATCCCGCACCAGATCCCCCGGCCTCATGGGTGGCCGCCCCTGCATGGAGAGCCAGTGGTCCACCGACTCCTGGTCGACCGTGACCAGGGCCGCGATGTACGGCCGGTCGTTGCCGACCGCGATGCACTGCGCGACCAGCGGATGTGCCCGCACCCGCTCCTCCAGACCGGCCGGCGAGACACTCTTGCCGCCGGACGTCACCAGGATCTCCTTCTTCCGCCCGGTGATCGTCAGATAGCCGTCCTCGTCGAGCGCCCCCAGGTCCCCGGTGGCCAGCCAGCCCTCGCGCAGTACCGCGTCGGTGGCCTTCGGGTCGCCGAGATAGCCCGCGAAAACATTGCCGCCGTGCACCCACACCTCGCCGTCCTCGGCGATGTGCACAGTGGTGCCGGGGATCGGCTGCCCGACCGTGCCGTACCGGGTGCGCTCCGGCGGATTGGCGGTGGCCGCCGCGGTCGACTCGGTCAGCCCGTACCCCTCGTACACCGTGACGCCCGCCCCTTCGAAGAACAGCCCGAGCTGCCGCTCCATCCCCGAGCCGCCGGACATGGCGTGCCGGATCCGGCCGCCCATCGCCTCGCGCACCTTCTTGTACACGACCTTGTCGAAGAACTGGTGCTGCATCCGCAGCCCGGCGGACGGCCCCGGACCGGTCCCGAACGCCCGCGCCTCCGTCGCCTCGGCGTACTTCACCGCGATGTCCACGGCCTTGTCGAACGGCCCGACCCGGCCATCCGCCTCGGCCTTGCGCCGGGCGGCGTTGAAGACCTTCTCGAAGATGTACGGCACCGCCAGGATGAACGTCGGCCGGAACGACACCAGGTCAGGCATCAGGGCCTTCGCCGACAACTCCGGCTGATGGCCCAGCTTCACCCGGCCGCGGACCGCGGCGAGCTCCACCATCCTGCCGAAGACATGCGCCAGGGGCAGGAAGAGCAGGGTCGCCGCCTCGTCGCCCGGCCTGGAGTGGAAGACCGACTCCCAGCGGGCGGCCATGGTGTCCGTCTCGAACATGAAGTTGGCATGCGTGATCACGCAGCCCTTGGGGCGTCCGGTCGTGCCCGAGGTGTAGATGATGGTCGCCACCGACTCGGGCGTCACCGCGCGCCGGTGGCGGTGCACCACCTCGTCCTCGACATGGGCGCCCGCGTCGACGAGCTCGGTCACCGCGTCGGCGTCCAACTGCCAGAGCCGCTTGAGCTGCGGCAGCCGGTCGATCACCGACGCGAGCGTCATCGCATGGTCCTCGTGCTCGACCACGATGGCGGACACATCGGCGTCGTGCAGCATCCAGAAGACCTGTTCGGCCGAGGACGTCGGATAGACCGGTACGGACTGGGCGCCGACCGTCCACAGCGCGAAGTCGAGGAGCGTCCACTCGTAACGCGTACGCGACATCAGGGCCACCCGGTCGCCGAATCTGACGCCGTGCGCGATCAGCCCCTTGGCGAGCGCCAGCACCTCGTCGCGGAACGTTGCCGCAGTGACATCCTGCCAGCGTCCGCTCGCGTCTTTTCGGCCGAGCGCGACCCGGTGCGGATCTTCCTCGGCGTAGTCGAACACCACATCGGCCAGCCCGCCTACGAGGGGCGCGGCCGCCATGGGTGGGACAGTGAACTCGCGCAATGACCTGCTCCTTGTGGCGCTCCGCACAGCGCCGTGACGCTACCCCACCGGGCGGCGCGGCGGGAGGGCCCCGTAACGGCGGACAACGTGGCATATGCACAGGTCAGCCACCGAAATCCGGCCAGATGGGCAAGGCTCGGGCGCGGCTGAGACCGCGGAGTAAGAGGGCGGCGCCGGAATCTCCACCGAATCTGTACGCCGCTGTCACTTCCGTTCCGAGCGGGTACGAGGGTATTGGCCGCGGACGGACCCGCGGACGGACCCGCACATGCCCTGCCCGACCCGGCCGGGTCGGGCGCGGAACTGCGACTGCCGTCCGTTCTCCCCGTACAGGCGTGCGGTCATGCCCTGTCCCGGCCACCGATCGAACCGATTGTGCCGACACTGCGGATCAGCCGGTCGCCGCCCGCCAGGATCGCCGCCGCCAGGGCGTCCGCGGCCTCCTGCGCCCCGTCCCGGCGGCGGCCGTGCAGCAGGACGAAATCCACATCGCCCAGCTCCGGCAGGCCCGCTCTGGCCGGCACCGGCGCCAGACCCGGCGGGATCAGCCCCCGACTGTGAGCCATCACGCCCAGGCCCGCATGGGCCGCAGCGATCAGTCCGCTGAGGCTGGTGCTCGTACAGGCGACCCGCCAGGACCGGCCGTGCTCCTCCAGGACCTCCAGAGCACGGGCCCGGGTGATGCCCGGCGGTGGGAAGAGGATCAGCGGAACCGGACGGTCCGGGTCTATCCGCAGCTGCGGCGCGCCGATCCAGGTCAGCGCGTCCTGCCAGACCAGCTCGCCGTGCGTGTCGCCGGCGCGCCGCTTGGCGAGCACCAGATCCAGCCGGCCCGCGGCCAGCCGCTGGTGCAGCGTCCCGGAGAGCTCCACCGTCAGCTCCAGCTCGACCTCCGGGTGGTCACGGCGGAACGACTCCAGGATCTCCGGCAGCCGCGTCAGCACGAAGTCCTCGGAGGCCCCGAACCGCAGCCGCCCACGCAGCCGGGTGCCGGTGAAGAAGGTCGCGGCACGCTCATGGGCCTCAAGTATCGTCCGGGCGAAACCGAGCATCGCCTCACCGTCGACGGTGAGGTCGACCCGGTGCGTGTCCCGGGTGAACAGCTGCCGCCCCGTCGCATCCTCCAGGCGCCGCACATGCTGGCTCACCGTGGACTGCCGCACACCCAGCCGGCGGGCCGCCCGGGTGAAGCTCAGTGTCTGGGCGACGGCGAGAAAGGTACGCAACTGCGCGGGGTCGTACACAGCCCCCAGGCTATCGCGAATCGTGATGACAGTGAGAGCGGTATACCGGATTCCCGATCAAGGTGATCAAGAGCAGGATGGAAAAGGCACGACCAGAACCAAGAGAACATGTGGAGCACATGAGCCGCCGCACCCTGAAACTGCCGTCCTGGCTGCCGATCGACCCCTACATCCTGGCCCTGATCGGCACGGTCGTGCTGGCGGCGATACTGCCCGCATCGGGGACCGCCGCCGATGTGGCGGGCGGCGCCTCGACCGGAGCCGTCGCCTTTCTCTTCTTCCTGTACGGCGCCCGCCTCTCCACCGCCGAGGCACTCGTTGGTCTCAAGCACTGGCGGCTCCACCTCACCGTCCTCGTCTGCACCTTCGTGGCCTTCCCGCTGCTCGGTCTCGCGGGCAAGGGGCTGGTGCCGTACGTCCTGACGCCGCAGCTCTACAGCGGCTTCCTCTTCCTGTGCCTCGTCCCCTCGACGATCCAGTCGTCGATCGCCTTCACCTCGATCGCCCGCGGCAACGTGCCCGCGGCGATCTGTGCGGGCTCCTTCTCCTCGATCGCCGGAATCTTCCTCACGCCGCTGCTCGCCGCCGCGCTGCTGGGCAACGGCAGCGGTGGATTCTCGGCCGATGCGCTGCTGAAGATCGGAATCCAGCTGCTGCTGCCGTTCGTCGCCGGGCAGCTGCTGCGCCGCTGGATCGGTGGCCTCATCACCCGCCACAAGAAGGTCCTCGGCTATGTCGACCGCGGCTCGATCCTGCTCGTCGTCTACACGGCATTCAGCGAGGGCATGGTCGCGGGCATCTGGCACCAGGTCACCCCGGCCAGGCTCGGAGCGCTGTTCGGCGCCGAGGTGGTGCTGCTCTCGCTGATGCTCGCGCTGAGCTGGTACGGGGCGAAGCGGCTCGGCTTCGACCGTGGGGACCGGATCGCCATTCAGTTCGCCGGCTCCAAGAAGAGCCTCGCCTCCGGGCTGCCGATGGCGAGCGTCCTGTTCGGGGCGCACGCGTCCCTGGCCGTACTGCCGCTCATGCTCTTCCACCAGATGCAGCTGATGGTGTGCGCAGTGATCGCCAAGCGCCGCTCGCGCGATCCGCGGGAGGAGAACCGGGAGGACAGTGCGGTGTCACGGGAGTCCGTCACGGTGAGATGAGGGTGCGCCCGGAGCCCCGCCCGGGCGCGGGAGCGGCCGGCGCTCCCCGCCGGCCGGATCCCTGTCCCGTGCGGACGGGCGGGGCGCCTCAGCCCTGGCCGACCGTCGCCTCCAGGGCGATGCGGTGCTCACCCGCGTACACGTTCATGGAAGGACCCCGCAGAAAGCCGACCAGGGTCAGTCCGGTCTCGGCCGCCAGATCGACGGCGAGGGACGACGGTGCCGAGACCGCCGCGAGCATCGGGATCCCGGCCATCACCGCCTTCTGGGCCAGCTCGAACGAGGCCCGCCCCGACACCAGCAGAATCGCCCGGGACAGCGGCAGCCGGTGGTCGGTCAGAGCCCGGCCGACCAGCTTGTCGACCGCGTTGTGCCGGCCGACGTCCTCCCGGACGTCGAGCAGCTCACCCGTCTCGGAGAACAGCGCCGCCGCGTGCAGACCCCCGGTCCGGTCGAAGACCCGCTGCGCGGCGCGCAGCCGGTCGGGGAGGGCGGCGAGCAGGGCGGGCTCGACCCGGACCGGGGGAGCGTCGGCGACCGGATGCCGGGTGGTGGTGCGCACCGCGTCGAGGCTCGCCTTGCCGCACAGCCCGCAGGACGACGTGGTGTACACATTGCGTTCGAGTGTGATGTCGGGGACCGGGACGCCGGGGGCGAGCTTCACATCCACGATGTTGTACGTGTTGACGCCGTCCGCCGTGGCCCCGGCGCAGTAGACGATTCCCTGCACCTCGGAGCCGTCACCGATCACGCCCTCGCTCACCAGGAAGCCCGCCGCCAGCGCGAAGTCGTCGCCCGGCGTGCGCATCGTGATGGCGAGCGGCTTGCCGTTCAGCCGGATCTCCAGGGGCTCCTCGGCGACGAGCGTGTCGGGGCGCGTGGAGACGGCCCCGTCCCGGATGCGGATGGTGCGGCGGCGCTCGGTGACCCGTCCCATAGCGGTTAAACCCGATTCTGTACGTGTTGGAAGCCGAACCGGCCCTGAAGCAGAGGTTGCCGTGGGTCACCGGATTGCCGTGCGGAGAGGTGACCTTGACGATCTCAGTGTCCTGCACATGGAGTGTGACATTGCAGCCGACACCGCAGTACGCGCAGATGGTGGTGGTCTCCGTCCGGGCCTGTTCGTCCCAGGTCTCGGCCGCGCGCATATCGAATTCGGTCTTGAAGGAGAGCGCGCCGGTGGGGCACACCTCGATGCAGTTGCCGCAGTGGGCACAGGCCGAATCGGTAGATGTCAAGTCGACAGAATAATGTCTGCAATATGCTTTCTGGGTGGTCAAGGCTGTTGCCAAGCCTCCAATGACCGGGTGCTAATCCTGTGGGATCACGTGCCCCTGTACCGGGCAGTAGCGACCAAGACTGGATGGTTCCTGCCATATGTAGCGAGGGGATCTTGTACATGACCGGCTCACGTGTCGTGGCGCTCGGCCACTATCAGCCCGCCAAGGTACTCACCAACGACGAGCTGGCGGCCATGGTCGACACCAGTGACGAGTGGATCACCAGTCGCGTCGGCATCAAGACCCGCCATGTCGGAGGCCCTGACGAGCCGGTGGACGAGATGGCCGCGCACGCAGGGGCCAAGGCGCTCGCCGCGGCGGGGCTGCAGCCCGCCGAAGTCGATCTGGTTCTTGTCGCGACCTCCACCGCGATCGACCGTTCGCCGAGCATGTCGGCCCGGGTCGCCGCCCGGCTCGGCATGGGCTCACCCGCGGTGATGGACATCAATGTCGTCTGCTCCGGCTTCACGCACGCCCTCGCCACCGCCGACCATGCGATCAGGGCGGGCGCGGCCGAGCGCGTCCTCGTCATCGGCGCCGACAAGATGGCGGACATCGCGGACTGGACCGACCGCAGCACCTGTGTCCTGCTCGGCGACGGAGCCGGTGCGGCGGTCGTCGTCGCGGACCCGGACGGCGGCGACCGGCCTGGGATCGGCCCCGTGCTGTGGGGCTCGGTGCCGGAGATGGGGAACGCGGTACGGATCGAGGGGACGCCCCCGCGGTTCGCGCAGGAGGGGCAGTCCGTGTACCGCTGGGCCACCACGCAGCTGCCGCCCATCGCCCGCAGGGTGTGCGAAAAGGCCGGCGTCGCGCCCGAGGATCTGGCCGCGGTGGTACTGCATCAGGCCAATCTGAGGATCATCGAACCGGTCGCCAGGAAGATCGGTGCGGTCAACGCGGTCATCGCCCGGGATGTCGTGGATTCGGGTAATACATCCGCGGCATCTATCCCGATGGCCCTGTCCAAGCTGGTGGAGCGCGGCGAGGTGCACAGCGGCGGGCCGGTGCTGCTTTTCGGCTTCGGCGGGAATCTCTCGTACGCGGGTCAGGTGATCCGCTGTCCCTGAGGGGCGTTGTGCTCGGTAGACTGTAGACGATAAGCAATTGCTCGTCGCCCGGAGGGGGACCGCGATGTTGTCCACAGGACTGCCTCAAGGGGCTGTGCCGAAGCTGGAGCGGCCCGGTCCGCTACGCGAGCGCGTGTACGAGGCGCTGCTCGAGCTCATATCGACGCGTGCGCTCCGTCCCGGCCAGCATCTGGTCGAGAGCGAGCTGGCCGGCCATCTCGGAGTGTCCAGGCAGCCGGTGCGGGAGGCACTGCAGCGGCTGAACACCGAGGGCTGGGTCGATCTGCGGCCCGCCCAGGGTGCGTTCGTCCATGAGCCCACCGAGGACGAGGCGGACCAGCTGCTCTCGGTCCGCACCCTCCTGGAGGCCGAGGCCGCCCGTCTTGCCGCGGCCAACTCCGGCGCTGCCGGGATCGCCGCCCTGGAGGAGCTCTGCGCCAAGGGTGAGCAGGCCGTCGCCGACGACGACGTGGACCTGGCGGTCGCCACCAACGCGGCCTTCCATGCCAAGGTCATGGAGCTGGCGGGCAGTGTCGTCCTCTCCGAGCTCGCCGGACAGGTGGACCGCCGGGCGCGCTGGTACTACACCCCGGTGGCCCGCCGGCGCGGCACCCGGTCCTGGATCGAGCACCGCTCGCTCATCGCGGCGATCTCCTCACGCGACGAGCGGCGGGCCACGGAGATCATGCGGGCGCACACGGAACACACGCGCAAGACGTACCACCAGCGCGAAGAGGGCCAGTAGCGCGCGGCCGGACAGGCCGAACGGCGTCGTGAAGGAAGGGTCTGGGCTTTGAGCCCAGACCCTTTCCGCGTTCCCCGCCGTCCTGGTTCCTGGAACCGTCCAGTTTTCTCACACTCAAATGTTCAATCGAACATAGATGTGTTAGAAATGGGTCATGGGTGTCGCCAATCGTCTGGACCTGACCCTGCGATTGGTGCAGGGCTCCGACCGGGTTTCCGTGTCGGAGCTCTCCCATCGCCTGGGGGTCTCCGAAATGACCGTCCGCCGGGATCTCGACGCACTGGAGCGGCAGGGGCTGGTGCGCAGGGTGCACGGCGGTGCGGTCGCCACGCGTGCACGGGAGGAGGGCGCGGGCTTCTTTGCCCGTGAGCCGTGGCAGGCCGCGACGAAGGACCGGCTCGGTGCGGCCGTGGCCGCGATGGTGGAGCCGGGATCGCGGGTGCTTCTCGACGCGGGCACCACCACCGTGCACGTCGCCGAGCACCTGGCCGAACGGGCGCCCCTGACGGTGGCGGTGGTCAGTCTTCAGGCCGCGGTCCGCCTGGCGGACCGGCCCGGGATCGAGCTGCTGATCATCGGCGGCCGGTCCCGCCCCGGTGAGCAGTCGCTGGTCGGCCCGCTGGCCCTGCGCACCGTCGAGGCGCTGGCCTTCGACTGCTTCGTCATGTCCATCGGCGGTGTGCACGCCGAGTACGGCTGGTCGGAGTTCTCACTGGACGACGCGGCCGTCAAGCAGGCCGCGCTGGCGCAATCGGACCGGATCATCGCCGTTGCCGACGCGACCAAACTCGGGGTGCGTGCGTTCAGCCAGGTCGCCGCCGTGGGCGCGGTGGACGTGTTCGTCACCGACAGCGCGGCCGAGGACGCCGCCACCCACCCCAATGGCCCGCTGACGCTGTCCGCCCTGCGCGATGCGGGCGTCCACACCGTCCTGGCCTGAGAACCGGATCAACCGCGAGGAGCACACATCATGACCGCAGGCCTGGACACCCCCGACCGCCGCGGGCGCACCGGTCTGGACCGGCACGGCCGCGACCTGACCGGCAATCCGCGAGTGCGCATCAGTGACGTGGAGGTGCTGTCCTGCGATTGGTACGTCCTGCGCAGGACGACCTTCGACTATCAGCACAGCGACGGCCATTGGAGCCGGGAACAGCGCGAGACCTACGACCGGGGCGACGGCGCCACGATTCTGCTCTACCACCCTGGTCGTCGCACCGTTCTGCTGACCCGTCAGTTCCGGCTGCCCGCCTACGTCAACGGGCACCACGACGGGATGCTGATCGAGACCGCCGCCGGGCTGCTCGACGGCGACAGCCCCGAGGAGGCCATCCGCAGGGAAGCGGTCGAGGAGACCGGACACCTCGTCGGCACTCCCGAGCGCGTCTTCGACGTCTACATGAGTCCCGGCTCGGTCACCGAACGTCTGCACTTCTTCGCCGCCCCCTACCGTTCGGCGGGTGGCACCGCCGGCGCGCACGGGGTCGCGGCCGAGGGCGAGGACATCGAGACCGTGGAACTCCCCTTCGAGGAGGCTCTCTCCATGGTCCGCGGCGGGGCCATCGCCGACGCAAAGACCATCATGCTGCTCCAGTGGGCGGCCCTGGACGGCCCGTTCCGGCACCGCTGACTTCCGACCCGACCCGACCCGGTGCGCGCCCCGGTACGCGCCCCGAACGTCGCCCGCGCCGGCGGCCGACCAATGACTCGGCCGAACGGCTTTGTCCTCGGTGTGGAGAAAGTTGTAGCGGATTCCTGCGCAACTTCTTCCCACTCCCGGCAACCGCTGCTACGTTCCCCTCGAAAGCCCGACGGACAGGCCGATGTGGCGGGGAGGGGCGCGTGAGACGTATGACGGCACGACCCGCGAATGCGCATCAGGCGCGACTGCTCCGGCTGTTGCGCGACGGCGGGCCCAACTCAAGGGCACAGCTGGGGGATCAGGTAGATCTCTCCCGCTCCAAGCTCGCCGTCGAGGTCGACAGGCTGCTGGAGACCGGACTCGTCGTGGCCGACGGACTCGCCGCATCCCGCGGAGGACGTCGCTCGCACAACATCCGGCTCGCCCCGCAGCTGCGCTTCCTCGGCGTCGACATCGGTGCCACATCCGTCGATGTGGCCGTCACCAACGCCGAGTTGGAGGTCCTGGGTCACCTCAACCACCCCATGGACGTACGCGAAGGACCCGTCGCCATCTTCGAGCAGGTGCTGTCCCTGGCAGCCAAGCTCCGGGCCTCCGGGCTCGCCGAAGGATTCGACGGCGCGGGCATCGGCGTACCCGGACCGGTCCGCTTCCCCGAAGGGGTACCGGTCGCACCGCCGATCATGCCCGGCTGGGACGGCTTCCCGGTCCGCGAGGCGCTCAGCCAGGAACTGGGCTGCCCCGTCATGGTCGACAACGATGTGAACCTGATGGCGATGGGGGAGCAGCACGCGGGCGTCGCGCGCTCCGTGGGCGACTTCCTCTGCGTCAAGATCGGTACGGGTATCGGCTGCGGCATCGTCGTCGGCGGCGAGGTCCACCGCGGTACGACGGGCAGCGCCGGAGACATCGGCCACATCCAGGTCGAACCCGAAGGACGCGCCTGCGCCTGCGGCAACCGGGGCTGCCTGGAAGCCCACTTCAGCGGTGCCGCGCTCGCCCGTGACGCCGAGGACGCGGCGCGCGCCGGGCAGTCGGCGGAACTAGCGGGCCGGCTGGAGGCGGCCGGAAGGCTCACCGCCGCCGATGTGGCCGCCGCCGCGGCCGCCGGTGACGCGACCTCGCTCGACCTGATCCGCGAAGGCGGCAACCGGGTAGGCCAGGTCATCGCGGGACTCGTCAGCTTCTTCAATCCCGGACTGGTGGTGATCGGCGGCGGTGTGACCGGCCTCGGTCACACGCTCCTCGCCAGCGTCCGGACCCAGGTCTACCGGCAGTCGCTGCCGCTGGCCACCGGAAATCTTCCCATTGTGCTGGGCGAGTTGGGACCGGCCGCCGGAGTGATCGGCGCCGCCCGCCTCATCAGCGACCACCTGTTCTCACCGGCCTGACCCTCGGCCGGCAGCACATCGGCACAGTCCGGAAACACCCGCACCACCGCACCTGGTACAGCCCTGCCCGCTCACCGGCCTTCCCCAAGCTCTCGGCTGCGCTCGAGCAGGGGAAACCCCATTCGCCGAGGGGATTTGTCATGGCACCGGAACCACCCCTGCTCACCATGTCCGGCATCACCAAGTCGTTCCCCGGAGTACGGGCCCTCGACGGCGTGGACCTGGAGGTCCAGGCCGGCGAAGTCCACTGTCTCCTAGGGCAGAACGGCGCCGGCAAGTCCACCCTCATCAAGGTGCTCGCCGGGGCCCATCAGCCCGACGACGGCGAGATCACCTGGCGCGGTGAACCGGCCGCGCTCAAGTCGCCCATCGCCGCGATGCGCCTGGGTATCGCCACCATCTACCAGGAACTCGACCTGGTCGAGGGCCTGTCGGTCGCCGAGAACGTCTTCCTCGGTCACGAACCCACCACTGCCCGCTTCGTCGTCCGCACCCGCGAGGGCCGCACGGCGGCCGCCGCACTGCTGAAGCGTCTCGGCCACCCGGAGATCGACCCGGCCAGGCCGGTCGGCGAACTGCCCGCCGCCCAGCAGCAGATCGTCTCCATGGCGCGGGCGCTCTCCCATGACGTACGGCTCATCGTGATGGACGAGCCGTCCGCCGCACTCGACCCCGACGAGGTCGACAACCTCTTCCGTATCGTCGCCGCCCTCACCGCCGACGGGGTCGCCGTCGTCTACATCTCGCACCGCCTGGAGGAGATCCGCAGGATCGGCGACCGGGTGACCGTGCTCAAGGACGGCCGGGCCGTCGCCGTGGGGCTGCCCGCCAAGTCCACACCGACACGAGACATCGTTGCCATGATGACCGGCCGCAATGTCGAGTACGTCTTCCCGCCGCGTACCACGGGCGGCGCGGGAGCGACAGTGGCGGAGCCGGTACTGAAGGTCGAAGGACTGGCCAGGAAGGGCGAATTCGACCCGCTGGACCTCGAGCTGAGGCCCGGCGAGATCGTAGGTCTGGCCGGACTCGTCGGATCGGGGCGCTCCGAGATCCTGGAGACCGTCTACGGCGCCCGCAAGCCGAGCGCCGGACGGGTCACCGTGGCCGGCAAACAGCTCCGGCCCGGCAGCGTCCGCGCGGCCGTTGCCGCAGGCATCGGGCTCGCCCCCGAGGAACGCAAGGCGCAGGCCCTGCTGATGCTCGAATCCGTCACCCGCAATGTCTCCGTCTCCTCCATGTCCCGCTTCTCCAGGGCAGGTTGGCTCGACCGTGGGGCCGAGCGCCGGGCGGCCCGAACCGCCACCCGCGAGCTCTCCCTGCGCCCCGACAACCCGGACACCCCCGTCCGCACGCTCTCCGGCGGCAATCAGCAGAAAGCCGTCCTGGCCCGCTGGCTGCTGCGCGGCTGTCGGGTGCTGCTGCTCGACGAACCGACCCGCGGTGTCGACGTCGGCGCCCGCGCCGAGCTCTACGCCGTGATCCGCCGGCTGGCCGACGAAGGCCTTGCCGTGCTGCTCGTCTCCAGCGAGGTGCCCGAAGTGCTGGGCCTCGCCGACCGGGTGCTGGTGCTCCGCGAGGGCCGCGTCGTGCATGCGGCGGGCGCCCGGGAGCTCGACGAGCACCGCGTACTCGACCTAGTGATGGAAGGGAGCCCGACGTCATGACGCAGCCCGTTTCCTCGGCGCAGCAGGGCGGGCCGGACAAGGGGGCCGCCCCCGCCCCGGTCGCCGAACCCCGTAGGAAGGACGGACCTTCGCGCACCT
The DNA here is from genome assembly GCF_036002945.1 of Streptomyces sp. NBC_01224. NCBI lineage: Bacteria > Bacillati > Actinomycetota > Actinomycetes > Kitasatosporales > Streptomycetaceae > Streptomyces > Streptomyces sp. NBC_01224. The sequence goes on along the minus strand of NZ_CP108529.1, from coordinate 1,456,335 downwards.
TCGGCCTGCGCGCGGACGTCCGCAACCTCTCGCTCCTCGGCGTTCTCGCCGTACTTGTCGCCGTCGGCGGATTCACCGAGCCCGATGCCTTCCTGGACACCGGGAACCTTCAGCTGATCCTGACCCAGTCGTCCGTCATCGGCGTCGTCACCGTCGGGATGACCTTCGTCATCACCAGCGGCGGCATCGACCTGTCGGTCGGTGCGATGGTCGCGCTCGCCTCCGTCTGGGCGACCACGCTCGCCACCCAGGAGTACGGCTTCGCAGGGATTCTGTTCACCGCCGTGATCGTGGGACTCGGTGCAGGGCTGGTGAACGGGGTGCTCATCGCGTACGGCCGGATGGTGCCGTTCATCGCGACGCTGGCCATGCTCGCCTCGGCCCGCGGGCTCGCTCTCCAGATCACCGACGGCAAGACCCAGATCGTCACCGTCAAGTCGGTCCTCGACCTGGGCCTGCCCGACTCGTACGTCCTCGGTATCCCGCCCCTGGTCATGATGTTCGCCGCGGTGACCGTCATCGGCTGGCTGGTGCTGAACCGCACGACCTTCGGACGGCGTACGGTCGCGGTCGGCGGCAACGCGGAAGCGGCCAGGCTGGCCGGTATCGACGTACGACGGCAGCGGCTCTACCTCTATCTGCTCTCCGGGCTGTGCTGCGGCATCGCCGCCTTCATGCTGATCATCCTTTCCGGCTCGGGACAGAACACCAACGGCAATCTGTACGAGCTCGACGCCATCGCAGCCGCGATCATCGGCGGCACCCTGCTCAGCGGCGGACGCGGCACCATCGTCGGCTCCGTGCTCGGTGTCCTCGTCTTCACCACCATCACCAACATCTTCGCTCTCAACAATCTGCAGAGCGACGTCCAGCAGATCGCCAAGGGCGCGATCATCGTCGCGGCCGTCCTGGTCCAGCGCCGCACATCGGCGCACGGGGAGACCTGAGCCGCCGGGCGCACTCCCGGCAGCTCCGCTTCTCCATCCCGCACACCGCCCCATACGTCGTATGTGACATGTCACGCACCGGATGAAGGGTTTGACAGCCATGCCAGAAACCAGCCGCAGAGGACTGCTCTTCGGCACCGCAGCAGTCTCCGCGGGCGCCCTCCTCACCGCCTGTACCAGCAACGAGCCCAAGAAGTCGGAGACGGCGCAGAGCAATCAGCCCGCCGCCGACAACAAGCCCGGCAAGCCCGTCACCATCGGCTTCGCGGGCCCGCAGGCCGACCACGGCTGGCTCAATGCCATCAACGAGAACGCCAAGTCGCGGGCGGCGAAGTACTCCGAGGTGACCCTGGAGATCACCGAGGGCTCCAACGACACCGCCGCCCAGATCGGCCAGGTCAAGACCCTCATCAACAAGAAGGTCGACGTCCTCGTCATCCTCCCCGCCGACGGCAAGGCGCTCACCCAGGTCGGTCTGGAGGCGATGAAGGCGGGCATCCCCGTCGTCAACCTGGACCGGATCTTCGCCTCGCCGCAGGCGTACCGCTGCTGGGTCGGCGGCGACAACTACGGCATGGGCCTCAACGCCGGTACGTACATCGGCGAGCAGCTCAAGGACAAGGCGAACGCCAAGGTCGTCGAGCTGGCCGGCATCGACAACCTGGAGCTCACCAAGCAGCGCAGCCAGGGCTTCGCCGACGCGCTGAAGAACTACCCCAACATCAAACTGGTGGCCCGTCAGGCCGCCGATTTCACCGTCGAGTCGGGCCAGGCGAAGATGGCCCAACTCCTTCAGGCACAGAAGAAGTTCGACGCCCTGTGGAACCACGACGACGACCAGGGCGTGGGCGCGCTGCGCGCCATTCAGCAGGCGGGCCGCGACGAGTTCCTGATGGTCGGCGGCGCCGGCGCCAAGTCCGCGATGGATGCCATCAAGGCCGACGACAGCGTGCTGAAGGCCACCGTTCTCTACCCGCCGACGATGGCCGCGTCCGCCATCGACCTGGCCCGCGCCCTCGGACAGGGCAAGGGCATCGGCGGCCTGGCCGAACTGGAGATCCCGACCAGTCTCACCCTCTACTCGGCCGTGGTCACCAAGGAGAACATCGACCAGTACCTGCCCACGGGCTTCAGCTGATCCGCCCCGCAGGAGGGTGCTGACCCTCCTGCCGCACCCATCGAACGACCGACGAGGAGGAAGCCCGGATGGCCCGTAGGGAAGAGACGGATCAGGAGGCCGCAGCGCCGCCGCCGACGTATCGGCCGATGACGAGTGCGCCGACGCTCGGAGTCGGCATGGTCGGATACGCGTTCATGGGCGCCGCCCATTCGCAGGGGTGGCGCACCGCGGGACACGTCTTCGAGCTGCCGATGAAACCGGCTCTCGCCGCGATCTGCGGACGCGACCGGGCAGCGGTCGAGGCGGCGGCCGCCCGCCACGGCTGGGCTGCGGCGGAGACCGACTGGCGGGCCCTGATCGCCCGGGACGATGTGCAGCTCGTCGACATCTGCACCCCCGGCGACAGCCATGCCGAGATTGCCATCGCCGCCCTGGAGGCGGGCAAACACGTGCTGTGCGAGAAGCCGCTCGCCAACACGGTCGCCGAGGCCGAGGCCATGACCGAGGCAGCGGAGCGCGCGGCGGCCCGCGGTCAGGTGGCGATGGTGGGCTTCAACTACCGCAAGGTGCCCGCTATCACGTACGCCCGGCAGCTGATCGCCGAGGGGAGGATCGGCACCCTGAGGCATGTCCGCGCCACCTACCTCCAGGACTGGCTCGTCGATCCCGATTCCCCGCTCACCTGGCGGCTGAAGCGGGAGCACGCAGGCTCGGGAGCGCTCGGCGACCTGGGGGCGCACATCGTCGACCTGGCCCAGTATCTGGCGGGGGAGCTGCTGGTCGGGGTGTCGGCGGTCAGTGAGACGTTCGTGACGCAGCGGCCGCTGCTCGACGGTCCGTCGGCCGGGCTCTTCGGCGCTGCGGACTCGGCCGCGCGAGGAGCGGTGACCGTCGACGACGCGGCCCTGTTCACCGGCCGGCTGGCCTCCGGGGCGTTGGCCTCGTTCGAGGCGACCCGGATGGCGGCCGGTCGGAAGAACGCGCTGCGGCTGGAGATCAACGGGGAGCGCGGCTCGCTCGCCTTCGATCTGGAACGGCTCAACGAGCTGTCCTTCCACGACCACACAGAACCCGCCACCACGGCAGGGTTCCGGCGCATCCTCGTCACCGAACCCCAACATCCCTACCTGGAGGCGTGGTGGCCGCCGGGCCACGCCCTGGGCTACGAGCACACCTTCATCCACCAGGCCCGTGATCTGGTGCGGACGATTGCCGAAGGGACTGCCCCCGCACCGTCGTTCGCCGATGGACTGCAGGTGCAGCGGGTGCTCGCAGCGGTGGAGGAGAGCGCCGAGAAGAACTCCGTACACACCCCCGTAGTTCTCTAGGAGGTCCTGCGCATGCCCCGTCCCTTCACACTCTTCACCGGCCAGTGGGCCGACCTGCCGCTGGAGGAGGTCTGCCGGCTCGCCCGGGACTTCGGGTACGACGGGCTCGAACTCGCCTGCTGGGGCGACCACTTCGAGGTCGACAAGGCTCTGGCCGACCCCGGCTATCTGGACGGGCGGCGGCAGCTGCTCGACAAGTACGGACTGAAGTGCTGGGCGATCTCCAACCACCTCGTCGGCCAGGCCGTCTGCGACAACCCGATCGATGAACGGCATCAGGGGATCCTGCCGGCACGGATCTGGGGCGACGGTGAACCCGAAGGGGTGCGTCAACGAGCCGCAGAGGAGATCAAGAACACCGCCCGTGCGGCCGCCGCCTTCGGGGTGCGTACGGTCATCGGCTTCACCGGCTCCTCGATCTGGCACCTGGTCGCGATGTTCCCGCCCGTCCCGCCGCAGATGATCGAGCGGGGTTACGAGGACTTCGCCGAGCGCTGGAACCCGATCCTGGACGTCTTCGACGCGGAGGGCGTGCGGTTCGCCCACGAGGTGCACCCCAGCGAGATCGCGTACGACTACTGGACCACGCACCGTGCTCTGGAGGCCGTCGGCCACCGGGCCGCGTTCGGGCTGAACTTCGACCCCAGTCACTTCGTCTGGCAGGACCTCGACCCGGTCAACTTCCTGTACGACTTCCGGGACCGGATCTACCACGTGGACTGCAAGGAGGCCCGCAGGAGGCTGGACGGCCGCAATGGCCGCCTCGGCTCCCATCTGCCGTGGGGCGACCCGCGGCGCGGCTGGGACTTCGTCTCCGCCGGGCACGGTGACGTGCCGTGGGAGGACGTCTTCCGGATGCTCCGGTCCATCGAGTACGAGGGGCCGATCTCCGTCGAGTGGGAGGACGCGGGGATGGACCGGCTGGCGGGTGCGCCGGAAGCGCTTGCCACGCTGAAGCGGTATGACTTCGAGCCGCCGTCGGCGTCGTTCGACGCGGCGTTCGGGGGCGGGGACTGACGGGTCGTTCCGAGGAGCGACGCCTCCGGGCCGGGGCGGGGCGGGGAGAGAGCCCGCCGCCCCGCGCTCACCCCTGCCCTCACCCCGCTTTGTCCTGACGCAGGAAAAAGTTCAACAAGACCGCTGCGTAAGGGCTTTCCGTCCCGGACGAACAGGTCTACCGTCCCCAACGTGTTCATGACATGACCCGGGTCACCGGCGCCCCACAGGCCCCGCATGACCTGCGCGGCAGTCCCCGCGCAGAACGGCACGGCAGCACCCGCCCGTACAACCGGCACTCTCCGGAGGACACTCGTGCACAGAACCAGAAACAGGAGCAGAACGCGGCTCCGCGTCCGTAAATCCCTCGCGCTGCTCACCGGCGGCCTGCTCGCGGCGGCCACCCTCGCCCTGGGTGCCTCGCCCGGAGCAGCCGCGGCAGGACCGTCCTCGCCGGCCGCCGCCGACGTGGCGGCCGAGGACTTCCAGCAGGTCACCCTCGCCAAGGGCGCGGCCGAGACCGGCGAGCCCATGTCGCTGGCCGTGCTCCCCGACCGCAGCGTGCTGCACACCTCGCGCAACGGCGAGCTGCGGATCACCGACAGCGCCGGCAACACCAAGGTCTCCGGTGTCCTCCCCGTCTACTCGCACGACGAGGAAGGCCTCCAGGGCGTCGGCATCGACCCCAAGTTCAGTGAGAACCGGGCGATCTACCTCTACTACGCGCCCCCGCTGGACACCCCCGCGGGCGACGCCCCCGAGACCGGGACCGCCGCCGACTTCGCCAAGTTCGACGGAGTGAACCGGCTGTCCCGCTTCGTCCTCGAGGAGGACGGCACCCTCGACCTGGCCAGCGAGAAGAAGGTCCTCGACGTCAAGACGTCGCGCGGCATCTGCTGCCACGTCGGCGGCGACATCGACTTCGACGCGCAGGGCAACCTGTATCTGTCCACCGGCGACGACTCCAACCCGTTCGCCTCCGACGGCTACACCCCCATCGACCAGCGCCCCGACCGCAACCCGGCGTTCGACGCCCGGCGCACCTCGGGCAACACCAACGACCTGCGCGGCAAGATCCTGCGGATCAAGGTCGCCGATGACGGCTCGTACACCGTTCCGGACGGCAACCTCTTCGCGCCGGGCACGGACAAGACCCGCCCCGAGATCTACGCGATGGGCTTCCGCAACCCGTTCCGTTTCAGCGTCGACAAGGCCACCGGCATCGTGTACGTCGGTGACTACGGGCCCGATGCGGGCGCGGCCGACCCCAAGCGCGGACCGGCCGGACAGGTCGAGTTCGCCCGGGTGACCAAGCCGGGCAACTTCGGCTGGCCGTTCTGCACCGGCGACAACGACCCGTTCATCGACTACGACTTCGCGACGAAGACCTCCGGCGCCGCCTTCGACTGCGCAGCCCCGAAGAACACCTCGCCGCACAACACCGGCCTGGTCGACCTGCCCGCGGCGCAGCCCGCCTGGATTCCGTACGACGGCGGCTCCGTGCCCGAGTTCGGTACCGGATCGGAGTCCCCGATGGGCGGCCCGGTCTACCACTACGACCCCGACCTCGACTCCCCGGTGAAGTTCCCCGAGGCATACGACGGGGACTTCTTCGCCGGAGAGTTCGGCCGGCGCTGGATCAAGCGCATCGAGCAGGACGGCGACGGCACGGTCAAGTCCATCAACAACATCCCCTGGTCGGGCACCCAGGTGATGGACATGGCCTTCGGCCCCGACGGGGCGCTGTACGTCCTGGACTACGGCCTCTCCTGGTTCGGTGGCGACGAGAACTCCGCGCTCTACCGCATCGAGAACGCCACCGGTGGCCGTTCACCCGTCGCCGAGGCAGCGGCCAACAAGACATCCGGCACCGCACCGCTGAAGGTGCAGTTCTCCTCCGCGGGCACCACGGACGGTGACGGCGACGCGCTCACGTACGCCTGGGACTTCGGCGACGGCGGAACCTCCACGGCCGCCAACCCGACGTACACGTACAAGAAGAACGGCACCTACACCGCCACCGTCACCGCCAAGGACCCCACCGGGCGCACCGGCGCGGCAAGCGTCCATGTGACCGTGGGCAACACGGCACCCAAGGTGAACCTGGAACTCCCCGGTGACGGGCAGCTGTTCGACTTCGGGGATGACATCCCGTTCAAGGTGACCGTCACCGATCCCGAGGACGGCACGATCGACTGCTCCAAGGTCGAGGTGCGCTTCGTCCTCGGCCACGACAGCCACGGACACCCCATCACCACCGTCAACGGGTGCTCCGGCACGATCAAGACCGCGATCGACGGCGGACACGACCCGAACGCCAACATCTTCGGAGTCATCGACGCCTCCTACACCGACAACGGAGGCGGCGGCCAGGCCGCGCTGTCCGGGCACGACCAGTCGCAGCTCCAGCCCCGCCACCGGCAGGCCGAGCACTTCACCTCGTCGTCCGGCATCAAGACGTACGACAAGGCGGCCGCCCACGGCGGGAAGACCGTCGGCGACATCAACAACGACGACTGGATCGCCTTCAAGCCGTACATCCTCGACGGAACCACCAAGCTCACCGCCCGGATCTCGTCCGGCGGCGCGGGCGGCTTCCTCGAGGTACGGTCCGGATCGGCCACCGGCAAGATCCTCGGCTCCGCACCGGTGCCGGTGACCGGCGGCTGGGAGACCTTCCAGGACATCGACGTACCGCTGCGTGGCGTTCCCAAGAAGGCCACCGAACTCTTCCTCGTCTTCAAGGGAGGTGCCGGAGCGTTGTACGACGTCGACGACTTCGAGCTCTCCAACAGCGCCCCCGACCGGACCGCCAAACGGGTCCTGGTCTTCTCGAAGACGGCCGGCTTCCGCCACGACGCGATTCCGGACGGCATCGCCGCGCTGAAGGAACTCGGCAAGGACAGCAACATCACCGTCGACGCGACGGAGGCGGCCGGCCAGTTCACGACCAGCAACCTGGCGCGGTACGACGCCGTCGTCTTCCTGTCGACGACCGGTGATGTGCTCAATGCCGATCAGCAGAAGGCATTCGAGAACTATGTGGCCACCGGCGGCGGTTACATGGGCGTGCATGCCGCCGCGGACACCGAGTACGACTGGGCGTTCTACGGCGGACTCGTCGGCGCGTACTTCTCCGGGCACCCGGCGATCCAGCCCGCCACCGTACGCGTCGAGGACCACAATCACCCGGCGACCGCACACCTCGACGACGCCTGGGACCGTACGGACGAGTGGTACAACTACCGCACGAACCCGCGCAGTCAGGCCAAGGTCCTCGCCACACTCGACGAGACGACCTACACCGGCGGCACCATGAAGGGCGATCACCCGATCACCTGGTGCCAGACCTACCAGGGCGGCCGCTCCTTCTACACGGGCCTCGGCCACACCAAGGAGTCGTACGCCGAACCGGCCTTCCGTCAGCTCCTCATGGGCGGCATGCGGTACGCGGCCGGTCAGGTGAAGGCCGACTGCAAGCCCGACACCGGCTACCGGTCGATCTTCAACGGCAAGACGCTCGAAGGCTGGAAGCAGGCCGGCCCCGGAAAGTTCAACATCGTCGACGGTGAACTGCGCTCCGAGGGCGGCATGGGTCTGCTCACCTACCAGGCCAAGGAGCTCGGGTCGTACTCGCTCAAGCTCGACTGGAAGATGGAGGGCGACGACAACTCCGGTGTCTTCGTCGGCTTCCCGGAGTCCGACGACCCCTGGTCCGCGGTGAACAACGGCTACGAGGTCCAGATCGACGCCACCGACGCGCCCGACCGCACCACGGGCTCCGTCTACACCTTCAAGGCGGCGAACATCAAGGCCCGGGACCAGGTCCTGCGGCCGCCCGGCCAGTGGAACAGCTACGAGATCAAGGTCCAGGGAGAACGTCTCCAGGTCTTCCTCAACGGAGTGAAGATCAACGACTTCACCAACACCGATCCGGTACGGAGCCTGAAGGACGGCTACATCGGCATCCAGAACCACGGTGCCAATGACCATGTGTCCTTCCGCAACATCCAGTTGAAGGAACTGCCCTCGGCGTAGGGCGCATTCCGGCCGACGGCGGGCGGGGAAGAACATCCTCCCCGCCCGCCGTCACCAACCCCTCGTCGCACAGCGCCACTTGCTCTGCCCAGCCAGGACCCCCAGCCAGGGAGGCAGCCCGTGTCAGCACCCGCCGTTCTTACCGGAGTCTGGTTCATCGGAGCACGAGGCTCCGTCGCCACCACCGCCACAGCGGGGTGCGCGGCGGTCGCAGCAGGACTCCATCCGGCGGCAGGCATGGTCACCGAAACACCGCCGTTCGCCGAGAGCGGGCTGCCCACCCTCACCTCACTGGTCTTCGGCGGACACGACACCGTCGGCTGTCCGCTGCCCAAAAGGGCCGAGGCACTGGCCACCGGGGGTGTGCTGCCGCACGGCCTGCCCTCGGCGGTACGCTCCGAACTCGCCGCCGCCGACGCGGAGATACGGCCCGGCGGGCCACTGCCCGGCGACACCCGTAGCGACGAGGAGCTCATCAACGCCTTCGCCGCCGATCTCGCGGACTTCGGGCACCGCAACCACCTGGCCAGGACGGTCGTGATCAATGTCGCCTCCACGGAACCGGTCCCGGCCCCCGGCGAGCAGCGGTTGCCCGTCAGCTCGCTCTATGCCGCGGCAGCGCTCCGGGCAGGCTGCCCGTACATCAACTTCACCCCGTCCACCGGGCTGCGCACCCCCGCCCTCCAGGACGCCGTCGCGGGCTGCGGACTTCCTCACGCGGGCCGCGACGGCAAGACCGGCCAGACGCTGCTCCGCTCCGTACTCGCCCCGATGTTCGTGCAACGCGCCCTGCCTGTACGGGCCTGGTCGGGCACCAACCTGCTGGGCGGCGGGGACGGGGCGGCGCTGGCCGACCCGGGCGCGGCCGCGGCCAAGAACGCGGGCAAGGAACGCGTCCTCGCCGACACGCTGGGAACCGCGCCCGAGGGCCAGGTCCACATCGACGACGTACCGGTCCTCGGCGACTGGAAGACGGCCTGGGACCACATCGCGTTCGATGGATTCCTCGGGGCACGCATGGTGCTCCAGACGACCTGGCAGGGGTGCGACTCCGCACTGGCCGCACCCCTGGTTCTGGACCTGGCCAGACTGGTGGCCCGCGCCCACGAGAAGGGGCTGACCGGCCCCTTGCCCCAGCTCGGCTTCTACTTCAAGGACCCGGACGGCGGCCCTGCCGCACTTTTCGAGCAGTACATGGCGCTGCTCGCCTTCGCCGAAACGCTGCGGGGGGAGAAGTGACGGTACGGGCCTGGGCGGAGCTGCTGCGGGTGTCGGCGCTGTTCACCGTCCCCGGCGACGCACTCGCCGGGGCCTCTGCGACGGGCAGGCGCCCCGACCGCGGCACCGCACTTGCCATCGGCGCCTCGCTCTGCCTGTACGAGGCGGGCATGGCGCTCAACGACTGGGCCGACCGCGACGAGGACGCCGTCGACCGCCCGCACCGGCCGATCCCCTCGGGCCGCATCGCTCCCGGCGCGGCCCTCGCGGCGGCGGGCGCACTGACGGCCGCAGGACTGGGCCTCGCCGCACGGGCCGGCCGACCGGCCCTCGCGGTCGCCACGGGGCTGGCGGCGACGGTCTGGGCGTACGACCTCCGCCTCAAGCACACCCCGGCGGGACCGGCGGCGATGGCGGCGGCACGAGGACTGGATCTGCTGCTCGGCGCCACCGCCACCGGCGCGGCGAAAAGGGCGGCGAGCACGGGGTCGCGTACGGGATCGGGGTCGCGTACGACCTCGGGTTCGAGTGCCGCATGGGGGTCCGGCTCGCGCACGGGTTCGGCTGCGGCTGCGGCTTCGCGTGGCTTCGTTCGCGCCGCCCTTCCGGCAGCTGGCCTGCTCGGGGCGCACACCTACGCCGTCACCGCCGTCTCACGGCACGAGGCGCAGGGCGGATCGACCACCGCACCCCTCGCCGCGCTGGCGGCCACCGCCGCACTGGGCGCCGCGGCCCTGCGCGAGCAGCGCGGACCCGGGGACGCGACCTTGGATGCGGGACGCGGCAGGAAGGGGGAGTCGCACCGGTCGCACCGGCCCCCGGCGACCTCCGCCTCCACCGCCACCCGCCTCCTGCTCACCGCGCTCACCGGCGCCTACTTCCGTACTGCCGCGGGTCCCCTCCTCCACGCCGCCCTCAACCCGTCCCCGCCCCTCACCCAGCGCGCCGTCGGCGGCGGCATCCGGGCGATGATCCCGCTCCAGGCAGCCCTCGCCGCCCGCGCCGGAGCAGCAGGTTCGGGGCTCGCCGTCATGGGACTCGTCCCGCTCGCCCGCACCCTCGCCCGGAAGGTGAGCCTCACATGACGATCCGCCTCGGCTACGGCACCAACGGGCTCACCGACCTCCGCCTGGACGACGCCCTCGGGCTCCTCGCCGATCTCGGGTACGACGGGGTCGGGCTGACCCTCGACCACATGCACCTCGATCCCCTCGCCCCCGACGTCGCCGCGCGCACCCGCCACGTGGCGTCCAGGCTCCAGGAGCTGGGCCTCGGCGTCACAGTGGAGACCGGGGCCCGCTACGTCCTCGACCCCCGCCGCAAGCACGGCCCGTCGCTCCTCGACCCCGACCCCGAGGCCCGCGCAGCCCGCACCCGGCTGCTCGTTCGGGCCGTCGGCATCGCCGCCGACCTCGGTGCGCACGCCGTGCACTGCTTCAGCGGCATCACCCCACCGGACACCACCCCCGACACCGCCTGGCAGCGACTCACCGACTCCCTCGCCCCCGTCCTGGACGCCGCCGACCGCTCCGGCATCCCCCTGGCGATCGAACCCGAGCCCGGACACCTCCTCGCCGGCCTCGCCGACTTCCACCACCTGCGCGTTCTCAGTGGCGATCCACCACCGCTCGGACTGACTCTGGACATCGGCCACTGCCAATGCCTGGAACCCGCCGCGCCCGTCGACTGCGTCCGCGACGCCGCCCCCTGGCTGCGGCACGTCCAGATCGAGGACATGCGCCGGGGCATCCATGAACACCTCCCGTTCGGTGAAGGCGAGATCGACTTCCCGCCCGTACTCGAAGCGCTCGACGCCCTCCCCGACACCGGCTACCGCGGTCTCACCGTCGTCGAACTGCCCCGTCATTCCCACGCCGGCCCCGAACTCGCCCGCACCTCCATCGAGTTCCTCCGCAAGCACAGTCCGTCGAGCCGCTGAAACCGCCGAAGGGAGCAACGCCATGCCGACGACCCCGACGACCTCCCCGCTGCTGACCCGCAAGGAACTCGACGCACAACTCGGCGGAGCCGCGCGCGCCTGGCTCGACGAGGCCCTCGCCGAGGCCGAACACGCCGCCTCCCACGAGGACTCCGAACAGCCCGGCGGCCCGTACGCCGTACCGTCGTGGGAACTGCGGTACGCCGCCGCCGGCCGGCACTGCGGACTCGAACACGCCGACTCCGTACGCGCCCTGCTGCTCATCGAAGCCCGCACCGCACTGCCCGCCCTGACCAGGCTCTACGAGCAGGGCACCGCCGCCGAACGCCGTGCCGTCCTGCTCACCCTGCACCGGCTGGACCTCGGTCCCACCGCCCTTCCGCTCGTCGAGGACGCCCTGCGCACCAATGACACCCGGCTGGTCGCCGCGGCCGTCGGCCCGTACGCCGCCGCCCATCTCGACGCGCACAACTGGCGCCACGCCATTCTCAAATGCCTCTTCACCGGTGCCCCCGTAGATGCCGTCGACCAACTGGCACGGCGCTCGCGCGGCGACGCCGAACTCGCCCGCATGCTCGGCGACTTCGCGGCCGAACGCATCGCCGCGGGCCGCAGCGTCCCCGCCGACCTCACCCGGGTGCTCGACCTCACCACTCCCGGCCCTGCCGCCCCCACGGAGGAGTCCTGATGCGCATCTTCGACCCCCACATCCATATGACCTCCCGCACCACGGACGACTATCAGGCGATGTACGACGCGGGTGTCCGCGCCCTCGTGGAGCCCTCCTTCTGGCTCGGCCAGCCCCGCACCTCGCCCACCAGCTTCTTCGACTACTTCGATGCCCTGCTCGGCTGGGAACCCTTCCGCGCCGCCCAGTACGGCATCGCCCACCACTGCACGCTCGCCCTCAACCCCAAAGAGGCGAACGACCCCCGCTGCACCCCCGTCCTGGACGCCCTGCCCCGCTATCTCGCCAAGGACTCCGTCGTCGCCGTCGGCGAGATCGGCTACGACTCCATGACCCCGGCCGAGGACACCGCCCTGGCCGCACAGCTCCAGCTCGCCGCCGACCACGGCCTGCCCGCACTCGTGCACACCCCGCACCGCGACAAGCTCGCCGGACTGCACCGCACCATCGACGTCATCCGCGAATCCCACCTCGCCCCGGAGCGGGTCCTGCTCGACCACCTCAACGAGACGACCGTGAAGGACGCCAGGGACAGCGGCTGCTGGGCCGGCTTCTCCATCTACCCCGACACCAAGATGGACGAGGACCGCATGATCGCGGTCCTCAAAACCCACGGCACCGAGAAGGTCCTGGTCAACTCGGCCGCCGACTGGGGAAGGAGTGACCCGCTCAAGACCCGCAAGGTGGGCGACGCGATGCTTGCCGCCGGGTTCAGCGAGGACGACGTCGACCAGGTGCTCTGGCGCAACCCCGTCGCCTTCTACGGGCAAAGTGGCCGGCTCCAGCTCGACATCGCCGCTCCGGAACCACTCCACGAGGGCAACTCCATCCTGCGCGGCGGGGAGTGAGGCGATGCGCTTCCGCCACCCCGACGGCTCCACCGTCCACCTCTCGTACTGCACCAACGTCCATCCCGCAGAGACACTCGACGGCGTCCGCACCCAACTGCGCGACCACTGCGAACCGGTTCGCAAACGCCTCGGCCGGGACAGGCTCGGCATCGGCCTCTGGCTCGCCAGGGATGCCGCCCGCAGCCTGATCAACGACCCGTCCCAGCTGCGCTCCCTGCGCGCCGAACTGGACCGCCGCGGCCTGGAAGTCGTCACCCTCAACGGCTTCCCGTACGAGGGCTTCGGCGCCGACGAGGTCAAGTACCGGGTGTACAAGCCGGACTGGACGGACCCGGAGCGGCTCGCCCACACCACCGACCTGGCCCGGCTCCTGGCCGGTCTGCTCCCCGACGACGTCACCGAAGGGACCATCTCCACCCTCCCGCTCGCCTGGCGCACCCCGTTCGACTCCGACGCCGGGGCGGCCGCTCTCGCACACACCGCGCTCACCACCCTCGCTGACCGCCTCGACGCGCTGGCCGAGCTCACCGGCAAGTCCATCCGCATCGGCCTCGAACCCGAGCCGGGCTGCACGGTCGAGACCACCGCCGACGCCATCGCACCGCTCACCGCCGTCGGACACCGGCGCATCGGCATCTGCATCGACACCTGCCACCTGGCCACCTCCTTCGAGGACCCCGACACCGCCGTCGACGCCCTCGACACAGCGGGCATCCCGGTGGTCAAGGCCCAGCTCTCCGCCGCACTGCACGCCGAGAACCCCCACCTCCCCGAGGTACGCACCGCGCTCGCCGCCTTCGCCGAGCCCCGCTTCCTCCACCAGACCCGCACCAGCACCGCCGCCGGGCTGCGTGGCACCGACGACCTCCACGAGGCGGTCACCGGCCGGGCCCTGCCCGACGGCGCCCCATGGCGCGCCCACTTCCACGTCCCCCTGCACGCACCCCCCGCGCCACCGCTCACCTCCACCCTTCCCGTGCTCCGGTCCACGCTGACCCGGCTGGTCGGCGGCGCACGGCCACTCACCAGGCACCTGGAGGTCGAGACGTACACCTGGCAGGCGCTCCCGGCCGCGCTGCGCCCCCGCACCCGCACCCAGCTCGCCGACGGCATCGCCGCCGAACTCACCCTCGCCCGCGACCTCCTGGTCGACCTCGGCCTCAAGGAGCTCCCATGACCGCAGCCGAGCAGACCACCACGCAGGCCACCACGCCCACCGCACCAACCCCGCTTCTCGTTCTCGACGTCGTCGGCCTCACCCCCCAGCTCCTCGACCACATGCCGCACCTCAAGGCCCTGGGGCAGTCCGGCACCCATGCCCCTCTCGGCACCGTGCTCCCCGCAGTCACCTGCGCGGCCCAGTCCACCTTCCTCACCGGCACCACGCCCGCCGAGCACGGCATCGTCGCCAACGGCTGGTACTTCCGCGAGCTCGGTGACGTCCTGCTCTGGCGCCAGCACAACGGTCTGGTCGCCGGGGACAAGCTCTGGGACGCCGCACGCCGCGCCCACCCCGGCTACACCGTCGCCAACATCTGCTGGTGGTACGCGATGGGCGCCGACACCGACATCACCGTCACCCCGCGCCCCGTCTACTACGCCGACGGCCGCAAGGAACCCGACTGCTACACCCGGCCGCCCGCCCTGCACGACGAACTCACCGAAAAACTCGGCACCTTCCCCCTCTTCCACTTCTGGGGCCCCGGCGCCGACCTCGTCTCCTCCCAGTGGATCATCGACGCGACCCGGCACATCCTCGACACCCGCCATCCCGACCTGGCCCTGTGCTACCTCCCGCACCTCGACTACGACCTGCAGCGCTACGGCCCCGACGACCCCCGCTCGTACCGGGCCGCGGCCGATCTGGACCGGGCCGTGGCACCCCTCCTGGACGACGCCCGCCGCGAAGGCCGCACCGTCGTCGCCCTGTCCGAGTACGGCATCACCCGCGTCGACCGGCCCATCGACATCAACCGGGCCCTGCGCCGCGCAGGCCTCCTGGAGGTCCACACCCAGGACGGCATGGAATACCTCGACCCGATGGCCTCCCGCGCCTTCGCCGTCGCCGACCACCAGCTCGCCCACATCTACGTACGCCGCCCCGAGGACCTCGAAGCGACCCGCGAAGCCCTCCAGGACCTCCAGGGCATCGAGCAGCTCCTCGACGACGAGGGCAAGAAGGCACACGGCCTGGACCATCCGCGCTCCGGCGAACTGGTCGCCGTCGCGGACCCGGATGCCTGGTTCACGTACTACTACTGGCTCGACGACGCCCGCGCGCCCGACTTCGCGCAGCTCGTCGAGATCCACCGCAAACCCGGCTACGACCCGGTCGAACTCTTCCTGGACCCCCAGGACCCGTACGTCCGGGTCAAGGCCGCCGCGGCAGTCGCCCGCAAGAAGCTCGGCATGCGCTACCGCATGGCGGTCGTACCGCTGGACCCGTCACCCATTCGCGGCAGCCACGGCCGCCTCCCCATGAGCGACGAAGAAGGTCCGCTCATCCTGTGCTCCACCCCCCACGCGTTCACCGGACCCGTCCGGGCCACCGAGGTGAAGTCCTTGCTCCTCACGCTTGCCGGCCTCGCATGAGACCGGTCCGCACACGGCGTTTCGAGCATCTTCGAGAAAGAGAGAGACCGTGACCGCGTACAACGACGAATCCGGAACGGACGGCGCCCTGCGCCGCAGCCTCGGCGTCAGCCGCCGCCGTTTTCTGAGCACCTGCACGGCCGCCGCGGCAGCGGCGATCGCCGCGCCCGCCTTCGGCGCGTCGCCGGCCCTCGCCCAGACCGCCTCCGGCAAGGGGCAGGGCGTCGGCCAGGCTCTGGTCCCGGCGGAGCGACGAGGAATCATCCTGTACACCGTGCGCGACGCCACGGGCCGGGATCCGCTCAGCACCGGCCTTCCCTCGGGCTTCCGTGAGGTCTTCAGGGAGCTGGCCCGCTACGGCTACAAGCAGGTCGAGTTCGCCGGGTACGGCCAGCACGCCAACGCACCCGGCGGAAGCAACCTCGAATCGGTGGAAGGCGCGAAGCTGCTGCGCTCGTGGCTGGACGACTACGGTCTGCGCGCCCAGGGCAACCACGGCTTCATCCCGTCGTCCTGGCCGCTGAACCAGAGCGACCTGGACCAGTTCAAGCGCCACCTGGAGATAGCGAACATCCTCGGCATGGAACACATGGGCACCGGTGGCGACCCCACCGGCAGCGCCTACCGTGCCGACTGGGACGTGGCCGCCGACAAGTGGAACACGCTGGGACGGATCGCTCAGGGTGCGGGCATCAAGCTCTACACCCACAACCACGACGCGGCCTACGGCTTCCTGCTCGACGGGGGTCCGCTGGACGCACAGGGCCGTCCCACCCGCAGCTCCGGCATTCGCAAGCTCGAGTACTTCCTTCAGGTCACCGACCCGAAGTCCGTATGGCTGGAGATGGACATCTTCTGGGCGCACGTCGCCCAGTACAAGTTCCACAGCTACACCGCGCACGACGGATCGCAGCAGGAGAACATCTTCGACCCGGCGGCACTGGTCCGCTGCAACACCAAGCGCTACCCGCTGTTCCACGCCAAGGACGGCATCGTCAACACAACCAGCGGCCAAGGCTACGACATGGTCCCCTTCGGTACCGGGGTCATCGACTACCGGACGTTCTTCCGCCGCGTCGGGGCGAAGAACTACCACAACCCGATGGTCGAGCAGGACAACGCACCGAGCTCGACCGTCCCCGCGCAGTCCCTGAACCATGCGCGGATCGGCTACGACAACTTGGCGGCGCTGCGCAAGTAGGACCATCGGCGCCACCGGAGGGGCGGTCCGCGCCGCACCCCGAATTCCTGAAGACCGGGGAACAGCGCAAACGCCCGCCCGGTGACGTCAGGCACCGTACGCTCCACGGCAGTCACCAGGAGCGTACGGTGCCTGATCAGCGCCCCGAACTGCGCGACCAACCCCGGCGGCCGGCCGGGAACCCGCCGGTCGTTCTCCCCGATCCGGCGGTGATGAACGCGCCCTTGAGGTCCCACGCCCCCACCACCATGCTGCCCGTACCGGAGCCCACCTGCCCGGAAATCAGTTCCTGCGGCGCCGGGTCGGACGACTTCCCGGCTGATCGGCTGCGGATTCGGGGCGACGTCCCGCATCCGCCGCCCGAGGTCGCCCTGACCGTCGGGCAGCACCATGCGTACGCGAACAGCAACAGAACGTACGCGTAGCGGGGTGAGGTGCGCCAGATGGTGCCGGCAGCGTCCGGCGTACCGCACTGACCACCGGAAACGCAGGTGAGAGGCACCCCGAACCCCTGGTATTGTTTTCCATGTCGCCGCGGGAAACCGGGGCCGACCACCTGGTCCGGGTGGCGGAATGGCAGACGCGCTAGCTTGAGGTGCTAGTGCCCTTTATCGGGCGTGGGGGTTCAAGTCCCCCCTCGGACACCAGCTGAGACCCCAGTTCTTCTGGGGTTTTTCTGTTTCTCGGGCTGTGTCGTGACCAGCCACGTGACCAACAGCCGAGCGAATCCCCAGGTCGGACCAGGGATGACAGGCCGAGTCGGCCCGCACCGAAGGCGGCCAGTCGGCGCGCTCCGTCCTTACGTGAGTGGCCGTATCGGGCCATGGTGTAGCCCGGTGAGTGGCGCCGGACGTTGGCGGAGACCTCGACGGGGTTCTCCCCGGCCTCCAGGTCGTTCGTGACCTTGCTGTGCCGCCAGTCGTGGATGCGGAAGTCCTCGGGCAGGTGCAGCCGGTGATCCTCCGGATCACCACTACTGATGACGACGACTCGTCTCACTAACCTTCGTTATCGGGACGGTTCAGCCAAGCTCGGGGCGTGTCCGTTTCGCCCATGCTGGACCGTCCCGTAACCCGTCTCGAAATACCACCTCACGGACTAGCTTTCGGGACGCGTTTATGAGACTGTCTCGTCATGACCACGCCTACCCCGGCCTCACAGGTCGAACGTCACGACTGCCCGAAGTGCGATGCTCCCGCCGGTAGCCCCTGCCGTACGACTACGGGCAAGGTGGCGGCGAACTACCACACGGGCCGCTTTGCCCTGGTGCCCGCGCTCAAGGCGGAACTGACCGTGAAGACTCCGGCCGACCGCAACCCCGGCAAGACGTGGACGGCAGGCGCTCCCGTTCCACAGGTGGCCGACGCGATACCGTGCGCAGCTATCCGACTTGGCTACGCCCGTTGCTCAACCGTTGGACAGGAACTCCAGTCTCAGTTGGACATGCTGGCCCGTGCCGACTGCACCCGGGTCTTCTCCGAGAAGATCAGTACCCGCGTGAAGGAACGGCCGGAGCTGGAGAAGGCGCTCACGCTGGCACGGGAGATCAAGGCAGCCGCGCCGAATCAGCCCGTCATCCTGACCGTGGTCGAGATGAAGCGGCTTGCCCGCAGTGCGGCAGAGCTGATGACTCTGTCCTCCACCCTTCAGGCGGACGGCATCCAGCTGGAACTTTTGTCCGGTCCCCTTCAGGGCGTGTACGACCCGAACGGGGCGGGTGCGATCGTGTTCGCGGTGCTTGCCGTGAGTGCCGAGGTGGAGCGGGAGGGCATCCGGGAGAAGACGTTGGAGGGGCTGGACGCTGCGGCTCGTAAGGGCAACATCGGTGGGCGTCCGTCCGTCGTGGACGATGACAAGCTAGCCGTAGCCCGTGCCAGGTACGCTAAGGGAGACAGTGTCACAGCCATCGCTAAGGCCCTGGGGATCGGCCGTGCCACCTTGTACCGCCACCTTGGGGAGAGTGCCTGAGACAGGCGCACACAGGCGCAGAAACCCCGGCGTATCGATGACGCCGGGGTTTCCAGCACAGGGCGAGACTTTCAGGCGGCGACTTCGGAGTGCGCTGGGACGGGTGGCCGGACGCCCGTGAGTGACTCCGCGCGATCGAGAAGGCGCGGCGCCAGTTCCGGGTACCAGCCACGGGCTACGGCTTGCAGCATCTCCGCCAGGGCCGCGAGTTCTCCGACTCGGCCGGCAGGGGTGTCCAGCACCGAAGCGAACTCCAGCCGGATACGGTCGGCCACGTCGGGAACGAGCAGGCTGTTGACATGGAGAAGGCCCGCGTCGTAGCCGAAGGGCACCCGGCCCCACCGCTCCCAGTCCAGCAGGGTCAAGGGCATGGCCGTGAGGTTCCCCCAGTGCAGGTCACCGTGACCGGTCACCCGCTCGACCTTGGCGGGCGCTGGGATGCCGAGGAACTGGGGGAAGGCGCGCTCGATCCACCCGTCCCGGACGGTGGCCTTCATTCCCTCCGCCTCAGCGAGAAGATCAAGGGCTCGGTGCAGGTCGGCCCACCACTCGTCAGGCAAGCCGGGGTCGTGGTCCAGGTCGGCCCGCTCCGGGGATACGACGGGTTGCCGGACGTAGTCGAGGACTTCGGCTTCGAAGGCCCACTCGCCGTCAGTCCAGTCGTGCACCTCGTACAGGCGCGGGCGCGGGACGCAGTCGGGCACGAGCAGGGAGGCCCCTACGATTCCCTCCCCCCGCGTCCTGCCCGCGTTCCTCTTCGCGCTCCGGCTCACCCGTAGCCACCGGTCTCCAGCCCGGCGTCCGAGGGTGACACCTTGGAAGCCCCACGCCAGCGGACCCGTGCAGGTGAGACCCAGAGTCTTGGCCGCCCGGTTGTGAGCGGCCTCCATCAACGTCTGTACGTCCTCAGTCGGCGGCGAGTTCATCGGTCACCCTCCTCAGTTCCTCGGCTGTCAGCGGCGCAGCCAGAGCCTTCGCCGCATCGTCCCAGTGTTCCCGGGTGCTCGCGGAAGTGAGGACGACATCGAGGCCGGGGCACGATGCAGCAGCCAGCAGGGCAGCGGCTGCGGCCGACAGGCCGGGGCGGATGAAGTTCACCAGTTCGGGTGTCATGGCATCCAGGAGTTCGCCGCCGTGCATGGGTGCGGAGCCGAACGTGATCAGCCCAGCGCCCTTCGCCTGCACCAGCGGTCCACCGCCGTCGAGTGCCTGCGTGATCGGATCGTCCACGACCAGACTGACGGGCATCTGCAAGCCCGTGAAGTGATGCTCGGCGGAACCCGCCGCTTGTCGGGCGAGCGCGAGCAGCTCGGGAACAGTGAACGCTTCGGAGGTCAGGCCCGTCCAGGTGGCGACGCCGTACCCGCCGATCCTGCCCTCACGGGCGAACTCTTCCAGCACGGTGAAGGCTTCCCGCACACGCCAGTGCAGGGCGGCACGGTCCAGGCCGTGCCGGTGGTGCTCCGGGTTGTGAACGAAGACCAGGTCCACGCGGCCGAGCACGGCCAACGAGCACTCCGTCTGCCAGCGGACGAAGCCCGGTTCAAGGTTGTACCTACTGGCAGCCTCTTCCCTGGTAAGCACGCCCTCAGCCAGGGCGGCCCGGCCTTGCTCCTCCGTGAAGAACCCCGTCTTCGTGGCTACACGAACGGTCGGGTACTCCCCGAGAACCGGGCGCAGCTCCTCATGTGCCCGGCCATGTGCGTAGTTGGGTGCCGTGTCCACCCACGGGCTACCCGCAGCCAGGGCGGTGCGTGCCGCCTGACTGACGGCACGTACGCGGTAGGTCCCCAGGGACAGCTCAGCGGTCACAGCGCCGTCCCCACGACTGCGACGGCTTGGCCCTCGATGAGGGCGGAGACCAGTTCGGCCACGTCCTTTACCTCCAGTCCGGCGGAGTCGGCGAGATCGCCGAGCGTGTTCGGCTGACCGGTCAGCAGTGTGACCAGAGCGGGCGCGGCGGACTCGGCGAAGTCCCAGGCGGTACCGGCCGCCGAGAACGTGACCGTGCCATCTGCACGGTTCGCCGTCAGACGACCTCGCGGAGCGGTCAGCTTGACCATGATCTCCGGTCGTGCGGGCAGCCCGTCTACGTAGGGCAGCGAGGGAATCGCGTGCCCCTGATCGGTCGTGTCGATCGACTCCGCCCACCGCTGCACCAACCGGGGGTCCGCCAGTTCGTCCAGCACCTCACGACGTAAGGCGGCGGTGAAGTCGGAGTGCTCGGGCAGTGAAGCGAACCGGGGGATGTCCTTCCGCAGCGCGAGGGACGACCGAAGCTGGTCCACGACCCAGAGCAACAGATCGGCGCCCGTGTGGGGGACCATGCCGAACGTCAGGTGAAGCGACTCCGTCCCCTGGTCAGCCGTGACCGCGTGCCACCAGCCACGCGGCAGGTAGAGCACATCACCGGGGGCGAGAACGATGTCCGCCACCGGGTCGCCCTCGGGCCTCTCCGGCGACTCCACGTCCCGGAAGGTCGGAGCCTCACGGGTGGAGCCGTACAAGCGCCACCGCTTCGAGCCATGCACCTGCACCACCACAACATCGTGGTCGTCCCAGTGCAGGCCGAAGCCCTCGCGATCGGTCCACGACGCGTACACGTTGGCCTGCACGGACGTACCGAGGAACCGTTCAAGACCTTCGGCAGCCGCACCCACCGCCGGGTGGATCTTCTCGACCGCGTCGAGAACCAGCGACGCCCCGTCCCTGAGCTGGGCGTGGAAGTCGGTCGGCTGGATGCGGGACCAGGTGACCGCACGGCGGTTCGTGGTCGGGATCGCGTAGCGGTGAAGGGGGACCATCTCGCCGTCGGCCGACAGGCGCAGCCGGGGCGGCTCCAGTCGTTGCGTGGCGATGATCCGGTTGAGGTCGTCCCAGGAGAACAGGCCCGCCGTGTCGGCGATGCCGGGGAAGTGCGCGTAGGAGCGGTGGTACGTCTGGGCGAGGAACGTGTCCCCGCCCAGACGCCCCGCCCACGAGGCTGCATCAAGCATCGTGGGCTACCCCGTTAGTCGTTGCCGTCGGAACGGCCACTGCTGACGTCGGACTCCTGCTCGGCACGGGTGCGCGCGGCCATGATCTTGCGCTTCGAGACGAGCAGGCCACCCCCCTCGGGGGTCACCGAAGCGGTGTTCTCTTCCACCATCGGGCTTACCTCTCTATTCGGGAATTCCCGCCAGGAATCTGGCGAGAAGACGGGAGGGCAGCAGCCTGTGAGGCAGCTACCAAGTCGCAAGGACTCCGGCCAGGAACAGGGCCATGCCGCCAAGGAGCATCGCCACGTAGAGCGGACCGGCGTACCGGCCGAAGAGGCGAAGCAGCCAGTGCCCTGAGCCAGACATCACGGTGTCCTCGGCTCGATGCCGGCCGGGCGGAGCGAAGCGGCCGACAGCGAGTCGTGGCCCGTGCAGCGGGCACACGCGCAGGGCGGGAACCGGCCCGGATCGGACAGGACGACGAACGGGTCACCCTCACTGACGCTGGTGCTCTGCTGCCAGGTCCGACCCGAGTCACGGGAAACCCGAAGGGTCATCAGAACGCGGCGGTCAGCGCCGAGGTCAAGGGCCTGAGTAGACCCGAAGCCGTCGTTCGCCGTGCCGTTCTGCGTTGCCATGTCCGTGCCCTTCCACAGGTTCTCGCCCGTGCCGTTTGCGACAACATCAAGGAAAGCGCGGGGAGTCCGAGCACTCCACGGCATCGATGCGGCAGTCTTGATGCAGATCCGTGCACGGGAGCGGCGTAGGTTCTGGTCAGGGGAAGGGGCCGTCATGGGACTGGCGGAACGACGCAGGGCCCTGGGCTACAGTCAGGAGAAATTGGCCCAGTTACTTGAGGTGGACCGCACAACGGTCGGCCGCTGGGAGAGCGGCAGGATCGCCCCTCAGCCGCCCCAGCGGCGACGCTTGGCCATCGCCCTCGAAGTCACCCTCTCCGGGCTCGACGCCCTCCTGACGCAGCCACGAGCCACCAGCCAGGGGGCCACAGAGCAGCAGTCCAGTGACCACCCAGGCGCGGGAGACCCCGACGAGATGATCCGCCGCGAATTCCTCCGTATCCTCACCATCAGCGGGGTCTTGACCACCCTGCCGTTCGATGAGGCAGAAGCCCTCACTGACGGGGTGCGCAGGGGTGCGCCCGCCGACTTCATGCGGATGAACAACCACCTCTGGCAGGTCTACCAGCTCGCCCGCTCCAAGGGCTCCGTCTACCCCATCGTCCGTGACCAGCTGTCGACACTGAACGAGGCGCTGGCAGCAGACACCCGAGGCAACTCCCGCCCGCTCCTGAACGCGGCAGCCGACCTCTTCCAGTTGGCCGGAGAAGTCGCCTTCGACGCCAACCGGTACACCGACGCGGCAGCTTCGTACTCCCTGGCAGCATCCGTCAGCAAGGACGCCGGAGCCTACGATCTGTGGGCGTGCGCCCTCGTACGCCACGCCTACGTGGACATGTCCGCGCCGAACTACCGCCAGGCCGCGCAGATCCTCGCAGCGGCGGAGCGACTGGCCGCGCGGGGAGACAGCGCCCTCGCCACCCGCCAGTGGGTTGCTGCGGTCCAAGCCGAGGCGTACGCCGGCCTCGGCGACCAGGCCGCGTGTGAGCGCGCACTGGACCAGGCCGAGGAGGTAAGGGACTTGACCGCGGGCAGTACCAACGGTGGCTGGCTGCGCTTCGACGGCACGCGGTTGGCCGAAGAACGGGGAGCGCGCTACGTACAGCTTGGCCTCCTCGACCTGGCGGAGGAGACCTTGAAGAAGGCGCTGGCGCAGACCGCCCTTGCCTCCGGGCCGTCGTACCGGCGCAGGGGTGCCGTCCTGACCGACCTTGCCGCCGTCGGGGCGAAGCGGCATGACCCCGACCAAGTCGTCACGTACGGGCGGGAGGCCATCCAGTTGGCCCAAGCATCATCGTCCGGATACGTCGCCCGTAGACTTCAGGCCCTGTGCGAGGAGTTCGGCCCCCTGAGCAAAGACCGCCGCGTGGCGGAGTTGGGGGCGGAGATCGCCACGCTGAGCACGCCGTGACGAGAGGGGTTGGCATGTCGCAGATCGAAGGCGCGCGAGTGTTCCGGGAAGCCTGGATCGAAGGAGTGCACCGCCACTTCCCGGGAGAGCCCAAGGCCGGGTACGTCACCCCCTGGGAGGACACGCCGCAGTGGGAGCGCGAGGCCGCTGGTGCCGTCTACCAGCAGGTCCGCCAGTTCATCGAGATCAGCGACGGCCACGCGGGCAGGCTGTCCCGGGAGCAGAAGGGCCGGTTCGTGGCACTGTGCTGGACAGCACAGATGTTCAAGCACTTCGAGGACCCCAAGCCGGGGTACGTCGCCGACTGGCCCGACCTCCCGGCATGGCAGCAGGAGACCGACGCCGACATCTTCGAGGTCATCGAAAAGTCCTGATCAGCCACCGGGAACAGCCAGGGCCGGAGGGCTGGTCACGTGACCAACGCATGACCAACAGCGGCCCGAAAGCTACTGAAACAGCAGGAAAGAAGAGGGGAAGTGCCCGCCGAAATCCAGCCTACCGACGGGCGTTTCCCCAGGTCAGAGGCGCTGAGAGCTGTTGCCCGAGTGGAGAGTTCAAGTCCCCCCTCGGACACCAGCTGAGACCCCAGTTCTTCTGGGGTCTTTTGTGTTTCCGGACGGTGTTACGGGAACGGCCCCCGCGGAAATGTCACCGCGGGGGCGTTGCCCTGACCGAGCGAGGTCAGGCGTTCTCGCGCTCCTGTGCCAGGTCGTTCACCCGGCCGCGGACGACGAACCAGCCGCCGACCAGCGCCGCCGCGATCAGCGGCAGGCACAGCACGGTCGTACGGCCCACTCCGCCGCCCCACCACATCAGGCACACGACACCGGCGAGGAACGCCAGCGTGACGATCTGTGTGTACGGGGCCCAGGGCAGCCGGTAGGAGGGGCGGGTGACCCTGCCCTCCCGCGAGCGGTGCCAGAACAGCAGCGAGCAGAGCATGATCATGCCCCAGGTGCCGAGGATGCCGATCGACGCGAAGTTGAGGACGATCTCGAATGCCTGGCCCGGCATGACGTAATTGAGCACGACACCGAGTACACCGAAGCCTGCGGTCAGCAGGATGCCGCCGTAGGGCACCTGGCCCTTGTTCATCCGGCCGGTGAACTTGGGCGCGGAGCCCGCCAGCGCCATGGAGCGCAGGATGCGCCCGGTGGAGTACAGACCGGAGTTCAGGCTGGAGAGCGCCGCGGTCAGCACGACCAGGTTCATCACACCGGCCGCGCCCGGGATACCGAGCTTCTCCATGACGGTGACGAAGGGGCTCTCGTCCGCCGAGTACGAGGTGTACGGCAGCAGGAGGGCCAGCAGCACCACCGAACCGACGTAGAAGAGGCCGACGCGCCACATGATCGAGTTGATCGCCCTGGGCATGATCTTCTCGGGGTTCTGCGTCTCACCCGCGGCGACGCCGCACAGCTCGACGGAGGCGTACGCGAACACGACGCCCTGGATCACCATCAGCAGCGGGAGCATGCCGGTGGGGAAGATGCCGCCGCTGTCGGAGATGGTGGAGATGCCCGGCGTGTGACCGTCCACCGGGTGCTGGGTGACCACCAGGAAGATGCCGATGAGCATGAAGGCCACCAGGGCGGAGACCTTGATGATCGCGAACCAGAACTCCATCTCACCGAAGTACCTCACCGAGATGAGGTTGGCGGTGAGGACGACGGCGAGCGCGATCAGCGCGAGGATCCACTGCGGGATGTCGCTGAACATCGCCCAGAAATGGGCATAGGTGGCGGCCGCGGTGATGTCGGCGACGGCGGTGGTCGACCAGTTCAGGAAGTACAGCCACCCGGCCGCGAAGGCGCCCTTCTCGCCCATGAACTCCCGGGCGTACGAGACGAAGGCACCGGAGGAGGGCCGGTAGAGCACCAGCTCGCCGAGCGCGCGGACGACGAAGAAGGCGAAGACACCGCAGACCGCGTAGGCAACGGCGAGCGAGGGACCCGCACCGGCCAGTCGCCCGCCCGCGCCCAGGAACAGGCCGGTGCCGATCGCGCCGCCGATGGCGATCATGTTGATGTGACGGGACTTGAGGTCCTTGCTGTAACCGGCGTCGCCGGCGTCCCGATGGGGGGAGCTCGTCGCCGGTGGGGCGGCGGCGAGCGTATCGGCCGCAGTGGTGCGGTCACTCATGAAGGGGATTCGCCTTTGTGTGGGGAAGGTGGGCGGTCCCGGCCATGACCGGCCAGGGAGTCGTCACCCGTGGCACGGCTCAAGGGCACATCATCCGGGAATCCTGCGATTCTGGCAGTGCCCTACATCACTCAGGGACAAATCTGAGGTATTTCGGAGGTTACGGGCAGGTAAGCAAGGGTGCCCAAACGTTGCCCGATGCGGCACTGGCGAGGAGGAGTGGTTCAGCTGCACAGGGCCGCGTCCACGGCATTCTCAAGGTGCTTCACGGCTTCATTGGTCTTCGGTTCAAGGGTCATCGTGACGCTGGCGGCGCGGCCGTCGTCGGTGGCTGCGGCCCAGGTCCCGTAGCCGGGGATGGCACCGCTGTGGGCCCAGGCGACACGGTCGTGGGCGGGGTCGTCGTCGCACGGCAGTGGTGTGCTGATGATTCCCAGGCCGGCGTTGTAGCCGTCTTTCCCCATGGGGACGGTGGTGCGCATTTGGTCGAGCTGGGCCTTCGCGAGGAGGCGGCCGTCCAGCAGCGCGGAGAAGAAGCGGTTGAGGTCGGAGTTGGTGGAGACCATCGCACCTGCCGACCAGGACGCGGAGGGGTCGATCTCGGAGACGTTGCGCAGGGGCGCGCCCGGGGAGTCCTGGCGGTAGCCCTGGGGGTGGCGTTCCCGGATGGCCGTCTCGCCGGCGGCGGGGAAGTAGGTGTGGCGCAGCCCGATGCGCTGGATGACGCGCTTGTCGATCTCTTCGGCGAAGGGCCGTCCGATGACCTTCTGCACGATCAGCCCGGCCACCAGGTAGTTCGTGCTGCTGTATCCATACCTCGCCCCTGGAGCGAAGGCGGCTTCGTGTCCCAGGGCGACGTCCAGGGCATCGCGGGGCGAGAGGTGGCGACGCTCAAGGATGTCCTTGGTGACGTCGTCTTCGTATTCGGGAAGTCCGCTGGTGTGCTGCAGGAGCTGACGGACCGTGATGTGGCGTCCGTCGATCCCCTTCCCCCGGACGAGGCCCGGCAGATAGGTGTCGACCGGGGCGTCCAGGCTGATCTTGCCTTCGCCCACCAGTTGCAGCACGACCACCGCGGTGAACGTCTTGGTGACGCTGCCGATCCGCACCTGACCGTCCCGGGGCACCTTCGCGTGAGTGTCCCGGTCCCCTTCACCCGCGGTATAGGTACGGTCGTGCCCGGCGCCGTCCCGCGCACTCGCCAGCGCACCAGGTGCGCCATCCGAGCGCACCAGCGTCTCCAGCCCCTGTTGCACGGGGTCCGGGCCGGCGGCGGTCGCGGGTGCCGTCACGCCGACGGTGACAGCGGTGGCCAGGGTAAGGGCGGCGAGGGCGAGGCGGGTACGCATCGAGGTTCCTCCAGAGCAACGTTGACGGGCCTTGGCGACAAGATCCACCCTGCTGGGAGCGGTCGCCGTTGCCCATCAGTGATCGCCCTGATCGGACCCCTGGCTCGCCCCTGAGGCACGGTTCGCCTGCAACCGGCGTTGCGTGGGATGCCCTTGGTCACAATCCGGTCTCGGAGGCTCGGTGGGGTCTTGTTTTCGGCCGTGTAATCGATTCCAATCATCGTTGTAATCGATTCCATGGCTCTGGGCGGCTGGTTTCTGGGCTCACGGAAACCACAAGGAGGTGGTCCGGAAATGGCGAGCATCAAGGATGTCGCGGCCGAGGCGGGAGTGTCCGTCGCCACGGTCTCCCGCGTTCTCAACAGCCATCCCTCCGTCAGCCCCGACGCGCGCAGACGTGTCCTCGCAGCTGTCGACGTCCTCGGCTACCGGCCCAACGCCGTCGCCCGTTCGCTGCGCACCGATCAGACACGCACCCTCGGCCTCGTCATCAGCGACGTACTCAACCCGTACTTCACCGAACTGGCCCGATTCGTCGAGGAAGAGGCCCGCGCCCTCGGCTACAGCGTCATCATCGGAAACGCCGACGAGCGGCCGGACCTGCAGGAACATCACATCCGCACGCTCCTCGACCGCCGGATCGACGGACTCCTCGTCTCCCCGGCCGACGGGAGCTCCCCGCTCACGCCGGGCGCCGCGGGCAGCGGCACGCCGATGGTCTTCGTGGACCGCTGGATCCAGGGCGTGGACGTCCCCGTGGTGCGTGCCGACGGCCGCGACGCCATCCGGGACCTGGTCGCCCACCTGCACCGCCTCGGCCACCGCAGGCTCGCGATCATCGCGGGACCGGCGGCCACCACCACGGGCAACGAGCGCGTCGAAGCCTTCCGCGAGGCGCTGCGTGAGCACGGACTCGCGCTGCCCGACACCTACATCGGGCAGGGCGACTTCCAGGCGGACAGCGGGCGCCGCGCCACCGAGCGCTTTCTGGACCTTCCCGAACCGCCCGAGGTCGTATTCGCCGCCGACAATCTGATGGCACTCGGCGCGCTGGACGCGATCCGCGCACGCGGGCTGCGCGTCCCGCAGGACATCGGGCTCGCGGCCTTCGACGACATCCCGTGGTTCCTGCATACCGACCCACCGATCACGGCCATCGCCCAGCCGACCGGCGAACTCGGCCGAGCCGCCGTGCGGGCGCTGGTCGACCTCATCGAGGGACGGTCCCCGCAGTCCGTCACCCTTCCCGCCCGCCTTGTCGTACGCAGTTCCTGCGGCGAGCACGCTTCGAGCCGGAGGGGCAGCCTGTGAGCAGCCAGGGCGAGTTGCTGCGCATCGAAGGCGTACGCAAGGCCAAGGCGCGCGAACTGGGCATCGCCCGGCTGGAGATGGTGGAGATCGCCAAGGCGCTCAGCCTCGACGCGTGCGTTCTGATCACGCCTACTCCAACTCCGGCTCGCCCGGCGGCAACACGAAGGCGGGCATGTCGCTGTCCATGCTCAACAGCCCCTTCTTCGTACAGATGAAGGCGGGCGCCCAGACGGAGGCGAAGGCGGCCGAAGTCGCAGCCGAAGGAACTGGGCAAGATCGCCGTGCAGAAAGCGGTGCGGGCCGCAGAGGGCAAGAAGGTCGATAGCATGGTGAAGGTGCCGGTTCAAGGTAGTCACCGAGAAGAATGTCGCCGACTTCTCCCGAACAGTGCCTGAGCAGCGTCCGATCTCGGAAAGCAGGAACAATGCACGTCAACGACCACCACAAGTACGACCTGCTGGTTGTGGGCTCGGCCAACGCCGACCTGGTCATCGGTGTCGAACGCCGTCCGGCACCCGGTGAGACCGTGCTCGGTTCCGATCTTGCCGTCCACCCGGGCGGCAAGGGAGGAAACCAGGCGGTGGCCGCCGCCCGCCTCGGGGCCGTCACTGCGCTGCTGGCACGGGTCGGCGATGACGCCCACGGCCGCCTGCTGCTCGAATCGCAGCGGGCGGCCGGGGTGGACACCGAGGGCGTCCTCGTGGGCGGGGCACCGACCGGAGTCGCGCTGATCACCGTGGACCCCTCCGGCGACAACAGCATCGTGGTGTCGCCGGGGGCCAATGCCCGGCTGACCCCGGAGGACATCCGGGCGGCCGGACCTCTCTTCGAGGCGGCGCGGGTCGTGTCCGTACAGCTGGAGATTCCGCTGGAGACGGTTGCCGAGGTGGCCGGTGTCATGTCACCCGGTACCCGGCTGGTCCTGAACCCGTCCCCGCCCGCACCCCTGCCCGATCACGTGCTGGCCGCCTGCGACCCCTTGGTCGTCAACGAGCACGAGGCGCGCTACATGCTGGGGGAAGCCGCCGGCGCCACGCCTCAGGAGTGGGCGCGAGCACTGCTGAAGCTCGGCCCGCAGTCGGTCGTGGTCACGCTGGGTGCGGCGGGCGCGCTCGTCGCCGACGGCCGTACGGGTGACGTCGTACCCGTACCGAGCCCCAAGGTCGAGGCTGTGGACACGACGGGGGCGGGCGATGCGTTCACCGCCGCCCTGGCCTGGCGGCTCGGCCTGGGAGAGCAACTCGCCGAGGCCGCCGCGTTCGCCGTCAGGGTCGGTGCGGCGGCCGTCACCCGGCAGGGCGCGCAGGAGTCCTACCCGAGCGCGGAGGAAGTCTCCGCGCTGTGAAGAAGGCAGGAATGCTCAACCGTTGTCCGGCCGGGCGCGGCCGAGTCGGACCGGGGCGACGGGGTGCTGATCTGTGACGTGGGCGTGCCCATCTCGACCGGCCCGCGCCTGGCCGACCTGGCTTGCCGGGCCGGAGTCCCTTATTTCGCCGAGGTGCTCGACGGAACTGCTGGACCCGCGCCGCCCCTGTGAATACCCGGGGTGGCAACCGGTCACGACGTACGGCTGCCGCCCGATCTCCCGCGAAGCGCAGCGGGGACACGGTGACGTATCTGTCCGGGCGTCCGTGGTCTGCGCGTAGCCGCAGGCGGGGCAGAGCCGCTACACCGACCAGGCGCGCCGCTCCGGACTGCCGATGTCCAGGCGCGCGACATGCCTGTAGCCGTTGACGTAGAAGCTGTTGCCCGGGGCCAGTTCGGTCGGGGCGAGCTTGCGGGAGCGCTCGTCATCACGGACCTCGCTGCGGTGGGTGCTGGTCGGATCGGACTCGGGATCTCCCCCGGCGGGGTCACCGGTCTCCTTCCTGTGGAGCGTGCCCTCCAGTGTCGTCACCGTGTCGGCCAGGCCGTAGTTCGGCAGCAGCCCCAGATCCACGAGTACACGGTGTGCGCTGGTCTGGCTCGGGTTGCGCAGCAGATCGCGGGTCGAGCGTCGCTCGGCAAGCAAGTCCCGGTGTTCCGGACACCGAGTGGCCGGCTACAGCCGCCACGCAGTGGTGAGCAGGCCGAGGAGTTCCGCCTGTCGCTTCTCCAGGTGTTCCGGTGTCCAGGTGTCCTGTCCCAGAACCTGCGTGGTCAGAGGAAATGTGACGACGCCCCGCCTGAGGTATCGCTCCTTCTTGACGGTGAAGTCGAGGTTCTGGGCCTGGGAGTTCTTCGTGCGGCTGAGCAACACCAGATTGGCAAGCTTGTGTGTCCACCTCGCACGCTCGCTTTCGGTGAAGTCCGCCCGCCACTGCGATGCGAGGTCCGGATTCTGGGGAAGCACGTGCTCGACAGTGATACGCGGTGAGTCGTACGTCGCCACGACATCCTCCTCAGCGACCAACTCATCGAGCCGCAGCAGGATGTACCGACGCGTTCTGGTCTCGTAATAGACATCACCGTCGAGGCGACGAAGAGTCTCTTCCCGTTCCACTTCGGTCAGCTCGAGGGAAGGGGCGTCGAGCCCCCTTCCTGCTGTTAGCTCCTTGAGTAGTTCGGCGAAGCGAAGCACGCGGGGAGTGGTGTACACACGACGGATGAACATGCTTGCGGCGAGGCGCTCCAGGGCCTGGGAGAACGAACCCAGCCACACCGGATCGTCTCCATGGTGGCGCAGCGCCCAAAGCGCAGCCGGCCACCAGTCGTTGTTGTCCAGTTGCAGTAGTCGACGGAACCACAGATTGACCTGCGCAGACCCGTCGCCGGCGGAGTATGTCTTGTCCCGGATCACGGCGAATGCCTCGGCATAGGGGACAAGGACCTCGTCGACGAACTCCCTCGCCCGTCCCTGCTTGTAGTGAACCAGGACCTGTGTCTGGAACTCCTTGAGCAGCTCCTGCCGGGCCCGCTCGCCGGAGAAGATCATGCGGATGTGGAGAAAGAGGTCGGAGAAGTCCTCGCGGCCGAGGCTTTCCTCTGCGTCCTCCCACCGCGTGGCATACGTCTTCGAGGCCTCATCGTCGATCTCACCGATGATCTGAGCCTTGAAGATGTCCGCAGGCGACAGATCAAGACCTCGGGAGTTCATGACGCTGAAGATCCGGTGGGCACTGTCCAGATCAGGAGTGCTGACCGCGACGAGGAATGTCTGGACACCCATCAGCGTGCACAGTGCGAGCCGCTGCTCGTCGGACCAGGTCGTGAGCGCCGTGTTCAGGACCCTCGCATTGGCCTGGAGAGCCCTCTGCGCATCGGTCTTCAGGTTGTGCGGGTTCAGCGCCAGGAGCGTCCTGATGGAACCAAGGGTCTGAATGTGCTGGTGGAAGAAGTCGGCGTCCCGACGACGCAGAGTGAGCCGGGGCTTGGCCTTCAGCCCCAGGACGGTGTTCCCGGGCTCGGAGATCATCGCCACAAGGTTGGTCACTACGTCCTGCTGCTGAGCCAGATCACGCAGCACGGCCAGCAGGATGGTCAATGTCGTCAGCCGCTGCTGACCGTCGATGACATCGGCTTCGGCGGCACGGCTGTCCTTGACAAGCACCAGGGAGCCGAGGAAGTAGGGCTCTCCGTTGCCGCGGAGGAGCGCTTCCTCCAGGTCGGCAAGCAGCTGTTCGGCCTGCTCGGTCTCCCACGCGTAGGGGCGCTGGTACTCGGGGATGCGGAAGTCGTAGTCGCTGCAGAAGACTTTGTGAAGTGGCACTTCGCGTGCTTCGAGCTGAGCCATGAACGGCATGATTCCTCATGCACAGCCAACTCCGCAGCGGAGTAGGCAGGATACGCACCTCGGCTCCGAGGAACGCGCCTACCTCACACGCGCGTGAGTGGGGCCGAGCCGGCGTGGACCCTCCGGTCGGGCGTCGATGAACCGGGTCCGTCGGGTTTACCCCCGGTGCGGCTGTCGGATATCTCGATACGGAGCACCCCCGCCGTCCGTCTCCGTCAGGCGGACGCGTAAGTCCCGCCCCGGGACGTGTCCGTGCTGCACGGCGTTGGCGCACAGTGCGCCGTCGGCGAGCGAGAACGCGTCGTGGGCGGGCGATCCGCAGGGGCGGGCGCGGGGAGCCTGATTCGGCAGACTGAAGCCGTTCACGGACTCTGTGGATCACGACGCCGATTGTGAACGGTCAACCCCAGGCGCCGGCCACGGTCATGACGTCGGCTTTCCGGCAGGCTCCCGGGCCCACGCCGGGGCGGCGTCGGCCGGACCGGTGCAGTCCGTCGTGCTGGAGCCGCGGACGAAGAGTTCCGGACCGAGTCGTACCGTGCGGCTCGGGCCGGCCTTCTCTCCGGCCAGCCGCCGGTCCAGCAACCGGGCGGCTTCCGCGGCCAGTTCGGCGACGGGTTGGCGGACGGTGGTCACGCCAGGGTCGGTGAGGCTCGCCATGGGGATGTCGTCGAAGCCGGTGACGGCGATCTCGCCCGGGACGTCCACTCCCAGCTGTCGCAGTCGTTGCAGCGCACCGATGGCGATGAGGTCGTTGGCGCAGACGATGGCGTCCGGGCGGTGCGCGCGGACCCGGTCCACCGCGGCCCGCCCCCATTCGACGGAGAATTCGCCGAGTTCGACACGTTCGGGCGCCCGCGGGTCCAGTGCGCCGGCGCCGGACTCGTACGCGGCGCGGCGTTCGACTGCCGCCGAGGCGGTGCCCGCCGCCCCGACGAAGCACAGACGGCGACGCCCCGCGGCCGCGAGGTGGTCCAGCACGAGCTTTATGCCGGCGGCGTTGTCGACGACCACGGAGTCGGCGACGCCGGGGCCGCAGCCTCGGTCCAGCAGTACCAGCGGCACCCGGGCCGCCGCGTCGGTCACCGCGGCCACGCTGCGTTTCTCGTCGACCGGGACGACCAACAGGGCGTCGACCTGCCGGGCCAGCAAGGCGTTGATCCGGGCCGCTTCGGTCATCGGGTCGTCGTCGCAGTCGGCGAGAATCACGGCACGGTCGTGGACGTGCAGCGCGCGCGTCAGCTCCCGCACCAGAGTGGGGTAGAACGGGTTGGTGATCTGCGGCAGGACGAGGCCGATGGTGCCTGTCGAGCGGCTGCGCAGGGCACGGGCCACGTGGTTGGGCCGGTAGCCGAGACTGTCGGCGGCCGCGCGTACCCGCCGGGCGGTTTCCGCGCCGACCGGGCGGTTGCCGACGAGCACCCGGGACACCGTGGCGACGGAACAGCCCGCCAGGCGAGCCACGTCTCGCAGTGTTACTTCCGCCACTTCGGATCGCCTGCCCTGTTCGTCTGGTCCGGCCGCGTGAAGCGGGCGGATGCCCGCGGGGAGGCGGCAAACGTTATCACCGGCCTTTCCCCGCACCCAGACTGCGATCCGCCACCCCAAACGGGTCACAACGTGAGATAAGGCTTCACCCATTGACATCGTGGGCGTCGGTGCGCAAAGTCTTCGGAGAACGATTTCCCAGATCGTTTTCCCACCGCGTGATCAAGGAAGAGTGCGCGGTACCTGTTCGTCTCGCTGCCCGCCCGCGGGTCGGCGCCGCACGCCGGCGCGGGCCGCGACGGCGGTCGGGGACCGTGCCGGCGCACTCTGTGCAGTAGCCCTTTTGTGGCGCTGGCCGAGATCCATCTCAAACTGTTCAGCTGAGCGAAGGGGCTCTTCCGATGGCCAGAAAGATCATCCTCGACTGCGACCCGGGGCATGACGACGCGATCGCCATGCTCCTGGCGTACGGGAACCCGGATGTGGATCTGGTCGCCGTGACCACCGTGGTCGGCAACCAGACGCTGGAGAAGGTGACGCGCAACGCGTTGTCCGTCGCGCGTATCGCCGGTATCACCGGGATTCCCTTCGCCGCGGGATGTCCGCGGCCGCTGGTGCGGACCATCGAGACCGCGCCGGAGATCCACGGCGAGTCGGGACTCGACGGCCCGGCGCTGCCCGAACCGACCCTGGAGCTGGACCGACGTCACGCCGTGGACCTCATCATCGACACGGTGATGTCCCATGAGCCGGGCGAGATCACCATCGTCCCCACGGCCGGCCTGACCAACATCGCGCTCGCCGTACGCAAGGAGCCGCGCATCGCCTCCCGCGTCCGCGAGGTCGTGCTGATGGGCGGCGGCTACCACGAGGGCAACTGGAGCGCGGTCGCCGAGTTCAACATCATCATCGACCCGGAGGCCGCGCACATCGTCTTCAACGAGAGCTGGCCGGTCACCATGGTGGGTCTCGACCTGACCCACCAGGCGCTCGCGACCCCGGAGGTGCGGAAGAAGATCGCCGCGGTCGGCACCAAGCCGGCCGCGTTCGTGGGCGAGCTCCTCGACTTCTTCGGCGCCACCTACCTCGAGTCGCAGGGCTTCGAGCACCCTCCGGTACACGACCCGTGCGCGGTCGCCTACGTCATCGACCCGACCGTCATGACGGTGCGCAAGGCCCCGGTGGACATCGAGCTCACCGGCGGGCTGACCCTCGGCATGACCGTGACCGACTTCCGGGCCCCCGCCCCGCCCGACTGCCACACCCAGGTCGCCGTCAAGCTCGACCACGAGCGCTTCTGGGACCTCGTCGTGGACGCCCTGACGCGGATCGGTGACGGCGCCGAATGAACGTCTTCGCCAGTACCAGAGCCGTCCCGGGCGGGCCGCCGCCGGTCACCGACCGGCGTCCGGTCCGGGTGGGCGTGCTGGTCGCCGCGCTCCTCGTGGCGTGCTTCGCCTTCCAGCTGAACGCCAGCATGCTCAGCCCGGCCCTGAAGAGCATCGAGGACGGTCTGGGCGCCACTACAGCCGAGATCGGGCTCACTCAGACCGCGTTCTTCACCTCGGCGGCCCTGTTCTCGCTGTTCCTGCCGAGGCTGGGCGATATCGTCGGCCGCCGCCGGGTGCTGGTCGCGATGATGGTGCTCATGGCGGTCGGCTGTGTGGTCGCCGCGCTGGCACAGAACGTGCCGATGCTGTTCGTCGGCCGCATCATCCAGGGCGTGTCCGGGCCTACGGTGCCGCTGTGCCTGATCATGCTGCGGGTCGAGGTCACCGAGCCGAAGAAGTACGGCACCCTGCTGGGCGTGATCACCGCCGTCAACGGTGGCATCGCCGGGGTCGACTCCCTCGCCGGCGGGTTCCTCGCCGACAAGCACGGCTTCGCCTCGGTGTTCTGGGTGATGGCCGTAGTGGCGGCGATCGCCACGGTTCTGGTCGCCACCATGACTCCGGAGTCCAAGGCGGCCGCCGCATCCCGGATGGACTGGCCCGGCGTCACACTCCTGGTCGTCTCGGTCGGAGCACTGCTGATCGCGCTGAACGAGGCCGGAAAGCTCGGCGCCGCGAACTGGCTGCTCTTCGCCGTCCTTGTCGTCGTTGCTGCGATCGCCTTCGCCCTGTTCTGGCGGACCGAGGGCAGGAGCGGGCATCCGTTGGTCGCAACCCGGCACCTGCGGCAGCGCGCGACCTGGGCGACGCTGCTGACCACCGTGCTCACCATGACCGGCGTGTTCGCCGTCATGAACGGGCTGATCCCGGCGTTCGCCCAGGACGCTCACGCCGGGCTCGGCATGTCCGCCGAACAGTCCGCGTGGTGGACGCTCACGCCGTACGCGCTGGCCGGGCTCGCCATGGGTCCCGTCGCCGGCCGGCTCGCCGCCACCTTCGGCTACCGCCGCATCCTGCGTCTGGGCCTGATCGGCGCGGCCGCCTCCGTCGTCCTGATGATTTTCACCCTGGGCGACCCGTCGCGTGCCCTGCTGCTCGTGGCCTCGCTACTGGTCGGCATCACCTACGCGGGCGTGGGCAACATCATGCTCAACGGCCTCGGTATCGTGCTGTCCCCGCGCGAGAACCCCGGATTCCTGCCCGGGTTGAACGCCGGTGCGTTCAACCTCGGTGCCGGGCTCAGTTTCGCGGCGCTCTACGCGGTCCAGACGGCGGTCCAGCCCGCCGACCCGGCATCACCCGACGGCTACGTCGCCAGCATGATCGCCGGCGTGGTCATGCTGGGCCTCGCCACCGTGGCGTCCTTCCTGATCCCCAAGCCGGTGGCGGCGGAAGACGGACTCTGACGGCTGCGGCTGCCCCGGCGTGACACTGTCGACGCCGGGGCAGCGGGATCAGCTCGGCCGGAAGACCGCTGAGTTCCCGGGGCTGTTCACGGCACGCTGAGCGAACGTCCTGTTGCTGTGCGGCGTCTTCTTCCGACGAAGGCCGGCAGACACCAGGCGTGCGAATCGCGGACGACGGGCCTGCGCGGTGGTCACCGCGGTCTCTGCCGCGATCACCGCGCAGTCCGCGCAGCTGATGGGCCGCATCCCTCTTCGGGAGCGGCCCATCACGTGTATGCGCTGATGCAGACGGTGAGGATCCCGGCGAACCGTACGACAGTACTGACGTCCCCTCACCCGACCCATTCTCTCGTGACCCCGGGCGCGCCCGCGGGGCGGTCCGTACGCGCCACGGTGTCGGCCCCTCAAGGCAGATCCGTACTCCGTGACCCGGTGGAGGACTCGGCCGGTGCAAGGCCATCCACTCCATGACCACGCCTGACGAAGATCTGTTTGTATGAGGGAACGCACCATCAGTAACACCCGGTGGCCGTTGCTTTGGGGCGGGCGTGACGTAGCGTTGCCCTTTTGGCGGTGTTCGGAAGAGCACCGCAAGGCATCGTTGTGCCCTCATCAGTCATGGGGCACCGAGGGGTACTGGGATGAAGCTCTGCTTCCTCGTCGAAGAGCTGTACCGGCATGACGGCATGCCGCTTGACGTGGCCCGACGACTGTCGTCGTGGGGACACCAGGTGGACGTGGTGCGCCCCGGCGGCTCGCTGCTGCGGATTTCGGAAGAGGTGCGGGCGGGGACCCATGACGCCTGGGTGCTCAAGACCGTGTCCGGCGGCCCCGGGCTCACCCTTCTGGAGGCCGCGGCGGCCGTGGGCCTGACCACGGTGAACGATGCGCGGTCGATCCGCGCGGTGCGCGACAAGGTCCTCACATCGGTCATCGCGCGGCAGCACGCGCTACCGGTTCCGGTGACCTATTCGGCACCCAGGGCCACGCTGTTCGCGGATGTCCCCGAGGAGCTCTTCCCCCTGGTGGTCAAGCCCGCCGACGGCAGCTCGGGGCGCGGGGTGCGGCTCGTGCCGGATCCCGGGCATCTGGCCGATGCGGAGCAGGCGGGGGAGGGCCAACTGATCGCCCAGCCCTACGTGCCCAACCACGGTTCGGACCTGAAGGTCTACTGTCTCGCGGGTGAGTTCCACGCGACCTTGCGACGCTCCCCGCTCCACCCGGACGGGCCGGTCGACGAGGGAGCCGTCCCCCTGCCCGCCGAGGTGGCCGCAGCGGCGGCGAAGGTGGGAGCGGTCTTCGGCCTCGATCTGTACGGCATCGACGTGGTGCTCGGCCCCGACGGCCCCGTGATCGTCGACATCAACGACTTCCCGAGCTTCCGTCAGGTTCCCGACGCCGTATCCCGGTTGGCCGGAGCCGTCCTCGACCTGGCCAGGACGGGCGGCACTGCCAGGACGGGCGTGCCCGCCCCTGCTCCGCGCATTCCCGCGCAGCCGCAGATCCCCCACGGACAGCCCCACCCGCACCCCGAAGCGGACATGCTGGCGGCCGCACCGGGAGCCGCCCAGATATGAGGGTGTGTCTGCTGACCGACAAGCCGGCTCATCCGTTGCTTGCCGCAGCCTCTTCCGCACTGATCGAGGCGGAGCACCGGGTGACGTTCCTGAACCCGGACACCACAACCGGATCCCCGTCGGAGCTGGTGATCCCGGATGATCTCGCCGACGTCTACCTCCTCAAGGCTCATACCCCCCGGGCACTGGAGCTTGCCCGATTCCTCGAAGCACAGGGTGCCCGGGTGGTGAACTCCGCCGCCGCGACGGAGCTGTGCCAGGACAGGAGCCGGATCGCCACCGTGGCCGATGGCGCGGGATTGCCGATGCCCCGGACCAGGACCCTGGACGCGCTGTCCGAAGCCCTCCACGGAGCGGAGCGGCCGGAGAGCGGCTATCCGCTCATGGTCAAGAGCCGCCAGAGCCGGCGCGCGGACCTTGTCGCCCGCGTGGACGGCCCGGCCGAGCTACGGGACCTTGCCGCCAAGTGGCCCAACGAGCCCGTCGTCCTGCAGGAGTTCGTCGCGAACAGCGGCTGGGACCACAAGCTGTGGGTGATCGCGGGGGAGGTGTTCGCGGGGGTGCGCCCCGCACCGGTGGGCGCCCCGCCGGACGGTGCGCAGTCTGCGCCACTGGTCCGTGACCTGCCGCCGGCCTGGACCGAAACAGCCCTCCACACAGGCGAGGTCTTCGGCCTGGACGTCTATGGTGTCGACCTGCTGGACCGCGAGGGGGCGCCCGTCGTCGTCGACATCAACGCTTTCCCGGGCATCCGCGGACCGAAGGGCGCCCCCGCGGCGCTGGCAGCCCTGGCACTGCGACGCCCCCGGCCCGGCCCTCCCGCCTACGAGGCCTGACACACCCCGGCCTTTACCAGGAACTCGCTCGGGGTGCCCGACCACGACACATGCAGCCCGTCCCGGGCCCGCGTGCACGCGGCGAACAGCAGGCAGCGTTCCGCCAGCAGGTCCGAATCCGGCCCCGGGGATCAGTGGAACCGTGGTTGGCGCTGAGAGGCGGACGGCCCGAGGTCATCGACGACGACATGCTCACCTTCGCCCTGGCCCTCAGGGACAAGGGCGCCCCCGGTCCCGGCCCGTCTGAGGAACATCCGTGTCAGATCGTGCGCTAAGGCTTCTCCGAGCTGATTGGCGCTTTGACCTGGGGTGATCCGGCGTCGGAGCCTTCGCGGGTCGTTGTTGTCGACCTTCGGAGAGCTGTTGTTGCGGTCGAGTTCTTGCCGGATGAGCAGGCGGCCCGGTGGGGCCTTTCACGAGGCGCCATCTCGTGCGGAGCTGGAGCGGTATTTCTTCTTGGACGACGCGGACCGGGAGGCGGTGCAGACCAAGTGGCGGGCGCACAACCGGATCGGGTTCGTGGTCCGCCTGCTTCACGACGCCGGGTCACCTTCCGCTCCTGGGGCGGAGCCAAGGAGCACCGAACCGCCCACCGCGCCTCGGCCCTGGGAGGCCAGGACCGAGGCGGCTGAGGATCCGATCAAATCGTGTCCGCGACCTTGATGTAACCCCGCTGGATGACCCACTTCTGGTTTGTGTGGTTGAGGCACTGCCAGATGCGCACATGATCACCGTTGTTGCGGGTGTTGCCGGCGTCCAGGCACATCTCCTGGCTCTTCCCCACCGTGTCGGCGAGCACAATCTGCGCGTTGCGGACGATCCACTTCTGGTTCGTGTTGGTGCCGCCACACCCCCAGATCTTGGTCCTGTCACCGTTGTTGCGGGTGCTGCCGGCGTCCAGGCACATCTCCTTGCCCCTGCCGATCGTGTCTTCAACCTTGATCTGTCCATTGGTGATCACGAACCGCTGGTTTGCGTGGTTGACGCACTGCCAGATGCGTGCGTGATCACCGTTGTTGCGGGTGTTGCCGGCGTCCAGGCACATCTCCTTGGCAGCGTGGGACGCAGGAGCCGCCGCAGAGGACGGCACCCCCGCGCCGAGGGTGAGCATGAGCGCCGCGCCAGTGAGGGAGCCAAGGCAGCGAGGAGAAAGGAGCGAAGCCATGAGCACAATCCCAATCGTCAGAGGGGAACCGAGAGCACCGCCACGAGACCAGCAGTCGGTGCCCATGCATCCTGGTTGCCGCTGTCGGTCGCCGGTAGGGGACATCTCCAGCCACCCCCCGTTGGAGTGAAGCAGGATCACCCATCCGCAGGAGTCATAGGAAGATCACGGTGATGCCTCCGGCAGAGCGGGGTCGTCGACCGTCGTGATGGGGCGGGCGGCTTCGCGCCCCGGCGGGCCGTTCCGGTCGACGCGGGCTCGCTGGCGAACATCCATCCCCACGTCGTCAGCGAGGTGCGCTGATCTTTCTCCGCGCCAACCACGGTTCCATTGATCCCCGGGGCCGGAATCGTGCTGGAGCCGGTCGATATCGTCCGGGGTCACCGCACGCGGGTACGGCAGCACACCGTCGCTCACACCGATGACCGCGACGCACCGGCGCGATCCGGCACGGCGCCGATCCGGACACTTCCCGCCCGCAGTGCACCCGGGCCGCCTCCCGCACACCCCGGGCCCGGTGCGTGCTTCCCCGGATGAAGACAGGGGGGCCTAGGTTCCCCCTCGAACCGGGGTGGCAGGCCCAATGTCTCCGAAGCCTCCTCACGGCAGACTCGTCTCCGACGGGATCGAGGGAGCCCGCAGGAGGAGGCCGGAATGAAGAGGGTCGCATCACCCGCACTTTGGCAGCCGCCGATGCGCGGGCTCGCGCTGGTCGCGCAGAAAGTGCCGCAGGCGGCCCTCTTCGCACTCATGGTGTTCTCATCGGCCTCGCTGGGCCTCGGCGTAGGTGTGCTGCTGCTCCCCGTCGTCGTGGCGGCCGTCCGCAAGCTGGCCAACCGTTCCCGCAGGCTGGCCCGCGACTGGTCCGGGGTGACGATCGCGCGGCCGTACCGTGAACTGCCCGAGCCGGGGCCCGGTCTCGCGGGACGCTGGGGGCACTGCCTGCGGCTGCTCCAGGACCCGGCCACCTTGCGGGACACGCTCTGGACGATCGTCGACCCCGTGATCGGCACCGTTCTTGCGCTGCTGCCCGCCGCTCTGCTGGTGTACGGACTTGAGGGGCTGCTTATCCCGTTCCTCTGGGACCCCCTCGTCTCCGCCGGCTATCACGACCACTACGCCGGACTGATCGATGTGAGCGGCGAACGAGGTGTACGCACCTGGCTGATGCCCCTGTTCGGTCTCGGATTCATCTGGCTCGGACTTTGGACGGGACCCCTGCTGCTCACCGCCCACGCCCGCTTCACCCGCAAGCTGCTCGGTCCGCGAATCGATGACGAACTCACGGAACGTGTAGGTCACTTGACCCGCACCCGAGGGGCAGTGGTGGACAGTCAGGCCGCCGAACTCCGTAGGATCGAACGCGATCTGCATGACGGCGCACAGGCCAGGCTGGTCGCGATGGGAATGAACCTGGACGCCGTCGGTCAACTGCTGGAAACCAACCCCGAAGCCGCCCGCGCACTGCTGCTGGAGACCAGGGAATCATCCTCCAAGGCGCTCGGTGAACTCCGTGACCTGGTGCGGGGAATTCACCCGCCGGTCCTCTCCGACCGGGGACTCGGCGACGCCGTACGCGCTTTGGCGCTGGACAGCCCGCTGCCGGTCGATGTCGCCGTCGATCTGCCGGGTCGGCTCGACGCCCCGGTGGAGTCGGCCGCCTACTTCGCCGTCAGTGAACTGCTCACCAACGCGGCGAAGCACGCCCGGGCCGATCACGTCTGGATCGATGTCCGCCACGAACGCGAGGCCCTGCGCATCAGTGTGGGCGATGACGGATGTGGTGGGGCGACGGTATCGGCGGGAACAGGGTTGGGCGGAATCGAGAGCCGAATTGCCGCATTCGACGGAGTGCTTTCCGTCAACAGCCCTCAGGGTGGACCGACCATGACCACGATGGAGATTCCGTGCGCATTGTTCTCGCCGAAGACCTCTTCCTTCTGAGAGAGGGGCTCGTCCGGCTTCTGACGGCCCATGGTTTCGAAATCGCCGCCGCAGTGGACAACGGCCCGGAACTCCTCGACGCACTGGTTGAGCACCGGCCGGATGTCGCACTGGTGGATGTGCGGCTCCCGCCCACCTTCACCGACGAGGGACTGCGCGCCGCCATCGAGGCACGGCGCAGGAACCCCGGACTCCCGGTGCTGGTTCTCTCGCAGTACGTCGAGCAGCTGTACGCCCGCGAGCTGCTGGCCGACGGCACGGGTGGGGTCGGCTATCTGCTCAAGGACCGGGTCTTCGACAGCGGCCGTTTCGTCGATGCCGTGCGCCGGGTCGCGGCAGGTGGCAGTGCGATGGACCCGGAAGTGGTGGCAAAACTGCTCAGGGGCAACGCCCGGGACGAACCGCTCACCCGGCTCACCCCACGGGAGTACGAGGTGCTGGGCCTCGTGGCGGAAGGACGTTCCAACGCCGCCATCGCCGGCCGGCTCGGCGTGAGCGAGAAAGTCGTCACCAAGCACACATCGAGCGTCTTCACCAAACTCGATCTGGCGCCGTCGGACGACGACAACCGCCGGGTCCTTGCCGTACTCGCCTATCTGAACTCCTGACACCCTGCCGGGTCGGCAGCGAAACAAACGCGGTAGTCGCGGCGTCGCGATGCCGCGGGCATGCCATTCGCCGAACAGGCGCCGCGCAGCCGTAATGGTTCGCTGCGCCCGATGAGTCATGCCCGAACCCGGTCACAGCACAGCACACGGCACATTTCCCACTCATGGACGAGGAGTCCCTCATGCC
Organism: Streptomyces sp. NBC_01224; assembly: GCF_036002945.1. Classification (NCBI taxonomy): domain Bacteria; kingdom Bacillati; phylum Actinomycetota; class Actinomycetes; order Kitasatosporales; family Streptomycetaceae; genus Streptomyces; species Streptomyces sp. NBC_01224. The sequence continues at coordinate 1,413,306 of NZ_CP108529.1, read as the reverse complement.
AGGACCGCACGACTGGGCCGACCGGCTCCTGAGACTGCCGAGCGGACGAAAGGGCAAGTGGCTGACGCTGGTTGTCTGGTTGATCGTCGTGGTGGCTGCGGTGCCGCTCGCCGGGCAGCTGTCGGAGCTCGAGAAGGACGGTCTCACCGTGGAGCTGCCCCGTGGGGCCGAGTCCACCGAGGTGGCCGGACTCGCCGACCGTTTCGACGAGGGCAGGATCTCGCTCGGCATCGTCGTCTACGTCCGTGACAGCGGACTCACCGCGCTGGACCGGGCCAAAGTCGCGTCCGACATCGAGGAGTTCGCCACCCTGGCGGCAGGAGCGGTCGAACCGGCCCGACCCTCCGAGGACGGCAAGGCCCTGACCGCGTTGGTCCCCCTCGACAAGCACGACAGCACCGCGCTGGCGGACAACGCCGAGAAGGTGCGCGACCGCGCCACCAGCGACCGGCCCGACGGTCTGAAGGCCGAGCTGACCGGGCCCGCGGGCAACTCCCTGGACGCCGCGGACGCCCGGGAGTCCACAGGTCGTGCGCTCACCCTGATCACTGTCGTGGTGGTCGCCGCGCTGCTGCTCATCACATACCGCAGTGCGATCCTGTGGCTACTGCCCCTGCTCGTCGTGGGTGTCTCCTTCCTCACCACCCAGGCGGTCTCCGCCCTGCTCGCCAAGGGGTTCGGTCTGACCGTCGGCGGCGGGAACGAGATCGTCGTCACCGCACTGCTCTTCGGCGTGGGCACCGACTACGCGATGCTGCTGCTCGCCCGCTACCGCGAGGAACTGCGCGTCCACCAGGATCGGCACCACGCCATGCGGACGGCCCTGCGCAGGGCCGTACCGGCCATCGCCGCCTCGGCCGCGACCGTATGCATCGGCCTGCTCTGCCTCACCCGGGCCGACGTCGGGTTCAACCACACGCTCGGCCCGGGCGGTGCCGTTGCGATCGTCTGCGGACTTGCCGCGATGACCACGCTGTTCCCGGCCGTGCTCGTCCTGCTGGGCCGATGGGTCTTCTGGCCCCGTGTGCCGCGCGCCGGGGCCACCGCGAAGAACGCCAACCGCCTGCTGTGGGACCGGATCGGCGGCCGGATAGCCCGGCGCCCGCGTCTGGTGTGGATGGGCTCCGTCCTCGTCCTCACCGTGCTGGCACTCGGCTCCCTGGGCCTGAGGACCGGGCTGGACGACGAGCACCTCGTCATCGGCAGGCCCGGCTCGATCGCCGGCCAGGAACTCCTCGCCGCCCACTACCCGGCCGGGCAGAGCCGGCCCGCCGAGGTGATCAGCAGGGCCGCGGCCGCACCAGCGGTCGCCGAGGCACTGAAGCACATCGCCGGGGTCTTCGAGGTAGTGCCCGCCACAATCTCCACCGACGGTGAACTCGCCGACACCAAGGTCGTGTTGAAGGCGGACGTGGACAGCTCGGGCGCCGCTCGCACCGTGGACCGGATCCGCACCGCCGTCCATGACATCCCCGAAGCCGACGCGCGGGTCGGCGGTCCCACCGCCATGGCTCAGGAGAAGGCCGAGGCGCAGGCACACGACCGCAGGGTGGTCATCCCGCTGGTGCTCGTCGTGGTCTTCGTCATTCTGATCGCACTGCTCAGGGCCGTGGTCGCGCCGGTACTGCTGATGGCGACCGTGGTGCTCTCCTACTTCGCCGCACTCGGCATCAGTTGGCAGCTGTTCCAGCACGTCCTGGGCTTCCCCGCCGTCGACATCCAGGTCATGCTGATCGGCTTCCTGTTCCTGGTCGCCCTCGGTGTCGACTACAACATCTTCCTCATCCACCGCATCCGTGAGGACGTCGGGCATCAGGGCCACCGGAGCGGGGTCCTGTCAGGCCTCACCTCCACCGGCGGGGTCATCACCGGCGCGGGCGCGGTCCTCGCGGCGACGTTCGCCGCCCTCACCAGCGCTCCACAGGTGGCGTTCATCGAGATCGGCATCGTGGTGGCGATCGGCGTACTGATCGACACCTTCCTGGTCCGCTCCGTCCTCGTTCCGGCGCTCGCCCTCGACGTCGGCCCCGCCTTCTGGTGGCCGGGCCGCCCGGTGGGCCGGGACACGGCAGCGCAGAGCGTCGACGACGCACAGGGGGAGGCGGTCGCGGTCGCCGTCGGCTCCGGGCGGCGTACACGATGAGGTTGTCCACGGGGTGGCCCGCCGCAGGGTCTTTTTCCTTCTGCCCCATGACCGTGACACCGACCCCGAGGGTGTCTACCGTCAGGGGGCACCCGGCGAAGCTGTCGATCCGCGGACCGTCGAGCCCAAGAGGGTCGGAGAGGAGACACCTCGCTCCCAGTTGGGGGCCGCGGCAGCCACAACCTCAGTGGCTTCCTGAGGGCTGCCGTCGGCCAGCAGACCGAGGTACGGACCGGTCGTGCGCAGGCGGGCCGGGTCGGGGGTCGCGTCCTGCGGGGTCGTCACCCGGCCGCGTTTCCGCCGGACCCGAGGCCGGTCCGTTGCCGTGGTCAAGGGGTGAGGTCCAGCACCCGGACCGGTGCGCCTGCCCACCGGTCCGGCGCGGTGGTGGCGATGACCGCGCTCATGGGTGGGTCGGGACGCGTACTGGCTGTGTGCCGCGGCCCAGGTTCCGTGCGGCCGGGGGAGGGGGAGAGTTCGTCTCCGCCGCGCGGCGCCCGACCCCTGCATCCGTCGGCACGCATCTTGCCGGATCGGGGCGGGGTGTGACCGCGTTTTCACCGCGGGTTCAGGAATGCGTATCCCTGAGCCCGGCACTCCGTCTCGCGAATCCGCTCCGAGAAATGCTGATAGGGGGGTGGTAGGGGAAAGGGAAGGGGGAGGGCGGAATTCATTGCTGCGATAGCGTCACGGCCCAAGTCGATTCCATTCATTGGGAGAGTGTGTAAGCCATGGGCCGTTCGCCGCAGTCATTCGAATTTCCCGCCTGGCCGCAGTACGGGGACGAGGAGCGGACGGCTCTGAACCGTGCTCTCGACCAGGGGCAGTGGTGGCGTATCGGGGGTAGCGAGGTCGACACCTTCGAGGAGGAGTTCGCCGAGTACCACGGCGCCCCCTACGCGCTCGCGGTGACCAACGGGACGCATGCGCTGGAGCTTGCCCTTCAGGTGCTCGGGGTCGGTCCCGGCTCGGAAGTCATCGTTCCCGCATTTACCTTCATTTCCTCTTCGCAGGCAGCGCAGCGGCTGGGCGCGGTGGCCGTTCCGGTGGATGTCGACCCGGAGACGTACTGCATCGACCCTGCTGCCGTCGCCGCAGCGATAGGTCCCAGGACCAAGGTCGTCATGCCGGTCCACATGGCGGGCCAGATCGCCGACATGGACGCGCTGGAGAAGCTGGCCGCCGACGCGGGCGTGGCGATCCTGCAGGACGCGGCGCATGCCCACGGCGCTCAGTGGCAGGGGAAGAAGGTCGGCGAACTCGGGTCTGTGGCCGCCTTCAGCTTCCAGAACGGCAAGCTGATGACCGCGGGCGAGGGCGGCGCGGTGACCTTCCCGACGCGTGAGCTATACGACAGCGCGTTCCTGCGGCACAGTTGCGGGCGGCCCCCGACGGACCGCAAGTACTTCCACAACACTTCGGGCTCCAACTTCCGGATGAACGAGTTCAGCGCGTCGGTCCTTCGCGCCCAACTGGGCCGGCTGGCCGGGCAGATCGACACACGTGAGGAGCGTTGGCCGCTGCTGGCGAGCCTGCTCGCCGAGATCCCCGGCGTCGTACCGCAGGGCCGGGACGAGCGGAATGACCGTAATCCGCACTACATGGCCATGTTCCGGGTGCCTGGCCTCGGCGAGGAGCGGCGCAACGCCCTTGTGGACGCCCTGATCGAGCGTGGGCTTCCGGCCTTCGTCGGTTTCCGCGCCATCTACCGCAGCGACGGCTTCTGGGAGACCTCCGCTCCGGAGGAGTCCGTGGAGGACATCGCCCGCCGCTGCCCGAACTCCGAGGCACTCACCCGGGACTCGGTCTGGTTGCACCACCGGACCCTGCTGGGCACCGAGCAGCAGATGCACGACATCGCGGCCGTCATCGCCGAGACCATGGCCGGCGCGTGAACGGGCCTGTCCGTGTCGTGGTGGTCGGGATGGGGTGGGCGGGCCGGGAGATCTGGCTCCCACGGCTGATCGCGCACCCGGCCTTCGAGGTCACGGCTGTGGTGGATCCGGCGGCCGGCCCCGGAGACACCGGCGTTCCGCTGCTGCGTGACATCGCGGAGATCGCATCCGGGACGGTCGACCTCGCAGTCGTCGCCGTGCCGAACCACCTGCACGTCGATATCGCGGAGAAGCTGCTGGCCAGGGGCATTCCCGTGTTCCTGGAGAAGCCGGTGTGCCTCACGTCCGCAGAGGCCGACCGGCTCGCGGAAGCGGAACGCGCCGGAGGCGCGGTACTGCTCGCCGGCAGTGCGGCCCGGTATCGGGCCGACGTCCGGGCGCTTTACGAGCGGACGCCGGCCGTGGGACGGATCCGGCACATCGACGTGTCCTGGGTGCGGGCGCGTGGCGTTCCGGACTCGGGCGGCTGGTTCACGCAGGCGCGGCTTGCGGGCGGCGGGGCGCTGGTGGACCTCGGATGGCACCTGCTGGACAGCGTCGCGCCGATTCTGGGGCCGGCCGCCATGACACAGGTGGTCGGTACGGTGTCTGACGACTTCGTCAACACGGCTGGTGCGCGGGCTGGTTGGCGCGACGATCTGCCTGTTGGCGGCAGCGGTGCGGCAGGCGGGGACGTCGAGGACACCGTCCGGGGGTTCCTGGTCACGGAGGACGGCGTCTCGGTCGCGCTTCGCGCGAGCTGGGCATCGCACGGAGCGCGCGACGTCACGCTGATCACGGTTGAGGGCAGTGCGGGTGTGGCCTCGCTGCGCTGCACGTTCGGGTTCAGCCCGAACCGCGAGGGCGGGTCCGACCTGACGTTCACCAGTGACGGTGAGACGACGCGGGTGCCGTTCGAGGAAGAGCAGATCGGCGCGGAGTACGACCGGCAGCTCGATGAACTGCCCGCGCTGCTGGGTGACTCGGCCATGGCGGGGCGGGCGGTGGCGGACGCCCGCCGGAACATCGGGGTCATCGAGCGCCTCTACGCCTGTGCCCGGCAGGACGTTTCGAATCACGACGCGAGCAGGGAGTACCAGATGGACAGGCGCATAACCGGGCTCACCGAGGCCACGTCCGGTGTCGGCACTTTGGACCACCCCAGGAGCGTGGTCGTGTTCGACCTCGACGGGGTGTTGGTGGACAGCACCGAGGTGATGCGCGAGGCGTTCTCGATCGCGTACGCGGAGGTCGTCGGCGACGGACCGGCGCCGTTCGCGGAGTACAACCGGCATCTGGGCCGGTACTTCCCCGACATCATGCGGATCATGGACCTGCCGCTCGCGATGGAGGAGCCCTTCGTCAGGGAGAGCTATCGGATGGCTCATCTGGTGCCCCTGTTCGACGGGGTACCGGAGATGCTCCACACGCTGCGCGAGCGGGGGTTGCGGCTCGCGGTGGCCACGGGGAAGAGCGGTCCGCGGGCGCGTTCGCTGCTGTCGCAGCTAGGGGTACTGGAGCTCTTCGACCACGTGATCGGGTCGGACGAGATCGCTCGCCCGAAGCCCGCTCCGGACATCGTGCTGCATGCGCTGGAGCTGCTCGGGGCCGAGCCCGACAGTGCGGTGATGGTCGGCGACGCGGTCACCGACATCGAGAGCGCGCACGGGGCGGGGGTGGCGGCGTTGGCGGCACTGTGGGGTGAGACGGACGAGGCGGCGTTGCTTGCCGCGTCGCCGGATGCGGTCCTGCGTAAGCCGGAGGACCTGCTGGCGCTGTGGCCTGCGGGAACTGTCGACTGACCGGACCCCTGAGCCGGCCCACCACGCGTGGTGGCCGGCCTGTACGCGGCGGGACCCTGCTGCGGGCTCCTCCTCCCTGGTCCGGCCACGGGGCGGAGGAGCCCGCACTCGCAGGTCCGGCGGGGTTCCGGGAACCGGAACCCCGCCGCGGAAAGTTAGGGATGCCCTAGGGGGCCGCTAGGGGTGGGGTGCGGTGTGGGCGCGACCGAGACTGAGCGGTGACTCGCCCACTGCCGTGGGTGGCAACGGATACCGGCCCGTGCGAGGTGCCTCGCCGACCGACGGAGTGGTGACATGCTGCGTACCGAACTGATCCGGCCGCTGCCCGAACTCCTGAAGGCGCACGCCGACCGGTTCGGGGACAAGGTGGCCTTCCGGGACGCCCGCCGGAGCGTGACGTACGCCGAGCTGGAGCGCCGCACCGGCAGGATCGCCGGTCACCTGGCCCGGATGAGGCTGCAGCCGGGCGACTGCGCGGCGATCTACCTCGGCAACTGCGTCGAAGTCGTCGAGAGCTATCTGGCCGTTGCCAGGGCCAGTGCCATCGGGTCGCCGTTCAATCCCCGCGCCACCGATGCCGAACTGGCGTATCTGCTGGAGGACAGCAACGCGCGCGTCGTCATCACCGATGCGGCCCACGCCGACCAGCTCGGGCGGGTCCTGGCGGACCGGAGTGACGTGCGGGTCGTCATCACGGGCGACGCACCCGCAGGGACGTTGAGCTTCGAGACGCTCGCGGGTACCGAGCCGGCTGTCGGGCCACGGGACGACCTGGGACTCGACGACCTCGCATGGATGCTCTACACCTCAGGGACCACGGGCCGGCCCAAGGGTGTCCTGTCCACGCAGCGCAACTGCCTGTGGTCGGTGGCCGCCTGCTACGCACCCGTACCGGGACTGAACTCCGAGGACAGGGTGGTGTGGCCCCTGCCACTGTTCCACAGCCTGTCCCACATCGCGTGCGTGCTGGGCGTCACCGCGGTCGGCGCGACGGCCCGGATCGTGGACGGGTTCGAGGCCGAGGAGGTCCTTGACGCGCTGAGCGAGGACTCGGCGACCTTCCTGGCCGGTGTGCCCACCATGTACCACTACCTGGTGCGGGCGGCACGGCGGCAGGGCTTCGAGGCGCCCCATCTGAGGATGTGCCTCGTTGGCGGCGCCATCACCACGGCGTCGCTGCGCCGCTCGTTCGAGGAGGCCTTCGGCGCGCCGCTGCTCGACGCGTACGGATCCACCGAGACCTGCGGTTCGATCACGATCAACTGGCCTACCGGAGCACGGGTCGAGGGCTCCTGCGGACTTCCGGTGCCCGGCCTCGGCGTACGTCTCGTGGACCCGGAGACCGGCGAGGACGTCCCCGCGGAGCGCGAGGGCGAGGTCTGGGTGAGCGGACCCAGCGTCATGGCCGGCTACCACAACCAGCCCGAGGCCACCGCCGAGGCGATCCAGCACGGCTGGTACCGCACCGGCGACCTGGCCCGGCGCGATGCCGCCGGCTACTTCACGGTGACGGGGCGGATCAAGGAGCTCATCATCCGCGGCGGGGAGAACATCCACCCCGGCGAGATCGAGGAGGTCCTGCGGCGGGTCCCGGGCGTGGCGGACGTGGCCGTGGTCGGCCGACCGCACGAGACGCTCGGTGAGGTGCCGGTGGCCTGCCTGGTCCCCGGGCCCGAAGGGCTGGACCCGCAGGCACTGTTCGCGGCCTGCCGCAAGGAACTCTCGTACTACAAGGTGCCCGAGGAGCTCTACGAGGTCGCCCAGGTACCTCGTACGGCATCCGGCAAGATCATGCGGCATGTCCTGCTCGAACAGCCCGCGCGACTGCGCGCGGCGGGCGCCAGCCACTACGAGTCGCTGTTCCGGCTGGACTGGATCCCGCTGCCGTCGGTACCGCCGCCGCCAGTGGTTCCCGGCCGGTGGGCGCTGGTCGGCCCGGGTACCGAAGAGCTGACGGCGGGGCTGCTCGACCAGGGCATGCAGGTGTCGTACCACTCCGATCCGGCGGCGTTGCGGGACGCGGTGTCCGCCACCGGGGGAGCGGTGCCGGATGTCACGGTGCTCGCCCCCGTCGCGGGATCCGCCGATGACGGGGCGGTGCGTGAGCTGACCGGTGTTGTCGCCGATTGGCTGGCCGATGACCTGTTCGGCGGTGGGCAGTTGCTGCTCGCGACCGGGCGAGCGGTCGCCACCGCGTCCGACGAGGAGATCCCCGATCTGTGGCAGGCCGCGTTGTGGGGACAACTGCGTGGCATCCAGGCGCAGCACCCCGGCCGCATCGTCCTTGCCGACCTGGACGTTTCCGACGCGCAGTCCGGTGCGGTGCTGCCCACCCTGCTGCCGGGCGACGAAACGCAGTTCGCGGTGCGTTCCGGCGTCGCGCTGCTGCCCAGGCTGACCCGTGCGGCCACCCCCGCACCGGGCGAACGGGAACCCGCGCCGGACCCCCGGCGCACCGTCCTGATCACCGGCGCCGACGGGCCCGCTGCCGCGGCGGCCGCCCGGCACCTGGTCATCGGGCACGGCGTCCGCCATGCGCTGCTGGTCAGCGAAGGGGGCCCGCGCGACCGGGCCGCGGTCGAGCTCGAGGCCGAGCTGAGCCGCGCCGGGGCCAGGGTCGTGTTGGCCGCGTGCGATCTCACGGACCGTGCGGCACTCGCCGACGTACTGACCCGCATCAGGCGGCCCCTCACTGCTGTCGTGCACACCCCCGGGGCGGGCACCGGCGCCGGGGAGCCCCTGCGCCCGGCGGCGCTCCGCGCCCTGAACCTGCACGAACTGACCCTCGACTCCGGCCTCGACGCCTTCGTCCTCCACTCCTCGGCGGCCGGTCTGCTCGGGGCGGCGGACGCGCCCGCAAACGGTGCTCTCGCTGCCTTCCTCGACGGATTGGCACAGAACCGCCGCGCCGCCGGACACGCCGCGCTGTCCCTCGCCTGGGGGCCCTCGGAGGGGCACGGCGGCGACACGGAGACGGCGCCGCCCGCGGGCGTCGGCCGTCTGACAGCGCACGACTGCCGCGCCATGTTCGACGCCGCGCGGACCGTGGACCAGGCCGTACTGGTGCCGATGCGGCTGGACTCCGGGACGCTGCACACCGACGATGTCCCCGCGCTGTTGCGCGGTGTCATCGAGGTGACTCCCCGTGCGGCCGCTCTGGACGAGGCGGGCAGCGCGGCGCTGCGCGAACAACTGCTCTCCGTCCCGGACAGCGAGCGCGGACGGGTGCTCCTGGAGCTGGTGCGTACCCATGCGGCCCGTGTGCTGGACCTGCCGGAGGGTGAGACCGTCGGAGCGGACAGGGCCTTCAAGGAACTCGGCTTCACCTCCGTCGCGGCCGTGGCCCTGCGTGGCGCACTGACCGGGGCGACCGGCCTGCGCATGTCGGCGACCGTTGCCTTCGACCATCCGACACCGGTGGCCCTCGCCCGCCATCTGCGGGCCCTGCTGCTCGACGACGGGCCGGCCGTAACCCCGTTGACGCCGTCCGCGGCGGCGTCCGACGAACCGGTCGCCATCGTGGCCATGGGCTGCCGGCTGCCTGGCGGGATCACCTCTCCCGAGGAGCTGTGGCAGCTCGTCGAGCTCGGCCTGGACGGTGTCACCGCGTTTCCCGAAGACCGCGGCTGGGACGTTGCGGCGCTGTACGACCCCGACCCGGACCGGCAGGGCACCACATACGTCCGCGAGGGCGGTTTCCTGCACGACGCGGGCGACTTCGACGCGGACTTCTTCGGGATCTCGCCGCGTGAGGCACTGGCGATGGACCCGCAGCAACGGCTGCTCCTCGAGACGTCGTGGGAGGTCTTCGAGCGGGCGGGTATCGATCCGACATCGCTGCGCGGAGAGAACGTCGGCGTGTTCTCCGGGCTCATGCACCACGACTACGGCACCGACGCCGCCGATGCCCCCGAGGGCGTCGGCGGCTATATCGGGACGGGCACCGCGGGAAGCGTCGTCTCCGGCCGGGTCGCCTACACCCTGGGTCTCGAAGGCCCGGCGATCACGGTGGACACCGCGTGCTCCTCCTCGCTGGTGGCGCTGCACCTGGCGGCGCAGGCTCTGCGGTCCGGCGAATGCTCGATGGCGCTGGCCGGAGGGGCGGCGGTCATGGCCAAGCCCGGCTCCTTCATCGAGTTCTCCCGGCAGCGCGCGCTGGCACCGGACAGCAGGTGCAAGGCCTTCGCGGCGGCCGCGGACGGCACCTCGTGGTCCGAGGGCGTCGGCGTACTGCTCCTCGAACGTCTCTCGGACGCGCAGCGTAACGGCCACCGTGTGCTGGCGCTGCTGCGTGGATCGGCGATCAACCAGGACGGCGCGAGCAACGGCCTGACCGCTCCCAGCGGACCCGCGCAGCGCCGGGTCATCCGTCAGGCACTGGCCAACGCCCGGCTGGCAGGCCACGAGGTGGACGCGGTCGAGGCGCACGGGACAGGCACCACCCTGGGCGATCCGATCGAGGCGCAGGCCCTGCTGGCGACCTATGGGCAGGACCGGCCCGCGGACCGGCCGTTGTGGCTGGGTTCGCTGAAGTCCAACATCGGGCACGCACAGGCCGCCGCGGGCGTGGCGGGTGTGATCAAGATGGTGATGGCGATGCGGCACGGCGTGCTGCCGGGGACACTGCACGTCGATGCGCCGTCCCCCCACGTCGACTGGGCGTCGGGTGCGGTGGAGCTGCTGACCGAGGCCCGCGACTGGCCCGAGACGGGACGCCCGCGCCGGTCCGCGGTGTCCTCGTTCGGTGTGAGCGGTACGAACGCCCATGTCATCCTGGAGCACGTTCCCGAGACTGTCCGGGGGAGCGAACGGGAGGGTGACGGGGGCGGCGGTCACGGCCCCCTGCCGCTCCTGGTGTCCGGGCGCGGAGACCAGGCACTCGTTGCCCAGGCCGCACGCCTCGGCGACCATCTCGCGGCCCATCCGCGACTCGAACTCGGCGATGTCGCACACGCGCTGGCGACAACCCGGGCCGCGCTGGAACAGCGGGCCGTCGTGGTGGCCGACGACATCGACGAGGCGCGGTCCGCACTGGACGCGATGGCTGCCGGCCGGCCCACGACGTCCGTGGTCACGGGCAGCGCCGACACCGACGGCAAGGTGGTGTTCGTACTGCCCGGCCAGGGCTCCCAGTGGGCCGGGATGGGCGCCGAACTGCTCGACTTCTCACCGGTGTTCGCCCAGCACATGGCCCTGTGCGCGGAGGCGCTCGCACCGCACGTCGACTGGTCGCTGTCCGATGTGGTCCGGCAGGTTCCCGGAGCGCCCACGCTCGACCGGGTCGACGTCGTGCAGCCCGTGTCGTTCGCCGTCATGGTCTCGCTCGCCCAGGTATGGCGGTCCCACGGCGTCGAGCCCGACGCGGTCGTCGGACACTCGCAGGGGGAGATCGCGGCGGCCTGCATCGCCGGTGCGCTCTCCCTGCCGGACGCGGCACGGGTCGTGGCGCTGCGAAGCCGCGCCATCGCACAGCATCTGGCCGCCCGGGGCGGCATGATGTCGGTCGCCCTGTCCGCGGAGGAGGCGGGCAGGCGGCTGGACGGCACCTCGGACGGGGAACGGCTGTCCCTCGCAGCAGTCAACGGACCGTCGTCCGTCGTCGTCGCGGGAGCGCCCGAGGCGCTGGACGCCATGGCCGGCGAACTGACCGCCGAAGGTGTCCGGGTACGCAGGATCCCCGTGGACTACGCGTCCCACTCCGCGCAGGTCGAGCGCATCAAGGACGATCTCGCGGAAGCACTGGCTCCGATCAGCCCCCGCCGCTCGGACATCCCCTTCTACTCCACCGTCCACAACTGCTGGATGGACACGCGCGAGTTGACCGCGGACTACTGGTACCGCAACCTCCGCGGGACCGTACGCATGGAGGAGGCGATCCGAGCCCTCCTGGCGCAGGACTTCGGGTTCTTCGTGGAGGTCAGCTCGCATCCCGTTCTCGTACCGGCGGTGCAGGCCACCGCCGAGGACGCGGGCGGTGGCGCCGTGACCGTCCTCGGCACACTGCGCCGGGACGACGGCGGTACTCGGCGACTGCTGACCTCGCTCGCCGGGGCCTGGGTGCGTGGCCTGGCCGTCGACTGGTCCACCGTGTCCGCGCGTCCGGGCGTCGACCTGCCCACGTACGCGTTCCAGCGCCGCCGCTTCTGGCTCCAGGCGTCGGCGGACCGGAGTGCCGGCGCCGCGACGACGGTGGATCCCGTCGAGGCCTCGTTCTGGAAGGCCGTCGACAGCGAGGACCTGGACGGCCTGGCCGCCGCCCTGACCGCGGGCGGCCAGGAGGACGCCGGCGGGCTCGGCGCCGTTGCCGGCGCGCTGCCGGTGCTGGCCGACTGGCGCAGGCGGTACCGGGAGCGGTCCGCCGGCGATGCGTGGCGCTACCGGGTGGCCTGGAACCGCCTGGCCGTCTCGGGCCGTGACGAACTGCCCGGCCGATGGCTCGTGGTGATGCCCACGGCGTACGACGGTCCTGGCGACACCGCCGACGGTGTGCTCGACGGGCTGCGCGCACGCGGCTCCGTGTGCGTACGCATGGACGTGAACACCCCGGACACCGACACGGGCGAGCTCGCCGCCCGCATCCGGGAGGAGGCCGGGCGGCCCGGCGGGATCAGCGGCGTGCTGTCCCTGCTGGCCTTCGACGAACGCCCCGTGGCCGGAGCCCCCGCACACACCGCCGGCCTGGCCGCCACGGTCGCGCTGGTGGCGGCGCTCGAGGCGAGTGGTGTCGACGCCCCGCTCTGGGCGCTCACGTGCGGCGCGGTCGCGACCGGCCCCGGCAGCCCGGCGCCCAGCCCGGCGCAGGCAATGGTGTGGGGACTCGGCAGGGTTGTGGCACTGGAACAGCCGCACCGCTGGGGCGGGTTGGTGGACCTGCCCGACACCCTCGACGAACGCGCGCTGCGGCGGCTGACCGGCGCGCTGAGCGGCACGGACGGCGAGGACCAGCTGGCCGTCCGGCCGACCGGAGTCTTCGCCCGCCGCCTCGTGCCCGCGCCCACGGACGGTGCTCCCGCCACCCGCCGGTGGAACCCCCGCGGCACCGTACTGGTGACCGGCGGAACCGGTGGTGTCGGCGCGGAGGTGGCCCGCCGGCTCGCGTCCGACGGCGCCGCTCACCTGGTCCTGACCGGCCGGCGCGGCCCGCAGGCTCCTGGAGCGGAGCAACTGGCCGACGAGATACGCGCCTTGGGGGCACAAGTGACCCTCAGCGCGTGCGATGTCGCCGACCGGGACGCCGTGCGCCACCTTCTCGCGTCACTGCCGGGGCCGCTCACCGCAGTGGTGCACGCGGCGGGCGTGGGACAGAACAGCCTGCTCGCGGACACCGCCCCCGACGAGTTCGCCGGCATTCTCGCGGGCAAGGCGGCCGGTGCCGCGCACCTCGACGAACTCCTCGGGGACGCCTGCCTGGACGCGTTCGTCCTGATGTCGTCCAACGCCGGGGTCTGGGGCGGCGGCGGCCAGAGCGCCTATGCCGCGGCCAATGCCTTCCTCGACGCCCTCGCGGAGCGACGCCGTGCCCAAGGCCGTACGGCGACATCGGTCGCCTGGGGCGCCTGGGGCGGCGGCATCGGACTCGGAGCGCGGGACGGCGCCTCCGAACGGCTGCGGCGGGCGGGTGTGCTCGAGATGGAGCCCGGCACCGCTGTCTCGGCGCTGATGCGCGCCGTCGAGCACGACGACACCTGCGTCTGCGTGACGCACATGGACTGGCAGCGGTTCGGTGCCGCGTTCACCATGGCCCGTCCCAGCCCGCTGATCGCCGATGTGCCCGGGGTACGGGGCACGGGGACGGACGAGGAGGAGAAGCGGGACACATCGGGGCTGGCCGGGCGTCTCGTGGGGCTCGCCGGCCCCGAGCGCGACAGGCTCGTACTCGACCTGGTGCGGGCCCAGTCCGCCGCCGTGCTCGGTCATGCCGCGGCGGACGCCGTGGATGCGGCCCGTGCCTTCCGGGACCAGGGCTTCGACTCCATGACCGCACTCGACCTGCGTAACCGTCTGGCCGCCGAGGCCGGCCTCGCACTGCCGTCCACGCTCGTCTTCGACCATCCGACCCCCACCGCCCTGGCCGCCCATCTGCTCGGCCTGCTCCTCGGTGAAGAGACCGTCATGGCAGCTCCCGTCCCCGGTGCGGCACCCGACGACGACCCGGTCGTCATCGTGTCCATGAGTGCCCGGCTACCGGGTGGCGTCGCCTCGCCGGAAGACCTGTGGAACCTCGTCGCCGGCGGCGGCGACGCGGTGTCCGACTTCCCCGCCGACCGTGGCTGGGACGTCGACAACCTCTTCGACCCGGACCCCGAACAGACCGGTAAGTCCTACGTGCGGCACGGCAGTTTCCTTTACGACGCCGGGGACTTCGACGCCGCCTTCTTCGGGATCTCGCCCCGCGAGGCGCTGGCCATGGACCCGCAGCAGCGCGTGCTCCTGGAGACGGCCTGGGAGGTGGTGGAGCGGGCCGGTATCGACCCCGCCTCCCTGCAAGGCAGCCGGACAGGTGTCTTCGTCGGCGCCATGCACCAGGACTACGGCACGGGGCAGAGCCCGGCCCGGCGCGGAGCCGAGGGATACTTCGTCACCGGCAACGCGTCCAGTGTGCTGTCCGGCCGGGTCGCCTACACCCTCGGCCTCGAAGGCCCCGCCGTGACGGTGGACACCGCCTGCTCCTCCTCCCTGGTCGCCCTCCACATGGCCGCTCAGGCACTGCGCTCGGGCGAATGCGACCTGGCGATGGCGGGCGGAGTGACCGTCATGGCCACCCCTGACGGCTTCGTCGAGTTCTCCCGCCAGCGCGGACTCTCGACGGACGGCAGATGCCGCGCCTTCGCCGCCTCCGCGGACGGCACCGGCTGGTCCGAGGGCGCCGGACTCCTGCTGGTCGAGAGGCTGTCCGACGCCCGCCGCAAGGGGCATCCCGTCCTGGCCGTGGTGCGCGGCACAGCGATCAACCAGGACGGTGCGAGCAACGGACTGACCGCCCCCAACGGGACGTCCCAGCAGCGGGTCATCCGCCAGGCCCTGGCCGATGCCGGCCTCACCGCGCCCGATGTGGACGTCGTGGAGGCACACGGCACGGGAACGACGCTGGGCGACCCGATCGAGGCACACGCCGTCCTGGCGGCCTACGGCCAGAACCGGCCCGAGGGTCGGCCGCTGTGGCTGGGCTCCCTGAAGTCCAACATCGGTCACACACAGGCCGCGGCCGGTGTGGCGGGCGTGATCAAGATGGTCATGGCGATGCGCCACGGCGTACTGCCCCGCACCCTGCACATCGACGAACCCTCCCCGCACATCGACTGGGCATCGGGCGCCGTGGAGCTGCTGACCGAGGCCCGGGACTGGCCCGACCTGAACCGTCCCCGGCGGGCCGGAGTGTCTTCCTTCGGGATCAGCGGCACCAACGGGCACGTGATCCTGGAGCAGCCGCCCGTCGGCGAACCGGCCCCTGCCGAGGCGCGCAGGCCACTGCCCGCCGTGCCGTGGCTGCTCGCCGCACGCACCCCGGAGGCACTGTCCGCGCAGGCCGAACGCCTGGTGGCCGTCCTGGAGCGGCCTGACGGGCCCGACCCCGTCGACGTCGCGTACTCCCTCACCGCACGGTCGAACCTGGAACACCGCGCGGTCATCGTGGCCCGGAACGGCGAGGAACTGCTGCCGGGGCTGCACGCCCTGGCACACGGCGAGGGCGCCGCCACCCTCGTACAGGGCACACGGGCCGGCGGTCCGACCGCCGTCCTGTTCACCGGCCAGGGCGCGCAGCACCTCGGTATGGGGCGTGAACTGTACGACGCCTACCCGGCGTTCACCGAAGCCTTCGACGCGGTGTGCGCGGAACTCGATCCGCGCCTGGAACGGCCCCTGCACAGCGTGCTCCTGGGAACCGACCCCGCGCCGCTGGAACAGACAGCGATGACCCAGGCGGCCCTGTTCACCGTCGAAGTGGCCCTATTCCGCCTGATGGAGTCCTGGGGCGTACGGCCCGACGCCGTCGCCGGACACTCGGTCGGCGAGATCGCCGCCGCGCACGTCTCCGGGGTGCTTTCGCTGGCCGACGCCTGCACGCTGGTCGCCGCCCGTGGGGCACTCATGCAGGCCCTGCCCACGGGCGGTTCCATGATCGCCGTTGCCGCGTCCGAGGACGAGGTGCTGCCCGTGCTCGCCGGCCTGGAGGACCGGGTGAGCATCGCGGCAGTCAACGGACCGTCCGCCGTGGTGGTTTCCGGCGACGAGCAGGCCGTACAGGAGCTCGCGGCGGAGTTCACCGCGCGCGGCACGGAGACCAGGAGGCTCCGGGTCAGCCACGCCTTCCACTCCCCGTTGATGGACCCGATGCTCGACGCGTTCCGCGCGGTGGTGGAAGGACTCGACCTCCGGGCGCCCCGCATCCCCGTCGTATCGACCAGCACCCCGGAAGCGGCCGGAGCCGACGTCCTGTGCCGCCCGGACTACTGGACCGACCAGGTGCGGCGGCCGGTGCGGTTCCACGATGCGGTACGCACCTTGCACAGCCGAGGCGTCGGCACCTTCCTGGAACTCGGCCCCGGCGGTGTCCTCACCGCGATGGTGCAGGACTGCCTCAGCGACGTCGCGGAAACCATCGCCGCTGTCCCGACCCTGCGACGCGACAGGCCCGAACCGCAAGCGGTCGTCTCCGCGCTCGCACGGCTCCACGTGCGGGGCGTCCCGGTGGACTGGACCGCCCTGTTCGAGGGCAGCGGCTCACGGAAGGTCGACCTTCCCACGTACGCCTTCCAGCGCCGGCGCTACTGGCTCGACCCGGCCGGTGCCACGCCGGACGCGGGCGCGGCGGGTCTCACCGACGCCGGTCACCCGCTGCTGCGCGGCACCGTCACGCTGCCGGACAGCGACGGGGTACTCGCCACCGGCAGGCTGTCCGTGGCCACTCACGGCTGGCTCGCCGACCACGCGGTGGGCGGGCAGGTCCTGGTGCCGGGCACCGCGCTGGTGGAAGCGGTCGTACGGGCGGGCGACGAGGCCGGGTGCCCGGTGCTCGACGAACTCGTCATCGAAGCCCCTCTCGTCCTGCCCGACCACGCGGCCGTACAGCTGCAGGTCGCCGTCGCCGCGCCGGACGCGACCGGCCGCCGCCCCGTGGGAATCCACTCCCGCCCCGCCGGCGCGGAACCCGATGCCCCCTGGACCAGACACGCGAGCGGCCTGCTCGCCGCGGGCGGTACGGCACCCCTGCCCGTGTCCGGGGTGTGGCCGCCCGAAGGCGCCAAACGCGTCGACTCCGACGGCTTCTACCCCTCCATGGCGGAGGCGGGCTACGCCTACGGTCCGTCCTTCCGCGGCCTGCGATCCGTGTGGACCCGCGGTGAGGAGATCTTCGCCGAGGTCGCCCTGTCCAAGGAGTACGAGGACGACGCCCGGCAGTTCGGACTCCACCCCGCCCTGCTGGACGCGGCGCTGCACGCCGCGAGCTTCGGCGCGCTGGCCGGCATGGGACAGGGAAGGATCCTCCTGCCGTTCGCGTGGACCGGAGTCACCCTGCACGCCTCGGGCGCCTGCGCACTGCGCGTCAAGGTGACCCCGGCAGGCCCGGACGCCTTCGCCCTGGAGGCCACCGACACGGACGGCGTACCGGTGATGTCCGTCGAGTCCCTGGTCTTCCGCCCGGTCTCCGCCGACCAGCTGCACACAGGGCCTGTGGCGTACGACCGGCTGTTCCACCTCGACTGGCCCACCGTGACGCTGCCCGAACGCCAGGATCCGTCCCAGCGGCTGGAGTACGCCGACCTCACGGACACGCCGACGGCCGAGGGCCCTGCCCGGGTGCGGGACCTGCTGGGGCGTGCCCTGCACGCCGTGAGGTCCTGGCTGGACGAGGACCGGCCCCCCTCCGCACGGCTGGTGGTGCTCACCCGCGAAGCGTGCCTGCCCGGTAGCGACCCGGCGGCCGCCGCCGTGTGGGGCATGGTGCGCGCCGCTCAGTCGGAGAACCCGGACCGCATCGTGCTCGTCGACATCGACGCCGACGAGGACTCCCGGCGCGCCCTCCCGCGGGCCGTCGCCTCGGGGGAGGCGCAGCTCGCCATCCGGGCCGGTGAGGCACGGGTGCCCAGGCTGGCGCGTGTCCCCTCCGACACGCCGGCCGCGGGACGGCCGCTGGACCCGGACGGCACCGTACTGATCACGGGCGGTACCGGAACCCTGGGCGGACTGGTCGCCCGGCACCTGGTCGCCCAGCACGGAGTACGCAGCGTTGTACTGGTCAGCCGCAGCGGCGGCGAAAGCTCCGGGGCCCGGGCTCTCGACGCCGAACTGGCCGGACTGGGCGCGCGTGTGACGTTCGCCGCCTGCGACGTCGCCGACCGTGGGGCGCTCGCGGCCGTTCTCGACGCGATCCCGGCCGAACGGCCCCTCACCGGCGTGGTCCATGCCGCGGGTGTGCTGGACGACGGTGTGCTCACGGCGCTCACCCCCGAGCGCCTGGACACCGTGCTGCGCCCCAAGGCCGACGCGGCCTGGCACCTGCACGACCTGACCCGGGACGCCGACCTGGCCGTCTTCATGCTGTTCTCGTCGGCCTCCGGCCTCCTCGGCACACCGGGCCAGGCCAACTACGCGGCGTCCAACGCCTCTCTGGACGCGCTGGCCCAGTACCGGCACGCCAAGGGGCTGCCCGCGACGTCCCTTGCCTGGGGGTTGTGGGCCCAGGCGTCCGCCATGACCGGTGGCCTCGGCAGTGCGGAGCAGGAACGCGGCCGGCGCGGCGGCATGGACGCCCTGGATTCACGGGAGGCCATGGAGCTGCTGGACATCGCACTGCGCCTGGGACACGCGAAGCTGATGCCCGCCAAGCTCGACCTCGGCGCGGCCGGCACGGATGCCACGGGCGTACCTCCGCTGCTGCGCGGCCTGATGCGCGTCACCCGCAAGAGCTCGCGCGGTGCAGCGTCCGACGCGGTACGGATACCTGCACAGGAGCTGGCCGGCCTGAACGAGGCGGAGCGGGCGGCAGAGCTGCTGGAGATGGTGCGTGCCGAGGCGGCGACCGTGCTCGGTCACGGCTCCGCGGGGACCATCGAATCCGAGCAGGCGTTCAAGGATGTCGGATTCGACTCCCTGACGGCGGTGGAGCTCCGCAACCGGCTCGTCGGCGCCACCGGAGTCCGGCTGCCGGCCACGCTGATCTTCGACTACCCGACCCCCCTGGCGCTGGCCGGCCGCCTGGCCGAGCGGCTCCGCCCGGAACGGACCGGCGCGCCGGCCGCGGGCTCGCAGCCGCTGGTACTGACCGCTGAACTGGACCGGCTGGAAGCGGCGTTCGCGCACGCGGACCCCGACGAGGAGCTGCGGGCGGATCTCATGTCGCGGCTGTCGCGACTGGAGTCACTGACCGCCTCCTGGGGGTCTGCGGGCCGCATCGATGACGAGGAGGACGAATTCGACTTCGATACGGCCTCCGACGACGAGATCTTCGGGCTCATCGACAAGGAACTGGGGTCGTCCTGAACACCGTTCGGGTCCCCGCAGCAGCGTTCAGGGAGATACAGACGTGGTGAACTCCGATGTGCTGATCGTCGGATATGGTCCGGTGGGCCAGCTGGCGGCGATCCTGCTGGCCCAGCGCGGCCGCACGGTCACGGTGGTCGAGCGCTGGCCGCAGCCCTACCCGATGCCCCGCGCCGTCGCGTACGACGGCGAGGCGGCCCGCATCCTCGCCGCCGTGGGTGTCGCCGACCGCCTCGAGGGTGTCCGGGAACCCACCGGCGAGTACGTTTGGGAGAACGCCCGCGGGCAGACCCTGATCCATATGGAGGTGCCGGGGAAGAGCCCGTCGGGCTGGCCCGAGTCCACGTCGATGTACCAGCCCGGCCTGGAGGCCGCCCTCGTCGCACGCGGAGCGGAACTGCCCGGTGTCACCGTGCACCGCGGCCGGACGGCGGTCGAGCTGACCAGCTACGAGGACCGGGTGGAGGTCGTCGCGGAGGACGCGGACGGCAACCGGCACACGTACGGGGCCCGCTGGGTCATAGGCTGCGACGGCGCCAACAGCTTCGTCGGCCGGCACATCGGGACGACGGTCACCGACTACGGTTTCTCTCACGACTGGCTGATCTGCGACGTCGTGACCCACGACAAACGCGAGTACACGCCCAACAACCTGCAGATCTGCGACCCCGCCCGGCCCAGGACCGCGGTCTCCGCGGGTCCCGGCCACCGGCGCTGGGAGTTCATGCGGATGCCCGGCGAGACGGTCGAGGAGCTCGGGCACGAGACGACCGTGTGGCGGCTGCTGGGGCTCTTCGACCTCACCCCGGACAACGCCACCCTGGAACGGCACGCCGTCTACACCACGCAGGGCACCTGCGCGGACCAGTGGCGCTCCGGAAGGCTGCTGGTCGCGGGCGACGCCGCGCACGTCATGCCGCCCTTCGTCGGGCAGGGCATGTGCTCGGGCTTCCGCGACGCCGCCAACCTCGCGTGGAAGCTGGACCTCGTCCTGGGCGGCCGGGCAGGCGAGGACCTGCTCGACACCTACACCGTCGAACGCAGCGCACACGTACGGCCGGCCATCGAGACGTCGATCGCGCTGGGCAACGTCATCTGCCAGACCGACCGCGCCGCCGCGGCCGGGCGCGACGCCTTCATGCTCGCCGCCCGCATGCGCGCCAAGGGTGGTCGGGACCAGGCCGCCCCGGACGGGCCCTCGCTGGCCGACTCCCTCGGCGAGGGGTTCCTGCGCACCGGCGCAGCCTCGGCCGACGGGACCGCGCGGTCGGCCGGCCAGCTCGTCCCGCAGGCGGAAGTGGTACGCGGCGGCGTCAGGGGACTCCTCGACGACATCGTCGGTACCGGTTTCGTCCTGCTCTGCGCCGAGGACCCGCGCCTGTTCCTCGGCACCTCCGATCTGGACTTCCTCGACACCCTCGGCTGCCACCTCGTGCAGGTACTGCCTGCGGGGACCGCGCCGGAGAAGGCGGGGGAGTACGCGGTCGTCGATGCCGAGGGCCTCTATCTGTCCTACCTGGCCGGGCTGCCCGGCCCAGGACCTGCCGGTGCGATCGGCATGCTCGTACGCCCGGACTTCTACCTCTTCGGTGCCGCCCACAGCCCCGACGATCTGGTCGGGCTCATCGACGACCTGCGTCACCGGCTCGGCCGAACCACTACCTGAACCTCCGCCCCACGAAAGGCAGACCTCCCATGTTGGAAGCAGCCAAGCAGTTCGGAAAGCTCATCCAGATGATCTCGACGGGCGACCCCGTCAAGCGGACCCGGCGCCTCTACCAGTTCATGCCACCCAGCTTCGAGTTCGTCGACCGCACCACCACGTACTGCAACTTCGGTTACTGGAACGACGGATGCGTCAGCCTGGACGAGGCCGCGGAGGAGCTCGCCACCCGGCTGGGTGACGCCGCCGGCATCCAGGCCGGTGACACCGTGCTCGACCTCGGGTTCGGCTACGGCGATCAGGACTTCTCCTGGATCCGCAACCGGCAGCCCAAGAAGATCCACGGCCTGAACATCACCCCGCACCAGATCGAGGCCGCCCAGGCCCGCGCCAAGGCGGAAGGGCTCGAGGACCGACTCGAATTCCAGCAGGGATCCGCCACCGACATTCCCTTCCCGGACAACACGTTCGACCGGGTCGTCGCCCTTGAATCCGCATTTCACTTCTACCCGCGCAGCGCATTCTTCAAGGAAGCATTCCGGGTCCTGCGCCCCGGCGGTGTACTTGCCGTCGCGGACGTCCTTCCGACCCACGACGCGGTCGTACGCAAGGAACTCAAGTCCCGCGCGCTCAGCTGGATCCTCCTCAGTTACGACGAGGAGAACTGGTACACCTCGGGGGTCTACGCCGACAAGCTGGCCGAAGCCGGATTCGAGGAGAACCGAATCGATTCCATCAGGGACCGGGTGTGGGAGCAGTACCGCACGTTCATGGTGACGAAGATCAAGAGCCCTGAGTACAAGGAACTGGTCACGCCCACCCAGTACAAGGGAATAAGCCAGAACTGGAGTGACCAGGAACTGCTGAAGAAGGAGCTGGACACCATCGATTACGTTATTGCGGTCGCGCACAAACCGACGATCTGAACATCACCCGGATGCGGGCCGCGCCGGGACAGCAGTAAGCGTGCAAGGGCAGGGGTGGAAGGGTGCGTTTGGTCGAGCGTGACGAGCATGTGCGGTATCTGGACGGGCTGCTGGACGAATGCCGCGGGAGACGGGGGCATGTCGTCGTGCTCGACGGCCCCGTCACCACGGGCAAGACCGAGCTTCTGCGCGTATTCACCGAGCGCGCCTCGTCGGACGTCGTCGTGCTCCGTGCTACCTGCTCGCGCGCGGAGCGCACCCTGCCCTTGGGAGTCCTGACCCAGCTGCTGCAGAGCGCCAGCCTGCCCCTGGACATCGCCGACCGGGCCGCTCAGCTGCTGAAGGAAGGAGTGTCCTCGGACGCTCTGCCCCGAACCCACCACGACACCGTCGAACCGGAAGCCGTCCAGATCTTCCAGGGCCTCGGCGTCGTCCTGCTCGACCTGGCCGCGGAAACACCGGTGCTGATAGCCGTCGACGACGTTCAGCATGCCGACATCTCGTCTTTGCACTGCCTGCTCCACATCGTGCGCAGGATCGGATCGGCGCGGATCATGGCGGTCCTGACCGAGGACGCGGAACTCGGAGCGCAGCACTCCCCGTTCCGCGCCGAACTGCGACGCCAGTCGCAGTTCCACCGGCTGCGCCTGGCACCGCTCACCCGGGCGGGCGTCGCCGAGGTGCTCCGCGGCCGGCCCTCCGGCCGCTCTCCCGAACTGGAGGACTTCGCCTCGCCACAGCGGCCGGAGGGCCGGACCAGCACGTGGGACGTGGACGACTTCTTCCGGGTCAGCGGCGGCAACCCCCTGCTTCTGCACGCCCTCATCGAGGATCACCACATCGCTGGTGAGGCACGGGCACAGGGCTACGGGCTGGCCCTGCTCAACTGCTTGTACCGGGACAATCCCGGCGTCGCGCACGTGGCGCGCGCCCTGGCGGTCCTCGATGAGGAGGGAGCCGTGAAGGAGCTGGCCCAACTGGCCGGAGCCGACACGGAGGCGGTCGGCCGCGCCCTCCACGACATGGAAGCGGCCGGTCTGACGAACAACGGCGTGTTCCGGCACCCTGTGGCCCGCTCGACCATCCTCGACAGCCTGCAGGCCCCGGATCGGGCGGCCCTGCACCGCCGCGCCGCGCAGCTCATGCACGCGCGGGGCGCACCCGCCATGACTGTCGCCCGCCACCTGGTGGAGTCCAAGCACACCCAGGGCCCGTGGGCGGTCCGGGTGCTGCTGGAGGCCGCCGACCAGGCACTGTTCGGGGGCAGGATCCGGCTCGCGACGGAATGCCTCGCACTCGCCCACAGGTCCTGCGGCAACGAGCAGGACCGGCCGGGCATCAGAGCGCGGCTGACCCAGGCCGAATGGGAACTCAACCCCTCCGCGGCCGCGCGCCATCTCACCCCGCTGGCCGCGGCGGCGCGCACCGGCCAACTGGACCACGGCGACCTGCTGATCCTGCTCCGGCACCTGCTCTGGCACGGCCGTACGGGCGAGGCGGAGACCGTTCTCGAACGGATCCGCAGCGCCCGGTCCAAAACGGGTGAGGCCCCACAGGCCGCACCGTCCCGGAACACCGAACTGTGGCTCGCCGCCACCCATCCTCAGCTCGCCCGCAGACACCAGGGGTCCGTCCCGGCCGATGACGGATCCCCCACACTTGCCGACCCTCGCGGCGACCCGTGGCTGCGGTCGGCAGCCGAACTGGCGGGGCTGTTCACCCACGGGCCCGGCGAGCCGGCCGCAGACCGTGCGGAACGGGTCCTCGACGGCCTCGGCCTGGGCCGTACGTCGCCCTGGACCGAGGAAGCCGTACAGCTGGCCCTGCTCGTCCTGATCTGCGCGGGACGCCTGCGCAGCGCGGCCGACCAGTGCGAACGCCTCCTGGCCGAGGCGGGTTCACGGGAGGCCCCCCTCTGGTCGGCGATGGCTTCCGCGACGCGTGCGGAGATCGCTGTCAGGCAGGGCGACCTGGCAGCGGGCGCCGGACACGCCCGGCAGGCACTGACCCGGCTGCCGCCCCAGGCGTGGGGCGTCGCGATCGGCTTTCCGCTGGGCAGCCTCATCCTTGCCTCGACCAGGATGGGCGACTACGCGGAAGCCGCGAGACACCTCACGTACTCAGCGACCGACGGCATGTTCCAGAGCCGCTACGGGCTGCACTACCTCCACGCCCGCGGCCACTACTACCTCGCCACCAATCAACCGCACGCCGCGCTCGCGGACTTCATCTCCTGCGGCGAACTCATGCGCACCTGGGACCTCGACGCCACAGCCCTCGTCCCCTGGCGGACCGGCGCGGCCGAAGCCTGGCTGCGCCTGGGCAACCGGGACCAGGCCAAGCGACTCATCCACGACCAGCTGGCCGGGGCGGGCACGGACACGCCGCGCATCCGCGGCTCGGCCCTGCGCCTGCTCGCCGCGACGGGCCCCACCGCCAGACGTCCCGACCTGCTCACCGAGGCGCTCGATCTGCTGGAGGACTGTGGCGACCGCTACGAGCAGGCGAGAGCCCTCGTCGACCTCAGCCGCAGCTACCACCAGCTCGAGGAGTACCGGCGGGCCCGCATGGTCTTCCGCAGGGCCTGGCACGTGGCCAACCTCTGCGACGCCGGTCCGCTGACGAAAGAACTCCTCGCGGCCACAGGTGACCTCAGCAGCCCCGAGACGGCTTCGGGCAGCACCGAGGGAATCACCTCACTCACCGGTTCGGAACGGCGCGTTGCCGCGCTTGCCGTCATGGGCTGCACCAACCGCGAGATCGCGAGCAAGCTCCACATCACCGCGAGCACGGTGGAGCAGCACCTCACCCGCGTCTACCGGAAGCTCAAGGTGAAGCGCCGAAAGGACCTGCCGGTGGATCTCCGCAGTGATGTGGTCAAGGATGAACGGGCCCAACTCGACTGTGGCTGAAGTCCATTCCGCCCCCGAACCCCACAGAGGTAACAACGTGTCACAGACAGCAGCGAACCCCCTGACCGTGCCGGCCCCCGGTACCTACACCATCGACTCCGACCGCAGCGCCATCACCTTCCGTACCCGGCACGTCTTCGGCCTCGCAGGCGTGGACGGCTCCTTCTCCGTCCTCAGCGGCCAGATCCGGGTCGCGGCCGAGGTCACGGAATCCGGTGCGAGGGCCGTCATCGACGCCAACAGCTTCACCACGGGCAACGACTCGCGGGACAAGGTCGTACGCTCGGACAAGTACCTGGCCACCGCCGCGCACCCCCATATCTCCTTCACCTCGGACGCGGTGCGCGAGTCCCAGGGTGCGTACACCCTGCACGGCGAACTGACGGTCCGTGCCACGACCCAGCCGGTGGAACTCTCCATCGAGCAGTCGGAGATCCGGGCGGGAGGGATCAGTTTCCGCGCCACCACGAAGATCGACCGGTACGCCTTCGGCATCACCGCCGACAAGGGCATGACCGCCCGCTACCTGATCCTCACCCTCGACATCGTCGCCTCGCCGGCGTGACGTTCCTGGGAATCGACGTCGGCGGCACCAAGGTTGCCCTGCAGACCGACGGCGGCGCACAGCCACGCTCCGCGGTGTTCCCGTGGCCGCAGACGAGCAGCGCCGCGGACGACCTGGAGGCTCTCGCCAGGAACGTCCGCGCGCTGCTCGACGACACCCCGCAGCCCGTCGAGGCGGTCGGCGTCGCCATGCCGGCGACCGTCGGCCCGGATGGTCTGGTGACCACCTGGCCCGGCCGTCCCAGCTGGACCGGGCTGGACCTGGGCGCCGCGCTCCACGCCCTCTTCCCCGGTAGCCGGGTGCTCTGGGCGGACGACGGAGACCTGGCAGCCCTCGCAGAGGCGGACGAAGCGAACTGCCCGGACGTCGTGTACCTCGGCGTCGGCACCGGCATCGGCGGTGGCATCGTCCTCGGCGGGCGCCCCTGCCCCGGAACCGCCCGCGGCTCCTGCGAGGTCGGCCATGTGATCGTCGACCCCAAGGGCCCGCTGTGCGACTGCGGACGACGCGGCTGTGTGCAGGCCGTCGCCTCCGGCCCGGCCACCTTGCGCCGGGCCGGCCGACTGCGAGGGGAGCCCGTGAGCTTCGCCGAGCTGGCGGAAGGCATCCATGACGAGCGGGACTGGGCCGTCACGGCGATCGGCGAGAGTTGTGACGCCCTGGCGGTGGCTCTCGTCAACCTCAACGAACTCGTCCGTCCCTCACTGGCGCTGATCGGTGGCGGATTCGCCGCCGGACTCCCCGGCTTCGCCGGCACAGTGGCCGAAAGAGCCCACGCTCTCGCCAGACCGGGCCACCCTGTCGCCCACGTACGCGCCGCCGCACTCGGCGGCTTGTCGTCCTTGCGCGGCGCGGTTCTCCTCGCCCGGGGCCCTCACCCCGGGTAGGGGGCTTCGGGGTAGGGGGCCGAGCGAACCCCCTAGGGGTTGTCCGGTTCTACGGACCCCCCGTAGATTTCCCGAGTAAGGGGAAAAATTCGAGTGCTGCGGAGTGCTTCGGAGTAGCGGCACCGCGAAAAAGCCGTAAGGAAATCGCGCTGAACGCCGAGCCGATTTCCCGTGTTGACGGAACCTTTGACGGTGGGTCGAAATTCACCTGCTGACCGCCGCGACGGGTTGGGTTGAGTGGACAACGAAGAGAAGCTCCGTGAGTACCTGAAGCGTACGACCGCAGATCTGCGCCGCACGCGACAGCGCCTCCGAGAAATCGAGGCCCAGGATCAGCAGCCTATTGCGATCGTGGGAATGAGCTGTCGATATCCGGGCGGAGTGGCGAGCCCCGAGGATCTTTGGCAGCTCGTCGCCACCGGAACCGACAGCATCTCCGCATTCCCGGCCGACCGTGGCTGGAATCTCGGCAATCTTTATGAGGCCGACTCCGGACAGGACGGCAAATCTGCCACGAAAGAAGGCGGGTTCCTCCACGAGGCGGGTGACTTCGACGCCGGCTTCTTCGGGATCTCGCCGCGTGAGGCGCTGGCGATGGACCCGCAGCAGCGGTTGCTTCTCGAAACCTCGTGGGAGGCGCTCGAGCGTGCGGGCATCGACCCGACCACGCTGCGCGGCAGTCGTACGGGCGTGTTCGCCGGGCTGATGTACCACGACTACGCGGCCCGCCTCGCGGTGGTGCCCGAGGGCGTGGAAGCGTTCTTGGGTATCGGAAACTCGGGTAGCGTCGTCTCGGGCCGGGTGGCGTACACCTTCGGCCTCGAAGGCCCCGCCGTCACGGTCGATACGGCGTGTTCGTCGTCGCTGGTCGCCCTGCACCTGGCGGTGCAGTCGCTGCGCAAGGGCGAGTGCACGATGGCCCTGGCCGGTGGCGTGACGGTGATGGCGACGCCGGGCACGTTCGTCGACTTCAGCCGCCAACGCGCCCTCGCAGGTGACGGGCGCTGCAAGTCGTTCGCGTCCACCGCCGACGGTACGGGCTGGTCGGAGGGCGTCGGCGTCCTTGTGGTGGAGCGGCTGTCGGACGCGCGGCGTAACGGCCACGAGGTCCTGGCGGTGGTTCGCGGGTCGGCCATCAACCAGGACGGTGCGTCGAACGGTCTGACCGCGCCGAACGGTCCCGCACAGCAGCGGGTCATCCGGCAGGCCCTGACCAGCGCTGGCCTGAACGCCTCACAGGTCGACGCGGTGGAGGCGCACGGTACGGGTACGACGCTGGGTGACCCGATCGAGGCGCAGGCCCTGCTGGAGACCTACGGCCAGGAGCGTCCGGAGGGCCGGTCGCTCTGGCTCGGGTCCATCAAGTCGAACATCGGTCACACGCAGGCCGCTGCCGGTGTGGCCGGCGTGATCAAGATGGTGCTGGCGATGCGGCACGGTGTGCTGCCGCGGACGCTGCATGTGGACGAGCCGACGCCGCAGGTCGACTGGGAGTCCGGTGACGTCCGGCTGCTGACCGAGCAGCGGGAATGGCCCGAGACGGGCGAACTGCGGCGGGCCGGTGTGTCGTCCTTCGGCGTGAGCGGTACGAACGCGCACGTGATTCTTGAGCAGGCTCCTGAGGTGGAGACGGCGGAAGACTTCGTTGGTGTCTCGGTGCCGGTGGTGCCGTGGGTGGTGTCGGCGAAGTCCGAGGCGGGTCTTTCGGCGCAGGTGGAGCGGTTGTCGGCGTTTGCCGGGGATCGGGATCCGGTGGATGTCGGGTTCTCGTTGGTGACGACGCGTGCGGCGATGAATCACCGTGCGGTGGTCATCGGCGATCGGACGGTTCGGGGCACGGTCGCGTCGGGTAAGTCGGCGGTGTTGTTCTCGGGTCAGGGTGCGCAGCGGTCGGGTATGGGCCGTGAGTTGTATGGGGCGTATCCGGTGTTCGCGGATGCGTTTGATGTGGTGTGTGCGGAGTTGGACCGGCATCTGGACCGGCCTGTGCGGGATGTGGTGTTCGAGGGTGGTGAGCTGCTGGATCAGACGGAGTTCACGCAGGCGGGGTTGTTCGCGCTTGAGGTGGCGTTGTTCCGGTTGGTGTCGGCGTGGGGTGTGAAGCCGGATTACCTGTTGGGGCATTCGATTGGTGAGTTGTCGGCTGCGCATGTGGCCGGGGTGTTGTCGCTGGAGGACGCGGCGAGGCTGGTGGCGGCCCGGGGCCGGCTGATGCAGGCGTTGCCGACGGGTGGGGCGATGGTCTCGCTCCAGGCGACGGAGGACGAAGTCCTTCCGCTGCTGACCGACGGTGTGTCGATTGCCGCGCTCAACGGGCCGTCTGCGACGGTGGTGTCGGGTGATGAGGACGCGGTTCTGGCGATCGCCGCGCATTTCGGGGCGGAGGGCCGTAAGACCAAGCGACTCCGCGTCAGCCACGCCTTCCACTCGCCGCGCATGGACGCCATGCTGGACGAGTTCCGCACGGTCGCCGAAGGCCTCACCTTCCACCGGCCCGAGACCATGGTTGTGTCCAATGTGTCCGGTCGGGTTGTGTCGGACGAGGAGATCTGCTCGGCGGATTACTGGGTGCGGCATGTCCGTGAGGCGGTGCGTTTCCTCGACGGGATGCGTGCGCTCCAGGACCAGGGTGTGGCGACGTTCCTGGAGTTGGGTCCGGACGGTGTGCTGTCCGCGATGGGGCAGGACTGTGTCGTGGACTCGGCGTTCGTACCGGTCCTGCGCAGGGAGCGTGACGAGGCGCTGACGCTCGTGACCGCCCTCGCCGAACTCCATGTGCGTGGATCTGCGGTGGACTGGGCCGCGTGCTTCGCCGGCACCGGTGCCCGCCGTGTCGGCCTGCCGACGTATGCCTTCCAGCGTGAGCATTTCTGGTTGGCGTCTCTTCCGGCGGGTGCGGTTGATGGGTCGGGTCTGGGTGTGCGTGCGGTTGACCATCCTCTGTTGAATGCGGAGGTGTCCCTTGCTGAGGGGGACGGGTTGGTGTTGACGGGGCGGTTGTCGCTTCAGTCGCACGGGTGGCTTGTGGATCATGTGGTGTTGGGTTCGGTGTTGTTGCCGGGTACGGCGTTTGTTGAGTTGGTTCTGTATGCGGGGGAGCGGGTGGGTTGTGGGTATCTGGAGGAGTTGACGTTGCAGGCGCCGTTGGTGATGCCTGGGCGTGGTGGTGTGTCGTTGCAGTTGTCGGTGGGTGGGCCTTCGGCGGATGGGCGTCGGGTGGTGAGTGTGCATTCGCGGTCGGCTGAGGATGCTGATGGTGAGTGGGTGCGTCACGCGACGGGTGTGCTGTCGGTGGTGGGTGCGGGCAGGGGTGAGTCGCTGGAGGAGTGGCCGCCGCGGGACGCGGCGGTGCTTGGTGTGGAGGGGTTCTACGAGGAGCTGCGCGGGCTGGGGTATGGGTACGGCCCGGTGTTCCAGGGGCTGCGGTCGGTGTGGCGGCGCGGCGACGAGGTGTTCGCCGAGGTTGCGCTGCCGGAGGGGATCTCCGGGGACGGGTTCGGTGTGCATCCGGCCTTGCTGGACTCGGCCCTGCACGCGATGGGGCTGGCCGGCGACCGAGGTGAGGACGGTGGAGGAACAGGTCTGCCGTTCGCGTGGTCGGGGGTTTCCCTGCATGCTGTGGGGGCGTCGGTTCTGAGGGTGCGGATCACGCCGGCGGGTTCCGGGGTGTCGTTGGTGCTGGCTGACGCGGCCGGTGAGCCGGTGGCTTCGGTGGATTCGTTGGTGCTGAGGCCGGTTTCGGCGGAGCAGGTGCAGTCGCCTGGATTGCTGCGCGATGCGTTGTTCGCGGTCGACTGGGTTGAGCATGTGCTGGGCGCGGGTGACACGGTCCCTTCCGTTCAGGTGGTCACTGATCTGGGTGTGCTGGATGCGGTGCCGGGTGTGGTGGCGGTGTCGTTCGCTGACTCCTCCGGTTCCGGTTCCGGGGATGTGGTGTCTCGTACGCATGAGATCGCGGGCCGGGCGCTGGAGTTGGTGCAGGAGTGGTTGGCGGATGAGCGGTTCGCCGATGCGCGGCTGGTGGTGGTGACTTCGGGTGCGGTGTTCTGTGAGTCGCCTGATCCTGTTCAGGCTGCTGTGTGGGGTCTGGTGCGGACGGCTGAGTCGGAGAACCCTGGCCGGTTCGTGTTGGTCGATGTTGATGGGGCCGAGGCGTCGTGGGCGGTTCTGTCGGCTGCGGTGGCTTCGGGTGAGCCGCAGGTGGCGGTGCGTGGGGGTGAGGTGTCGGTACCGAGGCTGGTGCGTGCGGTGGTTGGTTCGGGCGGGGTGGCGGAGTCGGCTGCCGGTGTGGGCACGGTGTTGGTGACGGGTGCCAGTGGTGCGCTGGGTGGGTTGGTGGCGCGTCATCTGGTGGTGGAGCGTGGTGTTCGGAATCTGTTGTTGGTGAGTCGTCGGGGACCGGATGCTCCGGGTGCCACGGAGCTGGTCGCTGAGCTGGCTGAGTTGGGTGCGCGGGCTCGGTTTGTCGCGTGTGATGTGGCGGATCGTGTTGCGTTGGCGGAGGTGCTGGCGGGTGTTGAGGCCGAGTGCCCGTTGGTGGGTGTGGTGCATGCGGCGGGTGTGCTGGACGACGGTGTGGTGTCGTCCTTGACTCCGGAGCGGTTGGCTGGGGTGTTGCGGCCGAAGGTTGATGCGGCGTGGTATTTGCATGAGCTGACGCGTGGCATGGATCTGTCGATGTTCACGTTGTTCTCCTCGGCTGCGGCGACGTTGGGGTCGTCGGGTCAGGCGAACTATGCGGCGGCGAACGCGTTCCTCGACGCTCTTGCCGAGATGCGGCGGGCCGACGGGCTCGTGGGTCTGTCGCTGGGCTGGGGGCCTTGGGCCGAAGGCGGGATGCTCGGCCAACTCGACGCCACTGACCTCCAGCGCATGGCCCGGGACGGCGTCCTGCCGCTGAACGCGCCCGAGGGACTGTCCTTGTTCGACTCCGCACCAGG
This sequence comes from Streptomyces sp. NBC_01224, assembly GCF_036002945.1. NCBI lineage: Bacteria > Bacillati > Actinomycetota > Actinomycetes > Kitasatosporales > Streptomycetaceae > Streptomyces > Streptomyces sp. NBC_01224. Next base: position 1,382,112 of record NZ_CP108529.1, on the reverse strand, counting down.
TGTCGGCGGCGGCGCCCTGGTGCCCATCAAACTGGACTTTGCCGCCTTGCGTCGCCTCGCTTCCACGGCCGCCGTACCGCCGCTGCTTCGGGACCTTGTGCGGGTGCCAAGGATGCGAGCGGCCCGTGCCGGAGCAGCCAGGGGAACCGTGCTTGCCGACCGCCTGGTCGCACTCGCGCCGGCGGATCGGGACCGGCTCGTGGACGACCTGGTGAAGGCTCAGGTCGCCACGGTGCTCGGGCACGCATCCAGCGACGCCATCGAGGGGACGCAGGCGTTCAAGGAGTTGGGGTTCGACTCTCTCACCGCTGTCGAACTGCGCAACAGGCTTGCGACAGCGACAGGACTGCGCCTCCCCGCCACCCTGGTCTTCGACCATCCGACACCTGCGGCATTGGCTGCCTTCGTGCTCTCCGAGGCGCTTGGGGACGAGACCGGCTCCACCCGCGACTCCGCCGTGGCTGTCGTGGCGGCGGACGGCCCGATCGCGATTATCGGCATGAGCTGCCGCTATCCGGGTGCGGTATCCGATCCGGACGGCCTGTGGCGACTGGTGGCAGGCGGCGGTGACGGGATCGACGTTTTCCCCACTGACCGGGGCTGGGACATCGCCGCACTCTTCGACGCCGACCCCGACCGGACGGGAACGACTTACACCAACGAGGGCGGATTCCTCTACGAGGCCGCTGAGTTCGACCCCGAGTTCTTCGGTATCTCACCGCGTGAGGCGCTGGCGATGGATCCGCAGCAGCGGCTCCTCCTCGAAGCCTCGTGGGAGGCTGTCGAGCGCGCCGGTATCGACCCCACTTCTTTGCGTGGCAGCCGCACCGGTGTGTTCGCCGGTGTGATGTACCACGACTACGCCTCCCGACTGAGGGCCGCGCCGGACGATACCGAGGGGTATCTCGGCATCGGTAATTCGGGCAGTGTCGCCTCGGGGCGGGTGTCGTACACGTTGGGCCTGGAGGGTCCGGCGGTGACGGTGGACACGGCGTGTTCGTCGTCCCTGGTCGCGCTGCACTGGGCGATTCAGGCGCTGCGGTCGGGTGAGTGCTCGATGGCGCTGGCCGGTGGGGTGACGGTGATGTCCACGCCGGGCACGTTCGTCGAGTTCTCCCGGCAGCGTGGTCTGGCGGCCGACGGCCGGTGCAAGTCGTTCGCCGATGCGGCGGACGGTACGGGCTGGTCCGAGGGTGTCGGCATGCTGTTGGTGGAGCGGCTGTCGGATGCGCGGCGGAACGGGCACGAGGTGCTCGCTGTCGTGCGGGGCAGTGCGGTGAATCAGGACGGTGCGTCGAATGGTCTGACGGCGCCGAACGGTCCGTCGCAGCAGCGGGTGATTCGGCAGGCGCTGGCGAATGCCGGTCTGTCGGCTTCCCAGGTGGATGCGGTGGAGGCGCACGGCACGGGTACGAAGCTGGGTGACCCGATCGAGGCGCAGGCGCTGCTGGCGACGTACGGGCAGGGGCGGTCGGAGGGCCGGCCGCTGTGGCTCGGGTCGGTCAAGTCGAACATCGGTCACACACAGGCTGCCGCGGGTGTCGCCGGGATCATCAAGATGGTGCAGGCCATGCGGCACGGGGTCCTGCCGCAGACGCTGCACGTGGACGAGCCGACGCCTCAGGTCGACTGGAAGGCAGGAAACGTACGGTTGCTGACCGAATCGGTGGCCTGGCCGGAGACGGGCGAGGCCAGGCGGGCGGGTGTGTCGTCGTTCGGGATCAGCGGCACGAACGCACACGTGATCGTGGAGCAGGCTCCGGACACCGACACGCCGGTTCCCACCGCGGTGTGCTCGGTGCCGGTGGTGCCGTGGGTGGTGTCGGCAAAGTCCGAGGCGGGTCTTTCGGCGCAGGTGGAGCGGTTGTCGGCGTTCGTCGGGGATCGGGATCCGGTGGATGTCGGGTTCTCGTTGGTGACGACGCGTGCGGCGATGAATCACCGTGCGGTGGTCATTGGCGATCGGACGGTTCGGGGCACGGTCGCGTCGGGTAAGTCGGCGGTGTTGTTCTCGGGTCAGGGTGCGCAGCGGTCGGGTATGGGTCGTGAGTTGTACGAGTCGTATCCGGTGTTCGCGGATGCGTTTGATGTGGTGTGTGCGGAGTTGGACCGGCATCTGGATCGGCCGGTCCGTGAGGTGGTGTTCGAGGGTGGTGAGCTGCTGGATCAGACGGAGTTCACGCAGGCGGGGCTGTTCGCGCTCGAGGTGGCGTTGTTCCGGTTGGTGTCGGCGTGGGGTGTGAAGCCGGATTACCTGTTGGGGCATTCGATTGGTGAGTTGTCGGCTGCGCATGTGGCCGGGGTGTTGTCGCTGGAGGACGCGGCGAGGCTGGTGGCGGCCCGGGGCCGGCTGATGCAGGCGTTGCCGACGGGTGGGGCGATGGTCTCGCTCCAGGCGACGGAGGACGAAGTCCTTCCGCTCCTGGGCGACGGTGTGTCCATTGCCGCGCTCAACGGGCCTTCTGCGACGGTGGTGTCGGGTGATGAGGACGCGGTTCTGGCGATCGCCGCGCATTTCGGGGCGGAGGGCCGTAAGACCAAGCGGCTGCGGGTCAGCCATGCGTTCCACTCGCCGCGCATGGACGCCATGCTGGCGGATTTCCGCAAGATCGCGGAAAGCCTGACTTTCGATTCACCGCAGTTGACGGTGGTGTCCAATGTGTCCGGTCGGGTTGTGTCGGACGAGGAGATCTGCTCGGCCGATTACTGGGTGCGGCATGTCCGTGAGGCGGTCCGCTTCGTCGACGGGATGCGTGCGCTCCAGGACCAGGGTGTGACGATGTTCCTGGAGCTGGGTCCGGACGGTGTGCTGTCCGCGATGGGGCAGGACTGTGTCGAGGACTCGGCGTTCGTACCGGCTCTGCGCAAGGAGCGTGACGAGGCGCTGACGCTCGTCACCGCCCTTGCCGAACTCCACGTGCGTGGTGCGTCCGTCGACTGGGCCGTGTACTTCGCCGGCACCGGTGCCCGCCGCGTCGACCTGCCCACGTACGCCTTCCAGCGTGAGCACTACTGGCTCACCGATAACGTCGTGCATCCCACCGACGCGAGCGGCCTCGGTCAGAGCCCGGTTGCCCACCCCCTCCTCGGCGCGGCGGTTCCGCTTGCCGGAGGAGAGAGCATGGTGTTCACCGGCTTGCTGTCTCCCGGCCGGTATCCGTGGCTCGCCGACCACACGGTCATGGGGTCGGTTCTGCTGCCCGGCACGGCCTTCGTCGACCTTGCGTTGCACGCCGCCTCGTATATGGAATGCGACCTTATCGAGGAACTGACACTCGAGGCACCGCTGGTCCTGTCCGAGCTCGTCGAGACGCAGCTGCAGCTGGTCGTTGGGGCCACGGACAGCGAAGGGCGTCGTGCGATCACCGTGCACGCCCGCTCTGCAGCGGACGCGGAGTGGACCAGGCACGCGGTGGGGACGTTGGCCACGCGCACTTTGCCGGGTGAGTCGCTGGAGGAGTGGCCGCCGCGGGACGCTGTCGGGCTTGACGTAGCAGGGCTGTACGGTCAGTTGTTCGATCTGGGTCTTGGTTATGGGCCGGTGTTCCGGGGGCTTCGTGCTGCGTGGCGGCGTGGGGACGACCTTTTTGCGGAAGTGGTCCTTCCTGATGGTGTGGAGGTTCAGGGTTTCGGGCTTCATCCGGCTCTGCTGGACGCTGCCTTGCATGTGGTGGGGCTGGCCGGTGGTCAGGGTGGGGAAGCGCGTCTGCCGTTCGCGTGGTCGGGGGTTTCCCTGCATGCTGTGGGGGCGTCGGTTCTGAGGGTGCGGATCACGCCGGCGGGTTCCGGGGTGTCGTTGGTGCTGGCTGACGCGGCCGGTGAGCCGGTGGCTTCGGTGGATTCGTTGGTGCTGAGGCCGGTTTCGGCGGAGCAGGTGCGGGCGGCGGGTGCGGCGTCGGATGCCTTGTTCCGGCTGGAGTGGCCGGGGCTTCGGTTGGACGTGGGTGGGTCTGCGAGTGCGTTGAAGATCGGGTCCTTCGGGGACTGGGGCGCTCCGGGTCTGCTGGATGTGGTGTCGGGTGTGGTGGCGGTGTCGTTCGCGGATGTGGATGTCGCTTCCCGTTCCGGGGACGTGGTGTCTCGTACGCATGAGATCGCGGGCCGGGCGCTGGAGTTGGTGCAGGAGTGGTTGGCGGATGAGCGGTTCGCCGATGCGCGGCTGGTCGTGGTGACTTCGGGCGCGGTGGTGTGCGGCGGTGATGGTGCGCCGGATCCGGCGCAGGCTGCTGTGTGGGGTCTGGTGCGGGCGGCGGAGACGGAGAATCCGGGCCGGTTCGTGCTGGTGGATGTTGATGTGGCCGATGAGTCCGTGGTGTCGGCTGCGGTGGCGTCGGGTGAGCCGCAGATGGCGGTGCGGATGGGTGAGGTTTTCGTGCCGAGGCTGGCGCGGGTGGCTGTCGGTGCTGGTGGGAGTGTTCCCGAGGTCGGTGTGGGCACGGTGTTGGTGACGGGTGCGGGTGGTGTGCTGGGTGGGTTGGTGGCGCGTCATCTGGTGGTGGAGCGTGGTGTTCGGAATCTGTTGTTGGTGAGTCGTCGGGGGCTGGATGCTCCGGGTGCCACGGAGCTGGTTGCTGAGCTGGCTGAGTTGGGTGCGCGGGCTCGGTTTGTCGCGTGTGATGTGGCGGATCGTGTTGCGTTGGCGGAGGTGCTGGCGGGTGTTGAGGCCGAGTGCCCGTTGGTGGGTGTGGTGCATGCGGCGGGTGTGCTGGACGATGGTGTGGTGTCGTCCTTGACTCCGGAGCGGTTGGCTGGGGTGTTGCGGCCGAAGGTTGATGCGGCGTGGTATTTGCATGAGCTGACGCGTGGCATGGATCTGTCGATGTTCACGTTGTTCTCCTCGGCTGCCGGTGTGTTCGGGGGTGCGGGGCAGGCGAACTATGCGGCGGCGAATGCGTTCCTCGATGCTCTGGCCGAGATGCGGCGGGCGGAGGGGCTTGCGGGGCAGTCGTTGGCTTGGGGGCTGTGGGCTCAGGCCAGTGAGATGACCGGGCAGCTGGGTGCGGATGATCTGCGGCGGATGGCCAGGGGCGGTCTGCTGCCGTTGTCGTCGGAGCAGGGACTCGAACTGTTCGACGCGGCCGCGGCATTGACCGACGAGCCGGTACTCGTCCCCGTCCCCCTCGACTTCGCCGTACTGCGCAGGAACGCCCTCACGAACGATGTGCCCACGGTGCTGCGGTCTCTCGTACGAAAGCCGATCAGGCGCCTTGGCGAGGACGGTCGCACCGCCGCGTCCGGCGGTGCCGAACCCTTTGCCGACCGGATGCGTGCGGTACCCGTCCCGGAGCGCGAGCGGCTGGCACTCCAGCTGGTGTGCGATCACGTGGCCGAAGTCCTCGGCCATGCCTCGGGGGCGTCCATCAAGCCGCACGACGCCTTTACCGAGCTGGGATTCGACTCGCTGACCGCCGTGGACCTCCGGAACCGGCTGAACACGGCGACGGGGCTGCGACTGCCCGCGACTCTGGTCTTTGACCACCCCACCCCCGGTGCGCTGTCCGAGCACATCCTGACCGAGATCGCCCCCGGCAAGGCGGCGCTGGTCTCGGCGCTCGAGGCACTCGACCGGCTGGAGACGGTGTTCGACGCGCTCACGCCGGACGGCGAAGGCCCCGTCGCCACGGTCACCGCCCGGCTGAACGCACTCATGGCCAGGTGGAACGAGGAGTGCGGGCCGGCACGTGCCCGGGACGACGTGAGCAACGACGCCGGTAACGACTTCAACCTCAGCCAGACACTCGGTACAGCCTCAGACGACGAGCTGTTCGAATTTATCGACAACAAGTTCGGCAGGTGACTCGCTGATGGCGAACGAAGACAAGCTCCGCGAATATCTCCGGCGGGTCACCGCTGATCTGCACGAGACCAGCGAGCGGCTGCGGTCCGTGGAGGAGAAGGACGGCGAGCCGATCGCCATTGTGGCGATGAGCTGCCGGTACCCCGGTGACGTACGGTCCCCCGACGAGCTGTGGGAACTGGCGGTGTCGGGCAGGGACGGGATCACCGGCTTTCCCACCGACCGCGGCTGGGACGTCGAGGCGCTCTACGACCCCGAGATGCAGCGGCCCAACACCAGCTACACCCGTGAGGGCGGTTTCCTGCACGACGCGGGCGACTTCGACCCCGAACCGTTCAGGATCTCGCCGCGTGAGGCGCTGGCGATGGACCCGCAGCAGCGCCTGCTGCTGGAGGCGTCCTGGGAGGCGTTCGAGAGGGCCGGAATCGATCCGCTGTCGCTGCGGGGCAGCCGTACAGGCGTGTTCGCCGGGGTGATGTACCACAATCACGCGGCGAGCGTGGGTGCCGTGCCCGAAGGGGTCGACGGCTACCTCGGTACGGGCACCTCGAGCAGTGTCGTCACCGGCAGGGTCTCGTACGCCTTGGGTCTCGAAGGGCCCGCCGTCACCGTTGACACGGCGTGCTCGTCGTCGCTGGTGGCATTGCACCTGGCGGTGCAGTCGCTGCGGTCGGGTGAGTGCACGATGGCGATCGCCGGCGGGGTCACGGTGATGACCACCCCGGCCACGTTCATCGACTTCAGCAGGCAGCGCGGCCTCGCCGTGGACGGCCGGTGCAAGGCGTTCGCCGCCGCCGCCGACGGCACGGGCTGGGGCGAAGGCGTAGGCGTACTCCTGGTGGAACGGCTGTCGGACGCGCGGCGGAACGGGCACAAGGTGCTCGCCCTGGTGCGCGGTTCGGCTGTCAACCAGGACGGTGCGTCCAATGGTCTGACTGCGCCCAACGGCCCGTCGCAGCAGCGCGTCATCAGGCAGGCCCTGGCCGGCGCGAGACTGACGGCCGCGCAGGTGGACGCCGTGGAGGCGCACGGCACCGGCACCACACTCGGCGACCCGATCGAGGCGCAGGCGCTCATCGCCACGTACGGACAGGAGAGGACTCAGGACCGGCCGCTGTGGCTGGGTTCGCTGAAGTCGAACATCGGCCATACCCAGGCCGCCGCCGGTGTGGCCGGTGTGATCAAGATGGTGATGGCGATGCGGCACGGTGTGCTGCCGCGGACGCTGCATGTCGACGAGCCGTCACCGCACGTCGACTGGTCGGCCGGGCGCGTCGAGCTGCTGACCGAGCAGGTGGCCTGGCCCGAGACGGGCGAGCCGCGCCGGGCGGGCGTGTCGTCGTTCGGAATCAGCGGCACCAACGCGCATGTGATCCTCGAACAGGCAGCGCACGAAAGCCGGTTGGATCCCGGACCGACGGACGCCCCCGAAGCTGACGCACGGACTCTGCTGACCACCGGTACCGCTCCATGGGTGCTGTCCGGGAAGTCGCCGGAGGCGGTCGCCGCCCAGGCCGCGCGACTGCTGGCACACCTGGAGGCACGCGACGGCGGCCCGGCCCCGGTGGATGTCGCGTGGTCGCTCGCGACCACCAGGGCCTCGCTCGAACACCGAGTGGCCCTGGTGGTGGAGGACCACGACGCGTTCCTGGCCGCGCTCCGGTCCGTCGCCGACGTCGGCTCGGCCCCCGGTGCCGTACAGGGGACCGCGTCCCGCCGGGTCAAGCCTGTCTTCGTGTTCCCGGGGCAGGGGGCGCAGTGGACCGGCATGGCCGCCGGCCTGGTGGAGTCGTCCCCCGTCTTCGCGGCGCGGCTCGCCGAATGCGGTGAGGCGCTGGCGCCCTACACGGACTGGTCGCTCCTGGATGTGGTGCGACGTGTGGAGGGCGCACCCTCGTCGGACCGGGCGGACGTCATGCAGCTCGTGCTGTGGGCGGTCATGGTCTCTCTCGCCGAGCTGTGGCGTTCGTGCGGAGTCGAGCCGGCCGCCGTGATCGGACACTCCCAGGGCGAGATCACCGCAGCGACCGTTGCCGGAGCCCTTTCGCTTCCGGACGCGGCACGCCTGGTGGCACGACGGCGAGAAGTCACGATGCCCCTTTCCGGCAAGGGCGGGATGGTGTCGGTGCCGCGCCCCGTGGAATGGGTGCGCGAGAAGGTGCGGCCGTACGGCCTCCGGCTGTCGGTGGCCGCGGTGAACGGGCCCGCGTCCGTCGTCGTGTCGGGTGACCTGGACGCGCTGGACGCCTTCGTGTCCGCGTGCGCGGCAGAGGATGTACGGACCCGGCGCATCGCGATGGACTACGCGTCCCACTCGGCGCAGATCGAGAGCATCCAAGACGAGCTCGCGGAGGCGCTGCGAGGGCTCGCACCACGCTCGGCGGCGGTTCCGTTCTACTCCACGCTGACGGGCGGGCTCGTCGACACCGCCGGTCTGGACGCCGACTACTGGTACCGCAACCTGCGGTCCATGGTCGAGTTCGAGGCGGCGACCGCAGCCGCGCTCGCCGACGGCCACACGGTGTTCATCGAGGTCAGCCCGCACTCGGTGCTCACGGCGGGGCTCCAGGAGACCTTCCATGCGGCGGGCATCGACGCGGTGGCGCTCGGCACTCTGCGGCGAGGCGAGGACGAGCCCCGACGCTTCATGACCTCGCTCGCCGCCGCTTACACGAACGGTGTGGAACCGGACTGGCGTGCCGTGTACGCCGGCACCGGGGCCCGGCGCGTGGACCTGCCCACGTACGCGTTCCAGCACCGGCGCTACTGGCTGGAGCTGGCCGGCACGCCGGAAACCGGCCGTCCTGAAACGGCTCCGGAGGACGATGCCTTCTGGGCCGCCGTCGACGGCGCGGATCTGGCGGCGCTCACGCGGACGCTCGCGGTCGACACGGAACAGTCGTTCGCGGCGGCTCTGCCGGCGTTGTCCGCGTGGCGACGACAGCGCACCGCCCTGTCCACCATCGATTCCTGGCGCTACCGCGTGGTGTGGCGGCGGATCGCCGAAACGACCGCGGCCCATCTGCTGACGGGCGCGTATCTGGTAGCGCTGCCCGCGACGACCGGCGCCGACCCGTATCTCGACGCGTGCCTCGACGCGCTCGCCCCCGCCGAGGCCGTCGTCGTCCGCGTGGCTCCGGGAAGCGACCGCGAGACGCTGGCCGCCCTCATACGCGCCGCGCTGAGCGACGGACCGGACACCGCCGTCGCCGGTGTGCTGTCACTGCTGGCCCTGGACGTACGCACCCACCCACAGGCGGATGCCGTACCGGCCGGGCTCGCACACACGGTGGCCCTCGTCCAGGCCCTCGCGGACACCGGAGTGCAGGCTCCGCTGTGGATCGCGACCCGTGGCGCGGTCTCCGTGGGACGCGCGGACCACGTGACCGCCCCCGCCCAGGCCATGCTCTGGGGACTGGGCGGTGTGATCAGCGCCGAACGCCCGCAGAGCTGGGGTGGTCTGCTCGACCTCCCCGAGGACCTCGACCGGCGTGCGGCCCACCGTCTCCGCATGGTCCTCGCGGCGCGTGACGCCGAGGACGACCAGCTGGCGATCCGTGCCACAGGTGTGCACGGACGCAGGCTTGTCCGCGTCCCTCGTCCGTCGCGTACTCCTGCCTCCCACGACTGGCGCTCGCCCCGAGGCACGGTCCTCATCACGGGCGGGACCGGCGCGCTGGGCGCCCACACCGCGCACTGGTTCGCGGACAAGGGCGCCGAACACCTGCTGCTCGTCGGCCGACGAGGTGCCGAAGCACCCGGTGCCGAGGCTCTGGCAGCGGAACTCACCGCGAAGGGCAGCAAAGTCACCCTCGCCGCCTGTGACGCGGGCGACCGGCCCGCGCTGGCCGCACTGCTCGCCTCGATCCCGGCCGAACTGCCCCTGACGGCGGTCATCCACAGCGCGGCACTGCTGGACGACAGCCTGCTCGACACGCTGAGCGTCGGCCAACTCCAGCGCGCACTGCACGCGAAGTCCCGAGCCGCGGTCAACCTGCACGAACTCACCCGCGATCTAGACCTCTCCGTGTTCGTGCTCTTCTCCTCCGTCGCCGGCCTGCTCGGCGGCGCCGGCCAGGGTAACTACGCCCCCGCCAATGCCTTCCTCGACGCACTCGCCCACCACCGTCGCGCCGAAGGCCTGACAGCTACCGCGATCCAATGGGGCCACTGGCACGGCAGAGGTCTCGGCGCAGCGCAGGAACAGCAATTCGCACGCAGCGGCGTCGGCTCCATGAGCCCCGAACTGGCACTGCTGGCCCTGCAACAGGCTCTCCAGGACGACGAGACATCGCTCGCCGTGGCAGATGTGCAGTGGGACCGGGCCGCCGGGCGGAACGCGACGCGTCGGCCGAATCCTCTGCTCCGCGAACTGGCCGACGTCCATGAGGCGGAGCGGGGTGCCGCCGCCCCGGCCGAGCAGGAGCCCGTGCACGGTTCGGCGCTCGCTTCCCGTCTGCGGACCTTGCCGGAACAGGACGGGCTCCGACTGGTGCTGGACCTGATCCGTGACGAGGCTGCCGCTCTGCTGGGCCACGGGTCCAGGGACGCGGTGCCCGCGGACAGAGCGTTCCTGGACCTCGGATTCAGCTCGATCAGCGCGGTGGAACTGCGCAACCGGCTCGACGCCGCTTCGGGGCTCAGCCTGCCGACGACGCTCGTGTACGACTACCCGTCCCCCACGGCGCTGGCCCGCCACCTGCGTTCCGAACTCGGGCCCGTGGGCGGAAGCGGAAGTTCGACGGCGCCTGGCATCCACCGGGTCGATGTGGACGACCCGATCGCGATCGTCGGCATGAGCTGCCGGTTTCCCGGCGGCGTCACCTCGCCGGAGGAACTGTGGGAGCTGCTGGCGGCCGGCTCGGACGGAATCTCGACCCTGCCGGAGAACCGCGGGTGGGATCTCGAGTCGCTCTACGACCCGGGTGCGGACTCCGCGGGCATCGGCACCTCGTCCACACGCGAGGGTGGCTTCCTGCACGACGCCGCCGACTTCGACGCGGAGTTCTTCGGGATCTCGCCGCGTGAGGCGCTGGCGATGGACCCGCAGCAGCGGTTGCTGCTCGAAGCCTCCTGGGAGGTCCTCGAACGCGCGGGCATCGATCCTTCGTCGCTGTTCGGCAGCTCAACCGGAGTCTTCGCCGGAACGAATGGTCAGGATTATGCCCACCTCATGAGCGGTGCGGGCGAGTCGGTCGCCGGGTACGGCGCCACGGGCAGCTCCGCCAGCGTGCTGTCGGGCCGGGTGTCGTACACGTTGGGCCTCGAGGGTCCGGCGGTGACGGTGGACACGGCCTGTTCGTCGTCCCTGGTCGCGCTGCACTGGGCGATCCAGGCGCTGCGCTCGGGCGAATGCTCACTGGCGCTGGCCGGCGGGGTGACGGTCATGTCGACCCCCGGTGCTTTCGTCGAGTTCTCCCGGCAGGGCGGTCTGGCGGAGGACGGCCGGTGCAAAGCGTTCGCGGAGGCCGCGGACGGTACGGCGTGGGGCGAAGGCGTCGGCGTACTGCTGGTGGAGCGGCTGTCGGATGCGCGGCGGAACGGGCACGAGGTGCTCGCTGTCGTGCGGGGCAGTGCGGTGAATCAGGACGGTGCGTCGAACGGTCTGACGGCCCCGAACGGGCCCTCGCAGCAGCGGGTCATCAACCAGGCGCTGACGAACGCCGGTCTGCACCCGGCCCAGGTGGACATGGTCGAGGCACACGGGACGGGCACGCGGCTGGGTGACCCGATCGAGGCGCAGGCGCTGCTGGCGACGTATGGGCAGGGGCGGGCGGAGGGCCGGCCGCTGCTGCTCGGGTCGATCAAGTCGAACATCGGTCACACGCAGGCCGCGGCGGGTGTGGCCGGGGTCATCAAGGCCGTGCTGGCGATGCGGCACGGTGTGGTGCCGCGGACGCTGCATGTGGACGAGCCGTCGTCGCAGGTGGACTGGTCGGCGGGTGCGGTGGAGCTGCTGACGGAGTCGGTGGCGTGGCCGGAGACGGGTGAGGCGCGGCGTGCCGCGGTGTCGTCGTTCGGGATCAGTGGCACGAACGCGCACGTGGTCCTGGAGCAGGCTCCGGAGACCGAAGCCGTGGTGGACAACGCGGCCGGTGTCGTGTTGCCGGTGGTGCCGTGGGTGGTGTCGGCGAAGTCCGAGGCGGGTCTTTCGGCGCAGGTGGAGCGGTTGTCGGCGTTCGTCGGGGACCGGGATCCGCTGGATGTCGGGTTCTCGCTGGTGACGACGCGTGCGGCACTGGAACACCGTGCCGTGGTGATGGGTGACCGGACGGTCGAGGGGTCGGTGACACCGGGTCGGACCGGTGTGCTGTTCTCGGGTCAGGGTGCGCAGCGGTCCGGTATGGGCCGTGAGCTGTACGAGTCGTATCCGGTGTTCGCGGATGCGTTCGATGCGGTGTGTGCGGAGTTGGACCGGCATCTGGACCGGCCTGTGCGGGATGTGGTGTTCGAGGGTGGTGAGCTGCTGGATCAGACGGAGTTCACGCAGGCGGGGCTGTTTGCGCTTGAGGTGGCGTTGTTCCGGTTGGTGTCGGCGTGGGGTGTGAAGCCGGACTATCTGTTGGGGCATTCGATCGGTGAGTTGTCGGCTGCGCATGTGGCCGGGGTGTTGTCGCTGGAGGACGCGGCGAGGCTGGTGGCGGCCCGGGGCCGGCTGATGCAGGCGTTGCCGGCGGGCGGGGCGATGGTCTCGCTCCAGGCGACGGAGGACGAAGTCCTGCCGCATCTGAGCGATTCGGTCTCGATTGCCGCGCTCAACGGGCCGTCTTCGACGGTGGTGTCGGGTGACGAGGACGCGGTTCTGGCGATCGCCGCGCATTTTGGGGCGGAGGGCCGTAAGACCAAGCGCCTCCGCGTCAGCCATGCGTTCCACTCGCCGCGCATGGACGCGATGCTGGACGAGTTCCGCACGGTCGCCGAAGGCCTCACCTTCCACCGGCCCGAGACCATGGTTGTGTCCAATGTGTCCGGTCGGGTCGTGTCGGACGAGGAGATCTGCTCGGCGGACTACTGGGTGCGGCATGTCCGTGAGGCGGTGCGTTTCCTCGACGGGATGCGTGCGCTCCAGGACCAGGGTGTGGCGACGTTCCTGGAGTTGGGTCCGGACGGTGTGCTGTCCGCGATGGGCCAGGACTGTGTCGAGGACTCGGCGTTCGCACCGGCTCTGCGCAGGGACCGCGACGAGCCGCTGACGCTCGTCACCGCCCTCGCGGAGCTCCACGTGCGCGGTACGTCCGTCGACTGGGCCGCGTACTTCGCCGGCACCGGCGCCCGCCGCATCGACCTGCCCACGTACGCCTTCCAGCACGAGCGCTACTGGCCCGAGAATGCGACGGCGCTTCCTCCCGGGCAGCGCACGCAGCCCGCCCCCGATTCCTGGCGTTATCGGGTGGTGTGGAAGTCGGTTGCTGGTGTGGTGTCGGAGTCGCTTGTGGGTGGTTGGTTGGTGGTGTGTGCTCCGGGTGGGGTGGATGGCCCGGTGGTGTCGGGGTTGGTGGGTCGTGGTGCGGGGTTGTTGGTGGTTGATGGGGTGGTTGATGGTGGGGTGTTGGGGGAGCGTTTGGTTGGGGTTTCGGGTGTGGTGTCGTTGTTGGACGGGTTGGGGACGTTGGGGTTGGTGCAGGCGTTGGCGGGTGTGGATGTGCCGGTGCGGTTGTGGTGTGTGACGAGTGGTGCGGTGTCGGTGGGGCGTGCGGATGGTGTGGTGGATCCGTTGGGTGCTCAGGTGTGGGGTCTGGGGCGGGTGGCTGGGTTGGAGTTGCCTGGGGTGTGGGGTGGGTTGGTTGATGTGCCGGGGGTGGTGGATGAGCGGGTGTTGGGCCGGTTGTGTGGGGTGTTGGCTGGTTCGGGTGGTGAGGATCAGGTTGCGGTGCGGGGTTCGGGTGTGTTCGGGCGGCGTGTGGTCCGTGCTCCGGGTGCGGGTGTGGGTGTGGGTGTGGGTGCGGGTGTGGGTGTGGTGGTTGGTGGGACGGTGTTGGTGACGGGTGGTTCGGGTGCGTTGGGTGGGCATGTGGCTCGGTGGGTGGTGGGTGAGGGTGCCGGTCGTGTGGTGCTGGTGAGTCGTGGTGGTTCGGCTCCGGCGGGGTTGGTCTCGGAGTTGGAGGGGCTGGGCGCCGAGGTTGTGGTGGTGGCGTGTGATGTGAGTGACCGGGATGCTGTGGGGGCGCTTGTGGAGGAGGTCGAAGCGGCCGGGGACCCGGTGCGCGCCGTGTTCCACGCGGCAGGTATCAACCGCCTTGCGCCACTCGTCGACACGGGGCGGGACGACTTCGACGAGGTGCTGCGTGCGAAGGTGACGGGTGCGGAGAACCTCGACGCGGTCTTCGGTGACCGGCCGCTCGACGCGTTCGTGCTGTTCTCGTCGATAGCCGGTACCTGGGGCAGCGGCGGCCAAGCCGCGTATGCGGCGGCCAACGCGCACCTCGACGCGCTGGCCGAGCGACGACGGGCCTGCGGCCTGACCGCCACCTCCATCGCCTGGGGCCCCTGGGCCGAGGGCGGAATGGCCGAGGGAGAAGCCGCGGAGCACCTTCGTCGACGTGGCCTGACCGCGATGGCGCCGACCATGGCGATCACCGGACTGGGGCAGGCGCTCGACGAGAGCGACACCGTGATCACGGTCGCCGATGTGGACTGGCAGCTCTTCACTCCGACGTTCACTGCTGCGCGCATGAGCCCCTTGCTGAGCGAACTCACCGAGCTCGACAGGTCCGTCGCTGCCGGTACACCGCACTCCTCGCTTCCGGCCGGGTTCGGCGCGCTTTCGGACGCGGAGCGGGATGCTGCACTGCTCGACCTCGTACGGCAACAGGTCGCATTCGTTCTGGGACACCGGAACACGGCCAGGATTCCGGCGGACCGGGCGTTTCAACAACTGGGGTTCGATTCCCTGACCGCTGTCGAACTGCGGAACCGTCTGCAGAAGGAAACCGGACTCGGTCTGCCCACCACTCTTGTCTTCGACTGCCCGAACCCCGCCGCCCTGGTGGACTACCTCCGTGTGCGGCTCTTCGGCGATGGAGGGACCTCGGCAAAGGCCGAGACAGCCACGTCCGTCACGAGCGAGGACCCGATCGTCATCGTGGGCATGAGCTGCCGGCTCCCCGGGGACGTCCGTTCTCCGGAGGACCTGTGGTCGTTGCTCGTCGCGGAGGCTGACGGAATCACCGGCTTCCCGATCGACCGGGGCTGGGCCGTGGACCCGAATGCCTCGTTCGCACGCGCGGGCGGCTTCCTGCACGACGCGGCCTCGTTCGATGCCGAGTTCTTCGGGATCTCGCCGCGTGAGGCGTTGGCGATGGACCCGCAGCAGCGGTTGCTGCTGGAGACGTCGTGGGAGGCGTTCGAGCGTGCGGGAATCGACCCGCTCTCCGTACGCGGCAGCCGTACCGCCGTCTTCGCCGGAGCCGCGAGCCAGGGCTACGCGTCGGGAGCGAATGCCGGCGAGGTGGAGGGCGTCGGGGGGCATCTGCTCACAGGAAACGCGACGAGTGTCCTGTCCGGTCGTATCTCGTACGCCTTCGGGCTCGAAGGTCCGGCAGTGACTCTGGATACGGCGTGCTCGTCGTCGCTGGTGGCCTTGCACCTTGCCTCTCAGGCCCTCCGGTCGGGTGAATGCTCGCTGGCGTTGGTCGGTGGCGTGACGGTGATGGGCACTTCGGTGACGTTCTCGGAATTCTCCCGGCAGGGCGGCCTGGCGGCCGATGGCCGGTGCAAGTCTTTCGCCGATGCGGCGGACGGTACGGGCTGGTCCGAGGGCGTGGGCGTGCTGTTGGTGGAGCGGCTGTCGGATGCGCGGCGGAACGGGCACGAGGTGCTCGCTGTCGTGCGGGGCAGTGCGGTGAATCAGGACGGTGCGTCGAATGGTCTGACGGCGCCGAACGGGCCCTCGCAGCAGCGGGTGATCCGCCAGGCACTGGCGAATGCCGGTCTGTCGGCTTCTCAGGTGGACGCCGTGGAAGCACACGGAACCGGTACCGCCCTGGGTGACCCGATCGAGGCGCAGGCGCTGCTGGCGACGTACGGGCAGGAGCGTGTGGAAGCGCATCCGCTCCACCTGGGGTCACTGAAGTCCAACATCGGTCACACGCAGGCCGCGGCGGGTGTGGCCGGGGTCATCAAGATGGTGCTGGCGATGCGGCACGGTGTGGTGCCGCGGACGCTGCATGTGGACGAGCCGTCGTCGCAGGTGGACTGGTCGGCGGGTGCGGTGGAGCTGCTGACGGAGTCGGTGGCGTGGCCGGAGACGGGTGAGGCGCGGCGTGCCGCGGTGTCGTCGTTCGGGATCAGTGGTACGAACGCGCACGTGATCCTGGAGCAGGCTCCGGAGATCGAGGCGGCGGCAGAGGTCGTGGGTGTCCCGGTGCCGGTGGTGCCGTGGGTGGTGTCGGCGAAGTCCGAGGCGGGTCTTTCGGCGCAGGTGGAGCGGTTGTCGGCGTTCGCCGAGGACCGGGATCCGCTGGATGTCGGGTTCTCGCTGGTGACGACGCGTGCGGTACTTGAGCACCGTGCCGTGGTGATGGGTGACCGGACGGTCGAGGGGTCGGTGACACCGGGTCGGACCGGTGTGTTGTTCTCGGGTCAGGGTGCGCAGCGGTCGGGTATGGGCCGTGAGCTGTACGAGTCGTATCCGGTGTTTGCGGATGCGTTTGATGCTGTGTGTGCGGAGTTGGACCGGCATCTGGACCGGCCGGTCCGTGAGGTGGTCTTCGGCGGTGGTGAGCTGCTGGATCAGACGGAGTTCACGCAGGCGGGGCTGTTTGCGCTTGAGGTGGCGTTGTTCCGGTTGGTGTCGGCGTGGGGTGTGAAGCCGGACTATCTGTTGGGGCATTCGATTGGTGAGTTGTCGGCTGCGCATGTGGCCGGGGTGTTGTCGCTGGGGGACGCGGCGAGGCTGGTGGCGGCCCGGGGCCGTCTGATGCAGGCGTTGCCGGCGGGTGGGGCGATGGTCTCGCTCCAGGCGACGGAGGACGAAGTCCTGCCGCTCCTGAGCGATTCGGTCTCGATTGCCGCGCTCAACGGGCCGTCTTCGACGGTGGTTTCGGGTGATGAGGACGCGGTCCTGGCGATCGCCGCGCATTTTGGGGCGGAGGGTCGTAAGACCAAGCGCCTCCGCGTCAGCCACGCGTTCCACTCGCCGCGCATGGACGCGATGCTGGACGAGTTCCGTGCGGTCGCCGAGGGCCTCACCTTCAACGCTCCGCAGATCGCCATCGTCTCGAACGTGTCCGGTCGGGTCGTGTCGGTCGAGGAGATCTGCTCGGCGGATTACTGGGTGCGGCATGTCCGTGAGGCGGTCCGCTTCGTCGACGGGATGCGTGCGCTCCAGGACCAGGGTGTGACGATGTTCCTGGAGTTGGGTCCGGACGGTGTGCTGTCCGCGATGGGGCAGGACTGTGTCGAGGACTCGGCGTTCGTACCGGTCCTGCGCAAGGAGCGTGACGAGCCGCTGACGCTCGTCACCGCCCTCGCGGAGCTCCACGTACGCGGTGCGTCCGTCGACTGGGCCGCGTACTTCGCCGGCACCGGTGCCCGCCGCGTCGGCCTGCCCACGTACGCCTTCCAGCACGAGCGCTACTGGTTCGAGGAGCCGACTGCCGTGCGGGCCGACCACACCGATTCCTGGCGTTATCGGGTGGTGTGGAAGTCGGTTGCTGGTGTGGTGTCGGAGTCGCTTGTGGGTGGTTGGTTGGTGGTGTGTGCTCCGGGTGGGGTGGATGGCCCGGTGGTGTCGGGGTTGGTGGGTCGTGGTGCGGGGTTGTTGGTGGTTGATGGGGTGGTTGATGGTGGGGTGTTGGGGGAGCGTTTGGTTGGGGTTTCGGGTGTGGTGTCGTTGTTGGACGGGTTGGGGACGTTGGGGTTGGTGCAGGCGTTGGCGGGTGTGGATGTGCCGGTGAGGTTGTGGTGTGTGACGAGTGGTGCGGTGTCGGTGGGGCGTGCGGATGGTGTGGTGGATCCGTTGGGTGCTCAGGTGTGGGGTCTGGGGCGGGTGGCTGGGTTGGAGTTGCCTGGGGTGTGGGGTGGGTTGGTTGATGTGCCGGGGGTGGTGGATGAGCGGGTGTTGGGCCGGTTGTGTGGGGTGTTGGCTGGTTCGGGTGGTGAGGATCAGGTTGCGGTGCGGGGTTCGGGTGTGTTCGGGCGGCGTGTGGTCCGTGCTCCGGGTGCGGGTGCGGGTGCGGGTGCGGGTGTGGTGGTTGGTGGGACGGTGTTGGTGACGGGTGGTTCGGGTGCGTTGGGTGGGCATGTGGCTCGGTGGGTGGTGGGTGAGGGTGCCGGTCGTGTGGTGCTGGTGAGTCGTGGTGGTTCGGCTCCGGCGGGGTTGGTCTCGGAGTTGGAGGGGCTGGGCGCCGAGGTTGTGGTGGTGGCGTGTGATGTGAGTGACCGGGATGCTGTGGCGGCGCTTGTGGAGGAGGTCGAAGCGGCCGGCGATCCGGTGCGCGCGGTGTTCCATGCGGCGGGTGTCGGTCAGATGACCGGGCTGGTCGGTATGACCGCGGAGGAGTTCACGGGTGTGCTGCGTGCGAAGGTGGTGGGTGCGGAGAACCTTGACGCGGTCTTCGGTGACCGGTCGCTGGACGCGTTCGTGCTGTTCTCGTCGATCAGCGCTGTCTGGGGCAGCGGCGGCCAAGCCGCGTATGCGGCGGCCAACGCGCACCTCGACGCGCTGGCCGAGCGACGACGGGCCCGCGGCCTGACCGCCACCTCCATCAGCTGGGGCCCCTGGGCCGAGGGCGGAATGGCGCAAGGCACGACCGAGGACCTGCACCGGCACGGACTCGTCGCGCTGGCTCCTGTCCAGGCGATCACCACGCTGCACCGGGCGCTCGCCGAAGACGAGACCACCCTCACGGTCGCCGACGTGGACTGGGAACGCTTCGCACCCGCGTTCACCGCTCGACGCCCGAGCCCTCTTCTCGGTGAACTCTCCGACGCACGCAAGGCGCTGACGCAGGACCGTGAGGAGGTGGACACCGGTCCTGGCGACGCGGCGATCCAACTGCGGGAGCGGCTGTCCTCGGCCACCGAGCCGGAACAGAACCGCATCGTGCTCGAACTCGTACGAGGCGAGGCGGCAAAGGTGTTGGGACATGAGTCCTCGGACGCGGTGAAGCCCCGGCGGGGCTTCGTGGAACTGGGCTTCGACTCGCTCATGGCCGTCGAGGTACGCAACCGGCTGGCGTCCCACACCGGGCTCCGCCTGCCGACCACGCTCCTCTTCGACTTCACCTCGTCCGCGGAGCTGGCGCAGCACCTGCGTTCCGAGCTGGCTCAGGAGATGTCGGCGGCGGCCCCGGTCGCCTCGGCGATCACAGAGCTGGAGCGCATGCTCTCCGGCTTGTCCACCACGGACGTCGACCGTGAGGACATCACGGAGAGACTCCAAGGCCTTTTGACGGCGTGGGGCGGCCCACAGGCACGTATCACGTCGTCGGAGACACTCTCGCCGACAACCGTCGAGGTGGACCCCGCGCTCGACGCGGCCACGTCGGACGAGATGTTCGACCTCATCCAACGCGAATTCGGCAAGTCCTGACCAACAGCTGTTGACGCGCGTGCAAATCATGGCTTTCTCAAGGGGCGGTGCTGTTTCCGATGGCGAGTGAAGAGAAACTCCTGGATCACCTGAAGTGGATGACCGCTGAGCTTCGGCAGACGAAGCAGCGGCTCCACGAGGTCGAGTCCGAGGGCCAGGAGCCGATCGCCATCGTCGGCATGAGCTGCCGGTTCCCCGGCGATGTCCGCTCGCCCGAAGAGTTGTGGCAGTTGGTCGCCGACGGCTCGGACGCGATCGCGGGCTTCCCGTCGGACCGTGGCTGGGACACGGACGGGCTCTACCACCCCGATCCGGACCATCCCGGCACGACCTACGCCGACCAGGGCGGCTTTCTGAGTTCCGTCGGGGACTTCGACGCCGAGTTCTTCGGGATCTCGCCGCGTGAGGCACTGGCGATGGACCCCCAGCAGCGACTGCTTCTCGAGACTGCTTGGGAGGCACTGGAGCGGGCCGGTATCGACCCGGCTTCGCTGCACGGCAGCAGCACCGGCGTGTTCATCGGTTCCAATGCCCAGGATTACGCCGGGCTGCTGCACAACGACACGGCGGAGCTCGGTGGTTACCTCGCCATCGGAAACTCCGCGAGCGTCATGTCCGGCCGGATCGCCTATGCCCTCGGTTTCCAGGGGCCTGCCGCGACCGTCGACACGGCGTGCTCGTCGTCGTTGGTGGCCCTGCACTGGGCTGCTCAGGCGTTGCGCCAGGGGGAGTGCTCCATGGCGCTGGTGGGTGGGGCGTCGGTGATGTCCACTCCGGGGGCCTTCCTGGAGTTCTCCCGGCAGCGTGGTCTGGCGTCCGACGGCCGGTGCAAGGCGTTCGCCGACGCGGCCGACGGCACCGGCTGGGGCGAAGGCATCGGCATGTTGCTGGTCGAGAGGCTCTCGGACGCCCGCCGCAACGGGCATCAGGTCCTGGCCGTCATCCGCGGCTCCGCGATCAACCAGGACGGTGCGAGCAGCGGTCTCACTGTCCCCCACGGCCCTTCGCAGCAGCGGGTGATCCGGCAGGCGCTGGCCGACGCCGGTCTGTCCCCGGCCGACGTGGACGCGGTGGAGGCCCATGGCACGGGGACCCGGCTGGGCGACCCGATCGAAGCACAGTCGTTGCTGGCCACCTACGGCCAGGACCGGCCCGAGCACCGGCCGCTGCGGCTGGGATCGCTCAAGTCGAACATCGGTCACACCGCGGGTGCTGCCGGTGTGGCCGGCGTGATCAAGATGGTGATGGCGATGCAGCACGGTGTGCTGCCGCAGACCCTGCACGTCGACGAGCCTTCGTCCCATGTGGACTGGTCGGCGGGAGGCGTCGAACTGCTGACGGAGTCGGTGACCTGGCCCGAGACGGGACAGCCGCGACGGGCGGGCGTGTCATCGTTCGGGATGAGCGGCACCAACGCGCACGTCATCCTGGAACAGCCCCAGGAAGCGGACGAGCAGGCCGAGACGGCGACCGCCGTGCTCCCGGTCGTTCCGTGGATCCTGTCCGCCAAGTCCTCGCCGGCGCTCGCCGAACAAGCCGCGCGCCTGCTGGCTTTCCAGCCCGAAACGGCCCACAGCGCAGTCGACCTCGGATACTCCCTCGCCGTGGCCAGGACCGCGATGGAAAGCCGGGCAGTACTCCTCGGCGCGAACCCGGAAAGCCTCCTCCGCCAAGCCGCGGCGCTGGCCGACGACCCGCGAGCCGCCGACGTGGTCACCGCCACGGCGGTCGACGACAACCCGATCGCGGTGTTGTTCTCGGGTCAGGGTGCGCAGCGGTCGGGTATGGGCCGTGAGTTGTACGAGTCGTATCCGGTGTTCGCGGATGCGTTTGATGTGGTGTGTGCGGAGTTGGACCGGCATCTGGATCGGCCGGTCCGTGAGGTGGTGTTCGAGGGTGGTGAGCTGCTGGATCAGACGGAGTTCACGCAGGCGGGGCTGTTTGCGCTTGAGGTGGCGTTGTTCCGGTTGGTGTCGGCGTGGGGTGTGAAGCCGGACTATCTGCTGGGGCATTCGATCGGTGAGTTGTCGGCTGCGCATGTGGCCGGGGTGCTGTCGCTGGAGGACGCGGCGAGGCTGGTGGCGGCCCGGGGCCGGCTCATGCAGGCATTGCCGGCGGGCGGGGCGATGGTCTCGCTCCAGGCGACGGAGGACGAAGTCCTTCCGCTGCTGACCGACGGTGTGTCGATTGCCGCG
Organism: Streptomyces sp. NBC_01224; assembly: GCF_036002945.1. NCBI lineage: Bacteria > Bacillati > Actinomycetota > Actinomycetes > Kitasatosporales > Streptomycetaceae > Streptomyces > Streptomyces sp. NBC_01224. The sequence continues at coordinate 1,360,586 of NZ_CP108529.1, read as the reverse complement.
CTCAACGGGCCGTCTTCGACGGTGGTGTCGGGTGATGAGGACGCGGTTCTGGCGATCGCCGCGCATTTCGGGGCGGAGGGCCGAAAGACCAAGCGCCTCCGCGTCAGCCACGCCTTCCATTCGCCGCGCATGGACGCGATGCTGGATGAGTTCCGTGCGGTCGCCGAGGGACTCACCTTCAACGCTCCGCAGATCGCCATCGTCTCGAACGTGTCCGGTCGGGTCGTGTCGGACGAGGAGATCTGCTCGGCGGACTACTGGGTGCGGCATGTCCGTGAGGCGGTGCGTTTCCTGGACGGGATGCGTGCCCTCCAGGACCAGGGTGTGGCCACGTTCCTGGAGCTGGGTCCGGACGGTGTGCTGTCCGCGATGGGGCAGGACTGTGTCGAGGACTCGGCGTTCGTACCGGCTCTGCGCAGGGACCGTGACGAGGCGCTGACGCTCGTGACCGCCCTTGCCGAACTCCACGTACGCGGTACGTCCGTCGACTGGGCCGCGTACTTCGCCGGCACCGGCGCCCGCCGCGTCGACCTGCCCACGTACGCCTTCCAGCGGCAGCGCTACTGGCCGAAGAACACCTGGCCCCGGACCGGGGACGTGACCGGGCTCGGGCTGCGCACCGGTGATCATCCGCTGCTCGCCGCTGCGGTGGGGCTGGCGCACACCGATGAGTTCCTGTTCACCGGGCGTCTGTCGCTGCAGACGCAGCCGTGGCTGGCCGACCATGCCGTCATGGGCTCGGTCCTGCTGCCTGGCACGGCCTTCGTCGACCTGGCCCTGCACGCGGGCGAGCACGTCGGCTGCGAACTCGTGGACGAACTGACCCTGCAGGCACCGCTGGTGCTTCACGAGTCGGCAGGCGTCCACCTGCAGGTTGTCGTGGGCACCCCTGAGGCCGACGGGCGTAGGCCCATCAGCGTGCACTCACGCCCCGGTGAGGCCGACGGTGAGGAGAACGACTGGACCCAGCACGCCACCGGCCTGCTCGCACCGGTCGACGCGACTGTCGAGTCCGCCGCCGAATCCTCGGTACGGGAGTCCCTGCGGGCTTGGCCGCCGCGCGACGCGACCGAGATCGGTGTCGAGGGCCTGTACGAACAACTCGCCGTCCAAGGCTTCGGCTACGGGCCGGCCTTCCGGGGGCTGCAGCGGGTCTGGCGCCGTGGTGAGGAGGTCTTCGCCGAAGTGGCGGTGGCCGACCTCGACGTCGCCGGGTTCGGTGTGCACCCCGCGCTGCTCGACTCCGCTCTCCACTCTCTCGCTGTGGGCGGCCTTCTGGGCAACGGCGGGCCGGAGGACCCGGCGAGCGCCGAGCGGCGCGGCTGGCTGCCGTTCTCCTGGAACGGGGTGTTCCTCCGCGCCACCGGGTCCACCACGCTGCGGATGCGGATTGCGTCCACGGGCCGCGACAGCACGATGTCACTCGTCCTGGCCGATGCCGCCGGACAACTCGTCGCGAAGATCGACGCGTTGACACTGCGCGAGGTGTCCGCCGACCAGTTCGACGACCGGCTCCGGGCCACCACGGACTCGCTGTTCCAGCTGAGCTGGGTCCAGATCGCCGAAGACGGGCCCTCGCCCGAGCCGGGTGGCGAGGCGCAGTCGTGGGCCGTGCTGACAGCCGACGGGACCGGACCGGGCCTCGACGGCTGCGACACGTTCGCGGACGTGACCGCGCTGAGCGCCGCCCTCGACGCGGGAGCCGCCGCCCCGGACGTCGTACTGATCGACACCACCGACAGCACGGCCGGGGACGCCGACGTCCTCGGAGCCGCGCACCGCGCAGCGCACCGTACCCTCGCCCTTCTGCAGGAATGGCTGGCCGATCCGCGCTTCGACGCGTCCCGGCTGATCGTCGTCACCCGTCGCGCCGTCGACACGGACGGCGACACCAGCAGCATGCCCGACCTGTCCGCCGCCCCGGTGTGGGGCTTGCTGCGGTCGGCCCAGGCGGAGAACCCGCAGCGTTTCGTCCTGCTGGATCTGGACGAGACGGCGGGGCCCGACGTCGGTGTCGTACGTCGCGCCATCGCCAGCGGCGAGCCGCAGCTGGCCGTACGCGACGGAGTGCTCCACGCCCTCCGCTTCGTACGGTCCGGGCAGGACGGCACCCTGCTGCCGCCTGGGGACGGAACGACCTGGCGACTCGACAGCGCGAGCAAGGGAACGCTCGACGGACTGAGGCTGCTGCCCCACCCGGAAGCGCTCGACGAGCTCGAAACCGGTCAGATACGCGTGGCCGTGCGAGCGGCAGGGCTCAACTTCCGCGACGTGCTGATCGCCCTCGACATGTATCCGGGACAGGCCACGATGGGCATCGAGGGTGCCGGTGTCGTGCTGGAGACCGGCCCCGGCGTCACCGGGATCACGCCCGGTGACCGGGTGATGGGCCTGCTGAGCGGCGGATTCGGTCCCACCGCGGTGACCGACCACCGCATGGTCGCGAGGATTCCCGACGGGTGGTCGTTCACCGAGGCCGCCTCGGTGCCCATCGTGTTCCTCACCGCCTATTACGGTCTCGTCGACCTGGCTGCACTCCAGCCGGGCGAGTCGGTCCTTGTGCACGCCGCAGCGGGCGGTGTGGGCATGGCGGCCACGCAGTTGGCGCGCCACCTCGGCGCCGAGGTCTTCGGAACGGCCGGTCCCGGCAAGTGGGACACCCTGCGGGAACTCGGCCTCCACGACGATCACATCGCGTCCTCGCGCACGGTGGAATTCGAGGAGCAGTTCCGCGCCGCCACTGACGGACGTGGCGTGGACGTGGTCCTGGACTCCCTCGCCGGGCCGTTCGTGGACGCCTCGCTGCGGCTGCTCCCCCGCGGCGGACGGTTCGTGGAAATGGGCAAGGCCGACGTGCGCGACCCCGAAGCGGTCGCACATGCCCACCCCGGGGTCGCCTACCAGGCATTCGACGTCATCCAGGCGGGTCCCGAGCGGATCGGCCGGATGCTGGCCGAGGTGGTCGCGCTGTTCGAGAGCGGGGCGCTGCGTCCCCTACCGGTGCGGACCTGGGACGTACGCCGGGCACCGGAGGCCTTCCGCTTCCTCAGCCAGGCCCGGCACATCGGCAAGGTCGTGCTCACGGTCCCGCAGCCGCTCGACCGCGACGGCACCGTACTCCTCACCGGTGGCACCGGCTCGCTCGGCGGCGTACTCGCCCGGCACCTCGTCGCCACGCACGGCGCCCGGCACCTGGTTCTGGCCGGCCGGAGCGGGCCCGACGCACCGGGCGCGCAGGAACTCGCCGCCGAACTCACCGCGCTCGGCGCCACTACCGTCACCCTGGCGGCCTGCGATGTCTCCGACGCCGACGCACTCGCCGCACTCCTGGCCGCCATCGACGACGCGCACCCGCTGACCGCCGTGGTCCATGCGGCGGGGGTACTCGACGACGGCATCATCCCCTCGCTCACCAGCGATCGGCTGGACGCGGTGCTGCGGCCCAAGGCGGATGCCGCCTGGCATCTGCACCGGCTGACCCGCGATCTGGACCTGCCGATGTTCGCCCTGTTCTCCTCCACCTCCGGCCTGCTGGGGGCGCCCGGCCAGGGCAACTACGCGGCCGCGAACGTCTTCCTCGACTCGCTGGCCCAGGCCAGACGGAAGCAGGGGCTCGCGGCGACCTCCCTCGCCTGGGGCCCGTGGGAACAGGCCGGCGGCATGATCGACCGGCTCCGCGGGACGAGCGCCGGCCGCAGCAGCCGAGGCGGACTGATCACCCTGTCGGCGCAGGAGGGCGCGGCACTGTTCGACGCCGCACTGGCCGTCGACGACGCCGTTCTCGTACCGATGAAGCTGGACGCCACGTCTCTGCGCGGCCGGGCCGAGGAGCCGTCCCTGTTCAAGGGGCTGGGACTCGGTGGCCGCAGGTCCAGCAGGCGCAGCGCGGCTTCGGCGGCCATCGAGGCCTCGACGCTCACCGAGCGGCTGAGGGGACTGGACGAGTCCGAGCAGACGCAGATGCTCGTGGAACTCGTCAGCATGCAGGCGGCCGCTGTTCTCGGACACTCCGACGCGGACGCCGTACGCCCCGGCCGGGCGTTCAAGGAGCTCGGTTTCGACTCCCTGACCGCCGTCGAACTCCGCAACCGCCTGGGTGCGGCGACCGGACTGCGGCTTCCCGCATCGCTGATCTTCGACTACCCGACTCCGGCCGTGATGGCTGCCCACCTGCACAGCGCGCTGGTCGAAGCACCCGGATCACCCACGCTCGCCGATTCCGCCGTACGGGCCGGAGCGGCGGACACCGATGAACCGATCGCGATCGTGGCCATGAGCTGCCGTTACCCGGGCGGTGTCAACTCGCCCGAGGACCTGTGGAACCTCGTCGCCACCGGCACCGACGGCATCTCCGCCTTCCCCACCGACCGGGGCTGGCGGCTGCCGTCCCACGACGGCTCCGACACCGCCGGACTGCCCCACGAAGGCGGGTTCGTCCACGACGCGGGCGAGTTCGACGCCGCGTTCTTCGGGATCTCGCCGCGTGAGGCGCTGGCGATGGACCCGCAGCAGCGGCTGCTGCTCGAGGCGGCCTGGGAAACGTTCGAGCGGGCCGGCATCGCCCCCTCGTCCGTACGCGGCAGCCGCACCGGCGTCTTCGCCGGGACGTCCACCTCCGGATACGCAACGTCTCTGGACCAGCTCCCCGAGGGTGTCGCCGGACACGTGCTGACCGGCACCGCCGGCAGTGTTGTCTCCGGGCGGGTGGCGTACACCTTCGGACTGGAAGGGCCCGCGGTGTCGGTCGACACGGCGTGCTCCTCCTCGCTGGTGGCCCTGCACCTCGCCACGCAGGCGCTGCGGTCGGGCGAGTGCTCCATGGCCCTGGCCGGCGGCGTCATGATCATGGCCGACGAAGGGATCTTCGCCGAGTTCGGCGGGCACGGCGGCCTCGCCGCGAACGCCCGCTGCAAGGCGTTCTCCGACAACGCGGACGGCACCGCGTGGTCCGAGGGCGCCGGACTGCTGCTCCTCGAACGGCTCTCGGACGCGCGGCGCAACGGCCATCAGGTCCTGGCGGTGGTCCGGGGCTCTGCGGTGAATCAGGACGGTGCGTCGAATGGTCTGACGGCGCCGAACGGTCCGTCGCAGCAGCGGGTGATCCGCCAGGCACTGGCCAACGCCGGTCTGGAGCCGGCACAGGTGGACGCCGTGGAGGCACACGGCACGGGGACCCGGCTGGGTGACCCGATCGAGGCGCAGGCGCTGCTCGCGACCTACGGGCAGGGCCGGCCGGACGACCGCCCCCTCCTGCTGGGCTCGCTGAAGTCGAACATCGGTCACGCGCAGGCTGCCGCGGGTGTGGCCGGGGTCATCAAGATGGTGATGGCGATGCGCCACGGTGTGCTGCCGCAGACCCTGCACCTGGAGAGCCCGTCCTCCCAAGTCGACTGGTCGGCCGGGGCCGTTGAGCTCCTGGCCGAGTCGGTGGCGTGGCCCGTGAAGGACGAGCCGCGTCGGGCCGGTGTGTCGTCGTTCGGGATCAGCGGTACGAACGCACACGTCATTCTTGAGCAGGCGCCCGTCGAGGACGTGCCGGGGACGCCGGCGGACGGGGTCTCGCCGCTGAGCGGTGCGGCGCTGCCGTTCGTGCTGTCCGGGAAGTCGCCCGGCGCGGTGGCGGAACAGGCGGCTCGGCTGACCGGTCTGCTGGACCGGGAGCCCGGTCTGCCCCTGAGGGATGTGGCGTGGTCGTTGGCCACTGCCCGTACCAGGTTCACGCATCGTGCGCTGCTGGTTGCCGGAGACGTCGAGGAACTCCGGTCGGGTCTGGACGCGCTGGCGGACGGACGCTCGGCGCCGGGTGTGGTGCAGGGCGTCGCGGACGGCGAGGCGCGCGCGGTGTTCGTGTTCCCGGGGCAGGGTGCGCAGTGGGTGGGCATGGCCGCGGGGCTGATGGAGTCGTCGGCCGTGTTCGCCGAACGGCTCCGGGAGTGCGCGACCGCGTTGTCGGAGTACACCGACTGGTCGCTGCTCGACGTGCTGCGCGGTGAACCGGACGCGCCCGGGCTCGACCGGGTCGATGTCGTCCAGCCCGCGCTGTGGGCCGTGATGGTGTCGCTCGCCGAGGTGTGGCGCGCGGCGGGTGTCGAGCCGTCCGCGGTCGTCGGTCACTCGCAGGGCGAGGTCGCCGCGGCATGTGTCGCCGGTGGGCTGACTCTGCGGGACGGAGCGCGGGTGGTGGCGCTGCGGAGCAAGGTGTTGCTGGAACTGTCGGGTCTGGGCGGCATGATGGCCGTGGCGGAGTCCGCTGACCTGATCGGTGACCGGCTCACCCGGTGGGACGGACGGCTGTCGGTTGCGGCGGTCAACGGGCCGTCCTCCGCCGTGGTCTCCGGCGACGCCGACGCACTGGACGAGTTCCGGGAGGCCTGCAGGGCCGAAGGGGTCCGCGCCAAGCGCATCGACGTCGACTACGCGTCGCACAGTGTGCACGTGGAGCGGATCCGGGAGCGGTTGCTGGAGGTGCTGTCGGACCTCGAACCGCGCTCCTCGCAGGTGCCGTTGTACTCCACCGTGACCGGGGAACTTCTGGACACCACGGGCATGGACGCCGAGTACTGGTACACGAATCTGCGCCGGACGGTCCTCCTGGAGAAGACGACCCGGGCGCTGCTGAGTTCGGGGCACGGTGTGTTCGTCGAGGTCAGCCCGCATCCGGTGCTGGCCGTGGGGCTGCAGGAGACGTTCGCTGCCGCTGGTTGCGAGGCGGTGGCCCTGGGCACGCTGCGCCGTGACGAGGACGAATCCCGGCGTTTCATGACCTCGCTGGCCGAGGCACATGCGCACGGGGTCGAGCTGGGCTGGCGGGCTCTGTTCGAAGGCACCGACGTGCAGCGTGTCGATCTGCCGACGTACCCCTTCCAGCATCAGCACTACTGGCTGAAGTCGGTACCCGGACAAGGCCGCGACATCTCGGTGACCGGAATGCGGCCCGGCGGGCACGCCCTGCTCTCCGGGGCGATCAGGCTGGCCGACTCCGACGGCGTGGTGATGACGGGCAGGCTGTCGGTCGAGACGCACCCGTGGCTCGCCGACCACGTCGTTCTGGGTTCGGTGCTGCTGCCGGGCACGGCCTTCGTCGACCTGGCGCTGCACGCCGCCGACCAGGTCGGATGTGAGTTGTTGGAAGAGCTGACGATAGAGGCGCCGCTGGTCGTCCCGGATTCCGGCGCGGTCGTGATCCAAGTGACGGCCACCCTGCCCGACGCCTCGGACCGCAGCACTGTGCACATCTACGCGGCACCCGCCGACGCACCGGAGGACGTGTGGACCCTGCACGCCTCCGGCACGGCGACACGTGCGGAAGTGCCGGTGGCGGACGGTCTGAGTGAGTGGCCGCCGGCCGGGGCACAGGCGCTCGCCGTCGACACCCTCTACGAGTCTCTCACCGAGGCCGGCTACGGGTACGGTCCGCTGTTCCAAGGGCTGCGGGCTGCCTGGCGTCAGGGTGACGACGTGTACGCGGAGGTGGCGCTGCCGGACGAGGCCGACGTCGAGGGATTCGGGGTGCACCCCGCTCTGCTGGACGCGGCACTGCATGCCATGGGCTGGTCGGTGGCGCGTGACGCCGGAGGTGAGCCGGGCGCCGTCGAGCTGCCGTTCGCTTGGAGCGGTGTCTCGCTGAGCGCGGTCGGCGCCCGCGCGCTGAGGGTCAGGATCCGGCGCGTACGGTCGGGAGCCTCTCTGCTGCTGGCCGATGGAACGGGCTACCCGGTCGCCTCCGTGGACACGCTCGCACTGCGCCCGATCAGGCCGGAACAGCTGAAGCCTTCGGACAACGTGCTCGGTGACGCGATGTTCCGGGTCGAATGGGCGGCGAAGCCGATCGGCTCCGCAGAGTCCGTTCCCGGCATTGCCCGGTACGAGGACCTGGTTCCCGGGGATGTGGTGTCGGGTGTGGTGGCGGTGTCGTTCGCGGATGTGGATGTTGCTTCCCGTTCCGGGGACGTGGTGTCTCGTACGCATGAGATCGTCCGCGTGGCCTTGGAGTTGGTGCGGGAGTGGTTGGCGGGTGAGCGGTTTGCCGGTGCGCGGTTGGTCGTGGTGACTCGGGGCGCGGTGGTGTGCGGCGGTGATGGTGCGCCGGATCCGGCGCAGGCTGCTGTGTGGGGTCTGGTGCGGGCGGCGGAGACGGAGAATCCGGGCCGGTTCGTGCTGGTGGATGTTGATGTGGCCGATGAGTCCGTGGTGTCGGCTGCGGTGGCGTCGGGTGAGCCGCAGATGGCGGTGCGGATGGGTGAGGTTTTCGTGCCGAGGCTGGCGCGGGTGGCTGTCGGTGCTGGTGGGAGTGTTCCCGAGGTCGGTGTGGGCACGGTGTTGGTGACGGGTGCGGGTGGTGTGCTGGGTGGGTTGGTGGCGCGTCATCTGGTGGTGGAGCGTGGTGTTCGGAATCTGTTGTTGGTGAGTCGTCGGGGACCGGATGCTCCGGGTGCCACGGAGCTGGTTGCTGAGCTGGCTGAGTTGGGTGCGCGGGCTCGGTTTGTCGCGTGTGATGTGGCGGATCGTGTTGCGTTGGCGGAGGTGCTGGCGGGTGTTGAGGCCGAGTGCCCGTTGGTGGGTGTGGTGCATGCGGCGGGTGTGCTGGACGATGGTGTGGTGTCGTCCTTGACTCCGGAGCGGTTGGCTGGGGTGTTGCGGCCGAAGGTTGATGCGGCGTGGTATTTGCATGAGCTGACGCGTGGCATGGATCTGTCGATGTTCACGTTGTTCTCCTCGGCTGCCGGTGTGTTCGGGGGTGCGGGGCAGGCGAACTATGCGGCGGCGAATGCGTTCCTCGATGCTCTGGCCGAGATGCGGCGGGCGGAGGGGCTTGCGGGGCAGTCGTTGGCTTGGGGGCTGTGGGCTCAGGCCAGTGAGATGACCGGGCAGCTGGGTGCGGATGATCTGCGGCGGATGGCCAGGGGCGGTCTGCTGCCGTTGTCGTCGGAGCAGGGACTCGAACTGTTCGACGCGGCCGCGGCATTGACCGACGAGGCTGCGCTGGTGCCGATCCGGGTGGATACGGCCACTCTGCGGGTACGTCCGGAGATGACTCCGCTGATGCTGCGGGGTCTGGTCCGGGTGCCGAATCGGCGGAAGGCCGACGCCGGCACTGACCGCTCCCAGTCCTTCGCGCGCACCCTCCTCAGGCTGGAGGCAGCCGAACAGGAGGCGCGGGTACTTGAGTTGGTACGCAACGAGGTCGCCTCCACCCTGGGCCACAGTTCCAGCGAAGCGATCAAGCCCCGGCAGGTCTTCACCGATCTCGGGTTCGACTCGCTGACCGCAGTGGATCTGCGCAACCGGCTCAACGCTGTCATGGGCCTGCGACTGCCGGCGACGCTCGTCTTCGACTACCCGACCCCCGAGGCACTGGCCGGCTTCATCCGGGCGGAGATCCTCGGCACGCACAGCGAGTCGACCACGGCCGTTGGGGCGACCGGCACCACGGCGGACGACCCGATCGCGATCGTCGGCATGAGCTGCCGCTATCCCGGTGGAGTGTCCGGGCCGAAGGACCTGTGGCGGCTGCTCTCCACCGCCGGTGACGCGGTCACGGGCATCCCGTCCGACCGAGGCTGGGACGTGAACGCGCTGTTCGACCCGGACCCGGACAGGCCCGGTACGTCGTACACCCGCGAGGGCGGGTTCCTACACGACGCCACCCACTTCGACGCTGAGTTCTTCGGGATCTCACCGCGTGAGGCGGTGGCGATGGACCCGCAGCAGCGACTGCTCCTGGAAGCCTCGTGGGAAGCGGTGGAGTCGGCGGCCATCGATCCCGCCTCGCTGCGTGGCAGTAACACAGGCGTCTTCACCGGCCTCATGTACCACGACTTCGCGGCGTATGCCGCCGCGTCCGCCGAGAGCCTTGAGGGGCACCTCACCACGGGCACTGCGGGCAGTGTCGCCTCGGGGCGGGTGTCGTACACGTTGGGCCTGGAGGGTCCGGCGGTGACGGTGGACACGGCGTGTTCGTCGTCCCTGGTCGCGCTGCACTGGGCGATTCAGGCGCTGCGGTCGGGTGAGTGCTCGATGGCGCTGGCCGGCGGGGTGACGGTCATGGCCACACCCGGCACCTTCGTCGAGTTCTCCCGGCAGCGAGCACTCGCGGTGGACGGACGCTGCAAGTCGTTCGCCGCGGGCGCCGACGGTACCGGTTGGGGCGAGGGTGTCGGCATGCTGTTGGTGGAGCGGCTGTCGGATGCGCGGCGGAACGGGCACGAGGTGCTCGCTGTCGTGCGGGGCAGTGCGGTGAATCAGGACGGTGCGTCGAATGGTCTGACGGCGCCGAATGGTCCTTCGCAGCAGCGGGTGATTCGGCAGGCGCTGGCGAATGCCGGTCTGTCGGCTTCCCAGGTGGATGCGGTGGAGGCGCACGGTACGGGTACGAAGCTGGGTGACCCGATCGAGGCGCAGGCCTTGCTGGCGACGTACGGGCAGGGGCGGTCGGAGGGCCGGCCGCTGTGGCTCGGGTCGGTCAAGTCGAACATCGGTCACACACAGGCTGCGGCGGGTGTCGCCGGGATCATCAAGATGGTCCTGGCCATGCGGCACGGGGTCCTGCCGCAGACGCTGCACGTGGACGAGCCGACGCCTCAGGTCGACTGGGAGGCAGGGAACGTACGGTTGCTGACCGAGTCGGTGGCCTGGCCGGAGACGGGCGCGGCGCGCCGTGCGGCGGTGTCGTCGTTCGGGATCAGCGGCACGAACGCGCACGTCATTCTTGAGCAGGCGCCGGACGAAGAAGTCCCCGTTGAGACCGGACTGCCGGCCGACGCGGTGCTGCCGTTCGTGCTGTCCGGGAAGTCGGAGGGCGCGCTGCGGGACCAGGCCGCGCGGCTGGCGGAATCGGTGGCGGACGCACCGGAGCTGTCCATGGGGGATCTCGCGCACGCACTGGCGGTGAGCCGCTCCCGGTTCGAGCACCGTGCGGTGGTGACGGCCTCCGGCCGCGAGGAGTTGGTGGCCGGTCTCGGTGCCCTGGTGGAAGGGCGCTCCGGTCCGGGTGTGGTGCGGGGTGTCGCTGATGGTGCGGTGGCTCCGGTGTTCGTGTTTCCGGGGCAGGGGTCGCAGTGGGTGGGGATGGCTGCGGGGTTGATGGAGTCCTCGCCGGTGTTCGCGGAGCGGATCCGGGAGTGTGCGGCTGCTCTGTCGGCGTATACGGACTGGTCGTTGTTGGGTGTGTTGCGTGGTGAGTCGGGTGTGCCTGGGTTGGATCGGGTTGATGTGGTGCAGCCGGTGTTGTGGGCGGTGATGGTGTCGCTTGCCGAGGTGTGGCGTGCGGCGGGTGTGGTGCCTGGGGCGGTGATGGGGCATTCGCAGGGGGAGATCGCGGCGGTGTGTGTGGCGGGTGGGTTGTCCTTGGAGGACGGTGCGCGGGTGGTGGCGTTGCGGAGTCGGGCGATTTTGGAGTTGTCGGGTCTGGGCGGGATGGTGTCGGTGGCGGAGTCGGCGGGTCGGGTGGAGGCGCGGCTTGCGGGGTGGGGTGGGCGGTTGTCGGTGGCGGCGGTGAATGGGCCGTCGTCGGTGGTTGTTTCTGGTGATGGTGATGCGTTGGACGAGTTGGTGGTGGTGTGCCGGGGTGAGGGGGTGCGGGCCAAGCGTATTGATGTTGATTACGCGTCGCACAGTGCTCATGTGGAGCGGATTCGTGAGCGGTTGCTGGATGTGTTGTCGGGGGTGGTGCCGCGGGCTTCGGGGGTGCCGTTGTATTCGACGGTGACGGGTGGGTTGTTGGACACGGCGGGGATGGACGCGGAGTACTGGTACACCAATTTGCGGGGGACGGTGCGTCTGGAGGAGACGACTCGGGTTCTGCTGGGTGCCGGGCATGGGGTGTTCGTCGAGGTCAGTCCGCATCCGGTGCTTGCGGTCGGGTTGCAGGAGACGTTCGAGGCGGCCGGGAGTGATGCGGTGGCTCTGGGGACGTTGCGCCGGGACGAGGACGAGTCCCGCCGCTTCATGACCTCCCTCGCCGAAGCCCACGCGCACGGAGTCGACCTCGACTGGAAGACCCTGTTCGCCGGGCATGCCCCCACCCACCTGGACCTGCCCACCTACCCCTTCCAGCGCCGGCACTACTGGCCCGAAGCCCCCGGAGTACCCCTGGCTTCCCCGGACACGATGTCTCCGGATGAGGCGCGGTTCTGGCAGGCAGTCGAAGGCGAGGACCTGGACGCCCTCATACGCACCCTGGGCGGGACGCAGAGCGAGGCGGCCCTGCAGACGGTCATGCCGGCACTCGCGTCCTGGCGGCGTGACCGCCGTAACGGATCCACGATCGACGGCTGGCGCTATCGCGTCGACTGGACCCCGCTGGCCAAGGCGAAGTCCTCCCGGCTTTCCGGACAGTGGGTCGTGCTGATTCCGGAGGCGCTGCGCGACGACGCGGCGGTCTCCGCTTGTGACGCGGCTCTGACACAGCACGGAGCGCACGTGACAACCCTTGTGGTGTCCGAGGGGGAAGCCGACCGGGACACCCTGGCCGGACGCATCCGCCGGCTCCTCGACGCGAGCGACCACGAAACGGCGGGTGTGCTGTCGTTCCTCGGGGTGGATGAGACCCCCGACCCCGTGCATTCCGCGGTCCCCGCCGCCGTGACATCGACGCTGGCTCTCGTACAGGCGCTCGACGACGTGGAGCTTCAGGCGCCCCTGTGGTGCGCCACCAGGGGCGCCATACAGGTCAGTGACACCGCCGACCGCACTGTGAGCGTCGCTCAGGCGCAGGTGTGGGGGATGGGACGGGTCATCGGGCTGGAGCGCCCCGGCAACTGGGGCGGCCTGATCGACCTCCCCGACGACGGCGTCGACACACGCATCACCGACAGCCTGTGCGGGATCCTCTCCGACGCGGCCGGTGAGGATCAGATGGCTGTGCGCCCGGCGGGGGTCTTCGGCCGCCGACTGGTGCGCGCGCCCCTGAACGGAGCGGACTCCGGCACCCCGTGGAACGCCGAAGGCACCGTGCTGATCACCGGCGGTACGGGTGCCCTGGGCGGGCATGTGGCCAGGTGGCTGGCCGGGCGGGGCGCGGAGCGGCTCGTCCTGACCAGCCGTCGGGGCATCGCCGCGCCCGGCGCGGCAGAACTGGAGGCGGAGCTCACAGCTCTGGGCGCCAAGGTTTCCGTTGTCGCCTGCGATGTCGCCGACCGGGCCCAAGTGGCCGCGCTGGTCGGACGACTGAGCGAGGAGGGCAGTCCCGTCCGCAGCGTCATCCATACCGCCGGGATCAGCGACAGCGTCGCCCTGGCAGACACGGAGCCGGCCGCCTTCGCCGACGTACTCTCCGGTAAAACGGCGGGCGCCGCTCACTTGGACGAACTGCTCGGCGGAACGGTGGACGCGTTCGTCGTGTTCTCGTCCATCGCCGGGGTGTGGGGCAGCGCGCGCCAGGCCGCGTACGCGACCGCGAACGCGGCACTTGACGCGCTGGCTCTCCGCCGCCGCGCCCAGGGCTGGGCGGCCACGTCCGTGGCATGGGGCCAGTGGGCCGACAGCGGGATGGCCGCCGGTGACACCGGCGAGCAGCTGACCCGGTTGGGGCTGGCCCCGATGGAGCCGGGCCTGGCGATCGCCGCGCTGCAACAGGCGATCGAGCACGACGAGACGCCGATCGTCACCGTGGACGTGGACTGGTCCCGGTTCGCTGCCGCGTTCACGACCCTGCGGCAGAGCCCGCTCATCGGTGATCTGCCCGAAGTGAGGGCCGCGCTGACGAGCACCGAAGAATCCGCGGAGGCCGACGGCGCCGACACGGCCGATGCGTTGACCCGGCGGATGCGGGAACTGTCGGGGCCGGAGCAGGACCACGTGCTGCTGGAACTCGTACAGGAGCGGGCGGCCACCGTGTTGCGGCTGGACACACCGAACGCGGTACGCCCCGACCGGGCCTTCCGCAACCTCGGTTTCGACTCGCTGACCGCGGTGGAGCTGCGCAATCAGCTCGCGGAGGCGACGGGCCTACGGCTGCCGGCCGCACTGGTCTTCGACCACCCGACGCCCGCCGCCCTCGTCACGTACCTGCGGGGCAGGCTGCTTCCGGAGGCCGGCCGGTCCGGCGGGGAGGACACCGGCGCTTACGGCGACGTGGACGAGGCCGTAGTGCGCAGTGCACTGGCCACCGTGCCGCTGGACCGGCTCAGGGCCGCCGGACTGCTGGACACCTTGATGACGCTCGCGGAGGAACACGGCGGAGCCAATGCTCCCTCGCCCGCGGGTGACGACAACGACTCGATCGACGAGATGGACGCCGAGAGCCTGATCCAAATGGCTCTGGGCAACGGCGATTCCTGATGATGCGCGAAGTGTGGAGTTCATGATGGCTAGTTCCGGTGACAAGGTTCTCGAAGCGCTGCGCGCGTCTCTCAAAGAGGTCGACCGGTTGCGGAGGGAGAACACCCAGCTCACCGGCGCGGCCAGGGAGCCGATCGCGATCATCGGGATGAGCTGCCGCTACCCGGGCGGGGTGACGAGTCCCGAGGACCTGTGGCGGCTGGTCGCGTCCGGTACTGACGCGGTGGCAGAGTTCCCGACCGACCGTGGCTGGGACCTCGACGGGCTCTACCAATCGGGCGGCACCAACGCGACGACCTTCGAGGGCGGCTTCGTCGACGGTGTCACCGACTTCGACGCCTCGTTCTTCGGGATCTCGCCCCGCGAGGCGCTGTCCATGGACCCGCAGCAGCGCATCCTGCTCGAGGAGTCGTGGAAGGCACTGGAGCGGGCCGGGATCGCCCCGACCTCCCTCCACTCCACCCAGACCGGTGTCTTCGTCGGCGCGCAGAGCTCCGGATACGAAACGAGCCTGCGCCAGTCCGACGACAACGTCGACGGCTATTACGTCACCGGCACCGCCGGCAGTGTCGTGTCCGGCCGCATCGCGTACTCGCTGGGCCTGGAGGGGCCCGCGGTGACGGTCGACACCGCGTGCTCGTCGTCGCTCGTGGCTCTTCATCTGGCCGTTCAGGCGCTGCGCCAGCGCGAGTGCTCGCTGGCTTTGGCGGCCGGTGTGACCGTCATGAACAACCCTGGCGCGTTCGCCGAGTTCAGCCAGCAGGGCGGCCTCGCCGGCGACGGCCGCTGCAAGTCGTTCGCGGCGGCAGCCGACGGTACGGGCTGGGCCGAGGGCGTGGGCGTGCTCCTCGTGGAGCGGCTGTCCGACGCCGTCCGTAACGGGCACCACGTGCTGGCGGTCGTACGGGGCTCCGCCGTGAACCAGGACGGTGCGAGCAACGGCCTGACGGCACCCCACGGTCCTTCGCAGCGGCGTGTCATCCGCGCGGCCCTGGCCAATGCGGCCCTCTCGCCCGCCCAGATCGACGCCGTCGAGGCCCATGGCACCGGCACCGTGCTGGGCGACCCCATCGAGGCCCAGGCCCTGGTGGAGACGTACGGCCAGGACCGCCCGCAGGACCGCCCGCTGCTGCTGGGGTCGATGAAGTCCAACTTCGGTCACGCACAGGCCGCTTCGGGCGTCGCCGGTGTGATCAAGATGGTCATGGCGCTGCGCCATGCCTCGCTCCCGCAGACCCTGCACGTGGACGAGCCGACGCCGCACGTCGACTGGTCGGCGGGTGCGGTGCAGTTGCTGACCGAGCAGGTGGACTGGCCGGAGACCGGTCAGCCGCGCCGCGCGGGCGTGTCGTCGTTCGGTGTGAGCGGCACCAACGCGCACATCATCGTCGAGCAGGCACCGGTGCGGGACAGCTCCGAAGGCGCCGACGTGGCCGAGCCCGGCTGGGTCCCGCCGGTCGTCCCATGGCTCGTCTCCGCCGCCGGCGCCCAGGCGCTGCAGGCACAGGCGCGCACCCTGCTGGCGCATACGGAGACCGTTGGCGCCTCCTCCTCGGGCGCACTCGACATCGGCTTCTCCCTTGCTGTCGGCCGCGCCGCGCTCGAGCATCGGGCCGTGGTGCTCGAGGCCGGACGCGAGGACCTGCTGGACGGCGTAAGGGAACTGGCCGCATCCGGCACCGGGGCGCGGGTGGTTCGTGGTACGACCGCGCCCGGTGGCCTGGCGGTGTTGTTCTCGGGTCAGGGTGCGCAGCGGTCGGGTATGGGTCGTGAGCTGTACGAGTCGTATCCGGTGTTCGCGGATGCGTTCGATGCGGTGTGTGCGGAGTTGGACCGGCATCTGGACCGGCCTGTGCGGGATGTGGTCTTTGACGGTGGTGAGCTGCTGGATCAGACGGAGTTCACGCAGGCGGGGCTGTTCGCGCTTGAGGTGGCGTTGTTCCGGCTGGTGTCGGCGTGGGGTGTGAAGCCGGACTATCTGTTGGGGCATTCGATCGGTGAGTTGTCGGCTGCGCATGTGGCCGGGGTGTTGTCGCTGGAGGACGCGGCGAGGCTGGTGGCGGCCCGAGGCCGGCTGATGCAGGCGTTGCCGGCGGGCGGGGCGATGGTCTCGCTCCAGGCGACCGAGGCGGAGGTTCTGCCGCTCCTGACCGACGGTGTGTCCATTGCCGCGCTCAACGGGCCCTCTTCGACGGTGGTGTCGGGTGACGAGGACGCGGTTCTGGCGATCGCTGCCCACTTCGGCTCGGAGGGCCGCAAGACCAAGCGCCTCCGCGTCAGCCACGCCTTCCACTCGCCGCGCATGGACGCCATGCTGGACGAGTTCCGTACGGTCGCCGAGACGCTGACCTTCCACCAGCCCGAGATCGCCATCATCTCGAACGTCACCGGCGTGGTCGTGCCGTCGCGCGAGATCCGCACCCCGGAGTACTGGGTGCGCCACGTCCGGGGGGCGGTCCGGTTCCTCGACGGGATACGCACCCTGCAGAACCAGGGCGTGACGGCATTCCTCGAGCTGGGCCCGGACGGGGTCCTGTCGGCCATGGGACAGGACTGCCTCATTGCCGACGCGGAGAGCCGCGTGTTCGTTCCGGCCCTGCGCAAGGGGCGCGCCGAGGCATCGGCCTGTGTCACGGCACTGGCCGAGCTCCACGTGCGCGGACAGGCCGTGGACTGGGCCGCGTACTTCGCCGGTACCGGGGCACGCCAGGTCGAGCTGCCCACGTACGCCTTCCAGCGCGAGCGCTACTGGCCGCACGTCACCATGAAGCTGGACAGCGGGACCGCCGTGGTGGGCAACACACCGGCGGAGGCACAGTTCTGGGACGCCATCGAGCGGGAGGACCTGGCCTCACTCGTCGACGCGATACGACCCGAGGACTCCGACGCGCTGGCCGGAGCGCTGCCCGCACTCTCCGCCTGGCGTCGACAGAGCCGCGTCAACTCCACTGCGAGCCAATGGCGTTACGGCATCACGTGGAAGCCCGTCGCCCTCCCGGCGACGGCGCGACTGTTGGGCGACTGGCTGGTGGTCGTGCCCGCCGGATACATGGACAGCGCGCTCGTCGCTCGTACGGTCGAGGCACTGACCGCACACGGCGCCAGGGTGATCCCGGTTGAGACCGACACGGCTGCCGCCGATCGGGTCTCCCTCGCCCAGTTGCTCGACGACGTACGCGAGCAGGGCGCACAGCCGGCCGGCGTGCTCTCGCTGCTGGCCCTCGACGAGCAGCCGTCCCCCGTCCACCCGGTCGTCACCGCCGGCATGACAGGGACGCTGGCGCTCGTCCAGGCACTGGGCGACACGGGTATCGACGCCCCGCTGTGGCTGGCCACCCGTGGTGCCGTGTCCGTCGGTCGCTCCGACCCGCTGGCCAGCGCTGTCCAGGCCTCGCTGTGGGGTCTTGGGCGAGTCGTCGGCCTGGAGTGCGCCCACCGCTGGGGCGGACTCATGGACCTCCCGGAGACGCTGGACGACCGTGCGGCCGCCCGGCTGATCGGCCTCCTCGCCGACGGCAGCGAGGACCAGGTGGCGGTGCGGCCCTCGGGAGCGTTCGTCCGCCGTCTCGTACGGGACACCCGCCCCGACCTCGTCGGGCCGGTATGGACACCGCAAGGCACCGCGCTGATCACGGGCGGAACCGGTGCCCTGGGCGGCCACGTGGCCCGATGGCTCGCCCGCAACGGCGTCGAGCACCTCATCCTCACCAGCCGCCGCGGCCCGGACGCCCCCGGCGCGGCCGAACTCGTCGCCGAACTGGAGGAGCTCGGCGCCAAGGCCACCGTCGTCGCCTGCGACGTGTCCGACCGCGCAGCCGTCGCCGCGCTGATCGAAGCGTGCGACGCCGCGGCGGCCGACTACCCGGGCGCCGCTCTCCGGACAGTCGTGCACGCGGCAGGCGTCGCCACCGCGACCCTGCTGTCCGAAGCCACTGCCGACACCCTCGCCGAGGAGATCTCCGCGAAGGTCGCAGGCGCTGTGCACCTGGACGAACTCCTCGACGGCCACGACCTCGACGCCTTCGTCGTCTTCTCCTCCATCGCCGGAGTCTGGGGCAGCGGCGGCCAGAGCGGTTACGCGACCGCCAATGCCCACCTCGACGCGCTGGCACAGCGCCGTAGGGCGCGGGGCGTCCCGGCGACCGCGGTCGCGTGGGGCGCCTGGGCGGGCGGCGGCATGGCCGAAGGCGAAGAAGGCGAGCAGTTGCTCCGTCTGGGTATCCGGACCATGGCACCCGA
This sequence comes from Streptomyces sp. NBC_01224, assembly GCF_036002945.1. Lineage (NCBI taxonomy): Bacteria > Bacillati > Actinomycetota > Actinomycetes > Kitasatosporales > Streptomycetaceae > Streptomyces > Streptomyces sp. NBC_01224. The sequence continues at coordinate 1,342,067 of NZ_CP108529.1, read as the reverse complement.
GCCGGCGATCGCGGCCCTGCAGCAGGCGCTCGACCGGGACGACACTCTGGTGACCGTCGCGGACATGGACTGGGCACGGTTCGTACCGGTGTTCACCGCAGCTCGCAGCCGCCCGTTGATCAGCGATCTGGCCGAGGTGCGGGAAGCACTCGCGTCGTCCGCTCCCGAGGCCACGGCCTCCGCCGAGGACGGCGACTCGCCCCTTTGGAATCGACTCGTCGGACTGGCCCCGGCCGAGCGCACCGACGCGCTGACCACCGTGGTGCGGTCCCTGGCAGCCGCCGTCCTCGGGCACGCCTCGTCCGACGGAGTCGAGCCCGATCGTGCCTTCCGCGAGCTGGGATTCGACTCGCTGACCGCCGTCGAACTGCGCAACGCACTCGTCGCCGAGACCCGGTTGCAGCTGCCGACCACCATGGTCTTCGACCATCCGACGCCGACCGTCCTGGCGCGTTTCCTCGCGGCCGAACTCTCCGCACAGTACGAAATGCCCGGCCTGTCGGGTACGCAGTCGAGGCTGTCGGCCACCGAGTTCCATGCGCCGACGAAGGACGACGACCTGATCGCGATCGTCGGCATGAGCTGCCGTTACCCGGGAGAGGTGGCGAACCCGGATGAACTCTGGCAGCTCCTCGTCTCCGGCACCGACGGCATCTCGGAATTCCCGACCGACCGGGGCTGGGACCTGGACGGCATCTACAACCCCGACCCGGCGCACCCCGGCACGACGTACACCCGCCACGGCGGGTTCCTCCACGAGGCGGGTGACTTCGACGCCGGCTTCTTCGGGATCTCGCCGCGTGAGGCGCTGGCGATGGACCCGCAGCAGCGGCTGCTGCTGGAGGCATCGTGGGAGCTCTTCGAGGGTGCGGGAATCGATCCCACCTCGGTGCGCGGGGAGCAGATCGGCGTCTTCGCCGGTGCTTCCTCCTCCGGATACGGCGTCGGCATGGCGCAGGGCTCAGAAGGTAGCGAGGGGCACCTCCTCACGGGTACCGCGACGAGCGTGGTGTCCGGCCGCATCGCCTACATGCTGGGCCTGGAAGGCCCCGCCGTTACGGTCGACACCGCCTGCTCCTCGTCACTGGTCGCCCTCCACCTCGCAGCCCAGGCACTCCGTCAGGGCGAATGCACCATGGCGCTCGCCGGCGGGGTCGCGCTTCTTGCCAGCCCGACCGCGTTCGTGGAGTTCTCCCGTCAGCGCGGTCTGTCGGCGGACGGCCGCTGCAAGCCCTTCGCGGAGGGAGCGGATGGTACGGGATGGGCAGAGGGCGTCGGCCTGCTGCTGGTGGAGCGGCTGTCGGACGCGCGGCGTAACGGCCACGAGGTCCTGGCGGTGGTTCGCGGGTCGGCCATCAACCAGGACGGTGCGTCGAACGGTCTGACCGCGCCGAACGGTCCCGCACAGCAGCGGGTCATCCGGCAGGCCCTGACCAGCTCCGGCCTCTCGGCCGCCCAGATCGACGCCGTGGAAGCACACGGCACGGGCACTCGGCTGGGTGACCCGATCGAGGCGCAGGCCCTGCTCGCCACCTACGGTCAAGAGCGCCGGTCGGACGACCTCCCCCTGTGGCTGGGGTCGATCAAGTCGAACATCGGCCACGCGGCGGCCGCAGCCGGTGTCGGTGGCGTCATCAAGATGGTGCTGGCGATGCGGCACGGTGTGCTGCCGCAGACCCTGCATGTCGACGAGCCCTCGTCGCACGTGGACTGGTCGGCGGGTGCGGTGGAGCTGCTGACTGAGCAGGTGGCGTGGCCGGAGACGGGTGAGCTGCGTCGGGCGGGGGTGTCGTCGTTCGGGATCAGCGGTACGAACGCGCACATCATTCTTGAGCAGGCTCCTGAGGTGGAGACGGCGGAGGACTCCGTTGGTGTCCCGGTGCCGGTGGTGCCGTGGGTGGTGTCGGCGAAGTCCGAGGCGGGGCTGGCCGGACAGGTGGAGCGGTTGTCGGCGTTCGTCGGGGATCGGGATCCGGTGGATGTCGGGTTCTCGTTGGTGACGACGCGTGCGGCGATGAATCACCGTGCGGTGGTCATTGGCGATCGGACGGTTCGGGGCACGGTCGCGTCGGGTAAGTCGGCGGTGTTGTTCTCGGGTCAGGGTGCGCAGCGGTCGGGTATGGGCCGTGAGTTGTATGGGGCGTATCCGGTGTTCGCGGATGCGTTTGATGTGGTGTGTGCGGAGTTGGACCGGCATCTGGACCGGCCTGTGCGGGATGTGGTGTTCGAGGGTGGTGAGCTGCTGGATCAGACGGAGTTCACGCAGGCGGGGTTGTTCGCGCTTGAGGTGGCGTTGTTCCGGTTGGTGTCGGCGTGGGGTGTGAAGCCGGATTACCTGTTGGGGCATTCGATTGGTGAGTTGTCGGCTGCGCATGTGGCCGGGGTGTTGTCGCTGGAGGACGCGGCGAGGCTGGTGGCGGCCCGGGGCCGGCTGATGCAGGCGTTGCCGACGGGTGGGGCGATGGTCTCGCTCCAGGCGACGGAGGACGAAGTCCTTCCGCTGCTGACCGACGGTGTGTCGATTGCCGCGCTCAACGGGCCGTCTGCGACGGTGGTGTCGGGTGATGAGGACGCGGTTCTGGCGATCGCCGCGCATTTCGGGGCGGAGGGCCGTAAGACCAAGCGACTCCGCGTCAGCCACGCCTTCCACTCGCCGCGCATGGACGCCATGCTGGACGAGTTCCGCACGGTCGCCGAAGGCCTCACCTTCCACCGGCCCGAGACCATGGTTGTGTCCAATGTGTCCGGTCGGGTTGTGTCGGACGAGGAGATCTGCTCGGCGGATTACTGGGTGCGGCATGTCCGTGAGGCGGTGCGTTTCCTCGACGGGATGCGTGCGCTCCAGGACCAGGGTGTGGCGACGTTCCTGGAGTTGGGTCCGGACGGTGTGCTGTCCGCGATGGGGCAGGACTGTGTCGTGGACTCGGCGTTCGTACCGGTCCTGCGCAGGGAGCGTGACGAGGCGCTGACGCTCGTGACCGCCCTCGCCGAACTCCATGTGCGTGGATCTGCGGTGGACTGGGCCGCGTGCTTCGCCGGCACCGGTGCCCGCCGTGTCGGCCTGCCGACGTATGCCTTCCAGCGTGAGCATTTCTGGTTGGCGTCTCTTCCGGCGGGTGCGGTTGATGGGTCGGGTCTGGGTGTGCGTGCGGTTGACCATCCTCTGTTGAATGCGGAGGTGTCCCTTGCTGAGGGGGACGGGTTGGTGTTGACGGGGCGGTTGTCGCTTCAGTCGCACGGGTGGCTTGTGGATCATGTGGTGTTGGGTTCGGTGTTGTTGCCGGGTACGGCGTTTGTTGAGTTGGTTCTGTATGCGGGGGAGCGGGTGGGTTGTGGGTATCTGGAGGAGTTGACGTTGCAGGCGCCGTTGGTGATGCCTGGGCGTGGTGGTGTGTCGTTGCAGTTGTCGGTGGGTGGGCCTTCGGCGGATGGGCGTCGGGTGGTGAGTGTGCATTCGCGGTCGGCTGAGGATGCTGATGGTGAGTGGGTGCGTCACGCGACGGGTGTGCTGTCGGTGGTGGGTGCGGGCAGGGGTGAGTCGCTGGAGGAGTGGCCGCCGCGGGACGCGGCGGTGCTTGGTGTGGAGGGGTTCTACGAGGAGCTGCGCGGGCTGGGGTATGGGTACGGCCCGGTGTTCCAGGGGCTGCGGTCGGTGTGGCGGCGCGGCGACGAGGTGTTCGCCGAGGTTGCGCTGCCGGAGGGGATCTCCGGGGACGGGTTCGGTGTGCATCCGGCCTTGCTGGACTCGGCCCTGCACGCGATGGGGCTGGCCGGCGACCGAGGTGAGGACGGTGGAGGAACAGGTCTGCCGTTCGCGTGGTCGGGGGTTTCCCTGCATGCTGTGGGGGCGTCGGTTCTGAGGGTGCGGATCACGCCGGCGGGTTCCGGGGTGTCGTTGGTGCTGGCTGACGCGGCCGGTGAGCCGGTGGCTTCGGTGGATTCGTTGGTGCTGAGGCCGGTTTCGGCGGAGCAGGTGCAGTCGCCTGGATTGCTGCGCGATGCGTTGTTCGCGGTCGACTGGGTTGAGCATGTGCTGGGCGCGGGTGACACGGTCCCTTCCGTTCAGGTGGTCACTGATCTGGGTGTGCTGGATGCGGTGCCGGGTGTGGTGGCGGTGTCGTTCGCTGACTCCTCCGGTTCCGGTTCCGGGGATGTGGTGTCTCGTACGCATGAGATCGCGGGCCGGGCGCTGGAGTTGGTGCAGGAGTGGTTGGCGGATGAGCGGTTCGCCGATGCGCGGCTGGTGGTGGTGACTTCGGGTGCGGTGTTCTGTGAGTCGCCTGATCCTGTTCAGGCTGCTGTGTGGGGTCTGGTGCGGACGGCGCAGTCGGAGAACCCTGGCCGGTTCGTGCTGGCGGACGTTGACGGGGTGGAGGAGTCGGTTCTGTCGGCCGCGGTGGCTTCGGGTGAGCCGCAGGTGGCGGTGCGTGGGGGTGAGGCGTTCGTACCGAGGCTGGCGAGGGTGTCCGCCAGTGCCGGTGAGGAGCGTGCTCCTGATCCCGATTCGGTGGGCACGGTGTTGGTGACGGGTGCCAGTGGTGCGCTGGGTGGTTTGGTGGCGCGTCATCTGGTGGTGGAGCGTGGTGTTCGGAATCTGTTGTTGGTGAGTCGTCGGGGGCTGGATGCTCCGGGTGCCACGGAGCTGGTCGCTGAGCTGGCTGAGTTGGGTGCGCGGGCTCGGTTTGTCGCGTGTGATGTGGCGGATCGTGTTGCGTTGGCGGAGGTGCTGGCGGGTGTTGAGGCCGAGTGCCCGCTGGTGGGTGTGGTGCATGCGGCGGGTGTGCTGGACGATGGTGTGGTGTCGTCCTTGACTCCGGAGCGGTTGGCTGGGGTGTTGCGGCCGAAGGTTGATGCGGCGTGGTATTTGCATGAGCTGACGCGTGGCATGGATTTGTCGATGTTCACGTTGTTCTCCTCGGCCGCGGCGACGTTGGGGTCGTCGGGTCAGGCGAACTATGCGGCGGCGAACGCGTTCCTCGACGCTCTTGCCGAGATGCGGCGGGCCGACGGGCTCGTGGGTCTGTCGCTGGGCTGGGGGCCTTGGGCCGAAGGCGGGATGCTTGGCCAACTCGACGCCACCGACCTCCAGCGCATGGCCCGCGCCGGCCTGCCCGCACTCACGGCTGAACAGGGCGTCGCCCTCTTCGATGCCGCACAAACGACCGGGCGAGCAGCGGTTGTTCCGCTGCGCCTCGATCTCCCGGTTCTCCGTCAGGGCGTTGCCTCCAACGGTGTGGCGCCTCTGCTGCGCGGACTCGTACGCGTATCGGGACGCCGTGTCGCGAAGTCCGGCACGGCCGAGTCGGTTCTTGCCGACCGGCTGCGTAACCTGGACGAGACGGAACGTATCCGTCTGGTGCTGGACCTCGTCCGGGGTGAGGTCGCACTCGTACTCGGGCATGCGTCCGGGAACTCCGTCACCGCGGGACAGGCGTTCAAGGAGTTGGGCTTCGACTCGCTGACCGCAGTCGAGCTGCGCAATCGCCTCAACGAGGTGACGGGCCTCCGCCTGCCCGCCACGCTGGTGTTTGACTACCCCACTCCCGAATCGCTCGCCCAGTACATCCGCGACGAGGTTGTGGGTACCCAGGATGAGCTGAGCCGGGTCGCGGCTGTTGCGGACGCCCTGGACGACGACCCCATCGCGATCGTCGGTATGAGTTGCCGCTACCCGGGTGGAGTCCTCAGCCCGGAGGACCTGTGGCAGTTGACGATCGGTGGGGGCGACGGTGTCGCACCGTTCCCCACCGACCGGGGCTGGGACCTCAACGGCGTGTACGACCCCGACCCGGAGAACCGGGCCACCTCGTACACCGCCGAGGGCGGCTTCCTCTACGACGCGGGGAAGTTCGACCCGGCGTTCTTCGGTATCTCCCCGCACGAGGCGCTGGCGATGGACCCTCAGCAGCGGCTGCTGCTCGAGGCCACCTGGGAGGCGTTCGAGCGTGCGGGCATCGACCCGGCCACGCTGCGCGGAAGCCGGACCGGTGTGTACGCCGGCATGATGTACCACGACTACGCATCGCAGACCGCCTCTGTGCCGGAAGGCGTTGAGGGGTTCCTCGGCATCGGTACTTCGGGCAGCGTCCTGTCGGGCCGGGTGGCGTACACCTTCGGTCTCGAGGGACCGACCATGACCATCGACACGGCGTGCTCGTCGTCGCTGGTCGCCCTGCACTTGGCAGCTCAGGCCCTGCGCAAGGGCGAGTGCACCATGGCGCTGGCCGGCGGGGTGACGGTGATGTCCACCCCGGGGGCATTCATCGAGTTCAGCCGTCAGGGCGGCCTGGCTTCGGATGGCCGGTGCAAGTCGTTCGCCGCGAGCGCGGACGGCACCGGCTGGTCAGAGGGCGTGGGCATGCTGCTGGTGGAGCGGCTGTCCGACGCCCGACGCAACGGCCACCCGGTGCTCGCTCTCGTGCGCGGTTCAGCGGTGAACCAGGACGGTGCGTCCAACGGCCTCACGGCGCCCAACGGTCCGTCCCAGCAGCGCGTCATCCGGCAGGCTCTGGCAGCCTCCGGCCTGTCGACCGCCCAGGTGGACGCGGTTGAGGCGCACGGTACGGGTACGACGCTGGGTGACCCGATCGAGGCGCAGGCGCTGCTGGCGACTTACGGGCAGGGGCGGCCGGACGGACGGCCGCTGTGGCTGGGGTCGTTGAAGTCGAACATCGGGCACACGCAGGCCGCGGCCGGTGTGGCCGGTGTGATCAAGATGGTGATGGCGATGCGGCACGGTGTGCTGCCGCGGACGCTGCATGTGGACGAGCCGACGCCGCAGGTGGACTGGGAGTCCGGCGACGTCCGGCTGCTGACCGAGCAGCGGGAATGGCCCGAGACGGGCGAACCGCGGCGCGTCGGCGTGTCGTCCTTCGGTGTCAGTGGCACCAACGCGCACGTCATCCTCGAACAGCCCGTTGAGACAACGGTGGCGGACGCGGCCACTGTCCCGGTGCCGGTGGTGCCGTGGGTGGTGTCGGCGAAGTCCGAGGCGGGTCTTTCGGCGCAGGTGGAGCGGTTGTCGGCGTTCGCCGAGGACCGGGATCCGCTGGATGTCGGGTTCTCGCTGGTGACGACGCGTGCGGCACTGGAACACCGTGCCGTGGTGATGGGTGACCGGACGGTCGAGGGGTCGGTGACACCGGGTCGGACCGGTGTGCTGTTCTCGGGTCAGGGTGCGCAGCGGTCGGGTATGGGCCGTGAGTTGTACGAGTCGTATCCGGTGTTCGCGGATGCGTTTGATGTGGTGTGTGCGGAGTTGGACCGGTATCTGGACCGGCCGGTCCGTGAGGTGGTGTTCGAGGGTGGTGAGCTGCTGGATCAGACGGAGTTCACGCAGGCGGGGTTGTTTGCGCTTGAGGTGGCGTTGTTCCGGTTGGTGTCGGCGTGGGGTGTGAAGCCGGACTTCTTGTTGGGGCATTCGATTGGTGAGTTGTCGGCTGCGTATGTGGCCGGGGTGTTGTCGCTGGAGGACGCGGCGAGGCTGGTGGCGGCCCGGGGCCGGCTGATGCAGGCGTTGCCGGCGGGCGGGGCGATGGTGTCGCTCCAGGCGACGGAGGACGAAGTCCTGCCGCATCTGAGCGACTCGGTCTCGATCGCCGCGCTCAACGGGCCGTCTTCGACGGTGGTGTCGGGTGACGAGGACGCGGTCCTGGCGATCGCCGCGCATTTCGAGGCGGAGGGCCGTAAGACCAAGCGCCTCCGCGTCAGCCACGCGTTCCACTCGCCGCGCATGGACGCCATGCTGGACGAGTTCCGCACGGTCGCCGAAGGCCTCACCTTCCACCGGCCCGAGACCATGGTTGTGTCCAATGTGACCGGTCGGGTCGTGTCGGACGACGAGATCTGCTCGACGGACTACTGGGTGCGGCATGTCCGTGAGGCGGTGCGTTTCCTCGACGGGATGCGTGCCCTCCAGGACCAGGGTGTGGCGACGTTCCTGGAGCTGGGTCCGGACGGTGTGCTGTCCGCGATGGGCCAGGACTGTGTCGAGGACTCGGCGTTCGTACCGGTCCTGCGCAAGGAGCGTGACGAGGCGCTGACGCTCGTGACCGCCCTGGCTGAACTCCACGTGCGTGGATCTGCGGTCGACTGGGCAGCGTACTTCGCCGGCACCGGCGCCCGCCGCATCGACCTGCCCACGTACGCCTTCCAGCACGAACACTTCTGGCTCGCTTCGTCCTTCAGCGGGGCTGCGGATGCCAGGGCCCTCGGCCAGAACGCGGGTGAGCATCCGCTGCTGGGAGCCAAGGTCGTCGTGGCCCAGGCCGATGAGTACCTCTTCACGGGCCGACTGTCGGTCGAGTCGCATCCGTGGCTCGGCGACCACATGGTCATGGGATCGGTCCTGCTTCCGGGCACGGCCTTCGTCGACCTGGCGCTGCACGTCGGTGAGCAGGTTGGCTGCGACATCCTGAGCGACCTCACGCTCGAGGCGCCCTTGGTTCTCCCCAACCAAGGGGCGGTGGCCGTCCAGCTGACCCTGGGTGCTGCCGAGGACGACGGCAGCCGGGCGATCGCCGTTCACGGGCGGCCCGCTGAGGACACGGACGCGCAGTGGACGCGACACGCGGCCGGCACACTGTCCGCAGGCGGCGTACCGGCAGGTGAGTCGCTGGAGGAGTGGCCGCCGCGCGATGCGGTAGCCCTCGATGCCGAGGGTCTGTACCAGGACCTGGCGGAGATCGGATTCGGCTACGGTCCGACGTTCCAAGGGCTGCGGGCTGCCTGGCGGCACGGCGACGAGGTGTTCGCCGAGGTCGCCCTGCCCGAAGGAACGGATGCCGCAGGATTCGGCGTCCACCCCGCCCTGCTCGACTCGGCACTGCACACGATGGGTCTGGCGGCCGGCGACGGCGAAGGTGCGGCCGGAGAAGCGAGCCTGCCGTTCGCCTGGAGCGGAGTGTCGGTGTCCGCGGTGGGGGCGACCGTCCTGCGGGTACGGATCACACCCGTCGGTTCGGGTGTTTCCCTGGCCCTCGCGGACAGCACAGGTGCACCGGTTGCCTACGTCGAGTCACTCGCCCTGCGTGCGATCTCGCCGGACCAGCTCACCGCTGCCGCCGACACTGGAACGCGCGATGCGCTGTTCCAGGTGGACTGGGTCAGCCATGAGGTGGCGGAGGAGCGGGTCGAGGCCCGCTGGGCCGCGCTGGGCGACGCGATAGGCGTACCCGGACTGCGGTACGCCGACCTGACCGCGTTCACCGCTGCGGCCGACGCCGGTGAGTCGGTGCCGGGTGTGGTGGCGGTGTCGTTCGCTGACTCCTCCGGTTCCGGTTCCGGGGATGTGGTGTCTCGTACGCATGAGATCGCGGGCCGGGCGCTGGAGTTGGTGCAGGAGTGGTTGGCGGATGAGCGGTTCGCCGATGCGCGGCTGGTGGTGGTGACTTCGGGTGCGGTGTTCTGTGAGTCGCCTGATCCTGTTCAGGCTGCTGTGTGGGGTCTGGTGCGGACGGCTGAGTCGGAGAACCCTGGCCGGTTCGTGTTGGTCGATGTTGATGGGGCCGAGGCGTCGTGGGCGGTTCTGTCGGCTGCGGTGGCTTCGGGTGAGCCGCAGGTGGCGGTGCGTGGGGGTGAGGTGTCGGTACCGAGGCTGGTGCGTGCGGTGGTTGGTTCGGGCGGGGTGGCGGAGTCGGCTGCCGGTGTGGGCACGGTGTTGGTGACGGGTGCCAGTGGTGCGCTGGGTGGGTTGGTGGCGCGTCATCTGGTGGTGGAGCGTGGTGTTCGGAATCTGTTGTTGGTGAGTCGTCGGGGACCGGATGCTCCGGGTGCCACGGAGCTGGTCGCTGAGCTGGCTGAGTTGGGTGCGCGGGCTCGGTTTGTCGCGTGTGATGTGGCGGATCGTGTTGCGTTGGCGGAGGTGCTGGCCGGTGTTGAGGCCGAGTACCCGCTGGTGGGTGTGGTGCACACCGCCGGTGTGCTGGACGACGGTGTGGTGTCGTCCTTGACTCCGGAGCGGTTGGCTGCGGTGTTGCGGCCGAAGGTTGATGCGGCGTGGTATTTGCATGAGCTGACGCGTGGCATGGATCTGTCGATGTTCACGTTGTTCTCCTCGGCTGCCGGTGTGTTCGGGGGTGCGGGGCAGGCGAACTACGCGGCGGCGAACGCGTTCCTCGACGCTCTCGCCGAGATGCGGCGGGGCGACGGGCTGGCAGGGCAGTCGCTGGCCTGGGGCCCCTGGGCGGAGAGCGGAATGCTCGGCCAACTCGACGACGCCGACACCCAGCGCATGGCCCGGTCCGGTGTGCCGCCGCTGTCGGTGGACGAGGGCCTGGCGCTGTTCGACGCCGCTGCGGGTCTCGACCGCGCTGCCGTGGTCCCGGTACGGCTCGACCTTCCGGTGTGGCGCAAGCGCGCTGCGGCCGAGGGCGTGCCGCAGCTCTTCCGGGCACTTGTACGCGTTCCCGGCCGCCGTACCGCGAAGTCCGGCGAGTCCGAGTCTGGCTTCGCCACACGGCTGAAGGGACTGACACAGGACGAGCGGACTCGCTTTGTCGACGGCTTGGTCCGCACCCAGGTCGCGGCGGTCCTCGGGTACGCGTCGAGCGAGGCGATCAAGTCCAGGCACGCCTTCAAGGAATTGGGCTTCGACTCCCTGACCGCCGTCGAGCTGCGTAACCGGCTCAACGCGGCGACCGGGCTGCGACTGCCCGCGACCCTGGTCTTCGACTACCCCACCCCTGCCGTGCTCGCCGAGTTCCTGCTGGACGAGGCGCGGGAGGCTGAGCCCGACGCGGCAGCGGTCGCGGCGGTGGCGGGCTTCGCGGACGACGAGCCCATTGCGATCGTCGGTATGAGCTGCCGCTACCCGGGCGGGGTCGCCGCTCCCGAGGACCTGTGGCGTCTCGTCTCCACGGCAGGGGACGGGATCTCCGGATTCCCGACCGACCGGGGTTGGAGCCTGGACGGCATGTACGAATCCGACGCCGACCGGGAAGGTAAGTCCAGGACCATCGAGGGCGGCTTCCTGTACGACGCGGGTCAGTTCGACCCGGCGTTCTTCGGTATCTCGCCGCGTGAGGCGCTGGCGATGGATCCCCAGCAGCGACTGCTCCTGGAAACCTCGTGGGAAGCCATTGAGCGAGCGGGTATCGACCCCGACTCGCTGCGCGGCAGCCGTACGGGTGTGTTCGCCGGCCTGATGTATCACGACTACGCGGCCCGGCTCGGCTCTGTACCCCAAGACGTCGGCAGCTTCCTGGGAACAGGTAATTCGGGCAGTGTCGCCTCGGGGCGGGTGTCGTACACGTTGGGCCTGGAGGGTCCGGCGGTGACGGTGGACACGGCGTGTTCGTCGTCCCTGGTCGCGCTGCACTGGGCGATTCAGGCGCTGCGGTCGGGTGAGTGCTCGATGGCGCTGGCCGGTGGGGTGACGGTGATGTCCACGCCGGGCACGTTCGTCGAGTTCTCCCGGCAGCGCGGCCTGGCGGCCGACGGCCGGTGCAAGGCCTTCGCCGATGCGGCGGACGGTACGGGCTGGTCCGAGGGTGTCGGCATGCTGTTGGTGGAGCGGCTGTCGGATGCGCGGCGGAACGGGCACGAGGTGCTCGCTGTCGTGCGGGGCAGTGCGGTGAATCAGGACGGTGCGTCGAATGGTCTGACGGCGCCGAACGGTCCTTCGCAGCAGCGGGTGATTCGGCAGGCGCTGGCGAATGCCGGTCTGTCGGCTTCCCAGGTGGACGCCGTGGAGGCACACGGCACGGGGACCCGGCTGGGTGACCCGATCGAGGCGCAGGCGCTGTTGGCGACGTACGGGCAGGGGCGGTCGGAGGGCCGGCCGCTGTGGCTCGGGTCGGTCAAGTCGAACATCGGTCACACACAGGCTGCCGCGGGTGTCGCCGGGATCATCAAGATGGTGCAGGCCATGCGGCACGGGGTCCTGCCGCAGACGCTGCACGTGGACAGCCCGTCCTCCCAGGTGGACTGGTCGGCCGGTTCCGTCGAGCTGCTGACCGAGCAGGTGGCCTGGCCGGAGACGGGCGCGGCGCGCCGTGCGGCGGTGTCGTCGTTCGGGATCAGCGGCACGAACGCGCACGTCATCCTTGAGCAGGCGCCTGTCGACGAGGGTGCCGCGACGCAGGCGGACGAGGTCTCGCCGCTGGGCGGTGCGGCGTTGCCGTTCGTGCTGTCCGGGAAGACGGAGGGCGCGCTGCGGGACCAGGCCGCGCGGCTGAGCGAGATGATGGCCGCCGGTGCCGGGGTGGCGCCCGCGGGGATCGGCTTGTCGCTGGCCATGGGCCGGTCGCGCTTCGAGCATCGTGCGGTGGTCGTCGCCGTGGACGCGGAAGAGCTCCGGGCGGGACTGGGCGCGCTGGCCGGGGACCGACCCGGTCCGGGTGTGGTGCGGGGTGTTGCTGATGGTGCGGTGGCTCCGGTGTTCGTGTTTCCGGGGCAGGGGTCGCAGTGGGTGGGGATGGCTGCGGGGTTGATGGAGTCCTCGCCGGTGTTCGCGGAGCGGATCCGGGAGTGTGCGGCTGCTCTGTCGGCGTATACGGACTGGTCGTTGTTGGGTGTGTTGCGTGGTGAGTCGGGTGTGCCTGGGTTGGATCGGGTTGATGTGGTGCAGCCGGTGTTGTGGGCGGTGATGGTGTCGCTTGCCGAGGTGTGGCGTGCGGCGGGTGTGGTGCCTGGGGCGGTGATGGGGCATTCGCAGGGGGAGATCGCGGCGGTGTGTGTGGCGGGTGGGTTGTCCTTGGAGGACGGTGCGCGGGTGGTGGCGTTGCGGAGTCGGGCGATTTTGGAGTTGTCGGGTCTGGGCGGGATGGTGTCGGTGGCGGAGTCGGCGGGTCGGGTGGAGGCGCGGCTTGCGGGGTGGGGTGGGCGGTTGTCGGTGGCGGCGGTGAATGGGCCGTCGTCGGTGGTTGTTTCTGGTGATGGTGATGCGTTGGACGAGTTGGTGGTGGTGTGTCGGGGTGAGGGGGTGCGGGCCAAGCGTATTGATGTTGATTACGCGTCGCACAGTGCTCATGTGGAGCGGATTCGTGAGCGGTTGCTGGATGTGTTGTCGGGGGTGGTGCCGCGGGTTTCGGGGGTGCCGTTGTATTCGACGGTGACGGGTGGGTTGTTGGACACGGCGGGGATGGACGCGGAGTACTGGTACACCAATTTGCGGGGGACGGTGCGTCTGGAGGAGACGACTCGGGTTCTGCTGGGTGCCGGGCATGGGGTGTTCGTCGAGGTCAGTCCGCATCCGGTGCTTGCGGTCGGGTTGCAGGAGACGTTCGAGGCGGCGGGGAGTGATGCGGTGGCTCTGGGGACGTTGCGACGGGACGAGGACGAGTCCCGTCGTTTCATGACCTCCCTCGCCGAAGCCCACGCGCACGGAGTCGACCTCGACTGGAAGACCCTGTTCGCGGGTACCGGGGCCCAGCGCGTCGACCTGCCGACCTACGCCTTCCAGCACCAGCGCTACTGGCTGAACCCCTCCGCCGGAAACGGCGCCGTGGACGTGTCCTCGGCGGGGCTGAAGTCCCTCGACCACGCCATGCTGTCCAGCGCGATGGGCCTGGCCGGCACCGACGGTGTGGTGATGACGGGCAGGGTCTCGGTCGAGACGCACCCCTGGCTCGCCGACCACGCCGTGTGGGGCTCGGTCCTGCTGCCGGGCACAGCGTTCGTGGAGCTCGCGCTGCAGGCCGCCGACCAGGTCGGCTGCGACCTGGTCGAAGAGCTGACGATCGAAGCACCCCTTGTCATCGCCGACGGGGACGCGATCGTCATCCAGGTCGCGGTGGCCGCGGCCGACCCGACGGGCCGGCACGAGATCACGGTGTACTCCCGCCCCGCCGACGCCTCGGACGAGGCATGGACGAGGCACGCCAGTGGCACACTCGCCACCGGCGCATCGGCTACGGACGGCTTGGGCGAGTGGCCGCCGGCAGGAGCGCAAGCTGTTGCGGTGGACACGCTCTACACGTCGCTCGCCGATGCGGGGTACGAGTACGGTCCCCTGTTCCAGGGGCTGCGGGCCGCGTGGCGGCAGGGTGACGACGTATACGCGGAGGTGGCCCTTCCGGACGAGGCCGAGGTCGACGGCTTCGGGCTGCACCCGGCTCTCCTGGACGCCGCACTGCACGCGATGGGACTCGGAGCCACCGCCGAAACGGACACGACGGCGGGAGCGGTAGGCCTGCCGTTCGCCTGGACCGGTGTGTCCCTGTCCGCGGTGGGAGCACAGCTCCTGCGGGTTCGCGTCCGCCGCGAAGGATCGGGAGCGTCGCTGCTGCTTGCCGATGGAGCCGGATCGCACGTCGCCTCGGTGGAATCGCTGGCGCTGCGCCCGATCTCACCGGAGCAGCTGCGCGGAAGCGGTCACGCCCACGCAGATTCGCTGTTCCGCGTGGAATGGTCCACGAGGCCGATCGGCGCCGAGAACGCCGAGGGCACCTGGGCTGTTGTCGGGGACGCGGAATTCCTCCCCGACGCTGAGCGGTATGCGGATCTCGCCTCGATGGACGAGGTGCCGGGTGTGGTGGCGGTGTCGTTCGCGGATTCGGGCTCCGATTCCGGGGACGTGGTGTCTCGTACGCATGAGATCGCGGGCCGGGCACTGCAGTTGGTGCGGGAGTGGCTGGAGAACGAGCAGTTCGCCGATGCGCGGCTGGTAGTGGTGACTCAGGGCGCGGTGTTCTGTGAATCGCCCGATCCCGTACAGGCTGCTGTGTGGGGTCTGGTGCGGACGGCCGAGTCGGAGAACCCCGGGCGGTTCGTCCTGGTGGATGCCGACGGGGCCCAGGAGCCGCTTCTGCCGGCTGTGGTGGCTTCGGGTGAGCCGCAGGCTGCGGTGCGCGCGGGTGAGGTGTTCGTACCGAGGCTGGCACGGGTGTCGTTGCCCGTGGAACAGGCGCCCGCGCCGCTCGAACCGTCCGGCACCGTGCTGGTGACGGGCGCCAGTGGTGTGCTGGGCGGGGTGGTGGCACGCCACCTGGTCGCCGAGCGTGGTGTGCGGCACCTGCTGTTGGTGAGCCGCCGCGGTGCGGATGCTCCGGGAGCGGCTGAACTCGTGGCGGAATTGGCCGAGTCGGGGGCGCAGGCACGCTTCGCGGCATGTGACGTGGCGGATCGCGGTGCGCTGGCCCAGATCCTGGACGGTATCGAGGCCGAGCACCCGCTCATGGGTGTGGTGCACACCGCCGGCGTCTTGGACGACGGTGTCGTGTCCTCGCTGACCGCGGAGCGGATGGCTGCCGTGATGCGGCCGAAGGTCGATGCCGCGTGGAATCTGCACGAACTGACGCGTGGCATGGATCTGTCGCTGTTCACACTGTTCTCCTCCGCCGCCGGTGTGTTCGGCGGTGCGGGTCAGGCGAACTACGCCGCCGCGAACGCGTTCCTCGACGCCCTGGCCGAGGCCCGGCGGGCGGAAGGACTTGCGGGGCAGTCGCTGGCCTGGGGACTGTGGGCTCAGGCGAGTGCGATGACGGGGCAGCTGGGCAGTGGTGATCTGCGGCGGATGGCCCGGGGCGGTCTGACGCCGTTGTCCTCGGAACAGGGGCTCGAGCTCTTCGACCTGGCCGGCGGATTGGCCGACGAGGCTGTGCTGGTCCCGATCCGGGTCGACATGGCCGCTCTGCGGGCACGTCCGGAGATGACTCCGCTGATGTTGCGGGGCTTGGTCCGGGTGCCGAATCGGCGACAGGCCGACCTTGGCACCGATCGCTCCGCGTCCTTCGCGCGCACCCTCCTCGCACTTCCCGTGGCCGAACAGCACCAGTTGGTGCAGGACCTGGTAAGGGCCCAGGCGGCTGCTGTACTCGGGCATGACTCGGGCGAGGCGGTGCAGCCTGAGCGGGCGTTCACCGAGCTGGGATTCGACTCCCTCACCGCCGTCGAGCTGCGCAACCGAATGACTGCGGCCACCGGTCTGCGCCTGCCGGCCACCCTCGTGTTCGACTACCCGACGCCGTTCGCGATGGCCGACTACATACGGACCGAGATCGTCGGCGTACAAGCGGAAGCCGCCGGCAGCCGACCCGCCCTGATCGGCACCGGCTCCGAGGACGACCCGGTCGTCATCGTGGGCATGAGCTGCCGGTTCCCGGGCGGGGCGGAGTCGCCCGGCAAGCTCTGGGAACTGGTGGCCGGCGGCAACGAGGGCATCACCGGCCTGCCCACGGATCGAAACTGGGACGTGGAAGGGCTGTACGATCCCGACCCGGACAACCCCGGCACCTCTTTCACCCGCGAAGGCGGCTTCCTGCACGACGCGGCGGAGTTCGACCCCGGATTCTTCGGGATCTCGCCGCGTGAGGCGCTGGCCATGGACCCGCAGCAGCGACTGCTGCTGGAGGGTTCCTGGGAGGCCGTCGAGTCGGCGGGGATCGACCCGGCGTCGCTGCGCGGCACGAGTACCGGCGTGTTCGCCGGGCTGATGTACCACGACTACGTGGCTCAGCTGGCCACCGTTCCGGAAGGGGTCGAGGGGTACCTCGCCACCGGTACGTCCGGCAGCGTCGTATCCGGCCGTGTCTCCTACACCCTCGGACTCGAGGGACCTGCCGTAACGGTGGACACAGCCTGCTCGTCCTCCCTGGTGGCCCTGCATCTCGCGGTGCAGGCCCTGCGCTCGGGCGAGTGCTCGATGGCGCTCGCCGGTGGCGCGAGTGTGATGGCCACGCCGGGCAGCTTCATCGAGTTCAGCCGCCAGCGCGGACTGGCCGCGGACGGCCGTTGCAAGTCGTTCGCCGCGGGCGCCGACGGCACCGGTTGGGGCGAGGGCGTGGGGATGCTCCTGCTGGAGCGGCTGTCGGATGCACGACGCAACGGCCATGAGGTGCTGGCGGTGGTGCGGGGCTCTGCGGTGAACCAGGACGGTGCGTCGAACGGTCTGACGGCGCCGAACGGTCCTTCGCAGCAGCGGGTGATTCGCCAGGCACTGGCCAACGCCGGTCTGGAGCCGGCGCAGGTTGACGCGGTGGAGGCGCACGGTACGGGTACGACGCTGGGTGACCCGATCGAGGCGCAGGCGCTGCTGGCCACGTATGGGCAGGGGCGGTCGGAGGACCGGCCGCTGCTGCTCGGGTCGATCAAGTCGAACATCGGTCACACGCAGGCCGCGGCCGGTGTGGCCGGGGTCATCAAGATGGTGATGGCGATGCGGCACGGTGTGCTGCCCCGTACCCTCCACGTCGACGCGCCGACGCCGCAGGTGGACTGGTCGGCGGGTGCGGTGGAGCTGCTGACGGAGTCGGTGGCGTGGCCGGAGACGGGTGAGGCGCGCCGGGCGGGGGTGTCGTCGTTCGGCATCAGCGGAACCAACGCCCACGTGATCGTCGAGCACACCCCGGTTGTCGAGGAGCGCCACGAGCCTTCGGTAGCGTTGCCGGTGGTGCCGTGGGTGGTGTCGGCGAAGTCCGAGGCGGGTCTTTCGGCGCAGGTGGAGCGGTTGTCGGCGTTCGTCGGGGATCGGGATCCGGTGGATGTCGGGTTCTCGTTGGTGACGACGCGTGCGGCGATGAATCACCGTGCGGTGGTCATCGGCGATCGGACGGTTCGGGGCACGGTCGCGTCGGGTAAGTCGGCGGTGTTGTTCTCGGGTCAGGGTGCGCAGCGGTCGGGTATGGGCCGTGAGTTGTACGAGTCGTATCCGGTGTTCGCGGATGCGTTTGATGTGGTGTGTGCGGAGTTGGACCGGCATCTGGACCGGCCTGTGCGGGATGTGGTCTTTGACGGTGGTGAGCTGCTGGATCAGACGGAGTTCACGCAGGCGGGGCTGTTCGCGCTCGAGGTGGCGTTGTTCCGGCTGGTGTCGGCGTGGGGTGTGAAGCCGGACTATCTGCTGGGGCATTCGATCGGTGAGTTGTCGGCCGCGCATGTGGCCGGGGTTCTGCCGCTGGAGGACGCGGCGAGGCTGGTCGCGGCCCGGGGCCGCCTCATGCAGGCATTGCCGGCCGGTGGGGCGATGGTCTCGCTCCAGGCGACCGAGGACGAAGTCCTGCCGCTGCTGACCGACGGTGTGTCCATTGCCGCGCTCAACGGGCCCTCTTCGACGGTGGTGTCGGGTGACGAGGACGCGGTTCTGGCGATCGCCGCCCACTTCGGCTCGGAGGGCCGAAAGACCAAGCGCCTCCGCGTCAGCCACGCCTTCCACTCGCCGCGCATGGACGCGATGCTGGACGAGTTCCGTGCGGTCGCCGAGGGCCTCACCTTCAACGCTCCGCAGATCGCCATCGTCTCGAACGTGTCCGGTCGGGTCGTGTCGGACGAGGAGATCTGCTCGGCCGATTACTGGGTGCGCCATGTCCGTGAGGCGGTGCGTTTCCTCGACGGGATGCGTGACCTCCAGGACCAGGGTGTGACGACGTTCCTGGAGCTGGGTCCGGACGGTGTGCTGTCCGCGATGGGCCAGGACTGTGTCGAGGACTCGGCGTTCGCACCGGCTCTGCGCAAGGAGCGTGACGAGGCGCTGACGCTCGTGACCGCCCTCGCCGAACTCCACGTACGTGGATCTGCGGTCGACTGGGCCGCGTACTTCGCCGGCACCGGCGCCCGCCGCGTCGACCTGCCCACGTACGCCTTCCAGCGGCAGCGCTACTGGCCCGAAGGCGGGGCACCGCTCATGGGCGGCAAGGGAGCCCCGGAAGCCTCCTCGTCCCTCGACGCGGCGTTCTGGGCCGCTGTGGAACAGGAAGATGTGGCGGCGCTCGGGGCGGCCCTGGGGTCGGACGAGCTGGAACCGCTCGGGGCGATGCTGCCCGCGCTGTCCTCGTGGCGACGACAGAGCCGCAACCTGTCCACCGTCGATGCCTGGCGCTACCGTGCCACCTGGCAGCCGGTCTCCGCTGTCCCGCGTGCCGAGCTGACGGGCACCTGGCTGGTGGTCACGCCGGAGGACCAGGCGGCGCACCCCGTCACCGACGGGATCCGCGCGCACGGTGCCAACGTCATCCACCTTCCGCTCGCCGACACTGTCGGCCGGGACGAGCTGGCCGGAATACTCGCCGGCTACCCCGAACTCGCCGGAGTGGTAGCGCTGCCGGCAGCGGATGAGGCACCGGCCGCCGGAGCGGTGGGTGCCGAGGTCGTGAGGACCCTGACCCTTGTCCAGGCCCTGGGCGACGCGGGCAGGACGGTTGCGCTGTGGTGCCTGACCCGCGGCGCGGTGTCGGTGGGCCGGTCGGACGGAACGGTCAGCCCCGTACAGGCGCAGGTCTGGGGACTGGGCCGGGTGGCCGCACTGGAACACCCGCAGCGCTGGGGCGGGCTGCTCGACCTGCCCGAGGTGTTGGACGAGCGGGCAGTGGGGCGCGTCTGCGCGGCACTGGCAGGTATCGACGCCGAGGACCAGATCGCGATCCGGGCATCGGGTGTGTACGTACGACGCCTCGTCCGTACACCCGGCACCGGGCAGGGATCCGCGTGGTCGCCACGCGGGACGGTACTGATCACCGGCGGTACGGGTGTTTTGGGAGCGCACGTGGCCCGCTGGGCGGCCCGCAACGGGGCCGAGCGACTGGTGCTCACCAGCCGCCGGGGCATCGACGCCCCGGGAGCGGCGGAGCTCCGGGACGAGCTCGTCGCACTCGGAACGGCGGTCACCGTCGCACCGTGCGACGTCACCGACCGCGCCGCACTCACCGAACTGGCGGACGGCCTCCGGGCCGCCGGATCACCGGTACGGGCCGTGCTGCACACTGCCGGAGAGGCCGCGTCGCATCCGCTGGCCGAGCTGGACGCCGACGGCCTCGAGGCCGTCCTGTCCGCCAAGGCCACTGGGGCGACGAACCTGGACGCGGTATTCACGGACGACGACGCGGACGGAACGCTCGACGCATTCGTCCTTTTCTCCTCGATCGCGGGCGTGTGGGGCAGCGGGGGCCAGGCCGCCTACGCGGCAGCCAACGCCCACCTCGACGCCCTGGCGCTGAGTCGCCGGGCACGCGGTCTGGCCGCCACATCGGTGGCCTGGGGACCGTGGGCCGAGGGCGGCATGGCGCAGGGCGAGGCCGAGGCGCACCTGCTGCGACGCGGACTGCCGGCCATGGCTCCCGAGCGAGCTGTCGCGGCTCTGCAGCAGGCGCTGTCCGAGGGCGACTCCGTCATCACGGTGGCTGATGTCGACTGGACGCGCTTCGCCCCGGCGTTCACCGCGCTCCGCCCGAGCCCGCTGCTCACGGGAGTCTCCGACGTACGCGAACTGCGGGAGACGGCGTCGACACCGGCCGGCGGCGGCACGTCCGCCCTGCGGGACCGGTTGGCGAAGGCCACCGGAGGGGAGAGGACCCGGGCGCTGCTGGAGCTTGTACGTAAGCAGGCGGCGGTCGTGCTCGCCCACCCGAGCGCCGAGTCGGTCACGACGGCGAGCACGTTCCGCGAGTTGGGCTTCGACTCGCTGAGCGCTGTCGAACTCCGCAACCGTCTGGCCAAGGAGACCGGGCTGACGCTCCCCGCCACCATGGTGTTCGACTATCCGACGCCGATGGTGCTGGCCGAGCATCTGCGTACCGAGCTGTTCGGCGGCGAACTTCAGACGGCCGACGCCTTCACGGCCGTGGCCGCGGCGGACCACGACGATCCCATCGTGATCGTCGGTATGAGCTGCCGGTTCCCCGGAGGCGTCCGCTCGCCCGAAGAACTGTGGGAGCTGCTCGCCGCAGGCGCCGACGGAGTGTCCGGATTCCCGGTCAACCGAGGCTGGGACCTGGACTCGCTGTACGACCCGGACCCGGATCACCCCGGTACCTCCTACGTGTCGGAGGGCGGATTCCTGCATGACGTCGGGGACTTCGACCCCGGCTTCTTCGGGATCTCGCCCCGCGAGGCCACCGCGATGGACCCGCAGCAGCGGCTACTGCTCGAAACGTCGTGGGAGGTGTTCGAGCGGGCCGGCATCGACCCCGTATCCCTGCGCGGAAGCCGCACCGGTGTCTTCACGGGGACCAACGGCCAGGACTACTCGGCGTTGCTGTACATGTCGGAGCAGAACGCCGAGGGCCACATGGGGACCGGAAACGGCGCCAGCGCCGTGTCGGGCCGGCTCTCGTACACCTTCGGCCTGGAGGGGCCGGCGGTGACCGTGGACACGGCGTGCTCGTCGTCGCTCGTCGCCCTGCACCTGGCGATCCAGGCGCTGCGGGCGGGGGAGTGCTCCCTGGCACTGGCCGGCGGCGTCACCGTGATGTCGACGCCCGGTGCGTTCATCGAGTTCTCCCGTCAGCGCGGTCTCGCCGAGGACGGCCGCTGCAAGGCGTTCGCCGACGCGGCGGACGGCACGGGCTGGGGCGAAGGCGTCGGCATGCTGCTGGTCGAGCGGCTGTCGGACGCGCGGCGCAACGGTCATGAGGTCCTGGCGGTCGTGCGAGGTTCGGCGGTGAACCAGGACGGTGCGTCGAACGGCATGACGGCCCCGAACGGGCCGGCCCAGCAGCGCGTCATCCGGCAGGCACTCGCCTCAGCGGGTCTCTCCGCGTCCCAGGTGGACGTGGTCGAGGCACACGGAACGGGAACCCGGCTGGGTGACCCGATCGAGGCGCAGGCGCTCATGGCGACGTACGGACAGGAGCGCGCGCACGACCGACCGCTGCTGCTCGGGTCGATCAAGTCGAACATCGGTCACACGCAGGCCGCGGCCGGTGTGGCCGGGATCATCAAGATGGTGATGGCGATGCGGCACGGGACGCTGCCGCGCACCCTGCACGTCGACAGTCCGTCCTCACAGGTGGATTGGTCGGCAGGAGCGGTCGAGCTGCTGACCGAGTCGGTCAGCTGGCCGGAGACGGATGAGCCGTGGCGTGCGGGAGTGTCGTCGTTCGGTATCAGCGGCACCAACGCCCACACGATCATCGAACAGGCACCTCCTGCCCCGGCTACGGCCGTCGCCATCGCCCCGCCGGTTCTGCCGTGGGTGCTGGCGGGCCGGTCGGAACGAGCCCTGGTGGCTCAGGCCGGGCTCCTGCGGTCGCACCTGCTGCGGCGTCCGGAACTCGGAGCGCTCGACGTGGCGTTCTCCCTCGCCACGGGCCGAGCGGCGTTCACGCACCGGGCGGTGGTCAGCGGTGCGGACCGTGACGCGCTGCTGCGTGGTGTCACGGCCCTCTCCGAGGGAGGCACCGATCTGCAGGTGACGGTGGACGAGGAGGTATCCGGGCAACTCGCGGTGTTGTTCTCGGGTCAGGGTGCGCAGCGGTCGGGTATGGGCCGTGAGTTGTATGGGGCGTATCCGGTGTTCGCGGATGCGTTTGATGTGGTGTGTGCGGAGTTGGACCGGCATCTGGACCGGCCTGTGCGGGATGTGGTCTTTGACGGTGGTGAGCTGCTGGATCAGACGCAGTTCACGCAGGCGGGGCTGTTCGCGCTCGAGGTGGCGTTGTTCCGGCTGGTGTCGGCGTGGGGTGTGAAGCCGGACTATCTGCTGGGGCATTCGATCGGTGAGCTGTCGGCCGCGCATGTGGCCGGGGTGCTCTCGCTGGAGGACGCCGCGAGGCTGGTGGCGGCCCGGGGCCGGCTGATGCAGGCGTTGCCGGCGGGCGGGGCGATGGTCTCGCTCCAGGCGACCGAGGACGAAGTCCTTCCGCATCTGAGCGACTCGGTCTCGATCGCCGCGCTCAACGGGCCCTCTTCGACGGTGGTGTCCGGTGACGAAGACGCGGTCCTGGCGATCGCCGCGCATTTCGAGGCGGAGGGCCGTAAGACCAAGCGCCTCCGCGTCAGCCACGCGTTCCACTCGCCGCGCATGGACGCCATGCTGGACGAGTTCCGCACGGTCGCCGAAGGCCTCACCTTCCACCGGCCCGAGATCGGGATCGTCTCCAACGTCACCGGCCGGACAGCCGGACCGGATGAACTGTGCGACCCCGAGTACTGGGTCCGGCACGTCCGGCAGGCCGTCCGCTTCCTCGAAGGGATGCGGGGCTTGGAAGACCTGGGAGTCGCGACCTTCCTGGAGCTGGGCCCCGACGGAGTGCTCTGTGCCATGGGCCAGAACTGCGTCACCACAGAGGACGCGGCGTTCATTCCCGCCCTGCGCAAGGACAGGGATGAGCCCGCCACCATGGTCGCTTCGCTCGCCGGACTGCACGGACGGGGAGACACCGTCGACTGGGCGGCGTTCTTCGCCGGCACCGGCGCCCGGCGCGTCGAGCTGCCGACGTACGCGTTCCAGCGGCAGCAGTACTGGCCGAAGCCGGCCGAACGGGAAGCCGGCGGCGTCGGCGATGCCAGGACGTCCGCCCTGGACGAGCGGTTCTGGGCAGCGGTGGAACAGGAGGACCTGACCAGCCTGGTCGAGGGCTCCGGACTCTCCGCCGATCAGCCGCTGAGCACGGTGCTGCCCCTGCTGTCCTCGTGGCGTCGGCAGTCCCGTGAGCAGTCCACCGTCGACGCCTGGCGCTACCGGGTCACCTGGAAGCCGGCCGCTGAATCCGGTGGCGCGGCGGCATCGGGAACCTGGCTTGTCGTGGCGGCGGAGGAACACCACGGCCACCCAATCGTCACCGGTCTGCGTGAGCACGGCAGTGACGTCGAACTGCTGACGGTGGGCAGCGGCACGGAGGACAGGTCGGCGCCGGCCGAGGAACTGGCCGAGAAGCTGGCCGTTCACGGGGAACTCGCAGGCGTTGTCTCCCTGTTGGCGCTGACCCACAGCCCGACGGCGGCGAACCTGAACCTCGTCCAGGCCCTGGGCGAAGCCGGCGTCCCGGCTCCCCTGTGGTGCGTCACCCGAGAAGGGGTGAGCGTGAGCCGTACCGACGCCGCACCCGACCCGGAGCAGTCGCGGCTATGGGGTCTGGGCCGAGTCGCCGCCCTCGAACAGCCCCATCGTTGGGGTGGGTTGATCGACCTTCCCGCGACGCTGGACGAGCGAGCAGTGGGCCGGGTAGTCGCCCTGCTGACAAGCGGCAGCGCCGAGGACCAGGCCGCGGTGCGCTCCTCCGGAGCGTTCGTCCCGCGCATCGAGCGGGTGCCGGCCCACACGTCCGGGTCCGAGTGGGCGCCCAGGGGCACGGTGCTGGTCACCGACGCCTCGACGCCTTTCGGCTCGTACGCCGCACGCTGGCTGGCCGGCACCGAGGCCGACAAGGTGGTGCTGATGGTTCCGGAAGGCGCCGAACCGGCGGCGGACGCGGTGGCACAGCTCGGGGAGCGCGGCACCGTCGTGCAGTGCGACGTGGCCGACCGCAAGGCGCTGGAGGCGCTGGTCCGCGAGCTCACCGAGGAGGGCAGCCGGGTCCGTGCCGTGCTGCACACGGTCGGCGGTAACCAGCTCACCCCGCTCGACGTTCTCCGTATGGACGACATCGACGGACGCCTGACGGCGAAGGTGGTGGGCGCGGCCCATCTCGACGAGCTCTTCGCCGACACGGAACTGGACGCGTTCGTCCTGTTCTCCACCATCGCCGGTGTCTGGGGTGGCGGCGGCCAAGGGGCGTACGCCGCGGCAGGCGCGTACCTGGACGGTCTGGCGCTGAGCCGCCGGGCACGCGGTCTGGCCGCTACCTCGGTGGCCTGGGGGCCGTGGGCCGAGACGGCATCCGCCACCCCGGAAGACGCGGCGGCCGAGGAACAGCTCCGTTTGCGAGGGCTGCCCGCGATGGCGCCGGAGCTGGCGCTCACTGCCCTGCGGCGGGCTACCACCGACAACGATCCCCTGCTCACGGTGGCCGATGTGGACTGGGCGCGGTTCGTGCCGTCGTTCACGGCCATGAGGCCCAGCGCGCTGTTGGCAGACCTGCCGGAAGCGGTGGAGGCACTGGGCCGTGACGCCGAAGGCGCAGGCATCGACAAGGATGCCGCGGAGGAACTGCGCCGGCGTCTCGCGGGGCTGTCCGAGGCCGACAGGGAGGCGGAGCTGGTACGTCTGGTACGCACCCACGCGGCCGCCGTCCTCGACTACGCCGGCATCGAGGAGGTCGGCCCCGACCGGGTCTTCCGCGAGCTCGGCTTCGACTCGCTGACGGCCGTGGAACTCCGTAACAGGCTGACGCGAGCCACGGGTCTCCGGCTTCCCGCCGGGCTGGCCTTCGACTATCCGAGCGCTGTCGCCGCAGCAGGCTTCCTGCGTACGGAACTCCGGTTCGGATCGGACACCACAGGGGCGTCGCTGCTGGCGGAGCTGGACAAGCTGGAGGCGGCAACGGCGGAGAACGAGCCCGACACCCTCACCAGGGCGAAGGTCGCCATGCGCCTCCAGGCGTTCCTGGCCAAGTGGTCCGAAGGGGCAACGGCCGAGGCGGACCCGGCGGATGTGACCGACAAGCTCGAATCCGCCTCCGACGATGAGATATTCGACTTCATCAACAACGAACTGGGGCGCTCGAACTGACGGTCCCGGCCTCGGCGTGACGGCGAAGGGTGCCGCCACGCCGAGGCCGCGGTGTTTTCGCGACGGTTCTCAGGACTCCCGCCACGCGACCCCTGTGGATCTGCGCCCGCCGTCACAAGCGGGGAACCCAAGACGGAGAAACATCCGCAACCGGATGTATCCGAGCGTTTCGGGGGCCGGTGAGGCGGGGCCGGCCTCCCCCTGCCCGTGCGAAGTCGAGAGCTTGGGGCAGCGACTGCCGCGGTGTGCCCCCAGGGATGAGGGGAGGGCCGTTAGGGGGCTGATGGCCATCTGTAGGGGTTGTGCGGCCAAGGGGGGTCGAATAGCTTCGCATTGCGAGTTGATCTGCTGGAATGTCGACGTCATTGCCGGACCGCATCGATATCCATGGGTCGTCACGCAAAGGCTTTGGGTGAAGGGCTGTGTCGCCTCGGGTAATTAATTTCCGAGGACATCTCTATTCGTTGACAGCTGAAACGTCGCCCGACGTTCTACCCCTTTATCGGTCCTCCATCGCTATTAAGTGCTGTCTGCTCAGGGTGGGATTGAATGGCGAACGAAGAGACGCTGCGGGAATACCTCAAGTGGGTTACCGCGGATCTGCACCAGACCCGTCAGCGTCTGCAGGAGGTCGAAGCAGCCGACCCGGAGCCCGTCGCGATCGTCGGCATGAGCTGCCGGTATCCGGGCGGTGTGCGCAGCCCCGAGGACCTGTGGGAGCTGGCGTCCTCCGGCGTCGACGCCATATCCGGTTTCCCCCTGGACCGCGGCTGGGAAAGCCTCGGCGGCGCCACTGACGCCGCAGGGCCCTCGTTCGCCATGCAGGGCGGCTTCCTGGACGACGTCGGTGGGTTCGACGCGGCGTTCTTCGGGATCTCGCCGCGTGAGGCGCTGGCGATGGACCCGCAGCAGCGGCTGCTCCTGGAGACCTCCTGGGAAGCCATCGAGCGGGCCGGCATCCCCCTGGAAACGCTCCGGGGCAGTCGTACCGGCGTGTTCGCGGGTACAACGGGCCAGGACTACTCGATACTGCTCCAGCCGCCCCCGGAAGGAACCGGCGGCTATGTGCTGACCGGTACTTCGGCGAGCGTCGTCTCCGGGCGCATCGCCTATACGCTCGGTCTGGAAGGGCCGGCCGTCACGGTCGACACGGCCTGTTCCACCTCCCTCGTCACTCTGCACCTTGCCGTGCAGGCCCTGCGCTCCGGCGAATGCTCGCTGGCGCTGGCAGGGGGAGCGACCGTGATGTCGACTCCCAGCGCCTTCTACGGCTTCAGCGACCAGGGCGGACTCGCCTCCGACGGCCGTTGCAAGTCGTTCGCCGCGACGGCCGACGGCACCGCGTGGTCCGAAGGCGTCGGCGTTCTGCTGCTGGAACGGCTCTCGGACGCCCGCCGCAACGGCCATGACGTACTGGCGGTCGTTCGGGGCACCGCCGTCAACCAGGACGGTGCGTCCAACGGCCTGACGGCGCCCAACGGCCCCTCGCAGCAGCGTGTCATCCTCCAAGCCCTTGCCGACGCCCGGCTGTCGGCGCAGGACATCGATGCTGTCGAGGCGCACGGGACCGGCACTCGGCTGGGTGACCCGATCGAGGCCGAGGCGCTCATGGCGACCTACGGCCAGGGCCGCCCTGCGGCACGGCCCCTGCGTCTGGGAGCCCTGAAGTCGAACATCGGGCACTCGCAGGCCGCAGCCGGCGTGGCCGGTGTGATCAAGATGGTCATGGCGATGCGGCACGGGACGCTGCCGCGCACCCTGCACGTCGACAGTCCGTCCTCACAGGTGGACTGGTCGGCAGGAGCCGTCGAGCTGCTGACCGAGCAGATGGAGTGGCCGGGCACGGGAGAACCCCGGCGGGCGGGTGTGTCGTCCTTCGGCATGAGCGGCACCAACGCGCATGTGATCATTGAGCAGGCCCCCGCAGACAAGGCCCCCGCCGAGCAGGCTCCCGCCGACGAGGCCCCCGGGGCGCGCTCTGACGGGTCTTCGCCGCTGGGCGGTGCGGCGCTGCCGTTCGTACTGTCCGGGAAGTCGTCCGCTGCGGTGGCGGAGCAGGCAGCCCGGTTGCTCGCCCTGCTGAGCAGTGAGCCGGACGCGGTCCTGCCGGATGTGGCGTGGTCGTTGGCCACTGCGCGTACGAGGTTCACGCACCGGGCTGCTGTGGTGGCTTCGGAGCGTGCGGAGTTGGTGGCCGGCCTGGGCATGCTGGCCGGGGACCGCTCCGGTCCGGGTGTGGTGCGGGGTGTTGCTGGTGGTGCGGTGGCTCCGGTGTTTGTGTTTCCGGGGCAGGGGTCGCAGTGGGTGGGTATGGCTGCGGGGTTGTTGGAGTCCTCGTCGGTGTTTGCGGAGCGGTTGGCTGAGTGTGGTGCGGCGTTGGAGCCGTTCACGGGGTGGTCGTTGTTGGGTGTGTTGCGTGGTGAGTCGGGTGTGCCTGGGTTGGATCGGGTTGATGTGGTGCAGCCGGTGTTGTGGGCGGTGATGGTGTCGCTTGCCGAGGTGTGGCGTGCGGCGGGTGTGGTGCCTGGGGCGGTGATGGGGCATTCGCAGGGGGAGATTGCGGCGGTGTGTGTGGCGGGTGGGTTGTCCTTGGAGGACGGTGCGCGGGTGGTGGCGTTGCGGAGTCGGGCGATTTTGGAGTTGTCGGGTCTGGGCGGGATGGTGTCGGTGGCGGAGTCGGCGGGTCGGGTGGAGGCGCGGCTTGCGGGGTGGGGTGGGCGGTTGTCGGTGGCGGCGGTGAATGGGCCGTCGTCGGTGGTTGTGTCGGGTGATGGTGATGCGTTGGACGAGTTGGTGGTGGTGTGTCGGGGTGAGGGGGTGCGGGCCAAGCGTATTGATGTTGATTACGCGTCGCACAGTGCTCATGTGGAGCGGATTCGTGAGCGGTTGCTGGATGTGTTGTCGGGGGTGGTGCCGCGGGCTTCGGGGGTGCCGTTGTATTCGACGGTGACGGGTGGGTTGTTGGACACGGCGGGGATGGACGCGGAGTACTGGTACACGAATTTGCGGGGGACGGTGCGTCTGGAGGAGACGACTCGGGTTCTGCTGGGGGCCGGGCATGGGGTGTTCGTCGAGGTCAGTCCGCATCCGGTGCTTGCGGTCGGGTTGCAGGAGACGTTCGAGGCGGCGGGGAGTGATGCGGTGGCTCTGGGGACGTTGCGACGGGACGAGGACGAGTCCCGCCGTTTCATGACCTCCCTCGCCGAAGCCCACGCGCACGGAGTCGACCTCGACTGGAAGACCCTGTTCGCGGGTACCGGGGCCCAGCCCGTCGACCTGCCCACCTACGCCTTCCAGCACCAGAACTTCTGGCCCGAAGCACAGACGGCCTCCACCGCGTCGGGAGAGGCCGATCCGCTGGACGCCCGGTTCTGGGACGTCGTCGAGCGCGGCGACACGGATGCCCTGGCGGCCGATCTGGAACTGGACGGCGCTTCGCGCTCCGCGCTGGGCACAGTGCTGCCGGCGCTGTCCTCCTGGCGGCGGCAGCAGCGGGACGAGTCGACCGTCGACTCATGGCGCTACCGCGTGACATGGCAGCCCCTGACGGTCCTGCCGGCCCCTTCCCTGTCCGGGACCTGGCTGCTCGTCGTACCCGAATCCGAGGCCGACAACGAGACGGTGCACGAGACCGTGGGCGGCCTGACCCGCCACGGTGCCGACGTGTCGGTGTTCACTGTCCCGGCAGGAGCGGACCGCAAGCTCCTTGCCGGGCGACTGGCCGACGTACCCGACCCGGCAGGGGTGGCCTCCCTGCTGTCGCTGCTCGCAGGACCCGACGCTCAGCACCCGGTGATCCCGGCGGGTCTTGCCGCCGACGTCGAGCTCGTCAAGGCACTCGGCGACGCCGGCCGGTCCGCCCCGCTGTGGTGTCTCACCCGGAGTGCGGTCTCCGTCGGCCGCTCCGACGGCACCGTCCGCACGGACCAGGCGATGCACTGGGGCTTCGGCCGCGTGGTCGCGCTGGAGCACCCCGACCGGTGGGGCGGTCTCATCGACCTTCCCGCCACCCTGGACGACCGCGCCTGGACCCGTATCTGTGGCGTATTGACCGGCGGCGACGACGCCGAGGACCAGGTCGCAGTCCGGGCTTCGGGCGCCTTGGGCCGCCGACTGCAACGTGGCCGGTCAGCCCCGGGGACAGCAGGGAACAAGTGGACACCGCGGGGCACCGTACTGATCACCGGTGGCACCGGCGCCCTCGGCTCGTTCATCGCCCGCAGGCTGATCGGTGAGGGCGCCGAGCATGTCGTACTCACCAGCCGTCGCGGCGCCGACGCTCCCGGCGCGCAGGACCTCCGGGACGAACTGACGGCCCTGGGCGCCCGGGTGACGCTGGCCGCGTGCGACGTCACGAACCGTGAAGCGCTCGCCGCGACGGTACGGACGCTGCGTGAGGCGGGAGACCGGGTCACGGCCGTCGTGCACGCCGCAGGTGTCGGCCAGCTCAGCGTCATCACGGAGACGAGCCCCGCCGAGTACGCCGCCGTGCTCCAAGCGAAGGTCCTCGGCGCTACCCACCTCCACGAGGTCTTCGGCGACGAAGAACTCGACGCGTTCATCCTGTTCTCCTCGATCTCCGGAGTCTGGGGCAGTGGCGGCCAGGGCGCGTACGGCGCGGCCAACGCCTACCTCGACGCCCTCGCCCAGCAGCGGCGAGCCGCTGGACTGGCCGCCACCGCGATGTCGTGGGGCGCGTGGGGCGGTGCCGGTATGGCCAGGGGTTCGGCGGAGGAGATCCTGAGCAGGCGTGGCCTGCCGGCGATGGACCCTCAGCTGGCCATCGACGCGATGCAGGAAGCGGTCGGCTCCGGCGAGACGATGCTGACCGTGGCGGACGTCCAGTGGGAGAGGTTCGCGCCCACGTTCACCGTGACCCGGCCCAGCCCTCTCCTGGAGAATCTGCCGGAGGTACGCCGTGTGCTGGCGGCGGCCGCCGAGACCGAGGCCGCGGGCATGGGCGACCTCTCCGCATTCCAGCAGCGGCTCACCGCGCTCCCGGAAAACGAACGCCCCGACTTCGTACTGGAGCTGGTGCGCGGCGAAGCCGCTGCCGTACTCGGCTTCACCGACGCGGCGGCGGTGGAGGCCAACCGCGCGTTCCGCGAGCTGGGCTTCGACTCGCTGACCGCCGTGGAGGTACGCAACCGGCTCAACGGTGCCACCGGACTGCGGCTTCCCACCACCGTGGTCTTCGACTACCCGACCGCGACCGCGCTGGCCGGGCACCTCCTCGCCGAGTCCTTCGGACAGGACGACGAGACGGCCGCCGTCGCCGCCGTCGCCGTCCTCGACGACGACCCGATCGTCATCGTCGGTATGGGCTGCCGCTTCCCCGGAGACGTGCGAACGCCCGAGCAGCTGTGGGACCTCGCCGTCACCGGCACCGACGCGATCTCGGGCTTCCCCGTCGACCGCGGATGGGGCCGTGGCGCCGATGACGGAAGTGCTCCGGCGTTCACCCCCGCCGGTGGTTTCCTCCACGGGGCGGGCGGGTTCGACGCGGACTTCTTCGGCATCTCGCCGCGCGAGGCGCTGGCCATGGACCCGCAGCAGCGACTGCTGCTGGAAACCTCGTGGGAGGCGTTTGAACGCGCCGGTATAGCCCCGGTGTCCGCACGCGGAAGCCGGACCGGTGTGTTCGTCGGCGCCTCCTCGCAGGGGTACGCCAGTGACGTCCACCAGCCGCCGGAGGGCGTCGAGGGCTATCTGCTGACCGGCACCGCCACCGCGGTCCTCTCCGGTCGCATCGCGTACTCGCTCGGGCTCGAGGGCCCCGCCGTCACCATCGACACAGCGTGTTCGTCGTCCATGGTGGCCCTGCACCTGGCCGCGCAGTCCCTGAGCCAGGGCGAGTGCTCGATGGCCCTGGTGGGCGGCGCCGCGGTGATGGCCACCCCGGCCGTGTTCGCCGAGTTCAGCAGACAGGGCGGACTGTCCTCCAGCGGCCGGTGCAAGGCTTTCGCCGAGGCGGCGGACGGCACGGGCTGGGGCGAAGGCGTCGGTGTCCTGCTGCTGGAGCGCCAGTCCGACGCCGAGCGCAACGGCCACCAGGTCCTGGCGGTCGTCAAGGGCAGCGCCATCAACCAGGACGGCGCGAGCAACGGCCTCAGCGCCCCCAACGGCCCCGCACAGCAGCGCGTCATCCGGCAGGCACTCGCCAACGCCGGCCTGACCGCCGACCGGATCGACGCCGTGGAGGCCCACGGCACCGGCACGACGCTCGGCGACCCCATCGAGGCGCAGGCCGTCCTGACGACGTACGGGCAGGACCGTCCGGCGGACCGGCCGCTGCTGCTCGGCTCCCTGAAGTCCAACATCGGCCACACCCAAGCCGCCGCCGGGGTCGCCGGAATCATCAAAATGGTGATGGCCCTGCGCAACGGTGTGCTGCCGCAGACGCTGCACATCGACGAACCGTCCACCCATGTCGACTGGTCGTCCGGTGCCGTGGAACTGCTCACCGAGCAGCGGGACTGGCCGGAGACCGGGCACCCCCGCAGGTGCGGCGTCTCGTCGTTCGGCGTGAGCGGTACGAACGCGCACGTCATCCTCGAGCAGGCACCGGAGCCGGCCGCCGCCGCACCCCGCACGACCGCCGTCGACGGACCGCTGCCCTGGACCGTGTCCGCACGGGACGAGGCGGCGCTGTACGCCCAGGCGGAACGGCTGCGCGACGCGGTACTCGCCGACCCGGACCTCAACCTCCTGGACGTCGCGCACTCGCTGGCGACCAACCGTTCCGTGCATGAACAGCGCGCGGTACTCGTCGCGGACGACCGGGAAGCCTTCCTCGAAGGACTCACCGCCCTCGCCGCCAACGGCACCGCCCCCGGGCTCGTACGAGGTACGGAGACGCGCGGCAGAACAGCTGTGCTGTTCACCGGACAGGGGGCGCAGCGGTCCGGGATGGGACGCGCGCTGTACGACGCGTATCCCGCGTTCGCGGACGCCTTCGACGCGGTCTGCTCGGAGTTGGACCGCCATCTGGACCTGCCCGTCCGCGATGTGGTGTTCGACGGTGGGGAACTGCTGGACCAGACCCTGTTCACCCAGGCAGGGCTCTTCGCGCTCGAAGTGGCGCTGTACCGGCTCGTGTCCTCGTGGGGCGTCAAGCCCGACTACCTGCTCGGACACTCGATCGGTGAGCTGTCCGCCGCCCACGTGGCGGGTGTGCTCTCGCTCGAGGACGCGGCGACGCTCGTCGCCGCCCGGGGCCGGCTCATGCAGGCGCTGCCCGCCGGCGGTGCGATGGTCTCCCTCCAGGCGGCAGAGGCGGAGGTCCTGCCGCTGCTGACCGCCGGCGTATCGATCGCCGCACTCAACGGACCCCGGTCGACGGTCGTCTCGGGCGACGAGGCCGACGTACTGGTCATCGCTGAGCACTTCGAGACCCAGGGCCGCAAGACGAAGCGCCTGCGCGTCAGCCACGCCTTCCACTCCCCGCACATGGACGACATGCTGGCGGATTTCCGTAAGATCGCCGAAGGCCTCACGTTCCAGGAACCCACCCTCGCGGTCGTCTCCGACGTGACCGGGACCGTGCTGAGCGCCGACGAGATCCGGGACCCCGAGTACTGGGTGCGCCATGTGAGGGGGACCGTCCGCTTCCTGGACGGCGTACGCACCCTGCAGGACCAGGGGGTGACCGCCTTCCTGGAGCTGGGCCCCGACGGTGTGCTCTCCGCGATGGCCCAGGACTGTGCCACCGACGGGGACGCGGTCTTCGTACCGGCGTTGCGTTCCGACCGCCCCGAACCCCGGACCCTGCTGAGCGCCCTCGCCGGCCTCCACGTGCGCGGCGCGTCCGTCGACTGGCCGCGGTACTTCGCCGGCAGCGGTGCCCGGAGCGTCGCTCTTCCCACCTACGCCTTCCAGCACCGCCACTACTGGCTGCGGGGCGGCGGCGCGGCGGGAGACGTCCGCTCGGCCGGGCTCGGCCCCGCCAACCACCCGCTGCTGGGCGCGGCGGTGCAGATCGGCCACAGCGACGCCCACCTGTTCACCGGCCGTCTCGCGCTGGACAGCCACCCCTGGCTCGCCGACCACACCGTCCTGGGCACTGTGCTCATGCCGGGCACCGCGTTCGTCGAGCTGGCCGTCAAGGCGGGCGACGAGGTCGGCTGCGGCCACGTCGAGGAACTCGTCATCGAGGCTCCGCTCGTCCTGTCCGACGAGGGATCCGTCGCACTCCAGCTGTGGGTGGGACCGGCCGACGCGTCGGGCCGCCGGACGCTGGAGATCCACTCGCGCGACCTCGGCGGGCCCGAAGCCCTCTGGACCCGCCACGCGAGCGGCTCCCTCTCGGCGGCCGAGAACCGCGACCGGCCGGACGACCTCACCGTATGGCCCCCCGAAGGCGCCGTCGCCGTACCGGTCGAGGGTCTCTACGACCACCTCACATCGATCGGGTACGCCTACGGGCCGGTCTTCCAGGGGCTGCACTCCGCATGGCGGCTCGGCGAGGAGGTCTTCGCCGAGGTGGCACTGCCCGAGGCGACGGAGCCCGGGGCCGACCGGTTCGGCCTGCACCCGGCCCTTCTCGACTCGGCCCTGCACGCCATGGGGCTCAGCACGTCGCACGATTCCGCCGACGACGACAGCGCGGGGCGCAACCGCCTCCCGTTCGCGTGGAACGGCGTGACGCTGTACACGGCGGGCGCCGATGCCCTGCGCGTGCGCATCACCCCCAAGGACACCGATGGCGTCTCGCTCACCCTCGCCGGCCCGTCCGGCGAACCGGTCGCCACGATCGAGTCCCTGGTCCTGCGCACCGTCACGGCCACACAGCTCGACGGGGCGCGGCGGGCCACATACCACGACTCGCTGTTCCGCCTCGGCTGGTCGGCCGCACACCTCCCCCGGGAGCTCCCGGACGCCCGTTGGGCGGTGCTCGGGGAGGACCACCTCGAACTCGCCGCCGCGGGGGTCGGCATCGACGTCTTCCCCGGGGCGGAGGATCTGGCAGCCGCCCCCGTGCTGCCGCCGGCCGTCCTGTTGCCCCTCGCGCCGCAGACGGCGGACGAGCCGACCGTGCAGCGCACACACGACCGCACGGCCGATGTCCTGGCCACCGTCCGGACCTGGCTGTGCGACGACCGGTTCACCGACGTCCTGATGGTCGTCGCGACACGTGGTGCGGTCTCCGTCGACGGGGAGGACGTACCGGACCCCGCGCAGACAGCGGTCTGGGGCCTGCTGCGCTCCGTGCAGTCGGAGGCGCCCGGCAGGTTCGTCCTGGTCGACCTCGACGAGACCGACCTGTCGGCCCGCAACCTCGCCACGGCCGTCGCCACCGGCGAGCCGCAACTGGCCCTGCGAGCCGGACAGGTTTACGCCCCGGTCCTGAACCGGGTGGAGGCCACCGAGCCCACCCGGTCCGGCGACGTCGACCCGGACGGAACCGTACTGGTCACGGGTGCCGGCGGAGTGCTGGGCGGCCTGGTGGCACGCCGCCTCGCCGAGCGCGGTGCGCGCCACATGCTGCTGGTCGGCCGCCGTGGCGCGGCCGCACCGGGCGCCGCGGAACTGGCCGCGGAGCTGACACAAGCAGGCGTGCACGTCACCTTCGCGGCCTGCGATGCCGCCGACCGGGCGGCACTGGCCGGCGTACTCGACGGCATCTCCGCAGCGCACCCGCTGACCTCGGTCGTTCATGCCGCGGGCGTGGTGGACGACGGCGTCGTGGCATCCCTGACCCCGCAGCGACTCGCCGCCGTACTGCGGCCCAAGGTCGACGCTGCCTGGAATCTGCACGAGTTGACCGAGCGGTGGGACCTGGCGGAGTTCATCCTCTTCTCCTCCGCGGCCGGCACCTTCGGCGGCCCGGGGCAGGCCAACTACGCCGCTGCCAACGCCTTCCTGGAAGGCCTTGCCCAGCACCGGCACGCCCGCGGTCTGCCCGCGACCGCCCTGGCCTGGGGGCCGTGGGCCGAGAGCGGCATGGCCGGCCGGATGGACGCCGCCGACATCGCCCGCATGGCCCGCTCCGGACTCGTACCGCTGTCCCAGGAACAGGGAATCGATCTGTTCGACCTCGCCCGCACGACAGACCACCCGGCCCTCATGCCGACCCGGCTGAGCACCGACACCGCACAGATACGCGCCGACGCGATGCCTCCGCTGCTGCGCGGTCTGATCCGGCTGCCCACCAGGCCCACGGCGGAGAGGAGCGGCCGGACGGCCGAAGCCGCCACGGTGCTCAAGGAACGGCTCACCGCGGCGGGCGGGGCGGAGCGCACCGGCATTCTTCTCGACACGCTGCGCACAGCGATCGCCGACGTACTGGGCCACAGCTCTTCCGCGGCCGTCGTCGTCACGAGGGGCTTCCTCGAGATCGGCTTCGACTCGCTCACCGCCGTGGAACTGCGCAACCGGCTCAACACCCTGACCGGGCTGCGGCTGCCCTCGACGCTTGTCTTCGACCATCCGTCCCCCGAGGCGCTCGCCCTGTACCTGCGGGACGAACTCGTCGGCGACGGAACGGTGTCGGCCCTCTCGCTGCTCGCCGAACTGGACCGGCTGGAGGCCACGCTCGCCGACGTGCCGGCCGACGACGCCGACCGCGTCAAGGTGACCGAACGGCTGCGCGGGCTGATGTCCGGCTGGCACGACGGCGACGGCTCCGACGGGCACGGCTCGGTCCGGAGCATCGAGGAGGCCACGGCGGACGAACTCTTCGACCTGCTGGACGACGAGCTCGAATCCTCCTGACAGCCCCCGTCCGACCGCCCCGCCCCTTCCCGACCGACCCTTTGCAAGGAGTGACACCCCATGGCGAACGAGGAGAAGTTCCTCGACTACCTCAAGCGGGCCGCGGCGGACCTGCGCGAGACTCGCCGTCGGCTGCGGGAGATGGAGGACCGGGAGCGGGAGCCCATCGCGATCGTGGGCATGAGCTGCCGCTACCCGGGCGGGGTGACGAGCCCCGAGAAGCTGTGGGACCTGGTCGCCTCGGGCGGGGACGGCATCTCCCCGTTCCCCACCAACCGGGGCTGGGACATCGACGGAGTGTTCGACACCGACCCGGACCGGTCCGGTACGTCGTACGTCCGTGAGGGCGGATTCCTGCATGAGGCAGGGGCGTTCGACCCCGGTTTCTTCGGGATCTCGCCGCGTGAGGCGCTGGCGATGGACCCGCAGCAGCGCCTGCTCCTCGAAGTCTCGTGGGAAGCGTGCGAACGCGCGGGGATCGACCCGACGTCCTTGAAGGGCAGCCGGACGGGCGTGTTCGCCGGTCTGATGTACCACGACTACATCAGCACGCTGCACTCCCTGCCCGACGGTGTGGAGGGTTACCTGGGCACGGGCAACTCGGGCAGTGTCCTGTCCGGCCGGGTGTCGTACACGCTGGGCCTGGAAGGGCCCGCGGTGACCGTCGACACGGCGTGCTCCTCGTCCCTGGTCGCCCTGCACTTCGCGGTGCAGGCGCTGAGGTCGGGCGAGTGCACCATGGCCCTGGCCGGCGGTGTGAGCGTCATGGCGACCCCCGGAACATTCGTGGACTTCTCACGCCAGCGCGGTCTGTCCTTCGACGGCCGCTGCAAGTCCTTCGCGGCGAGCGCGGACGGCACCGGCTGGGCCGAGGGCGCCGGTGTCCTCGTGGTGGAGCGGCTGTCCGACGCCCTCCGGCTGGGACACGACGTGCTGGCCGTGGTCCGCGGCTCCGCCGTGAACCAGGACGGGGCCAGCAGCGGTCTGACGGCGCCCAACGGTCCGTCCCAGCAGCGCGTCATCCGGCAGGCACTGGCCAACGCACGGCTCGCACCGGAGCGGATCGACGCGGTGGAGGCGCACGGTACGGGTACGACGCTGGGTGACCCGATCGAGGCGCAGGCGCTGCTGGCGACGTACGGTCAGGGGCGGGCGGACGGGCGGCCGCTGTGGCTGGGGTCGTTGAAGTCGAACATCGGTCACACGCAGGCCGCGGCCGGTGTGGCCGGTGTGATCAAGATGGTGCTGGCGATGCGGCACGGTGTGCTGCCGCGGACGCTGCATGTGGACGAGCCGACGCCGCAGGTGGACTGGGAGTCCGGCGACGTCCGGCTGCTGACCGAGCAGCGGGAATGGCCCGAGACGGGCGAACCGCGGCGCGTCGGCGTGTCGTCCTTCGGTGTCAGTGGCACCAACGCGCACGTCATCCTCGAACAGCCGCCCGTGGTGGCAGCGGAGAGCGGAGCCACACCGGCGCGGAAGTCTCCGGTCGTGCCGTGGCTGCTCTCGGCCGCAGTCGGCCCCGGTGCGCTCGAGGCGCAGGCGGGCGCTCTGGCCGGCCACATGGACGCGGTGGGCACGCAGGCGTCCGGCGCGCTGGACGTCGGTTTCTCCCTGGCCACCGGCCGGGCGGCACTGGCCCAGCGCGCGGTAGTGCTCGCGGACGGCCGCGACGGACTGCTCGAGGGCCTGAACGCGCTGGCGGCCGGACGGCCGTCCGCCGGTGTGGTGCGGGGCTCGGCGGTGGACGGCCGGCTGGCGGTGCTGTTCCCGGGCCAGGGATCGCAGTGGCCGGGCATGGGCCGCGAGCTGTACGAGGCGTATCCGACGTTCAAGGACGCCTTCGACGCCGTATGCGCGGAGCTGGACCCCCATCTCGACCGGTCGGTACGCGAAGCCGTCTTCGATGGCGGGGAGTTGCTGGACCGGACGCAGTTCACACAGGCCGGACTCTTCGCTTTCGAGGTCGCGCTGTTCCGGCTGGTCTCGTCGTGGGGTGTCACCCCCGACTTCCTGATGGGCCACTCCATCGGTGAGCTGTCCGCCGCCCACGTGGCAGGCGTGCTCTCGCTGGAGGACGCGGCGACACTGGTCGCCGCCCGGGGCCGTCTGATGCAGGCCATGCCGGCCGGCGGCGCCATGGTGTCCCTGCAGGCGACCGAGAACGAGGTCCTCCCCCTGCTGGGCGAACGTGTGTCGATCGCGGCGCTCAACGGGCCGCAATCGACGGTGGTTTCGGGTGATGAGGACGCGGTCCTGGCGATCGCCGCGCATTTCGGTGCGGAGGGCCGCAAGACCAAGCGGCTGCGGGTCAGCCACGCGTTCCACTCCCCGCACATGGACGCCGCGCTCGACGAGTTCCGTACGGTGGCCGCGGGGCTCGCCTTCCATCCGGCCGGGATCGCCATCGTCTCCGACGTCACCGGCCGGATCGCCGAGCCCGGTGAGCTGAGCGACCCGGAGTACTGGGTACGTCACCTACGCCAGACCGTCCGCTTCCTCGACGGGACGCGAAGTCTCCAGGACCAGGGCGTGACGACGTTCCTCGAACTCGGCCCGGACGGCGTGCTGTCCGGCATGGCGCAGGAGTGCCTGGACGGCGAGGGGCACGCCTGCGTGCCCGCCCTGCGCCGGAACAGGAACGAGCCGCAGACACTGCTCCGTGCGATGGCGGAACTGCATGTGCGCGGTCCGCACGTCGACTGGGCCTCCTACTTCGAGGGGACCGCCGCCCGCCGGGTCGACCTGCCGACGTACGCCTTCCAGCACCAGGAGTTCTGGCCGCGGCCCCAGCTCCGGCAGCCGGGCGGCCCCGAGGAGCACGTGGTCCAGGATCCGGCTCAGGCCCGCTTCTGGGAAGCCGTCGAGGGCGGCGATTCCCGGGCCCTGGCCGAGGCACTCGGCGTCGAGGAGGACATGCGGTCCTCGCTCGCCGATCTGCTTCCCGTCCTGTCGTCGTGGCGGCGGCGGCACAGGGACGAGTCGACCGTCGACGCCTGGCGCTACCGCGTCACCTGGAAGCCGCTGACGCCCGCCCCCGCGGCCGCCCCCACCGGAACCTGGCTCCTCGCCGTCCCCGCGGACCGGGCCGGGGACGAGGCGGTGACCGCTGTCGGGCGCGAGCTGGCAGCGGGCGGCGCCGATGTCGCACGACTCCTGATCACCACGGACGGGAACGACCGGGTCACGGTCGCGCGCGCCCTGAACGACGCGCTCACCGACAGCGGCCCGCTTGCCGGGATCGTGTCACTGCTCGCGCTGGACGAGGAAGCGGACCGCAGCCATCCGGTGCTGCCGGGCGGGCTCTGCGCCCTGCTGGCGCTGATCCAGGCCGTCATGGACCTGGACGAGGACGTACCACTGTGGTGCGTGACCCGCGGCGCCGTGTCCATCGGGCGGTCCGAGGCCCCCGCAGGCGCCGTGCAGGCACAGACCTGGGGCCTGGGCCGGGTGTTCGGCCTGGAGCGCGCCGAGCGCTGGGGCGGCCTCATCGATCTTCCGGCGGACCTGGACACCCTCGACTCCCGGGCGTGGGCGCGACTGCGCGGCGTGCTGGCCGGGCCCGTCGGAGAGGACCAGGTCGCCCTGCGGCAGGGCGGCGTGTTCGGGCGCCGGCTCGTACGCGCCCCGGCACCCGCCGCGTCCGCGCCGTGGAACCCGCGTGGAACCGCGCTCATCACCGGCGGGACGGGTGCGCTGGGCGCGCACGTCGCGCGCCACCTCGCCCGCGAGGGTGTGGAGCACCTCGTGCTCACCGGCCGGCGCGGACCCGCCGCCGAAGGCGCCGCCGCACTCCACGACGAACTCGCCGCGCTGGGCGCCCGGGTGACGATCGCGTCCTGTGACGTCGCCGACCGTGACGCACTCGCCGCGCTCGTGGACCAGGTGCAGGAAGCGGACGGCCGACCCATCGGGACGGTCGTCCACGCAGCCGGGGTGACCGTGACGGCCGGGCTTGCCGAATCGGATCCCGCGGACGTCGCGGACGCCGTCGCCGCCAAGGTGGCCGGCGCCGCGAACCTCGACAGCCTCTTCGGGACGGAATCGGGCGGGACACCCGAGGCGTTCATTCTGTTCGCCTCGGGCGCCGGAGTGTGGGGCGCCGCCGGACAGGGCGCCTACGCGGCGGGCAACGCCTACCTGGACGGCCTGGCGGAGTACCGGCGCAGCCGCGGGCTTCCCGCCACGTCGGTCTCCTGGGGCGGTTGGTCCGGTGGCGGCATGGCCGACAGCGCGGCCCAGGACATGCTCGCCCGCCGCGGGCTCACGGGCATGGACCCGGAGCTGGCCATCGGCGCGCTCGTACGGGCGGTCGAGACGGGCGAGACGTGCCTGACCGTCGCGGACATCGACTGGTCCCTCTTCGCGCCCGCGTTCACGCTGGCGCACCCCAGGCCGCTGATCGGTGACATCCCGGAAGCAGCCGAAGCCCTGCGGAGCAACCCGTCCGAGGCCGGCAACGCCGGGACGGAGGCCTCGGCGGCGCTGCGCGCCCGGCTGACCGAACTCTCCGCGACCGGACGCGACCGGGAACTGCTCGACCTGGTCAGGGCCGAGGCCGCAGCCGTACTCGGTCACCCGTCGGCCGAAGCTGTCCCCGCCGACCGGGCCTTCCGCGACCTGGGCTTCGACTCCCTGACCGCCATCGAGCTCCGGAACCGGCTGAACAGGGCGACCGGACTGGACCTGCCCGCGACCCTCGTGTTCGACCACCCGACACCGGCCCACATCGCCACGGGCCTGCTGGCACCGCTGCTCGGGGGCGCGAATACCGGGGCCCCCGCCCCTGCCCCCGCTCCTCTCCGCACCGACGACGACCCCATCGCGATCGTCGGCATGAGCTGCCGCTACCCGGGCGGCGTCCGATCCCCCGACGACCTGTGGGACCTGGTCGCCAACGGCCGCGACGCCATCGCGGAATTCCCCGCCGACCGGGGCTGGGACCTCGGCCGGCTGTACAGCGACGACCGGGAACGCCCCGGCACCACCTACGGGGACGAAGGCGGCTTCGTCCACGACGCCACGGACTTCGACGCCGGCTTCTTCGGGATCTCGCCGCGTGAGGCGCTGGCGATGGACCCGCAGCAGCGGCTGCTGCTCGAAACCTCGTGGGAGACCTTCGAGCGGGCCGGCATCAGCCCGGCCTCGGTGCGCGGCACCCGCACCAGCGTGTTCACGGGGACCAACGGCCAGGACTACGCCACGGTCCTCCTCGGCTCCCCGGACGCCTCAACGGGCTCGCTGGCCACCAGCAACGCCGCGAGTGTCGTCTCGGGCCGGCTCTCGTACACCTTCGGCCTGGAAGGGCCGGCGGTGACCGTGGACACGGCGTGCTCGTCCTCGCTCGTCGCGCTCCACCTGGCGATCCAGGCACTGCGGGCGGGGGAGTGCTCGCTGGCCCTGGCCGGGGGAGTGACGGTCATGTCGACACCGGCGGCGTTCGTGGAGTTCAGCAGGCAGGGAGCGCTGGCTTCGGACGGTCGCTGCAAGTCTTTCGCCGACGCTGCGGATGGCACGGGCTGGGGCGAGGGCGTCGGGATGCTGCTCATGGAGCGGCTGTCGGACGCCCGGCGCAACGGTCACGAGGTGCTGGCCGTCGTCCGCGGTTCAGCGGTGAACCAGGACGGTGCGTCGAACGGTCTGACGGCGCCGAACGGACCGGCCCAGCAGCGCGTCATCCGGCATGCACTCGCCTCG
This sequence comes from Streptomyces sp. NBC_01224, assembly GCF_036002945.1. Taxonomy (NCBI): domain Bacteria; kingdom Bacillati; phylum Actinomycetota; class Actinomycetes; order Kitasatosporales; family Streptomycetaceae; genus Streptomyces; species Streptomyces sp. NBC_01224. Next base: position 1,300,396 of record NZ_CP108529.1, on the reverse strand, counting down.
GCGGGTCTGGAGCCGGCGCAGGTCGACGCGGTCGACGGACACGGGACCGGCACGCGGCTGGGTGACCCGATCGAGGCGCAGGCGCTGCTGGCGACGTACGGTCAGGGGCGGGCGGAGGGCCGGCCGCTGCTGCTCGGGTCGATCAAGTCGAACATCGGTCACACGCAGGCCGCGGCGGGTGTGGCCGGGGTCATCAAGATGGTGATGGCGATGCGGCACGGTGTGCTGCCCCGTACCCTCCACGTCGACGAGCCGACGCCGCAGGTGGACTGGTCGGCGGGTGCGGTGGAGCTGCTGACGGAGTCGGTGGCGTGGCCGGAGACGGGTGAGGCGCGCCGGGCGGGGGTGTCGTCGTTCGGTGTCAGTGGCACGAACGCGCACGTGATCCTGGAGCAGGCTCCGGAGATCGAGGCGGCGGCAGAGGCCGTGGGTGTCCCGGTGCCGGTGGTGCCGTGGGTGGTGTCGGCGAGGACGGCCGAGGCGCTCGTTGCCCAGGTGGAGCGGTTGTCGGCGTTCGTCGGGGATCGGGATCCGGTGGATGTCGGGTTCTCGTTGGTGACGACGCGGGCGGCGTTGGAGCATCGTGCGGTGCTGATGGGTGACCGGACCCTGCGGGGCGAGGTGGTCGAAGGCCGGTCGGCGGTGTTGTTCTCGGGTCAGGGTGCGCAGCGGTCGGGTATGGGTCGTGAGCTGTACGAGTCCTACCCGGTGTTTGCGGATGCGTTTGATGCTGTGTGTGCGGAGTTGGACCGGCATCTGGACCGGCCGGTCCGTGAGGTGGTCTTCGGCGGCGGTGAGCTGCTGGATCAGACGCAGTTCACGCAGGCGGGGCTGTTCGCGCTTGAGGTGGCGTTGTTCCGGTTGGTGTCGGCGTGGGGTGTGAAGCCGGACTTCTTGTTGGGGCATTCGATCGGTGAGTTGTCGGCTGCGCATGTGGCCGGGGTGCTGTCGCTGGAGGACGCGGCGAGGCTGGTGGCGGCCCGGGGCCGTCTGATGCAGGCGTTGCCGGCCGGTGGGGCGATGGTCTCGCTCCAGGCGACCGAGGACGAAGTCCTTCCGCTGCTGACCGACGGTGTGTCGATTGCCGCGCTCAACGGGCCGTCTTCGACGGTGGTGTCGGGTGACGAGGACGCGGTTCTGGCGATCGCCGCGCATTTCGGGGCGGAGGGCCGTAAGACCAAGCGCCTCCGCGTCAGCCACGCCTTCCACTCGCCGCGCATGGACGCGATGCTGGACGAGTTCCGCACGGTCGCCGAAGGCCTCACCTTCCACCGGCCCGAGACCATGGTTGTGTCCAATGTGACCGGTCGGGTCGTGTCGGACGACGAGATCTGCTCGGCGGACTACTGGGTGCGCCACGTCCGTGAGGCGGTGCGTTTCCTCGACGGGATGCGTGCCCTCCAGGACCAGGGCGTGGCCACGTTCCTGGAGTTGGGTCCGGACGGTGTGCTGTCCGCGATGGGACAGGACTGTGTCGAGGACTCGGCGTTCGTACCGGCTCTGCGCAGGGACCGCGACGAGCCGCTGACGCTCGTCACCGCCCTCGCGGAGCTCCACGTACGCGGTACGTCCGTCGACTGGGCCGCGTACTTCGCCGGCACCGGCGCCCGCCGCATCGGCCTGCCCACGTACGCCTTCCAGCACGAGCGGTACTGGCCGAGCGCACCGCTCGTCCCGGTCGGTGGACCTGCCGGCACGCGGAATCCGATCGACGCCGAGTTCTGGGACGTCGTCGCACGCGGTGACGTCGACACCCTGGCCAGGACGCTCGATGTCGGAGAGACCGGCACGCCGTCCCTCGCGAGCATGCTGCCCGCCCTGTCCCAGTGGCACCGCAATCGCAGCGAAAGCTTGTCGGTCGGGTCCTGGCGGTACCGCGTGACCTGGAAGCCCATCGACGACACGACCGAGCCCGCGCTCTCCGGCGTTTGGGTGCTCGCGGTTCCCACGGGAAGCACCGACGAACCGATCGTCGCAGACTGCGTGAGCTCCTTGCGCGACCACGGGGCAAGCGTCGTGGTTCTGCCCGTGGACGGCGGACTGGACGACGTCACCACGATCGGCGACCGGCTGCGCGAGACCATCGACGACCACGGAAGCCTCTCCGGCGTGCTGTCGCTGCTGTCCTTCGACGAGCGCGCCCATCCCGTGCACAGCGTGCTGCCGTCCGGTTCGTTCGCCGTTCTGGCCCTTCTGCGGGCGATGACCTGGCTGGAGCTGGAGTCGCCGCTGTGGTGCGCCACCCGGACCGCCGTGTCCGTCCGGCGATCCGACGTCCTCGCCCGGCCGGTGCAGGCACAGACCTGGGGCCTGGGACGGGTCGCCTCGTTGGAGCACCCCAAGGTGTGGGGCGGTCTCGTCGACCTGCCGGAAGAGGTGGACGCCCGCGCACTGAACCGCTTGGTGGCCGCCCTCGCGGGCACGGACGGCGAGGACCAACTGGCGGTACGTGGCACGGGGGTGCTCGCCCGACGGGTGCTGCCCGCGCCACCGGACGGATCGGCGCCCGCACGGTCCTGGAAGCCGTCCGGCACCGTGCTCATCACCGGCGGAACCGGTGCGCTGGGCGGGCACGTCGCGCGGTGGCTGGCCACTGAGGGAGCCGAGCACGTCGTCCTCACGAGCCGTAGAGGTGACAAGGCTTCAGGAGCCACTGAACTGGTCGCCGAGCTGGAGAAGCTGGGCAGCAGGGTCACCGTCGCCGCGTGCGACGTGACCGACCGGGCTGCGGTGGCCGGCCTGCTGGAACGGCTCTCTGCCGCCGGGGACACGGTGCGTACCGTCGTGCACGCGGCAGGAGTCGGCAAGCTCGCCTCGCTGACGGTGACGGACGACGACATGTTCGCGGACATCGCCGCCGCCAAGGTCGCCGGAGCCCGGTACCTCGACGAACTGATCGACCACGACAACCTCGACGCGGTCATCTACTTCTCCTCGGTCTCGGCCGTCTGGGGTGTCGGAGACCACGGGGCCTACGCGGCTGCCAACGCCTACGCCGACGCGCTCGCCGAACAACGGCGTGCCGAGGGCGTGCCGGCCCTGTCCGTGGCCTGGGGGCCGTGGGCCGGTGGCGGAATGGTGAGCGACGACGCCAAGATCCTCCTCGACCGGCAGGGCGTACGTCTCATCCAGCCCGCGTCGGGCATCGCCGCGCTCCGGCAGGCCCTGGATCACGACGACACCACCGTGGTGGTCGCCGACGTCGACTGGGAACGCTTCGCGCCGGTCTTCACCATGGCGCGCGCCCGCCCCCTGATCGCCGACATCCCGCAGGTGGCAGCGGCCATCGGGGACGCGGTGGAACCGGCCGACCAGACGGAGACCGCCCCGGCCCTGCGCGCGGAGCTGATCGTGCTCTCCGAGGCCGACCGGGCACAGCTCCTGCTGGATCTGGTGCGCGGCCACGCGGCGACCGTGCTCGGACACGCGACGCCCAAGGGCGTCGAAGCGGGCCGGGCCTTCAGGGAACTCGGCTTCGATTCACTCACCGCGGTCGAACTGCGCAACCGGCTCAACACCGCGACCGGGCTGCGCCTTCCGGCGACGTCCGTCTTCGACCACCCGACGCCGACCGCACTCGCACGCCATCTGCAGGCGGAAATCCTGCAGGACGCGGAAGGCGATCTGCCACCCGGCGAGGAACTCGACCGGCTGGAACAGGTTCTCGCCGCCCGCGCGCACGACGACATCGGCCGGATGCGCGTGGTCATGCGCCTGGAATCCCTGTTGTCCAAGCTCAACGAGGCGAACGGGCCTGCCGACCGGGACAGCAGCGCGGAGCGCTACGAGTCCGCGACGAACGAGGAGTTGTTCGACTTGATCGACAACGACCTCGGGATCTCTTGACGTGACAAGCATGAATTTTCCTGTACGACTCACGGGAGCGATGTACTGATGGCGGACGAAGAGAAGCTGCGCGAGTACCTGACCAAGGTGGTCGGTGAGCTCCAGCAGACTCGCCAGCGACTTCGCCATGTCGAGTCCGGCGAAGCGGACCCCATCGCGATCGTCGCGATGAGCTGCCGCTACCCGGGCGATGTGCGCTCCCCGGAGCAGCTGTGGGACCTGGTGGCCTCCGGCGGTGACGCCATCGCGGGGTTCCCCGCAGACCGGGGCTGGGACCTCGAAAAGCTGTACGACCCGGACCCCGACCTCGCGCACCCGGGTACTTCGTACGCGAACGAGGGCGGATTCCTCTACGACGCCGCCGACTTCGATCCGGGCCTCTTCGGGATCTCGCCGCGTGAGGCGCTGGCGATGGACCCGCAGCAGCGGCTGCTGCTGGAGACGTCGTGGGAGGCGTTCGAGCGTGCGGGCATCGACCCGCTCTCCGTACGCGGCAGCCGTACGGGCGTCTTCATCGGCGCCTCCACCCAGGGGTACGGCATCGGTATGGCAGCGTCGCCCGGCTCGGACGGGCACGCGCTGACCGGGGATGTCACCTCGGTGCTGTCCGGCCGGGTCTCGTACACGCTGGGTCTGGAGGGCCCGGCCGTGACGGTGGACACGGCGTGCTCGTCGTCGCTCGTCGCCATGCACTGGGCGATCCAGGCGCTGCGCTCCGGCGAGTGCACGCAGGCGCTGGCCGGCGGCGTCACCGTCATGTCCAACCCCGGCGTCTTCGTGGAATTCTCCCGGCAGCGGGGCCTGGCGGCCGACGGCCGATGCAAGGCGTTCGCCGAGGCCGCAGACGGCACGGGCTGGGGCGAGGGCGTGGGGATGCTCCTGCTGGAGCGGCTGTCCGACGCACGACGTAACGGTCATCAGGTCCTGGCGGTGGTCCGGGGCTCTGCGGTGAACCAGGACGGTGCATCGAACGGTCTGACGGCGCCGAACGGCCCCGCGCAGCAGCGAGTGATCAGCCAGGCGCTGGCCAGTGCCAGGCTGTCCCCCACCCAGGTGGACGTCGTGGAGGGCCATGGCACGGGCACCCGGCTGGGTGACCCGATCGAGGCGCAGGCCCTGCTGGCGACGTACGGGCAGGGGCGGCCGGAGGACCGGCCGCTGCTGCTCGGTTCCATCAAGTCGAACATCGGTCACACGCAGTCTGCTGCGGGTGTGGCCGGTGTGATCAAGATGGTGATGGCGATGCGGCACGGTGTGGTGCCGCGGACGCTGCATGTGGACGGTCCGTCGTCGCAGGTGGACTGGTCGGCGGGTGCGGTGGAGCTGCTGACGGAGTCGGTGGCGTGGCCGGAGACGGGTGAGGCGCGCCGGGCGGGGGTGTCGTCGTTCGGGATCAGTGGCACGAACGCGCACGTGGTCCTGGAGCAGGCCCTGGAGACCGAAGCCGTGGTGGACAACGCGGCCGGTGTCGTGTTGCCGGTGGTGCCGTGGGTGGTGTCGGCGAAGTCCGAGGCGGGTCTTTCGGCGCAGGTGGAGCGGTTGTCGGCGTTCGTCGGGGATCGGGATCCGGTGGATGTCGGGTTCTCGTTGGTGACGACGCGTGCGGCGTTGGAGCATCGTGCGGTGCTGATCGGTGACCGGACCGTGCGGGGCGAGGTGGTCGAAGGCCGGTCGGCGGTGTTGTTCTCGGGTCAGGGTGCGCAGCGGTCGGGTATGGGCCGTGAGCTGTACGAGTCGTATCCGGTGTTCGCGGATGCGTTCGATGTGGTGTGTGCGGAGTTGGACCGGTATCTGGACCGGCCGGTCCGTGAGGTGGTGTTCGAGGGTGGTGAGCTGCTGGATCAGACGCAGTTCACGCAGGCGGGGCTGTTCGCGCTTGAGGTGGCGTTGTTCCGGTTGGTGTCGGCGTGGGGTGTGAAGCCGGACTTCTTGTTGGGGCATTCGATCGGTGAGTTGTCGGCTGCGCATGTGGCCGGGGTGTTGTCGCTGGAGGACGCGGCGAGGCTGGTGGCGGCCCGGGGCCGGCTGATGCAGGCGTTGCCGGCGGGTGGGGCGATGGTCTCGCTCCAGGCGACCGAGGACGAAGTCCTTCCGCATCTGAGCGACTCGGTCTCGATCGCCGCGCTCAACGGGCCGTCTTCGACGGTGGTTTCGGGTGACGAGGACGCGGTTCTGGCGATCGCCGCGCATTTCGGGGCGGAGGGCCGAAAGACCAAGCGCCTCCGCGTCAGCCACGCCTTCCACTCGCCGCGCATGGACGCGATGCTGGATGAGTTCCGTGCGGTCGCCGAGGGACTCACCTTCAACGCTCCGCAGATCGCCATCGTCTCGAACGTGTCCGGTCGGGTCGTGTCGGACGAGGAGATCTGCTCGGCGGACTACTGGGTGCGCCATGTCCGTGAGGCGGTGCGTTTCCTGGACGGGATGCGTGCCCTCCAGGACCAGGGCGTGGCCACGTTCCTGGAGCTGGGTCCGGACGGTGTGCTCTCTGCCCTGGGACAGGACTGTGTCACTGCCGAGGGCACCGCTTTCCTGTCGGCGCTCCGTAAGGACCGCGACGCCACACAGTCGCTGGTGGGGGCTCTCGCCGAGGCACATGTGCGTGGAGTGCACATCGCGTGGGACGCGTACTTCGCTCCTTCCGGTGCCGTCCAGGTGGAGCTGCCGACGTACGCCTTCCAGCACGAGCGCTACTGGCCCGACACCGCCCCGGTCGCCCTCGTGACCGACGACACTTACGGCTCGGCGTCGGACCGCCGCTTCTGGGATGCCGTCGAGAGCGGTGACCTCGACGCCCTGGCCCGGACGCTGGACTCGGCCGACATCGGGTCCCTCCGCGAGGTCATGCCTGTTCTCTCGTCCTGGCGTCGCCAGTCGCGTGAACTCTCCACCGCGGATTCCTGGCGTTATCGGGTGGTGTGGAAGTCGGTTGCTGGTGTGGTGTCGGAGTCGCTTGTGGGTGGTTGGTTGGTGGTGTGTGCTCCGGGTGGGGTGGATGGCCCGGTGGTGTCGGGGTTGGTGGGTCGTGGTGCGGGGTTGTTGGTGGTTGACGGGGTGGTTGATGGTGGGGTGTTGGGGGAGCGTTTGGTTGGGGTTTCGGGTGTGGTGTCGTTGTTGGACGGGTTGGGGACGTTGGGGTTGGTGCAGGCGTTGGCGGGTGTGGATGTGCCGGTGCGGTTGTGGTGTGTGACGAGTGGTGCGGTGTCGGTGGGGCGTGCGGATGGTGTGGTGGATCCGTTGGGTGCTCAGGTGTGGGGTCTGGGGCGGGTGGCTGGGTTGGAGTTGCCTGGGGTGTGGGGTGGGTTGGTTGATGTGCCGGGGGTGGTGGATGAGCGGGTGTTGGGCCGGTTGTGTGGGGTGTTGGCTGGTTCGGGTGGTGAGGATCAGGTTGCGGTGCGGGGTTCGGGTGTGTTCGGGCGGCGTGTGGTCCGTGCTCCGGGTGCGGGTGCGGGTGCGGGTGTGGTGGTTGGTGGGACGGTGTTGGTGACGGGTGGTTCGGGTGCGTTGGGTGGGCATGTGGCTCGGTGGGTGGTGGGTGAGGGTGCCGGTCGTGTGGTGCTGGTGAGTCGTGGTGGTTCGGCTCCGGCGGGGTTGGTCTCGGAGTTGGAGGGGCTGGGCGCCGAGGTTGTGGTGGTGGCGTGTGATGTGAGTGACCGGGATGCTGTGGCGGCGCTTGTGGAGGAGGTCGAAGCGGCCGGGGACCCGGTGCGCGCGGTGTTCCATGCGGCGGGTGTCGGTCAGATGACCGGGCTGGTCGGTATGACCGCGGAGGAGTTCACGGGTGTGCTGCGTGCGAAGGTGGTGGGTGCGGAGAACCTTGACGCGGTCTTCGGTGACCGGTCGCTGGACGCGTTCGTGCTGTTCTCGTCGATCAGCGCTGTCTGGGGCAGCGGCGGCCACGCGGCGTATGCGGCGGCCAACGCGCACCTCGACGCGCTGGCCGAGCGACGACGGGCCCGCGGCCTGACCGCCACCTCCATCAGCTGGGGCCCCTGGGGCCAGGGCGGCATGATCGAGGAGATCGGCGAAGCCGAACTGCGGCGACGTGGACTGCCCACGATGCCGCCGGCCACCGCGATCACCGCACTCCATCGGGCGCTGGCCGAGAACGACGTGCACGTGGCGGTCGCCGACGTGGACTGGGAACGCTTCGCACCCGCGTTCACGGCCCTGCGGCCGAGCCCGCTCCTCGCCGGCCTGCCCGAAGTGCGGCAGATCCTTGAGCGCGCCGAGGGCCCCGCAGAGGGTCTGGCCGAGAGTTCCGCATTCAAGCAGCACCTGGCAAGTCTCTCCACACCGGAGCGCGACGCGGAACTGCTCGACCTCGTCCGCCGTGAGGCCGCTGCCGTACTGGGACACCGAAGCGCCGAAGAGGTCCCCGCCGACCGAGCGTTCCAGCAACTCGGCTTCGACTCACTCACCGCCGTCGAGCTGCGCAACAGGCTGACTGCGGCTACCGGCCTGTCCCTGCCCTCGACGCTGATCTTCGACTACCCGACCCCGACGGTGCTGGCGGACCACGTCCGCACGGAGGTGTTCGGCGAGACCCCGGAGGCCCTGCACACGGCCGCAGTGACCAGGGAGTACGCCGAGGACCCCATCGTCATCGTCGGCATGAGCTGCCGGTTCCCCGGTGGCGTCGCGTCACCCGAGGAGCTGTGGACTCTGCTCGAGTCCGGGGGAGACGGCATCTCCGGCTTCCCGGAGGACCGTAACTGGGACGTGAGCGCGCTCTACGATCCGGATCCCCAGAACGTGGGCACGTCCTACGTCTCCGAGGGTGGATTCCTGCACGATGCCGCGCAGTTCGACCCCGGCTTCTTCGGGATCTCGCCGCGTGAGGCACTGGCCATGGACCCGCAGCAGCGACTGCTCCTTGAGGCGTCATGGGAGGTCTTCGAGCGTGCGGGCATCGACCCGACCTCCCTCAAGGGCAACCGGGTCGGTGTATTCACCGGAACCAACGGCCAGGACTACGGCTACGTCCTGGGCGGCGCGGGCGACTCCGTCGTCGGGTACGGCGCCACAGGAAGCTCTGCCAGTGTCCTGTCCGGCCGCATCGCGTACACCCTGGGTCTCGAAGGCCCGGCGGTGACAGTGGACACCGCGTGCTCCTCTTCTCTGGTTGCCCTGCATCTCGCGGCGCAGGCGCTGAGGGAGGGCGAGTGCACCATGGCCTTGGCCAGTGGTGTGACCGTCATGTCTATGCCGGGTGCCTTCGTGGAGTTCTCCCGGCAGGGCGGTCTCGCAGTGGACGGCCGGTGCAAGGCGTTCGCCGATGCGGCGGACGGCACCGGCTGGGGTGAGGGCGTGGGCATGCTCCTCGTGGAGCGGCTCTCGGACGCGCGGCGTCATGGCCATGAGGTGCTGGCGGTGGTGCGGGGCTCTGCGGTGAACCAGGACGGTGCGTCGAACGGTCTGACGGCGCCGAACGGTCCGTCGCAGCAGCGGGTGATCCGCCAGGCACTGGCGAGTGCGGCTCTGGAGTCCACGCAGGTTGATGTGGTGGAGGCGCACGGTACGGGTACGACGCTGGGTGACCCGATCGAGGCGCAGGCCCTGCTGGCGACGTACGGGCAGGGGCGGCCGGAGGACCGGCCGCTGCTGCTGGGTTCGATCAAGTCGAACATCGGTCACACGCAGGCCGCTGCCGGCGTGGCCGGGATTATCAAGATGGTGCTGGCGATGCGGCACGGTGTGCTGCCGCAGACCCTGCACGTCGACGGCCCGTCCACACATGTCGACTGGTCGATGGGCGCTGTGGAGTTGCTGACTGAGCAGGTGGCGTGGCCGGAGACGGGTGAGCTGCGTCGGGCGGGGGTGTCGTCGTTCGGGATCAGCGGTACGAACGCGCACATCATTCTTGAGCAGGCTCCTGAGGTGGAGACGGCGGAAGACTCCGTTGGTGTCCCGGTGCCGGTGGTGCCGTGGGTGGTGTCGGCGAAGTCCGAGGCGGGGCTGGCCGGCCAGGTGGAGCGGTTGTCGGCGTTCGTCGGGGATCGGGATCCGGTGGATGTCGGGTTCTCGTTGGTGACGACGCGTGCGGCGATGAATCACCGTGCGGTGGTCATCGGCGATCGGACGGTTCGGGGCACGGTCGCGTCGGGTAAGTCGGCGGTGTTGTTCTCGGGTCAGGGTGCGCAGCGGTCGGGTATGGGCCGTGAGCTGTACGAGTCGTATCCGGTGTTCGCGGATGCGTTCGATGCGGTGTGTGCGGAGTTGGACCGGCATCTGGACCGGCCGGTCCGTGAGGTGGTCTTCGGCGGTGGTGAGCTGCTGGATCAGACGGAGTTCACGCAGGCGGGGTTGTTCGCGCTTGAGGTGGCGTTGTTCCGGCTGGTGTCGGCGTGGGGTGTGAAGCCTGACTATCTGTTGGGGCATTCGATTGGTGAGTTGTCGGCTGCGCATGTGGCCGGGGTGTTGTCGCTGGAGGACGCGGCGAGGCTGGTGGCGGCCCGGGGCCGGCTGATGCAGGCGTTGCCGACGGGTGGGGCGATGGTCTCGCTCCAGGCGACGGAGGACGAAGTCCTTCCGCATCTGAGCGACTCGGTCTCGATCGCCGCGCTCAACGGGCCGTCTTCGACGGTGGTGTCGGGTGACGAGGACGCGGTTCTGGCGATCGCCGCCCACTTCGGCTCGGAGGGCCGAAAGACCAAGCGCCTCCGCGTCAGCCACGCCTTCCACTCGCCGCGCATGGACGCCATGCTGGACGAGTTCCGTGCGGTCGCCGAGGGCCTCACCTTCAACGCTCCGCAGATCGCCATCGTCTCGAACGTGTCCGGTCGGGTCGTGTCGGACGAGGAGATCTGCTCGGCGGACTACTGGGTGCGCCACGTCCGTGAGGCGGTGCGTTTCCTCGACGGGATGCGTGCGCTCCAGGACCAGGGTGTGGCCACGTTCCTGGAGTTGGGCCCGGACGGTGTGCTGTCCGCGATGGGGCAGGACTGTGTGGAGGACTCGGCGTTCGTACCGGCTCTGCGCAGGGACCGTGACGAGGCGCTGACGCTCGTGACCGCCCTTGCCGAACTCCACGTGCGCGGTACGTCCGTCGACTGGGCCGCGTACTTCGCCGGCACCGGCGCCCGCCGCGTCGACCTGCCCACGTATGCCTTCCAGCGTGAGCACTACTGGCCCGCCGCCGCAGCGCGGTGGGCGGGTGACGTATCCGCATTCGGACTGCGCCCTGTCGGACACCCGATGCTCGGTGCTGCGATGACGCGGGCCGACGCGGACGGGCTGATCATGACCGGTCGCCTGTCGCTGCAGACACATCCGTGGCTCGGCGACCACGCCGTACTGGGTGCGGTCCTGCTCCCGGGCACGGCCTATGTGGAACTTGTCCTGCAAGCCGGCGAACATGTCGGTTGCGGTCTCATCGAGGAGCTGACGCTCCAGACACCGCTGGTGCTTCCCGAGCACGGTGGAGTCGACGTACAACTGACGGTGGGTGCGCAGGACGCGGAAGGCAAGCGTTCCGTTGCCCTGTACTCCCGGGCCGCCGAAGGTGAGGATGACGCCCTCCCGTGGCAGCAGCACGCGGCCGGTGCGCTGGCCCCCGCCGGCGCCGAGACCGACGACCCGGAGCTGGCCGAGTGGCCGCCCCGCGACGCCGTCGCCGTGTCCGTCGGCGGGCACTACGAGCGTCTGGCCGAGAACGGCTACGGCTACGGCCCCGTGTTCCAGGGGCTGCGGGCGGCATGGCGTCGCGGCGAGGAGATCTTCGCCGAGGTCGCGCTGCCCGACGGTGCAGAGGCCGAACGGTTCGGTCTGCATCCCGCCCTGCTCGACTCCGCCCTGCACGCGATGGGGCTGAGCGGCGGCGGCGAATCCCGGGGCGAGGCAACGGGGGTCGGTCTGCCGTTCGCCTGGTCCGGTGTCTCCCTGTACGCGGTCGGCGCATCCGTGCTGCGGGTGCGGATCACTCCCACGGCGTCGGGTATCCGCCTCCTGGCCGCCGACGGTTCCGGTTCCCCGGTCGCCCACGTCGAGTCGCTGGTACTGCGTCCGGTGACCGCGGAGCAATTGGCGGCGTCCGGAGCCGATCAGGACGCGTTGTTCCACCTTGACTGGACACCTCTCTCCGTGCCGCCGCTGCCGTCGGACGGTCCCGCCCGCCGGTGGGCCGTGATCGGCGAGGACTGGCCGGTGTCCCTGGGCGCCGAACCGTACGCGGACCTGGCCGCCGTGGACCCGGCCGTCGACCTCGTCCTCGTCACCCACCACGCCGAGGCCGGCGACGACCTGGCGTCCGATGTGCGCCGGAGCGCGCACGAGCTGCTCGTGCTGGTCCAGGAATGGCTGGCCGATCCCCGCTTCGCCGACGCCTTGCTGGTGGTCGCTACCTGCGGGGCGGTCGTGGCCCGCGCCGGGGAGGACGAGCTGTCCGACCTGGCCGGCGCGGCGGCTTGGGGCCTGATCCGTTCGGCGCAGTCCGAGAACCCCGGCCGGATGGTCCTCGTGGACCTCGACGAATCCCGCGACGACTCCCACGCAGCACTGCTTCCCGCACTGGCCACCGGTGAGCCGCAGCTCGCCATCCGTGCCGGTGACGTGTTCGTACCCCGGCTGGGCCGTCTCTCGGCGGGGGAGACCCTCGTACCGCCGTCCGGGAACACACCGTGGCGCCTGGACATCACGGAGAAGGGCACCTTCGAGAACCTCGCGCTCGCCGACTGCCTCGATGTCGCCGAGCCCCTCGCCCCGGGGGCGGTACGGGTCGGCATGCGTGCCGCAGGCCTGAACTTCCGCGATGTGCTCATCGCACTCGGCGTGTATCCCGGTGACGCCACCATGGGCATCGAGGGCGCCGGCATCGTCCTGGAGACCGGCCCCGGCGTCACCGGCCTGGAGCCCGGCGACCGAGTGATGGGCCTGTTCTCCGGCGCGTTCGGACCGGTGGCGGTGACCGACCGCCGCACCCTGGCACGTATCCCGGACGGTTGGTCCTTCACCGAAGCGGCATCGGCTCCGGTGGTCTTCATGACCGCCTACTACGCACTCGTGGACCTGGGGCAGCTGCAGCCCGGCGAGTCGGTCCTCATCCACGCCGCCGCCGGTGGCGTCGGCATGGCCGCCGTGCAGCTCGCGCAGCACCTGGGTGCAGAGGTCTTCGGTACAGCGAGCAGCGGCAAGTGGGACGTGGTGCGCTCGCTCGGACTCGACGACGCGCACATCGCCTCCTCGCGCACACTCGACTTCGAACGACAGTTCCTCGACGTCACCGAAGGCCGCGGCGTCGACGTCGTCCTGGACTCCCTCGCCCGGGAGTTCGTGGACGCGTCACTGCGCCTGCTGCCGCGTGGCGGCCGGTTCATGGAGATGGGCAAGACCGACATCCGTGACGCGGACGCGATCGCCGAGGCCTTCCCGGGCGTGGACTACCAGGCCTTCGACCTGATCGAGGCCGGCCCCGAGCGGATCGGCCAGTTGATGGCCGAGGTGCTCGCGCTCTTCGACAGCGGTGCGCTCAAGCCGCTGCCGATCCGCACCTGGGATGTGAGGCAGGCGCCGGAGGCGTTCCGCTTCCTGGCCAAGGCACGCCATGTCGGTAAGGTCGTCCTGACCGTGCCCGAACCCGTGGAGCGCCACGGGACGGTCCTGGTGACCGGGGCGACCGGCGCCCTCGGTGGACTGGTGGCACGCCATCTCGTGGCCGAGCACGGTGTACGCAGCCTCGTCCTGACGGGCCGCCGCGGGGCATCGGCCGCCGGCGCCGCCGCGCTCGCCGCCGAACTGACCGAGGCCGGCGCCGACGTCGTGCTGGCCGCCTGCGACGTCACCGACCGCGACCAACTGGCAGCTGTTCTGGCGGCTGTGCCGGAGGACCGGCCGCTGACCGGCGTTGTGCACGCCGCAGGTGTCCTCGACGACGGTGTGGTGTCGTCCATGACGCGCGAGCGCCTCGACACCGTGCTGCGTCCCAAGGTCGACGGCGCGGTCCACCTGCACGAACTGACCGCGGGCCTCGACCTGTCGATGTTCGTCACGTTCTCCTCCGTAGCCGGCGTCTTCGGCGGACCCGGTCAGGCGAACTACGCGGCAGCCAACGCCTTCCTCGACGGCCTCGCCCAGCAGCGTCGCAGGGCGGGACTGGCGGCCACCTCGCTGGCCTGGGGCCCCTGGGCCACCACGGACGGCATGCTCGGACAACTCGACGGCTCCGACGTGGACCGCATGGTGCGCTCCGGCGTCCTGCCGCTCGCGGACGAGCAGGGACTCGCCCTCCTCGACGCCGCGCTGGCCTCCCCACGGGCCGCGCTGGTGCCGGTCGGCCTGGATCTCACGGCCCTTCAGGCGCAGGCCGCCGCAGGTGCGCTGCCGGCAGTGTTCCGCGGACTGGTCCGCACCTCCGGCCGACGCCGGGCTCCGGTCGCAGTCGCGACGGGTTCGTCCACCCTGGGGCAGCGCCTCGCCGGACTCGACCCGCAGGAGCGCGACCGGGAACTGCTGGATCTCGTACGCACCCAGGCGGCCTCCGTGCTCGGCCACGCCGGTGTTGAAACGGTCGACGGCGACAAGCAGTTCAAGGAGCTGGGCGTCGACTCCCTGACGGCGGTGGAGCTGCGCAACCGGCTGAATGCCGCGACGGGTCTCCGGCTTCCCGCGACCCTCGTCTTCGACTACCCCACCCCTGCCGCGCTCGCCGGATTCCTGCTGACCGAGATCCTGGGCGTCGTCGTACCAGAGATCGCGAGCGCGCTTCTCACCGCCGCTGACGACGACCCGATCGCGATCGTCGGCATGAGCTGCCGATTCCCCGGCGAGGTGAACTCGCCCGACGACCTGTGGCGGCTGCTCATCGACGGCGGTGACGCGATCACCGGTTTCCCCGACGACCGTGGATGGAATGCCGACCGGCTGAACGCCCTCGAATCGGACGGAACCGCCGAACAGCTGACCACCGTGCGCGATGGTGGCTTCTTGACCGGCGCGAGCGCCTTCGACCCCGGCTTCTTCGGGATCTCGCCGCGTGAGGCCCTGGGGATGGACCCGCAGCAGCGGCTGCTGCTGGAGACGGCCTGGGAGACGTTCGAACACGCGGGTATCGACCCCGCCGACATGCGCGGGAGTGCAACCGGTGTGTTCGCCGGTGCGTCGTCCTCCGCCTACGGGGCCGGGGCGCAGCTGCCCGAAGGCTTCGAGGGCAACGCCCTGACCGGCAGCGCGACCAGCGTGGTGTCCGGCCGGGTGTCGTACACCTTCGGCCTTGAGGGTCCTGCCGTCACGGTGGACACGGCATGCTCGTCCTCGCTGGTGGCCCTTCACCTCGCGGTGCAGGCGCTGCGTCAGGGTGAGTGCACCATGGCGCTGGCCGGCGGTGTCACGGTCATGGCCGACCCGGGCATCTTCATCGAATTCAGCCGCCAGCGCGGGCTGGCACCCGACGGCCGTTGCAAGCCGTTCGCCGAGGCGGCGGACGGTACGGGGTGGTCCGAGGGCGTCGGCATGGTGCTGGTGGAGCGGCTGTCGGACGCGCGGCGGAATGGGCACCACGTGCTCGCTGTCGTGCGCGGTTCAGCGGTCAACCAGGACGGTGCGTCGAACGGTCTGACGGCCCCGAACGGGCCCTCGCAGCAGCGCGTCATCCGGCAGGCGCTGGCGAACGCGGGAGTCACCGCCGGGGACATCGATGCCGTCGACGCGCACGGGACCGGCACCCGGCTGGGTGACCCGATCGAGGCGCAGGCGCTGCTGGCGACGTATGGGCAGGGGCGGGCGGAGGGCCGGCCGCTGCTGCTCGGGTCGATCAAGTCGAACATCGGTCACACGCAGGCCGCGGCCGGTGTGGCCGGGGTCATCAAGATGGTGCAGGCCATGCGCCACGGGCTGCTGCCCCGTACCCTCCACGTGGACGAGCCGACATCGCACGTCGACTGGTCGGCGGGTGCGGTGGAGCTGCTGACGGAGTCGGTGGCGTGGCCGGAGACGGGTGAGGCGCGGCGTGCCGCGGTGTCCTCGTTCGGGATCAGTGGTACGAACGCGCACGTGATCCTGGAGCAGGCTCCGGAGATCGAGGCGGCGGCAGAGGTCGTGGGTGTCCCGGTGCCGGTGGTGCCGTGGGTGGTGTCGGCGAGGACGGCCGAGGCACTCGTTGCCCAGGTGGAGCGGTTGTCGGCGTTCGCCGGGGACCGGGATCCGCTGGATGTCGGGTTCTCGCTGGTGACGACGCGTGCGGCACTGGAACACCGTGCCGTGGTGATGGGTGACCGGACGGTCGAGGGGTCGGTGACACCGGGTCGGACCGGTGTGCTGTTCTCGGGTCAGGGTGCGCAGCGGTCGGGTATGGGCCGTGAGTTGTATGGGGCGTATCCGGTGTTCGCGGATGCGTTTGATGTGGTGTGTGCGGAGTTGGACCGGCATCTGGACCGGCCGGTCCGTGAGGTGGTGTTCGAGGGCGGTGAGCTGCTGGATCAGACGGAGTTCACGCAGGCGGGGTTGTTCGCGCTTGAGGTGGCGTTGTTCCGGTTGGTGTCGGCGTGGGGTGTGAAGCCGGACTATCTGCTGGGGCATTCGATTGGTGAGTTGTCGGCTGCGCATGTGGCCGGGGTGTTGTCGCTGGAGGACGCGGCGAGGCTGGTGGCGGCCCGGGGCCGCCTCATGCAGGCGTTGCCGACCGGTGGGGCGATGGTGTCGCTCCAGGCGACGGAGGACGAAGTCCTTCCGCATCTGAGTGACTCGGTCTCGATCGCCGCGCTCAACGGGCCGTCTGCGACGGTGGTTTCGGGTGACGAGGACGCGGTTCTGGCGATCGCCGCGCATTTCGGGGCGGAGGGCCGTAAGACCAAGCGCCTCCGCGTCAGCCACGCGTTCCACTCGCCGCGCATGGACGCCATGCTGGACGAGTTCCGTAGGGTCGCCGAGGAGCTGACGTTCCAGGCGCCCGGGATCGGGATCGTCTCGAACGTGACCGGTCGGGTCGTGTCGGACGAGGAGATCTGCTCGGCCGATTACTGGGTGCGCCATGTCCGTGAGGCGGTGCGTTTCCTGGACGGGATGCGTGCCCTTCAGGACCAGGGTGTGGCGACGTTCCTGGAGTTGGGTCCGGACGGTGTGCTGTCCGCGATGGGGCAGGACTGTGTCGAGGACTCGGCGTTCGTACCGGCTCTGCGCAGGGACCGCGACGAGCCGCTGACGCTCGTCACCGCCCTCGCCGAACTCCACGTACGCGGTACGTCCGTCGACTGGGCCGCGTACTTCGCCGGCACCGGCGCCCGCCGCATCGACCTGCCCACGTACGCCTTCCAGCACGAGCGCTACTGGCTTTCCGCGCCCACGGCTCCGCTGGGGGACATGGCGGCAGCCGGTATGGGCCGTTCCGATCACCCGCTGCTGGGAGCCGGCGTGCGGCTGGCCGGTACCGACGGGTTCCTGTTCACCGGGCGGCTGTCGGTCGAGTCCCACCCCTGGCTCGGTGACCACCTGGTGCTGGGTTCCGTTGTCGTCCCGAGCACGGCCTTCGTCGAGCTGGCGCTCCACGCGGGCGAACGGTTCGGCGCCGAACTGCTGGATTCGATGACCGTACGCACCCCGCTGGTCCTGCCCGAGCACACGTCGGTCGGCATCCAGCTGGTCGTCACGGCCGATGACGGCACCGGGCGGCGCAAGGTGGAGGTGTACGCGCGCCCCACCGCAGGTGGCCCGGAGACGGACTGGACGCTGCACGCCGCGGGCGTGCTGGCCCCGGCCCATGAAATCCCGGCTGCTTCACCGGAGTTCGCGGTGTGGCCGCCGAAGGACGCCGCCCCGGCATCGGTGCAGAGCGTGTACGACGATCTGGCCGACGCCGGTTACGACTTCGGCCCCGCGTTCCGTGGACTGCACGCGGTATGGAGGCGAGGCGATGACCTGTTCGCCGAGATCGCGCTCGACGAGGACACGGACATCAAGGGATTCGGTATGCATCCGGCTCTGCTGGCCGCAGCCTGCCACCCGGTTTCCGGTGGCCTGCCGTCCTTGTGGTCCGGCGTGACACTGTCCGCGGTGGGGGCGAAGGCGCTGCGTGTGCTGATCCGCCCGGTGGAGCAGGGCGTCTCCGTCTTCATGGCCGACGAGACCGGCGAGCCGGTCGCCGCCGCCGAGTCTGTGGTGCTGACTCCGGTGACACCCGAGCAGCTCCGGACCGACTCCGGCGAACGGGACTCGCTCTTCGCCCTGGAATGGGTGCCGGTGAAGCTGCCGTCCCACGCCGACGCGGGCACCTGGGCCGTTCTGGGAGAGCAGGGCATGCTCGCCCCGCTCGGCATACCGGCGTACGCGGATCTCGCCACCCTCGACCGGACACCCGACGTCGTCTTCTGCTTCCCGGAAGTCGCCGACGAGGGTCTGTCCTCCCGTACACACTCCACCAGTCACGCGGTCCTCGCGACCGTGCAGGAGTGGCTGAGCGACGACCGATTCGCGGACTCCGTCCTGGCCGTAGTCAGCCAGGGCGCGGTCGCCGTCGGAGACAGCGGACCCGACGACCTCGCGGGCGCAACCGCCTGGGGCCTCGTACGGTCGGCCCAGTCCGAGAACCCCGGCCGGCTCCTGCTCATCGACCTGGACGACCACGCCGACTCGCTCGGCGCCCTGGCCGCCACACTGGAGGGCGGCGAACCCCAGGTCGCGATCCGCGCGGGCCGTGCCTTCGCACCCCGGCTGACCCGGGCGGCGACACGCCTGGAAGCGGCGGAACCGAAGGCGCACGGCACCGTCCTGGTCACCGGCGCGACGGGCGCCCTCGGTGCCCTGGTCGCACGGCACCTCGTGGCCCGGCACGGCGTCCGCAGCCTGGTACTGACCAGCCGCCGCGGCCCCGACGCACCGGGCGCCGCCGAGCTCGCCGCAGAGCTGAGGGCGGCCGGCGCCGAGGTGGCACTGGCCGCCTGTGACGCAGCCGACCGGCAGCAACTGGCTGCGGTACTCGCCGCGATCCCGGCCGACCGCCCCCTGACGGGTGTGGTGCATGCGGCCGGCGTCGTCGACGACGGTGTCGTCTCCTCGCTGACCGCAGACCGGCTGGATACCGTACTGAGCCCCAAGGTTGACGCGGCCGTACACCTCCACGAGCTCACCGAGCAGCTGGACCTGTCGATGTTCGTCCTGTTCTCCTCGGTCGCCGGAACCTTCGGATCCCTGGGCCAGGGCAACTACGCGGCAGCGAACGCCTTCCTCGACGCGCTGGCCCTGCACCGTGCGGGCCGCGGGCAGGCGGCCACGTCGCTGGCCTGGGGTCCGTGGGACCTCGCCGACGGCATGGCCGGACGCCTGCACGACGGCGATACGAGCAGGATGAGCCGGTCCGGAGTAGTGCCCCTGACGGCAGACGAAGGGCTGAAGCTCCTCGACACGGCGCTTGCCGGCGGCCATGCGGCGCTCGTGCCCGTACACCTGGACCTCGTGGCCCTGCGCGCACAGGCCGCTGTCGGTGCGCTCGCGGGAATATTCCGCGGACTGGTCCGTACGAGCTCACGCCGCAGGGCAGGATCCGCAGCCGGCTCGCTCAAGCTGTTGCAGAAGCTCGCGGGGCTCACCCGGGAGGAGCGCGGCACGGTCCTGCTGGACGTGGTACGCGCCCAGGTCGCCGCGGTGCTCGGCCACGGCGGTACCGAAGCAGTGGGCGTCAACCGGCCGTTCAAGGAGCTGGGCTTCGATTCGCTGACCGCCGTGGAGCTCCGCAACCGGCTCGACGCGGTCACCGGTCTGCGGCTCCCCGCGACGCTGATCTTCGACTACCCCACTCCGACGGCCCTCTCCGACTTCGTACTCGGAGAGGTCCTGGGCACACAGCCCGAGGCCCCCGTCGCCCTGCCGACCACCCAGGCGGCTGATGACGACCCGATCGCGATTGTCGGCATGAGCTGCCGGTACGCCGGTGGGGTGGCGAGCGCCGACGACCTGTGGCGGCTGGTCGCCACAGGCGGGGACGGAATATCCGGCTTCCCGACCGACCGTGGATGGGACCTCGGCAGTCTCTACGCGGCGGGCGGCGAGGACGGCGCGTCAACGACGCTGGAGGGCGGCTTCCTTTACGAGGTGGCGGAGTTCGACCCGGCGTTCTTCGGGATCTCGCCCCGGGAAGCCGTGGCGATGGACCCGCAGCAGCGGCTGCTGCTCGAGATCTCGTGGGAGGCGTTCGAGCACGCCGGGATCGACCCCGCGTCCGTGCGGGGCCACCACATCGGAGTGTTCGCAGGAACCGCCGCGTCCAGCTACGGGGCCGGGATGCGGCTGCCGGAGGGAACCGAGGGGCACCTGCTGACCGGCAATGCGACCAGTGTCATATCCGGTCGCGTCTCCTACACCTTCGGGTTCGAGGGCCCTGCCGTCACGGTGGACACGGCGTGCTCGTCGTCGCTGGTCGCCCTGCACCTGGCGA
The DNA here is from genome assembly GCF_036002945.1 of Streptomyces sp. NBC_01224. NCBI lineage: Bacteria > Bacillati > Actinomycetota > Actinomycetes > Kitasatosporales > Streptomycetaceae > Streptomyces > Streptomyces sp. NBC_01224. The sequence continues at coordinate 1,280,193 of NZ_CP108529.1, read as the reverse complement.
CGCAGGCCCTGCGGTCGGGCGAGTGCTCGATGGCACTGGCCGGCGGCGTGACAGTGCTGACAAACCCGGGAATTTTCGCGGAGTTCTCCCGCCAGCGCGGTCTGGCGGCCGATGGCCGCTGCAAGGCCTTCGCCGATGCGGCCGACGGCACGGGGTGGTCCGAGGGCGCCGGCATGGTGCTCGTTGAGCGGCTGTCCGACGCCCGGCGCAACGGGCACCGGGTACTGGCGGTGGTGAGAGGGTCGGCGGTCAACCAGGACGGTGCGTCGAACGGTCTGACCGCGCCGAACGGACCCTCGCAGCAGGGCGTGATCCGGCAGGCACTGGCGAACTCGGGGCTGTCCCCGGCGCAGGTGGATGCGGTGGAGGCACACGGGACCGGCACCAAGCTGGGTGATCCGATCGAGGCGCAGGCGCTGCTCGCCACCTATGGGCGGGAGCGGACGGACGACCGGCCGCTGCTGCTCGGGTCGGTCAAGTCGAACATCGGGCACTCGCAGTCCGCGGCAGGCGTGGCCGGGATCATCAAGATGGTGCAGGCCATCCGCCACGGTGTTCTGCCCCGGACCCTGCACGTGGACACTCCGTCCTCGCAGGTGGACTGGACGTCGGGGGCGGTCGCACTGCTCACCGAGCCGACGGCCTGGCCGGAGACGGGCGAGGCCAGGCGGGCGGGTGTGTCGTCGTTCGGGATCAGCGGCACGAACGCGCACGTCATTCTTGAGCAGGCGCCGGACGAAGAAGTCCCCGTTGAGACCGGACTGCCGGCCGACGCGGTGCTGCCGTTCGTGCTGTCCGGGAAGTCGGAGGGCGCGCTGCGGGACCAGGCCGCGCGGCTGGCGGAATCGGTGGCGGACGCACCGGAGCTGTCCATGGGGGATCTCGCGCACGCACTGGCGGTGAGCCGCTCCCGGTTCGAGCACCGTGCGGTGGTGACGGCCTCCGGTCGCGAGGAGTTGGTGGCCGGTCTCGGTGCCCTGGTGGAAGGGCGCTCCGGTCCGGGTGTGGTGCGGGGTGTTGCTGGTGGTGCGGTGGCTCCGGTGTTTGTGTTTCCGGGGCAGGGGTCGCAGTGGGTGGGTATGGCTGCGGGGTTGTTGGAGTCCTCGCCGGTGTTTGCGGAGCGGTTGGCTGAGTGTGGTGCGGCGTTGGAGCCGTTCACGGGGTGGTCGTTGTTGGGTGTGTTGCGTGGTGAGTCGGGTGTGCCTGGGTTGGATCGGGTTGATGTGGTGCAGCCGGTGTTGTGGGCGGTGATGGTGTCGCTTGCCGAGGTGTGGCGTGCGGCGGGTGTGGTGCCTGCGGCGGTGATGGGGCATTCGCAGGGGGAGATCGCGGCGGTGTGTGTGGCGGGTGGGTTGTCCTTGGAGGACGGTGCGCGGGTGGTGGCGTTGCGGAGTCGGGCGATTTTGGAGTTGTCGGGTCTGGGCGGGATGGTGTCGGTGGCGGAGTCGGCGGGTCGGGTGGAGGCGCGGCTTGCGGGGTGGGGTGGGCGGTTGTCGGTGGCGGCGGTGAATGGGCCGTCGTCGGTGGTTGTTTCTGGTGATGGTGATGCGTTGGACGAGTTGGTGGTGGTGTGCCGGGGTGAGGGGGTGCGGGCCAAGCGTATTGATGTTGATTACGCGTCGCACAGTGCTCATGTGGAGCGGATTCGTGAGCGGTTGCTGGATGTGTTGTCGGGGGTGGTGCCGCGGGCTTCGGGGGTGCCGTTGTATTCGACGGTGACGGGTGGGTTGTTGGACACGGCGGGGATGGACGCGGAGTACTGGTACACCAATTTGCGGGGGACGGTGCGTCTGGAGGAGACGACTCGGGTTCTGCTGGGTGCCGGGCATGGGGTGTTCGTCGAGGTCAGTCCGCATCCGGTGCTTGCGGTCGGGTTGCAGGAGACGTTCGAGGCGGCCGGGAGTGATGCGGTGGCTCTGGGGACGTTGCGACGGGACGAGGACGAGTCCCGCCGCTTCATGACCTCCCTCGCCGAAGCCCACGCGCACGGAGTCGACCTCGACTGGAAGACCCTGTTCGCCGGGCATGCCCCCACCCACGTCGACCTGCCGACCTACCCCTTCCAGCGCCGGCACTACTGGCCCGAAGCCCTGGCCGCCCCCGTCGGCGGTGCCGTGGACCCGGTCGACGCCCAGTTCTGGGAGGCTGTCGAGCACGGTGACCTCACCACGCTGTCCCAGACGTTCGACATCGAAGGGACGTCGTTGGGCGCGGTCCTGCCCGCCCTGTCCTCTTGGCGGAGGCAGCGACGCGAGGCCTCCACGACCGATTCATGGCGCTACAGGTCCAGTTGGACCCCACTGGCCGAGGGATCCGCCTCCCTCGCCGGTACCTGGCTGGTCGTGGCATCGGCGACCGGCGCGAGCGGCGAACTCGCCCCGACCGTCGCGCACGCCATGCGCGCACAGGGGGCCGACGTCCTGCATTGCGCGGCCGGAGACGTCCTCGACCGGGTGAAGCTGTCCCGGGAGCTGGCCGACACGCTCGGCGACCGCAACACCATCGCCGGGATCCTGTCCCTGTGCCCAGTCGACGAGGAGCCGGTCACCGGAACACCGGAGCTGACGACCGGTCTGGCCGCGACGGTGACCCTCGTGCAGGCGCTCGGCGACATGGCCGTCGCGGCACCCCTGTGGTGCCTGACCCAGGGCGCCGTCCAGACAGGTGGGCACGACGGACCCATCAGCCCCGCGCAGGCCCTGGTCTGGGGCATGGGCAGGGTGGCCGGTCTTGAACACCCCGAGCGGTGGGGCGGATTGGTCGATCTCCCCGACATGCCCGACGAGCGCGCGCTGTCGCGGCTGTGCGGCCTGCTCGCCGGGGCCGGCGACGAGGACCAGCTCGCCGTGCGTCCGGGCGGAGTGTTCGCCCGCCGCCTGCTGCCCGCGCCCGCAGTGGCTTCCGGCCGCTCGTGGACACCGGAGGGCACGGTGCTCGTCACGGGGGGCACCGGAGCGATCGGCAGGCAGCTGGCCCGCTGGCTCTGCGGCAACGGCGCAGGTCACGTGGTACTTGTCGGACGCAGGGGTGCTGATGCACCGGGTGCTGCCGAACTGATCCAGGAGCTGGCCGGATCGGGCGCCAGGGTCACCGCGGCCGCCTGCGACGTGGCGGACCGCGACGCACTGACCGGCCTGGTGGCGCAACTGACGGCCGACGGCGATCGGATCACTGCGGTGCTCCACGGTGCCGGCGAGCTGGACGACGCGGTCATGGGCGCGCTCACCACCGAGCGGCTGGCCGCCGCGCTGCGCGCCAACGTGGGCGGCGCCCGGAACCTGCACGAGGTGACACAGGGGCTGGACCTCGCCGCCTTCGTCCTGTTCTCCGGCATTGCCGGCACGGTCGGAGGCGCGGGCCAAGGAGCCTTCGCCGCCGCGAGTGCTTACCTCGACGCGTTCGCCGCGCACCGCAGGTCGCTGGGCCTGACGGCCACATCGATCGCCTGGGGGCCGTGGGCGGACGGCGGCCCGGCCACCTCCGACCCCGCGTTCGTCGAACGGATGGGCCGCCGTGGGCTGGCCGCTCTGCCGACCGCCTCCACGCTGCCCGCGCTGAGCCGGACGGTGGCGCAGGACAGTCCGTCCCTGCTGATCGCGGACATCGACTGGGGACTCTTCGGACCCTCGCTCACCGCGGTTCGCCCCAGCCCGCTGATCGCCGACGTCCCGCGGATGCGGGAGCTCACGCGCGCGGCACAAGAGGCCGGAGACGGCGCTGCGGACAGCGCGGCGGTGTTCCGGAGGACGGCGGCCGAACTGTCCGAGGTCGAACTCGGCCAGGTGCTCCTGGAGTTGGTGCGTACCGAGGCCGCCGGGACGCTCGGTCACACCGAGATCGAGGCGGTCGGTGCGAAGCGGCCCTTCCGGGATCTCGGGTTCGAGTCACTGACCGCCGTGGAACTGCGCAACCGGCTCAGCACGCGCACAGGACTGCGTCTTCCGGTGACGCTGACGTTCGACTACCCGACGCCGGTGGCGCTGGCAGCCTTCCTGCGGACCGAGGTCGACGAGAAGGCCGAGCCGCAGGCCGTCCCCGTGCTGGCCGAGTTGGACCGGCTGGAGGAGACCCTGGCATCGCTCTCCGCGGACCGCACGGCGCGCCACCGGATCGGGGCACGGCTGCGCGACATCCTCTCCGGCTGGGACGAGGAGCCCGCCACGGGCGACGGGACGTCGGCCGCGGTCGCCGAGAAGCTCCAGGCGGCGTCGGCCGACGAGGTCCTGGCATTCATCGACAACGAGCTCGGGGCCTCCTGATGGGTCGGCACCGTATTTCTGTTCTATGCAAAGGGGTTAGCGGTAATGGTGGCTGACGACAAGCTCCTCGAGTACCTCAAGCGGGTGACGGCCGACCTCCACCAGACCCGGCAGCGCCTTCGTGAGGTAGAGGCCGGCGAGCAGGAGCCCATCGCGATCGTTGCGATGAGCTGCCGGTTCCCCGGCGGTGTCGCGAGCCCTGAGGACCTGTGGAACCTGGTCGCCGCAGGTAGGGATGCGATGTCGCCGTTCCCGGACGACCGCGGTTGGGACACCGGACGGATCTACGACGCCGACCCCGAACAGTCCGGCACGTCCTACGTCCGGTCGGGTGGTTTCGTCGACGGCGTCGCGGAGTTCGACTCCGGCCTGTTCGGCATCAGCCCCCGCGAGGCCCTGTCCATGGACCCGCAGCAGCGGCTGCTCCTCGAAACGTCGTGGGAGGCGTTCGAGCGGGCGGGCATCGACCCGCTGTCGCTGTCCGGCGCACGGGTCGGCGTATTCGCCGGTTCCAGCGGCCAGGACTACGCCTCCCTGCTGCAGTTCTCCCCGGAAAGCGTCGAGGGGTACGGCCTGACGGGCACGGCGGCCAGTGTGGTCTCGGGACGCGTGTCCTACACGTTCGGTCTCGAAGGCCCGGCCGTCACCGTGGACACCGCGTGCTCGTCGTCGCTCGTCGCCCTGCACCTGGCCGCGCACGCACTGCGGCAGGGCGAGTGCTCGCTGGCGCTGGCCGGCGGTGTGACGGTCATGTCGACCCCCGGTGCCTTCATCGAGTTCAGCCGACAGCGCGGGCTGTCCACCGACGGCCGCTGCAAGGCCTTCGCCAAGGCCGCCGACGGCACCGGCTGGGCCGAGGGCGCCGGTCTGCTGCTGCTGGAGAAACTGTCGGACGCCCGCCGCAACGGACACGAGGTCCTGGCCGTCGTCCGCGGCTCCGCCGTGAACCAGGACGGTGCGAGCAACGGCCTCACAGCCCCCAACGGTCCCTCCCAGCAGCGCGTCATCCAGGAGGCGCTGGCGAACGCCGGGCTCACCGCCGACCAGGTCGACGCGGTCGAGGCCCACGGCACGGGTACGACGCTCGGTGACCCGATCGAGGCGCAAGCACTGCTCGCCACGTACGGCCAGAACCGGCAGGCCGGCCACCCGGTCCTGCTCGGCTCGGTCAAGTCGAACCTCGGCCACACCCAGGCCGCTGCCGGCGTCGCCGGCATCATCAAAATGGTCGAGGCGATGCGCCACGGCACGCTGCCGAAGACGCTGCACATCGACGAGCCCACCCCGCACGTCGACTGGTCGGCCGGTGCTGTCCAGTTGCTGACCGAGCAGACGGACTGGCCGGAGACGGGCCGGCCGAAGCGATTCGGCATCTCCTCGTTCGGCATGAGCGGTACGAACGCCCACACGGTCATCGAAGAGGCCCCGAGCCCCGAGGCGACCGCGCAGGCCGAGCAGGCCGAGCAGGGCGACGCGCTGCCGACGCTCGTCTGGACGGTGTCCGGGAAGACCGAGGAGGCGATGCTCGGCCAGGCGGCCCACGTGCTGTCGCACGCGGAGACCTCCGAGGCGACCCCTCTGGACCTGGCCTTCTCGCTCGCCACCGGCCGCGCGGCCCTCGACCACCGGGCCGTCGTCGTCGGCGAGACCCGCGAGAGTCTCCTCAGTGGTATGCGCGCGCTCGTCTCCGGCACTCCGGCCCAGGGACAGGCACGCGGCGTCGCCACGGAGAACGGCCGGCTCGGCCTCCTCTTCTCCGGGCAGGGTTCGCAACGGCCCGGAATGGGCCGTGGACTGTACGAGGCGTTCCCGGTGTTCGCCAAGGCGTTCGACGCCGTGTGCGCCGAGCTGGACCGGCACCTGGACCGGCCGGTCAAGGACATCGTCCTTGCCACGGACTCCGCCGACGAGGCCGCCGCGAGGCTGATCGACCGGACCGTCTTCACACAGGCCGGCCTGTTCGCCGTGGAGACCGCTCTGTTCCGCCTCGTCACTTCCTGGGGCATCCGGCCGGACTACCTGCTCGGCCACTCCATCGGCGAGCTGTCGGCCGCCCACGCGGCGGGCGTGCTGTCCCTGGAGGACGCCGCCGCCCTGGTGGCGGCCCGCGGACGGCTGATGCAGGCCCTACCCGGAGGCGGGGCGATGGTCTCGCTCCAGGCCACCGAGGACGAGGTGCAGCCCCTGCTGCGTACAGGCGTTTCGATTGCCGCGCTCAACGGGCCCAGCGCCGTGGTCATTTCGGGTGACGAGGACGCCGTCCTGGAGATCGCCGCGCACTTCGAGGCACAAGCGCGCAAGACCAAGCGGCTGCGGGTCAGCCACGCGTTCCACTCGGCACACATGGACGCGATGCTCGACGAGTTCCGCGTCTTCGCCGGGACGATCCGGTTCCGCGCCCCCGAACTGCCGATCGTGTCCAACGTGACCGGTGCCCTCATCGGCGCCAAGGAGATCACCGACCCCGGCTACTGGGTGCGCCACGTCCGCGAGGCCGTCCGCTTCCACGACGGAATCCGGACACTCCTCGACCACGGCGTCACCGCCTTCCTCGAGATCGGCCCCGGCGGCGTACTGAGCGCCATGGGCCAGGAGGCCCTGACGGAGACCGCAGCCGGAGCCGACGAGCCCGTCTTCCTCCCCGCCCTGCGCACCGACCGCCCCGAGGGCCGGTCGCTGATCACCGCCCTCGCCGAACTGCACATACACGGCAGCGGACCGGACTGGCACGCGTTCTACGACGGGACCGGCGCGCGGAACACCGCGCTGCCCACCTACGCCTTCCAGCGCAAGCGCTTCTGGCCGAAGCTGTCCGCCGCCTGGGCCGGCGACGCCACCGCCATGGGCCTGCGCGCGGCCGAACACCCGCTGCTCAGCGCCGCGGTCACCCTGGCCGACGGCGACGGCATGCTGTTCACCGGCAGGCTCTCGCTGGGGACGCACCCCTGGCTGGCCGACCACACCGTCCTGGGCACCGCCCTGCTGCCCGGCACCGCATTCGTGGAACTGGCCGTCCACGCCGGCGACCAGGTCGGCTGCGGCCAGCTCGTCGAACTCAACCTCGAAGCACCGCTCATCCTTCCCGAAGAGGGCGGCATCGCCGTCCAGATGACGGTAGGGGCACCCGATGACACCGGGCACCGCCCGCTGTACGTGTACTCCCGCCCGGACGGTGAGGAAGGCGAGGAGACCTGGAACCGCAACGCCGGCGGACTGCTGGCCCCCGGCCAGGCCACAGCCCCCGACTGGGCCGCCTTCGCCCAGTGGCCGCCCCGGGACGCCGTCCAGGTGCCCATGGACGACTTCTACGCTCAGCTCGAAGCCGCCAACTACGGCTACGGGCCCGCCTTCCAGGGCCTGAAGAGCGTCTGGCGGCGCGGCGACGACGTCTTCGCCGAAGTCCGCCTTCCCGAGGAACCCGCCGCCGAGGCCCAGCGGTTCGGCCTGCACCCCGCCCTGTTCGACGCCGCGATGCACTCACGGGCCATGCTGGGCAACGGGGACGAGGGCGGCCCGGGTCAGGAACGGCTGCCGTTCTCCTGGACCGGCGTATCCCTGTACGCCACCGGCGCCTCGGCGCTCCGGGTGCGGCTCTCGCCCACCGGAACCGACACCGTGTCCGTCGCGCTCGCCGACGAGAGCGGGGCGCCCGTCGCCTCCGTCGGGGCGACCGTGCTGCGCCCGGTCTCGGCGGAGCAGCTCAACACCTCTCGCAGCCCCCACCACGACTCGCTGTTCAGGATCGACTGGCCGGTCGCCCAGGGCACCGGGACCGCACCCGACACCAGCGGCTGGATCGTCCTGGGCGACAGCGACTTCGGTCTGCCGTCCGGCGGCCGGTTCCCCGACCTGTACGAACTCGGCGCAGCGGTCGACGAGGGTCTTGCCGCTCCGGAAACCCTCCTCGTCCCGTGCGTGACCGAACCGGGCACCGACACGGTCGAGGCGGCGCACGGCGCGGTCGCCCGCGTGCTGGCGCTCGCCCAGATCCTGCTCGAGGACGAAAGGTTCGCGTACACCCGCGTCGTCCTCATCACCCGCGGTGCCGTCGCCGCCACCGCCGAGGACGAGGTCGAGGACGTCGCGCAGGCGACCGTATGGGGCCTCGTCCGCTCGGCACAGTCGGAGAACCCGGGCAGGTTCATCCTGGCCGACATCGACGGACTGCCCGCCTCGCACCGCGCGCTTCCCCAGGCGCTGGCCGACGGCGAACCGCAGTTCGCCGTCCGGGCCGGCCAGGTGCGGGTGCCACGGCTCGCCCGGGTCGGGACGCAGGCCGCGGACACGCCGGGTACCCCCTTCGCCGACCCGGCCGGCACCGTGCTGATGACCGGTGCCACCGGCACCCTCGGCAAGCTGTTCGCCCGTCACCTGGTGACCGCCTACGGCATCCGCCACCTGCTCCTCGTCAGCAGGCGCGGACCGTCGGCGGAGGGGGCCGCCGAGCTGGAGGCCGAACTGGCCGCTCTGGGTGCCGCCGTCACCGTCGCCGCCTGTGACGTCGCCGACCGCGCGCAGCTCGCCGCCCTGCTGACCACGATTCCCGCCGAGCACCCGCTGACCGCGGTCGTGCACGCCGCGGGCATTACGGACGACGGCGTGCTCCCCGCCCTGACACCCCAGCGCATCACCGCCGTACTACGTCCCAAAGTGGACGCGGCGGTCACGCTGCACGAGCTCACCCAGGACCTGGACCTCCGCGCCTTCGTCCTGTTCTCGTCGGTCGCCGCCACCCTCGGCGGCGCCGGACAGGGCAACTACGCCGCGGCCAACGTCTTCCTCGACTCGCTCGCCCAGCACCGCCGGGCACGCGGACTGCCGGCCACCTCGCTGGCCTGGGGACTGTGGGCCGACCGCAGTGGCATGGCCGCGAACCTCGACGACACGCAGCTGAGCCGCATCGGCCGTTCCGGCGTCGGCTCCATGGAGTCCGCGCAGGGCCTGGCCCTCTTCGACGCCACCCGCGACCTGGACGACGCACTGCTCGTACCGGCCCCCCTCGATGTGTCCGGGGCACGCGGAGCCGGTTCCATCGAAGCCGTTCCGCCTCTGCTGCGCGGCCTGGTACGGCTCCCCGCGCGCCCCGCCGCGAGCAGCGGCGCGGGCCCGGGCTCCACCGGGACGGCTCTCGCGCAGCTGCTCGCTCCTCTCGACGAGGCCGGTCGCGCGGCCGCCGTACTCGATCTGGTCCGTACCCAGGCGTCCGCCGTCCTGGGTTACTCGGAGCACGACGAGATCGGAGCCCAGCGGGCCTTCAGCGACCTGGGCTTCGACTCGCTCACCGCGATCGAGATGCGCAACCGGATGAACCTGGTCACCGGGCTGCGGCTGCCCTCGACCCTGGTCTTCGACTATCCGACCCCCGCCGCGCTCGCCGACCACGTCAACGAACTGGTCGCCGGCCTCGTACCCGCCGGCAGTGGTGACGCGCCGCTGGCCGGCTCCGTGGACAGCGGTGAACCCATCGCCATCATCGGCATGAGCTGCCGGCTGCCCGGAGGCGTCGAGACGCCCGAGGACCTGTGGCGCCTGGTGGACGAAGGCCGCGACGCGATCACGGAGGTCCCGTCCTCACGGGGCTGGGAAATCGAAGGGCTCACCGGCGGATTCCTCACCGCTCCGGGCGACTTCGACCCGGCGTTCTTCGGCATATCGCCGCGCGAGGCCATTGCGATGGACCCGCAGCAGAGGCTGCTCCTGGAATCCTCCTGGGAAGCCGTCGAAGCGGCGGGCATCGCCCCGACCAGCCTGCGTGGCACCCGCACCGGCGTCTTCGTCGGCTCCAGCGGCCAGGACTACACCGGCCTGCTGCAACAGGCCGAGGACAACAACGCGGGCTACATCCTGACCGGCACCACCGCCAGCGTCATCTCCGGCCGGGTGTCCTACACGCTCGGCCTGGAGGGCCCCGCCCTCACCGTGGACACCGCCTGCTCGTCGTCCCTGGTGGCACTGCACCTGGCAGCCCAGGCACTGCGCAACGGCGAGTGCTCGATGGCACTGGCGGGCGGCGTCATGGTCATGGCCACCCCGGCCGGGTTCGCCGGACTCAGCGGACAGGGCGGCCTCGCCTCCGACGGCCGCTGCCGTGCCTTCTCCGAATCCGCGGACGGCACCGGCTGGAGCGAAGGCGTCGGCGTCCTGCTCGTCGAACGGCTGTCCGACGCCCAGGCCAACGGTCACCCGGTCCTGGCAGTGGTCCGAGGCTCCGCGATCAACCAGGACGGTGCCAGCAACGGTCTGACCGCGCCCAACGGCCCCTCGCAGCAGCGCGTCATCCGGCAGACCCTGGCCAACGCCGGGCTCACCACCCAGGACATCGACGTCGTCGAGGCGCACGGCACCGGAACGCCGCTGGGCGACCCCATCGAGGCACAGGCCGTCCTGGCCACCTACGGCCGGGACCGGCCCGCCGACCTGCCCGTGCTGCTGGGCTCCATCAAGTCCAACATCGGCCACTCACAGGCAGCCGCGGGCGTCTCCGGGATCATCAAGATGGTCCTGGCGATGCGGCAGGGAACGGTGCCGCGGAGCCTCCACCTGGACGAGCCCACCACCCATGTGGACTGGTCCGCAGGAGCGGTGTCCCTGCTCCAGAAGGCGGTGCCGTGGCCCGATACCGGCAGGCCGCGCCGCTCCGCCGTCTCCTCCTTCGGCATCAGCGGCACCAACGCCCACGTCGTCCTCGAACAGGCCCCCCAGGACCCGGAGGCCGCCCCCGCGGCGGGCGGCGATTCCTTCCTCGGAGCGCCGGCCGTACCGTTCGTACTCTCCGGCACCTCGGCGGAAGCCCTGCGCGAGCAGGCCGGACGCCTGCACCGCCACCTGCTGACCCACGATGACGCGGTCCTGGCCGACATCGGCTGGTCGCTGGCCACGACCCGGACCCGCTTCGGACACCGGGCGGCAGTCGTCGCGACCGGCAGGGACGACCTCCTGCACGCGCTCGCCGCCCTCGCGGACGGCACCGGAGCCCCCGGCCTCGCACAGGCCGTCGCCCCCGGGGAGGAGCCCAAGGTCGTCTTCGCCTTCCCCGGCCAGGGTGCGCAATGGGCCGGCATGGCACGCGGACTCCTGGACAGCAGCCCGGTGTTCGCCGAGCGGATCCGTGAGTGTGCCACCGCCTTGTCGGACCACACCGACTGGTCGCTGCTCGACGTGCTGCACGGGGCGCCGGACGCCCCCGGACTCGACCGCGTCGACGTGGTCCAGCCCGCTCTGTGGGCCGTCATGGTCTCGCTCGCCGAGGTGTGGCGTGCCGCCGGTGTCGAGCCCGCCGCCGTCGTCGGCCACTCGCAGGGTGAGATCGCCGCGGCCTGCGTCGCCGGCGCGCTGACCCTGGACGACGCCGCCCGCGTGGTGGCGCTGCGCAGCAGGGCGATCCTGGAACTGTCGGGCCTGGGCGGCATGGTCTCCGTACCGGAGCCGTCGGAGAAGGTACGTGCGCGGCTCACGCCCTGGGACGGGCGCCTGTCCGTCGCGGCCGTCAACGGCCCGTCCTCCGTGGTCGTTTCCGGCGACGCCGACGCCCTGGACGAACTGCTCGCCGCCTGTATGACCGAAGGCGTCCGCGCGAAGCGCATCGACGTCGACTACGCGTCGCACAGCGCGCACGTGGAGCGTATCCACGACCGCCTGGTCGCCATGCTCTCCGAGGTGGCTCCGCGTACTTCGCAGGTGCCCCTGTACTCGACGGTCACGGGCGAACTCCTGGACACCGCGGGCATGGACGCCGAGTACTGGTACACCAATCTCCGCCGGACGGTCCGCCTGGAGGAGACCACCCGGGTCCTGCTCGACGCGGGCCACCGGGTGTTCGTCGAGATCAGCCCGCACCCCGTCCTGGCCGTAGGACTGCAGGAGACCCTCGACGACGGGGCCGTCAACGGTGCCGTTCTCGGCTCGCTGCGTCGCGACGAAGGTGGCCCCGACCGGTTCCTGGCCTCGCTCACCACCGCTCACGTGCACGGAGTCCCCCTCGACTGGACCGCGCTCTTCGCGGGCCGTGACGTCCGCCGGGCCGAGCTGCCCACGTACGCCTTCCAGAACCAGCGGTACTGGCTGCCGATCCGGACCAGCACGTCCGGCGACCCGGCCTCGATCGGACTCGGCGCCGCCGATCACCCGATGCTCGCAGCCGGGGTGGCCCTGGCCGACGCCGACGGCTATCTGTTCACCGGTCGGCTCTCGGCGCGGACCCAGCACTGGATCGGCGACCACGTCGTCATGGAAACGATCCTGCTGCCGGGTACCGGCTTCGTGGAGATGGCACTGCGAGCAGCGCAGCAGGTCGGCTGCGACCTCGTGGAGGAACTCACCCTCGAGGCGCCGCTCGTACTGCAGGAACGCGGCGCCATGCAAGTGCAGTTGGTCGTCGGCGCACCGGACGCGACCGGCCGCCGGCCGCTGACCGTCCACTCCCGCCCGGCGGACCTGCCGGCCGAGGGCGGCGGCCTCACGGAAACGCCCTGGCGGCGGCACGCCACCGGTGTGCTCGCCACCCGCACCCCGTCCGGCACACCGTTCGACCTCTCCGCGTGGCCCCCCGCCGGAGCCACGGAAATCGAACTCGACGGCGTGTACGAACAGGCCGCTGCGCTCGGCTTCGGATACGGGCCGATGTTCCAGGGCCTGCGTTCCGCCTGGCAGTCCGGCGAGGACATCTACGCGGAGGTGGCGCTCCCCGAGGACGGCCGCGCCGAAGCCGCCGGATTCGCCCTGCACCCCGCCTTGTTCGACGCCGCGCTCCAGGCGATGGGACTCGGTACGTTCGGCCCCGGCCAGGGACGCGGGGAGGACGCCGGCAAGCCGCGGCTCCCGTTCGCCTGGCGCGGTGTGAGCGTGTACGCGACCGGGGCATCCGTCCTGCGGGCCCGGCTCTCCCCGAGCGGTGCGAACGGCATCGCGTTCCAGCTGGCCGACGGCACCGGGGCGCCCGTCGCCTCGGTCGACGCCCTCGACATGCGGCCGGTCGACCCCCAGCAGCTGAAGACCGCCACGCGGGAGGAGAGCGACTCCCTCTTCCGGCTCTCCTGGGAGCCCGCGCCCGAGGCACCCGCCGAGCCCGCCCCCACCGCCCCCTGGGCGGTTCTGGGCGCCGACCCCGCGCCGCTGTCCGCGGCCGGCGTCCACGCCGACGGGTACACCGGCCTCGACGAGCTCCTCGCGGCCGTCGACGCAGGCAGGCCACTGCCGGACACCGTGGTCGCCAGTCTCGGGGCTCCCGAGACGGACGACGCGGCCGCCGGGGCGCACACCGCCGCCCGCGAGGCACTCCTCCTGCTCCAGGGCTGGCTGGACGACGAACGCCTCGCCACCACCCGGCTGGTGATACACACCTCGAACGCGGTGGCGGCCACCCCCGGCGACAGCGTCGGCGGCCTGGCCACGGCACCGGTCTGGGGACTCGTCCGCTCGGCGCAGTCCGAGCACCCCGACCGGTTCGTCCTGATCGACTCCGACGACAGCGAGGCCTCCTGGCACGCACTGCCCGGGGCCCTGGCCCTGCCGGAGACACAACTCGCCCTGCGGGACGGCTCGGTACTGCTGCCCCGCCTGGTACGTACGGCACCTGCGGCGGACCCCGTCACCGGTGCCGCCTTCGACGGCGGAGGGACGGTCCTGGTCACCGGGGGTACGGGCACCCTGGGTAGCCTGCTCGCCCGCCACCTGGTCACCCACCACGGCGTACGCCACCTGCTCCTGCTGAGCCGGCGGGGCGAAGCGGCCGAGGGTGCTGGCGAACTCCTGGCCGGACTGCGGGACGCCGGCGCCGAAGCACGCGCCGTCGCCTGTGACGCGGCGGACCGGGACCAACTGGCCCGGGCGCTCGGCACCATCGATGACGCCCATCCGCTCACCGCCGTCGTCCACGCGGCAGGTGTCCTCGACGACGGGGTCATCACCTCCCTCACCGGTGCCCGGATGGACGCGGTGCTGCGGCCCAAGGTCGACGCAGCGGTGAACCTCCACGACCTCACCCGCGACAGCGGCCTGTCGGCATTCGTGATGTTCTCCTCGGCCGCCGGCACCCTCGGCAGCTCCGGGCAGGGCAACTACGCGGCGGCCAACGCCTATCAGGACGCGCTCGCCCACCACCGCAGGGCCACCGGCCTTCCCGCCACCACCCTTGCCTGGGGGTTCTGGGCGCAGGCCAGCGGCATGACCGGGCACCTCAGCGACGCGGAGGTGCGCCGGATGAGCGGGGGCGGTGTCGCCGGGCTCTCCTCCGAGGAGGGACTCGCCCTGTTCGACCTCGCCACGGCGTCCGACGACGCGCTGCTGCTGCCGGTCCGGCTGGACTTCGCGGCTCTCCGCGCCCAGGCGGCAGCCGGCGCGCTGCCGCCCCTGATGCGCAAGCTGGTCCGCGCGGCCGCGCCGCGTGCCGCCGACACGGACGGCACGGGCACCGGGGGAGTCGGACTGGCGCAGCGCCTGGCCGGGCTGTCCGAGGAGGACCGCGACCGCGTGGTCCTGGACCTGGTGCGTACCCACGCGGCCGCCGTTCTCGGGCACGCCTCCGCCGACGCGGTGGAGCCGGACATGGCGTTCAAGAAGCTCGGATTCGACTCGCTCATCGCCGTCGACCTGCGTAACCGGCTCAACGCCGCCACCGGACTGCGGCTGCCCGCGACGCTCGTCTTCGACTACCCGACACCGACGGAACTGGCGGCCCACCTGCGCGCCGAGGTCGTCCCCGACACTGGCGCGGCCGACGCGCCGGTGCTCGCCGGGATCGACCGTCTGGAAGCCCTGCTCGGCTCCGTCGGCACCGACGACGACCGGCGCACGAGGATCACCCTGCGGCTCAACGCCATGCTCGCCAACTGGGGCGACATCCGGGTGGCGGCCGAACCGGCCGTGCCGCCGCAGGACCTCGACACCGCCAGCGACGAAGAAATCTTCGACTTCCTCGGCAAGGAGTTCGGTATCTCGTGAACAGCCGACCGCATCCGGACGAACCGCTCCGAGGGGGGACCCAGGCCATGACCGACGACGACAAGCTGCGCTATTTCCTGCGGCGGGTGACCGCTGACCTCCAGGAGACCAGGGGCAAGCTGCGCGCTGCCGAGGAGAAGGACAACGACCCCATCGCGATCACGGCGATGAGCTGCCGTTTCCCAGGCGGTGTACGCGCCCCCGAGGATCTGTGGCAGGTCATGATGTCGCAGGTCGACGCCCTGTCCCCGTTCCCCGAGGACCGGGGCTGGGACTTCGAGGGACTGTTCTTCCGCGATCCCGACGACCCGGCCCGCACCTACACGCTCGAAGGCGGATTCGTTTACGACATACCGGACTTCGATCCGGAGTTCTTCGGGATCAGCCCGCGCGAGGCACTGGCGATGGACCCGCAGCAGCGCCTGGTCCTGGAGGCGTCGTGGGAAGCCGTGGAACGGGCCGGCATCGACATGGCGTCCCTGCGCGGCACACAGACCGGTGTCTTCGTCGGCACGTCCTATCAGGGTTACGGCAGTACGGTCTTCGTTCCGCCGGAGGGCACCGAGATCTACCTCGGCGTGGGCAATACCAGCAGCGTCGCCTCCGGCCGTGTCGCCTACACCTTCGGTTTCAACGGGCCGGCCGTCACCATCGACACCGCGTGCTCGTCCTCGCTGGTGGCCCTGCACATGGCCTGCCAGTCCCTGCGCAGGGACGAGTGCTCGATGGCGCTCGTGGGCGGCGTCACCCTGATGTCCAGCCCCGGTGCTTTCACCGAGTTCAGCCGTCAGCGCGGACTGTCGGCCAGCGGCCGCTGCAAGGCTTTCTCCGCCGACGCGGACGGCACCGGCTGGGGCGAAGGGGTCGGCATGTTCCTCGTGGAGAGGCTCTCCGACGCCCGGCGCAACGGTCATCCGGTCCTGGCCGTCGTACGCGGCTCCGCCATCAACCAGG
This sequence comes from Streptomyces sp. NBC_01224, assembly GCF_036002945.1. Classification (NCBI taxonomy): domain Bacteria; kingdom Bacillati; phylum Actinomycetota; class Actinomycetes; order Kitasatosporales; family Streptomycetaceae; genus Streptomyces; species Streptomyces sp. NBC_01224. The sequence goes on along the minus strand of NZ_CP108529.1, from coordinate 1,264,042 downwards.
ACGGTGCGAGCAACGGGCTGACCGCGCCCAACGGCCCCGCCCAGCAGCGCGTCATCCGCCAGGCGCTCGCCGACGCACGGCTGTCACCCGCCCAGGTCGACCTCGTCGAGGCGCATGGCACCGGTACCACCCTGGGCGACCCCATCGAGGTCCAGGCGCTCGCCGCCACGTACGGGAAGGACCGCCCGGAAGGCCGTCCGGTGTGGCTCGGCTCGGTCAAGTCGAACATTGGCCACACCCAGGCCGCTGCCGGTGCCGCCGGGCTGATCAAGATGGTGCTGGCGGTGCAGCGCGGAGTGCTGCCGCCCACCCTCCACGTGGAGAACCCGACCACGCTCATCGACTGGACCGACGGGGGCATGGCCCTGGTCGCCGAACCCGCACCCTGGCCGGCGACCGGGCAGCCGCGCCGCGGAGGGGTGTCCTCCTTCGGCGTCAGCGGCACCAACGCGCACGCCATCATCGAGCAGGCCCCCCCGGCCGAGGAGCAGGAGCAGGAGGACGGCACCCCGGCGATCCACACGCCGCTGGACGGTGCGAAGCCGCCCCTGGTCGTCTCCGCCCGCACTGAACAGGCCCTGCGGGAGCAGGCTCGGCAGCTCCAGGCCCACCTGGCACGGCACCCGGACACCTCCACGACCGATGTCGGATACACGCTCGCCGTCCGCCGGACGAGGTTCAGCCACCGTGCCGCCCTCATGGCCGACGCCACCGGCGACTACACCGCCGCCCTCACGGCCCTCGCCGAAGGGCGCGAGTCATCGGACGTGACGCAGGCCGTCGCCACCCGGTCCACCCGCCCGGTGTTCGTGTTTCCGGGGCAGGGGTCGCAGTGGGTGGGTATGGCTGCGGGGTTGTTGGAGTCCTCGTCGGTGTTTGCGGAGCGGTTGGCTGAGTGTGGTGCGGCGTTGGAGCCGTTCACGGGGTGGTCGTTGTTGGGTGTGTTGCGTGGTGAGTCGGGTGTGCCTGGGTTGGATCGGGTTGATGTGGTGCAGCCGGTGTTGTGGGCGGTGATGGTGTCGCTTGCCGAGGTGTGGCGTGCGGCGGGTGTGGTGCCTGCGGCGGTGATGGGGCATTCGCAGGGGGAGATTGCGGCGGTGTGTGTGGCGGGTGGGTTGTCCTTGGAGGACGGTGCGCGGGTGGTGGCGTTGCGGAGTCGGGCGATTTTGGAGTTGTCGGGTCTGGGCGGGATGGTGTCGGTGGCGGAGTCGGCGGGTCGGGTGGAGGCGCGGCTTGCGGGGTGGGGTGGGCGGTTGTCGGTGGCGGCGGTGAATGGGCCGTCGTCGGTGGTTGTGTCGGGTGATGGTGATGCGTTGGACGAGTTGGTGGTGGTGTGCCGGGGTGAGGGGGTGCGGGCCAAGCGTATTGATGTTGATTACGCGTCGCACAGTGCTCATGTGGAGCGGATTCGTGAGCGGTTGCTGGATGTGTTGTCGGGGGTGGTGCCGCGGGTTTCGGGGGTGCCGTTGTATTCGACGGTGACGGGTGGGTTGTTGGACACGGCGGGGATGGATGCGGAGTACTGGTACACGAATTTGCGGGGGACGGTGCGTCTGGAGGAGACGACTCGGGTTCTGCTGGGGGCCGGGCATGGGGTGTTCGTCGAGGTCAGTCCGCATCCGGTGCTTGCGGTCGGGTTGCAGGAGACGTTCGAGGCGGCGGGGAGTGATGCGGTGGCTCTGGGGACGTTGCGACGGGACGAGGACGAGTCCCGCCGTTTCATGACCTCCCTCGCCGAAGCCCACGCGCACGGAGTCGACCTCGACTGGAAGACCCTGTTCGCCGGGCATGCCCCCACCCACCTGGACCTGCCCACCTACCCCTTCCAGCGGCAGCGCTACTGGATCGATGATCTGCGCCCGGTCATGGACGCACCCGCCGGCTCCGCCGGTGAGCTGTCCGTGGCCGACGCGCAGTTCTGGAGCGCCATCGAACAGGAGGACATCGGCTTCCTGGCCGACACCCTCGCCCTCGAAGGAGGCGAAGAAGCCCGCTCCGCTCTGGGAGCGATGCTGCCCGCCCTGTCCTCCTGGCGCCGACGCAGCCGCGAGCTCTCCACCGTCGACGACTGGCGCTACGAAGTGGCCTGGCGCCCGATGCCCGAGTCCTCCGCGAGCCGTCTCTCCGGGCACTGGCTGGTGATCGTCCCCGAGAGCCACGCCAAGGACGAACTGGTCCTGGCGTGCCTCGCGGCCCTGGCCGCCCACGGTGCCGAGACCTACTCCGTCACGGTCGACGCCGGCGCACTGCACCGCGGTCTGTTCGCCGACCACGACCTGCCCTCCGGCATCGAGGGCGTCCTGTCGCTGCTCACCCTGGACCGCGCGCCGCACGCCGACTTCCCCGACGTGCCGCGTGGCTACGCTGCCACCGTCGCCCTGCTCCAGGCGCTGGGAGAGGCCGGGGTGCCCGCGCCGCTGTGGTGCGCCACACGAGGCGCGGTCCAGGTGGGGCCCGCCGATCCGCTCGCCGGTGCCGAGCAGGCCATGGCCTGGGGCATGGGCCGGGTCGCCGCACTGGAGCACCCCGACCGGTGGGGCGGTCTCATCGACCTGCCCCCAACACTGGACGCGCGCACGGCAGCGATGCTCAGCGGTGCGCTCGGCGGTGCGGGGGACGAGGACCAGCTGGCGATACGGCCCTCCGGGACGTTCGTACGCCGGCTGAACCGGGCCCGCCTCGGCGCGGCCGCCGGGTCCCGGACCTGGGACCGTACGGGCACCACGCTCATCACCGGCGGGACCGGAGCCCTCGGCGGCCACGTCGCCCGCCGGCTGGCCGGCGACGGCGCCGAGCACCTGCTGCTGGTCAGCCGCCGGGGCCCCGACGCCCCGGGAGCGGCCGCACTGCGCGACGAACTGACCGCACTCGGCGCCCAGGTCACGGTCGCCGCCTGCGACGCCGGCGACCGTGACGCCCTGGCGGACCTGCTCGCCGCGATACCCGACGCATACCCGCTGACCTCCGTCGTGCACACCGCCGCCGCGCTCGACGACGGGCTGCTCGACGCCCTCACCCCTGACCAACTGGGCCGGGCCCTGCACGCCAAGGCCAGGGCCGCGCAGAATCTGGACGAGCTGACCCGGGACATCACGCTTTCGGCGTTCGTCCTGTTCTCCTCGTTCGGCGGCATCGTCGGCACGCCGGGGCAGGGCAACTACGCGCCGGGGAACGCCTTCCTGGACGCCCTGGCCCAACAGCGCAGAGCCCAGGGCCTGGTGGCCACCTCCATCGCCTGGGGCGCCTGGGGCGGCGGCGGAATGGCCGAAGGGGCGTTCGGAGACGTACTGAACCGGCACGGCCTGCGCGAGATGGACCCCGAAGCCGCGGCCGGCGCGATGCGGCAGGCGGTGGAACACGACGCCACCTGTGTCCTGATCGCCGACATCGACTGGGAACGCTTCTTCGTCGCCTTCACCGCGACCCGGCCCAGCCCGCTGCTCGGCGACGTGCCCGAGGTGCGCCGGATCGCGCAGGAGGGCAACGGCCCGGCCGGCGACGGCGCCGAGGAGCCGTCCGCCCTGGCACAGCGCCTCGCCGGGCTCGACGACGCCGAGCGGGACGCCGTACTGCTGGAAGCGGTACGCGAGCAGGTCGCCGCCGTGCTCGGGTTCCCCGGGCCGGAGGCCGTCAGCGTCAAACGGGCCTTCCGTGAGGTCGGATTCGACTCCGTCACCGCTGTGGAACTGCGCAACCGGATCGGCGCCAGGACCGGGCTGCGGCTGCCGGTCACGCTCGCGTTCGACTACCCGACCCCGGTGAAACTGGCCGCGTTCCTGCGGGAGCAGCTCGTACCCGATGGCGAGACCGTGGCCGTGTCCGTGATCGAGGAGCTGGACCGGATGGAAGCCGCCCTGGCCACGGTCGCGCCGCACGACGAAGGACGGACCAGGGTGGTGCGGCGCATACAGACACTGCTCGCACAGCTGCAGGAGACACCGGCCGCACCGGTCGGTGAACAGATCGAAGCGGCCTCCGACGACGAGATGTTCGAGCTGCTCGGCAAGAAGTTCGGCATTTCCTGACCGGTCGTCTCCAGCGGCAAGCACATCGCACCACACAGTTCCTGACAGAGGGGTCGCCCGATGGCGAACGAAGAGAAGCTCCGGTACTTCCTCAAGCGGGTCAGCACCGATCTCGAAGCGGCGCACGACCGGATCCGCGAAATGGAGGAGCGCGACACCGAGCCGATCGCCATCATCGGCATGAGCTGCCGCTATCCCGGTGGGGTGCGCTCCCCGGAGGAGCTGTGGGACCTGGTTGCCTCCGGCGCCGACGGCATGACCCCCTTCCCGTCGGACCGGGGCTGGAACACGGACTCCGTTTTTCAGCCCGCGCCCGGGGGGACGGGGTACGCCGGTGAGGGCGGGTTCGTCCGGGACGCGGGGGACTTCGACGCGGCGTTCTTCGGCATCAGCCCGCGCGAGGCGCTGGCCACCGACCCGCAGCAGCGGCTGCTCCTGGAAACGTCGTGGGAAGCGGTCGAGCGGGCCGGAATCGACCCGGAGACGCTGCGGGGCACCCCTACCGGGATCTTCGCCGGGACCAACGGCCAGGACTACCCCTACCTGCTGATGGGCTCGGCCGGCCTGGAGGGGTACACGGGCACGGGCAGCGCCGCCGCCGTGATCTCCGGGCGGGTCTCCTACACGCTCGGTCTCGAAGGGCCCGCCGTCACCGTCGACACCGCGTGCTCGTCGTCGCTGGTGGCGCTGCACCTGGCGGCGCAGGCCCTGCGCCGGGGCGAGTGCACGCTGGCGCTCGCGGGCGGGGTCACGGTCATGGCGACCCCCGGCATGTTCAGCAGCTTCAGCGCGCAGGGCGGGCTGGCCCGGGACGGCCGCTGCAAGGCGTTCGCCGCTGCGGCGGACGGCACGGGGTTCGCCGAGGGCGTCGGGGTCCTGCTCGTGGAGCGGCTCTCCGACGCCCGCCGGAACGGGCATCAGGTGCTCGCCGTGCTCCGCGGCTCAGCGGTGAACCAGGACGGCGCGAGCAACGGACTGACCGCCCCGAACGGACCGTCCCAGCAGCGCGTCATCGAACAGGCGCTCGCCGACGCCTCGTTGACACCGTCCCAGGTCGACGTGGTCGAGGCGCACGGCACCGGAACAGTGCTCGGTGACCCGATCGAGGCACAGGCCCTGCTGGCCACCTACGGGCAGGACCGCCCGGCGAACCGGCCGCTGTGGCTGGGCTCGGTCAAGTCCAACATCGGTCACACGCAGGCCGCCGCGGGTGTGGCCGGTGTGATCAAAATGGTGATGGCGATGCAGCGGGACGCACTCCCGGCGACCCTGCACATCGACGCGCCCACACCGCAGGTGGACTGGACCACGGGCGAGGTGCGGCTGCTGACCGACGCGGTGCCGTGGCCCGAAACCGGACAGCCGAGGCGCGCGGGTGTCTCGTCGTTCGGCATCAGCGGCACCAACGCCCACGTCATCATCGAGCAAGCCGCCACACCGGCCGACACGCCTGCCGCCACGCCGGCCGGCACCGGGGCGCAGGAGGGATCCGTCGCCCTGCCCGTCTCCGCGCGCGGCGGGACGGCGCTCGCCGCGCAGGCCGCCCGGCTGCGCGCCCTGCTGGCCACCCGCCCCGAGTACGACCTGGCGGACGTGGCCCACGCGCTGGCGACCACCCGCACCGCCTTCGAGGACCGGGCCGTGGTCGTCGCGGAGGACCGCGACGGCGTCCTGCTCCAGCTGGAGGCCCTGGCGAACGGCACGGCCGGACCGGTGCGCGGCACCGTGACCGAGGGCCGGGTCGCGTTCCTGTTCAGCGGACAGGGCAGCCAGCGGCTGGGTACGGGACGGGAGCTCGCCGAGCGTTTCCCCGTCTTCCGCGACGCGCTGGACGAGGTGTGCGCCCATCTGGACCGCCATCTCCAGCACCCCCTGCGCAGCGTGCTGTTCGCCGAGGAGGGCAGCGAGCGAGCGGCTCTGCTGCACCGCACGGCGTACACGCAGGCCGCCCTGTTCGCGGTCGAGGTGGCGCTGTTCCGCCTGCTCGCCCACTGGGGCGTCCGCCCCGGCCTCCTCGCGGGCCACTCCATCGGCGAGGTGTCCGCCGTGCACGTCGCAGGAGTCCTCTCCCTGGACGACGCGTGCACGCTGGTCGCGGCGCGGGGACGGCTGATGCAGGCACTGCCCGAGGGCGGCGCCATGGTGGCCGTCGAGGCGAGCGAGGACGAAGTGGTCCAGGCGCTGGCCAGCCGGACGGACCGGGCCTCGGTCGCCGCGGTGAACGGCCCCCGCTCCGTCGTCGTCTCCGGTGACGAGGACGAAGTACTCACCGTGGCCGCCCACTTCGAGGCCCGAAACCGCAAGACCAAGAGGCTGAAGGTCAGCCACGCCTTCCACTCCCCCCACATGGACCCGATGCTCGACGAGTTCGGCCGGGTCCTTCGGGCTCTGACGTTCGCCCCTCCCGCCATCCCGGTCGTCTCGAACGTGACCGGCCGGATCCTGACGGCCGAGGAGGCAGGCTCGGCCGACTACTGGGTGCGCCATGTCCGTCGGACCGTCCGGTTCGACGACTGCGTGCGGACCCTGGCCGGCCAGGGCGTGAAGACGTACGTCGAACTCGGCCCCGACGGCGTGCTCAGCGCGATGGTCGCCGACTGCCTGGACGCGGACGCGGACGCGGGCGCGGACGCGTTCCCGGTCCTACGGGCCGGCCGTCCCGAGACCCGGTCGGCGATGACCGCGCTGTCCCGGTCGTACGTACGCGGCGTCGATTGCGACTGGACGGCCCTGTTTCCCGGCGCCGGGCAGGTGACCCTGCCCACCTACGCGTTCCAGCGCACCCGGTACTGGCCCGAGTCGCTCGTATGGACGGCGGCAGCGGACGCGCGAGGTGGCGAGGACCCGGCGGAGGCCGGGTTCTGGTCCGCGGTGGAGCGCCAGGACCTGGACGCCGTGACCGGCACGCTCGCCCTCGACGGGGACCAGCCCCTCAGCACCGTACTGCCGGCACTCGCCGACTGGCGGCGCGGCCGGCGCGACCAGTCCGCCATCGACTCCTGGCGGTACGAGGTGCAGTGGCGCCCCGCACCGGAACCCGACCCGGCCGTACCGGCCGGTACATGGCTCGTGGCGGGCCCCGAGGACGCCACCGACGACATCGCGGACGCTCTGGGCGCCCACGGAGTCCGCGTCGTCCGCGTCCCGTCGCCCCACGACGGCGCCCTGCTGCGGGACGCCATGACGGACGGCGGCATCACCGGCGTGCTGGCCCTGACCGCCCTGCACGGCGAGGGGACCCAAGGGCTCCAGGACACCCTCGCACTGGTGCAGGCCCTGGCGGCCGCGCGGCTGCGCGCACCGCTCTGGCTGGCCACCCGCGGTGCCGTCGCCGTCAACGGATCCGACCCGCTGACCGCCCCCGAACAGGCCATGGTCTGGGGCCTCGGCCAGGTCGTGGCGGTCGAAGAGCCCGGTCTCTGGGGCGGCTTGATCGACCTGCCCGGGACACTCGACACCCGTGCCGCCCGCCGCCTGTGCGCAGTGCTCGCCGACACCCGCAGGACGGAGGACCAACTGGCGATACGGTCCTCCGGCGTCCACGTACGCCGCCTCGTCAGGTCCGCCCCCCAGCTGCCGGAGGCACGTACGCCGTGGCAGCCCGACGGCACCGTGCTGGTGACCGGCGGCACCGGCGCCCTGGGTACCGTCGCCGCCCGCTGGCTGGCCCGCAACGGGGCCGCCCACCTGTTGCTCACGAGCCGCAGCGGCCCCGACGCCCCCGGCGCCCGGGATCTGCAGGCCGAGCTCACGCAGCTCGGCGCGCGCGTCACCGTGGCCGCCTGTGACGTCACCGACCGGGACGCGCTGGCTGCACTGCTCGCGTCGGTACCCGCCGAGCACCCGCTGACCGCGGTCGTCCACACCGCCGGCGTGCTGGACGACGGCATGCTCGGCTCGCTGACCCCCGAGCGGGTCGAGCGGGTCCTGCGGCCGAAGGCCGACGCCGTCCTGCACCTGCACGAACTGACCCGCCATCTCGACCTGTCGGCGTTCGTCCTCTTCTCCTCGCTGGCCGCCACGTTCGGTAACGCCGGACAGGCCGCGTACGCGGCCGGCAACGCGTTCCTCGACGCGATCGCCGCCGTCCGCCACGCCCAGGCGCTGCCCGCCACGTCCATCGGATGGGGCGCCTGGGACGGCGCCGGCATGGCCGCCGACCCGCTGGTGGCCGAACGCGTACGCCGGGGCGGAATGCCCCCGCTGCCACCGGAACCGGCGATGCGGGCGCTGCGACAGGCCGTCGAAGGCGGTGCGCCCCACACGGTCGTCGCCGATGTGGACTGGGAGCGCTTCGCGCCCTCCCTGCCGCCCGGCCGGTCCGCGTTCATCGGCGAGATCCCCGACGTGCAGCGGCTGTCGGCGGCGACCGGCGCCCCGGCGCCGGAGAAGGCCGCCGAGAGCGCCCTGCACGAGCAGCTGGCAGGCACCTCACCGCAGGAGTCCGAGCGCATCCTGCTCGCGCTGGTCTGCGGCCAGGCCGCCGCGGTACTCGGGCACGCGTCGGCGGACGGGGTGCAGCCCGGACGTGCCTTCCGGGAGCTGGGCTTCGACTCGCTGACTGCAGTGGAGCTGCGCAACCTGCTCGGGGCGAGCACCGGACTCGCCCTGCCCGCGACACTCGTCTTCGACTACCCGACCCCGCTGGTCCTCTCCCGGTACCTGCGTGACGAACTCGTCGGCTCCCGGACGGGGCCGGCCCAGGACGCCCCCGTCGCCGTCCTGGACGACGACCCGATCGCCATCGTCGGCATGAGCTGCCGCTTCCCCGGCGGGGTCCAGTCCCCGGAACAGTTCTGGGACCTCCTGGAGTCGGGGACCGACGCGGTCTCCCCACTGCCCGGCGACCGGGGCTGGGACATCGAACGGCTCTACAGCGCGGACCCCGACCAGCGGGGCACGTCGTACGTGCGCGAGGGCGGGTTCCTGCACGATGTCGCCGACTTCGACGCGGGCTTCTTCGGCATCGCCCCGCGCGAGGCGCTGGCCATGGACCCGCAGCAACGCCTGCTGCTCGAAACCTCGTGGGAGGCGTTCGAGCGGGCGGGTATCGACCCCGATTCGGTGCGCGGCGGACGGGTCGGCGTCTTCGCGGGCACCAACAGCCAGGACTACACCGGCCTCCTGATGGGCTCGGCCGAGAGCGCCGAAGGCTTCGTGGCCACCGGAAACGCGGCCAGCGTGGTTTCCGGACGGGTGTCCTACGCGCTGGGTCTGGAAGGACCCGCGGTCACCGTCGACACGGCGTGCTCGTCCTCACTGGTCGCCCTGCACCTGGCCGTCCAGGCCCTGCGCGCGGGCGAATGCACCCTGGCCCTGGCCGGCGGTGTGACCGTGATGTCGACGCCGTCCGCGTTCATCGAGTTCAGCCGGCAGCGCGGACTGTCCTCCGACGGCAGGTGCAAGGCTTTCGCCGAGTCCGCCGACGGTACGGGCTGGGGCGAGGGCGTCGGCGTCCTCCTGGTCGAACGGCTCTCGGACGCCCGCCGCAACGGTCGTGAGGTCCTCGCGGTCGTACGGGGCTCCGCGGTGAACCAGGACGGTGCGAGCAACGGTCTGACCGCGCCCAACGGCCCCTCGCAGCAACGGGTCATCCGGCAGGCGCTGGACGGGGCCGGTCTGACCGCCGACCAGGTCGACGCCGTGGAGGCGCACGGCACCGGCACGACGCTGGGCGACCCGATCGAGGCGCAGGCGCTGCTCGCCACGTACGGGCAGGACCGTCCGGCGGACCGGCCGCTGTGGCTGGGATCGGTCAAGTCGAACATCGGTCACACGCAGGCCGCCGCAGGTGTGGCCGGTGTGATCAAGATGGTGATGGCGATGCGGCACGGCGTACTGCCCCCGACACTGCACGTGGACGAGCCGTCGTCCCACGTCGACTGGTCGGCGGGCGCCGTGGAACTGCTGACGGCACCGGTCGACTGGCCGGAGACGGACCGGCCGCGCCGCGCGGGCGTGTCGTCATTCGGCGTCAGCGGTACGAACGCGCACACCATCATCGAGCAGGCCCCTGCCGACGTCCCCGCCCCGGCTGCTCCCCAGCCGGACGTTCCGCTCGACACCGGCGCCACGACCGCGTGGGTGCTGTCCGGCAGGACGCGCCAAGCCCTGCGGGACCAGGCGTCGCGCCTGCTGGACGCGGTCGGCACCGCGGACCCGGCCGCCCTCGCCCACGCCCTGGCGACGACCAGGTCCCGTTTCGAGCACCGCGCGGCCCTCGTCGCCTCAAAGCCCGCCGAGTTCGAGGCGGCGCTGCGGGTGCTGGCCGCCGACGGCTCGGCGGCCGGAATCGTACGGGGGAGCGCGGCCCGCGACATCGGGCCCGCCCTCGTATTCCCCGGGCAGGGCGCGCAATGGCCCGGCATGGCGAAGGAACTGCTCGACACCTCCGGCGTGTTCGCCGCACGAATCGCCGACTGCGCACAGGCCCTGGCCCCCCATACGGACTGGTCGCTGGAAGACGTCGTACGTGAGGCTCCCGGCGCCCCCGGCCTCGATCGGGTCGACGTGGTGCAGCCCGTGCTGTGGGCGGTCATGGTGTCGCTGGCCGAGCTGTGGCGTGCCTGCGGAGTCCGTCCGGCCGCCGTGATCGGCCATTCGCAGGGCGAGATCGCCGCCGCGACCGTGGCCGGCGCGCTGTCCGTCGAAGACGCCGCGCGTGTCGTGGCCCTGCGCAGCAGGGCGCTGCTCGCCCTGTCCGGCAGGGGCGGCATGGTGTCGGTCGGGGAGCCGGCCCCGCTGCTGCGCGAGCGTCTCACCGCGTGGGGCGACCGGTTGTCGGTGGCTGCCGTCAACGGTCCGTCGTCCGCCGTCGTCGCGGGGGAGCCCGAGGCGCTGGACGAGCTCCTGAGCGCCTGCGAGGCCGGCGGTGTACGCGGCCGGCGCATCGCGGTCGACTATGCCTCGCACTCCGCCCAGGTCGAGGCCATCCGCGAGGAACTGGACCGGCTGCTCACCGGGATCACCCCCCGCTCGTCCACCGTGCCGTTCTACTCGACCCTCACGGGCGCGACGATCGACACCGCGGAACTGGACGCCGGGTACTGGTTCCGCAACCTGCGCTCCACCGTGGAGTTCGAGGCCGCCACCCGCGCGGCACTCGCCGACGGCCACCGTACGTTCCTCGAGGTCGGCCCCCACCCGGTGATGGGAATCGGGCTCCAGGAGACGTTCGACGCCGTGAAGACGGAGGCGACCGCGCTGGGTACGCTGCGCCGCCACGAGGGCGGGCCCCACCGGTTCCTCACGTCACTGGCCGAGGCCCACGTCGCCGGTGTGTCCCCCGACTGGCGTGCCGTGTTCGGCCCCCGTACGGGCCATGCCGAGCTGCCCACGTACGCCTTCCAGCGCAGCCGCTACTGGCCGAAGCCCGCCGCACTCCCCGCCCCGGCCGAACACCGCGACCCGGTGGACGACGCGTTCTGGGCCGCCGTGGAGAGCGAGGACCCCACCGCGCTGGCCGGCATGCTGGGAGCCGGCGACGACGAAGCCCGGCGCTCGTGGGAGAGCGTCCTGCCCTCCCTCACGTCCTGGCGGCGCGAACGCCGCGAGCAGTCCGTCCTGGACAGCTGGCGCTACGGGATCACCTGGGTGCCCGTCACCCCGGCCACGGCCCCGGCCACGGCCACGGCCACGGCCCCGTCGGGTACCTGGCTGATCGTCAGCCCGCACGGGGTGGCGAGCAGGGCGAGCGAGGCCGTCGAGCGAGAGCTGGCGCGCAACGGGGCCCGCACCATCCACGTGCTGTTCGAGTCCGACGACACCGGACGCGCCATGGCGCTGCAACGGCTCGGGGCCGCCGTGCCCGACGGCGGCCCGATCGAAGGCGTCCTGTCCTTCCTCGCCGAGGACGACCGACCCGACCCGTTCCACCCGGTCGTCCCGGCCGGCGTCGCGGCCACCACCTCCCTCATCCAGGCGATGACCGATCTGGACCTGGTGGCGCCCCTGTGGTGCCTGACCCGGGGAGCGGTCTCCGTCGACGGCTCCGGCCCGCTCGCCGGCCCGGCCCAGGCACAGGTCTGGGGGCTGGGCCGCGTGATCGGCCTCGAGCACCCCGAACGCTGGGGCGGCCTCATCGACCTGTCCGCCGAGCCGGACGAGCGGTCCGTCGCCCAGGTGTGCCGACTGCTGGCCGGGGCCGGTGACGAGGACCAGCTGGCCGTTCGCCCCCAGGGGGTGTTCGCCCGCCGCCTCGGACGCTCGCCCGCCGGCCCCCGGCCGGCCGCGCCGTCGCGCTGGCGGCCGCGCGGTACGGCCCTGATCACCGGAGGCATGGGAGCCCTGGGGTCCCACATCGCCCGCTGGCTCGCGGGCAATGGCGCCGAGCACCTGGTGCTGACCGGGCGCAGGGGCGCGGACACCCCCGGGGCCCTGGCGCTGAAGGACGAACTCACCGCCCTGGGCGCCCGCGTGACGCTCGCCGCCTGCGACGTCGCCGACCCCACCGCCCTGACCGCCCTCGTGAAGGACCTGGCACAGGACGAGAAGGCGCCCGTACGCACAGTGGTGCACGCTGCCGGGGAGACCCTGGTCTGCGGCCTGGAGGAGTCCGACCCCGCCGAGTTCGCTCGGGTCATGTCCGCGAAGGCGGCAGGCGCGACCCACCTCGACGAACTCTTCGACGACGACTCGCTGGACGCCTTCGTGCTGTTCGCCTCCGGCGCCGGCGTCTGGGGCGGATCGGCGCAGGGCGCCTACGCCGTCAGCAACTGCCACCTCGACGCGCTCGCGGAGCGCCGCCGCGCCCGCGGGCTGGCCGCCACTTCGGTCGCCTGGGGCGGCTGGGCCGGCGGAGGCATGGTGGACACCGCCGCCGAGTCGACGCTCACGCGCCTCGGACTGCGGCCCATGGACCCCGAGTCGGCCGTCCGGGCCCTGGTCCAGGCGGTGGAAAGGGAGGAAACCTGCCTGACGGTCGCCGACATCGACTGGACCCGGTTCGCCCCCGCTTTCACCATGGCCCGGCCCCGTCCGCTGATCGAGGACATCCCCGAGGCCGCCGCCGTGCTCCAGCCTTCCGAGGACGACCACGACGCGCCCGAGGCCGCGGCCACCGCCCTTGCGGACCGGCTGGCCGGCGCCTCGGAAGCCGAACGGAAGCGGGTGCTCCTGGACCTCGTACGGACGGAGGCGGCGGCAGTGCTCGGACATCCCGGCGCCGATGCCGTCGACCCCCAACGGGCCTTCCGGGAGATGGGATTCGACTCGGTCATGGCGGTCGAGCTGCGCAACCGCCTGAACGCCGCCACCGGGCTGCGCCTGGAGACCACCCTGGTCTTCGACGAACCGTCACCAACCGGCCTTCGCGACCGGCTGCTGCGCGAACTGCCGCCGCCGGGCACGGAGTCGTCCGACGAGGACGACGACGCACAGGTGCGCTCGCTGCTCGCCACCATCCCGATGGCCCGGATCCGAGAGTCGGGTCTCCTGGACGCGCTGCTGCGTCCGGAGGAGGCCAAGGCCCCGCAGGAGGAGCGAACGCCTGAGTCCGACGACCGGGTGGACGAGATCAACGCCATGGACATCACCGCCCTCGTCCGCATGGCGACACGAACGAAGGAAGCCTGATGCGACGAGCAGCGTGGAGCACATGATGGGGACGCAGGTCGAAGAGATCGTCGATGCGCTACGGGCGTCTCTCGTGGAGAACGAACGGCTGCGCCAACAGCATCAGCGCCTCGTCGACGAGCGGGCGGAGCCGGTCGCCGTCGTGGCGATGAGCTGCCGCCTGCCGGGCGGCGTACGGTCGCCGGAGGACCTGTGGCGCCTCGTCATGGACGGTACGGACGCCATGTCGGCCGTCCCCGACGACCGGGGCTGGGACGTGGACTGGCTGCGCGGGCTGGGTGACGAGGGCATCACCCCGGAGGGAGGATTCGTCCACGACGCCGACGCGTTCGACGCCGCGCTGTTCGGAATCGGCCCACGCGAGGCACTGGCGATGGACCCGCAGCAGCGGCTGCTGCTCGAGTCGTCGTGGGAACTGTTCGAACGGGCCGGTATCGACCCGTCGTCCCTGCGCGGCACCGGCACCGGCGTGTTCGTCGGGGCCTCCTCCTCGGGGTACAGCGCGGGGATGTACGGCGATGCCCAGGGCAGCGACAGCTACCTGCTCACCGGCGCCGCGGGCAGCGTCGTCTCCGGCCGGGTGTCCTACCTCCTGGGCCTCCAGGGACCGGCGATCACGGTCGACACCGCCTGTTCGTCGTCCCTCGTGGCCATCCACCTGGCCGCCAGGTCGTTGCGCGACAGGGAGTGCTCGCTGGCGCTGGCCGGCGGGGTGACAGTCATGGCCACCCCTGGCGCGTTCGTCGAGTTCAGCAAGCAGCGCGGACTCGCCGGCGACGGCCGTTGCAAGTCGTTCGCGGCCGGCGCCGACGGGACGGGCTGGGGCGAAGGAGCGGGCGTCATCCTCCTGGAACGCCTCTCCGACGCCCGCCGGAACGGCCGGAAGGTGCTCGCCGTGCTGCGCGGCAGCGCGGTCAACCAGGACGGTGCGAGCAACGGACTCACGGCTCCGAGCGGGCCGGCCCAGCGCCGTGTGATCGCCCAAGCGCTCGCCGACGCCGGTCTGACCCCGGCCGACGTCGACGCCGTGGAGGCGCACGGCACCGGCACGGTGCTCGGCGACCCGATCGAGGCCCAGGCCCTGCTCGCCACCTACGGCCGCGGCCGCCCCGCGGACCGGCCCCTGCTCCTGGGCACCGTCAAGTCGAATGTCGGGCACACCCAGGCCGCCGCCGGTGCCGTCGGCGCCATCAAGACCGTCCTGGCACTCGGCCACGCGACGCTGCCCCGGACCTTGCACGTCGACGCGCCCACCCCCCACGTCGACTGGTCGGCCGGCGCGGTGTCCCTGCTGACCGAGGCCACACCCTGGCCGGTCACAGGACGGCCCCGCCGGGCGGGCGTCTCGGCCTTCGGGCTCAGCGGCACCAACGCGCACCTGATCCTCGAACAGGCGCCCGCGAGCGAACCCGTCACCGGCTCCACCACCGAGCTCCCCGTCGTCCCGTTCCTGGTGTCCGCCCGCACCGAGGAAGCCCTGAGAGACCAGGCGACCCGCCTCCTGGACCGCCTGCGCGACGATCCCGGACACTCCCCGACAGACCTCGGGTACTCGCTGGCCGTCTCCCGTGCGGCACTCGACCGCCGGGCGGTGGTCCTGGCCGACGACCGCGACGGCCTCGTCCGTGGCCTCACGTCCCTGGCCGGCGGCGAGGCGGCCCCCGGTGTGATCCGAAGCGCGGTCCGGGCCGGGGAAGGTACCGTCTTCCTCTTCACCGGGCAGGGCAGCCAACGGCCTGGCATGGCGGACGAGCTGTACGCGGCCTTCCCCGCGTTCGCCGCGGCCCTGGACGCCGTCTGCGACGCGTTCGACCGGCATCTCGGCACATCCCTCCGCGCGGTGATGTCGGGACCGGACCCGGAGAAGCTCGACCGGACCGAGTTCGCCCAGCCCGCGCTCTTCGCGTTCGAAGTGGCCCTGTACCGGCTGCTGGAGAATTGGGGTGTGCGCCCCGACGCGGTCGCCGGTCACTCCCTCGGCGAGCTGACCGCGGCGCACGTCGCCGGGGTCCTGTCGCTGGAGGACGCCTGCGCGTTCGTCGCGGCCCGCGGCCGCCTGATGCAGGCGATGCCGGGCGGCGGCCTGATGGTGGCCGTCGAGGCGTCCGAGCAGGAGGTGCGGGACCTCCTCGGTGCCGGCTCCGGTCTGTCGATCGCCGCCGTCAACGGACCGTCGTCCGTGGTCCTGTCCGGTGACCGGGACGAGGTCCAGGACATCGTGGCCCTCTGGACGAAGCAGGGACGCAGACACAAGGAGCTGCGGACCAGCCATGCCTTCCACTCGGCACACATGGACGCCATGCTGGACGACCTCCGCACGGTCGCCGCGAACCTGACCCTCCGGCCGGCCGAGATCGACCTCGTCAGTGCCGTGACCGGCGCGCCCCTCACCACGGAGCAGGCGCTCAGCCCCGACTACTGGACGCGGCACGTCCGGGAGACCGTCCGGTTCGCCGAGACCGTACGACGACTGCACGACGACCGGGCGGGCACCTTCCTGGAGATCGGCCCCGACGGCGTGCTCACCGCCCTCGCCCAGGACTGCCTCACCGGCCGCGGCGACCTCGAGCCGCCCCTCCTCGTCGCGACACAGCACCGCGACCGTTCCCCGGTGCGCGCCCTGTTCACCGCACTGGCCGAGCTCCATGTGCACGGCCTCCCCGTCGACTGGGCGGAGGTGTTCGCCGGACGGGGCGCACGCCTGGCCGATGTACCGACCTACGCCTTCCAGCGCCGCCGGTACTGGCCCGCGCCGCCCGCATACATCCCCGGCCAGGCGGCCCCGGGCCCGGCTGCTCCCGGCCCGGCCGCCACCGAGGCGACCGGGGACATCGCGTCCGCCGAAGCCTCGACGGCCCTGGCCGAGCGGCTGGCCGAAGCCACCCCGGCCGGCCGGCACAAGCTGCTCCTGGACGTCGTCACCACCTGGGCCGCCGCGGCACTCGGTCTCCCCTCGGCCGAAGAGCTGGACACCGGGCGGGACTTCCTGGAGCAGGGCTTCGACTCCCTGACCGCCCTGGAGCTGCGGAACAGCCTCCGGACGGTGCTCGGCACCGAGGAGCTGTCGGCCACCCTCCTCTTCGACCACCCCACACCGTCCCGCCTGGCCCGGCACCTTTCCACGGTGCTGGACGGCGGCGGCGGCGAAGCCACCGCACCCACGGCCAGGCCGAGCGGCGGCATCCTGGGATCCCTCCTTCAGCACACCCGCTCCACCGGCCAGGCCGTGGAATACGCGAAGGTGCTGATGCAACTCGCCGAATTCCGGACCGTCTTCAACAGCGACGCGCCACCCGCCCAACCCGCGCCCGTCGTCCGCCTGGCGTCGGGCGACGGCCTTCCGCTCATCTGCCTCTGCACGATGTCGATGCTCTCCGGACCGCACGAGTACGCCCGCCTGGCCGCCGGTTTCCGGGGGGAACGCGACGTGTACGCGCTTCCGCACCCCGGCTTCGCCGAAGGGGAGGACCTTCCGGAGAACTTCGACGTCCTGATGCGTACGCACGCCGATTCGGTCCTGCGTACGGTGGGGGACAAGCCGTTCGTCGTCACCGGCCACTCCGGCGGTGCGTTGCTGGCCAACGCGCTCTCCCGCGAACTGGACCGGCGAGGACGTCCGCCGGCCGCCGTGATCCTGCTGGACAGCTACCCCGCCGACAGCGAGGTGATGGCCGCCTGGATGCCCGAACTGCTCGGCGGCATGGTCGAACGCGATGACGCGTACACCCCCATGGACGACTTCCGCGCCACTGCCTGGGCCGCCTACCTGCCCTTCCTGTACGCGTGCCGGGCGCAGCCCGTCGACGTACCCACCCTCCTGGTACGGGCGGAGGAGCCCCTGGGCGCGTGGTCGGGCGAAGGCGACTGGCATGCCGTCTGGCCCCTGCCCCACTCGGTCGTCGACACAGCGGGGAATCACTTCACAATGCTCGGCGAGCGCGCGGGGCCCCTGGCCCGCCGGATGCGCGAATGGCTGACGGAGCAGGGGTGCTGAGAACAAACGAACAAAATCCGCCGCACTGCCATACAGGGGTCGACGGACGATAGATAGGGGTTGCCGTCAATTCGGCCGAATCCATAGTCTGCGGACCGGAGTCGACTTGGCGAGCCCGTTCCTTCGGATCAACTCTGCCCACGAATGGTTGAATTATGCCTGCCGAAGTCAAGCCGAAAATCGGCGACGATGCCCAAATATCGCTCGACGGCCGGGAGAAGAGCGAACTGACCCTTCTGGCCGAGCAGTTGCGCGACGTCGATCCACGGCTGAACGACGACCCCCGCTGGACGTCCGCCGCCCGGGAACTCTCCTGCCGGCTTCCCATGCGGCTGCGCCAGACCCTGCGCCGGTTCACGTGGAACTCCGGCCGCGAGGCCATGCTCCTGGTGCGCAACCTGCCGGTGGATCCCGAGACCGTCCCCGACACACCGACGGTTCGCGGCTCCGTACAGCGCGAGACCACCACGGCGGCGTCCGCGCTGATGCTCATCGCCATGGCCATGGGCGAGGTGATCGCGTTCGACAAGGAGAAGACCGGCGCGCTCGTGCAGGATGTCGTCCCCGTCCCCGGAATGGAACAATTCCAGGGAAATGCCGGCTCCATCAAGCTCAACATGCACACCGAGAACGCATTTCACGAGCACAAGCCGGACCTGGTGGGCCTCATGTGCCTGCGCAACGACCACGAGAACGTCGCAGGCCTGCGCGTCGCCTCCGTACGCAACGCTCTTCCGCTGCTTTCCGGCCCGACCCGGGAGATACTCCACCAGCCGCGATTCGTGACCATGACACCGGCTTCCTTCGAGATCGCCGACGGCATGGAGGAACCGCATGGAATCCTCGCCGGCAGTTTCGACGACCCGGACCTGAAGGTGGACTTCAGCAGCACGATTCCGTCCGACGACGAAGCCGCACAGGCCATGGCCGAGCTCGAGGCCGTCATCGAACGGGTGGCCCACACGCTGATCCTCGGCCCTGGTGACCTGGCCTTCGTCGACAACCGGCTGGCCCTGCACGGCCGCAACTCCTTCCAGCCCCGCTACGACGGCCGGGACCGCTGGCTGCAACGCGTCTTCGTCCACCTGGACTTCCGCAAGTCCCGCGTCATGCGCCGGGCGGACGGCCAGGTACTCGGCGCCGGCGAAACCCTGCGCTGACCGGGCGTGACGCACCACCGACCGACCCGAACCGAAAGAGGTATCCCCATGTGCGCGGGTGAGGACGACAACGTCTACAGCCGGCCTGTGTCGCCCACCGAGACATGGTTCCTGGTGTACCCGGAGTCGGTTCCCGGTGTCATCCAGATCGTCATCGAGGGTGCCGGCCGCATCGGTCACGACGAGCTGATCCGCGCCGTGGACACCGCGTCCGGTGCCTGCCCCGGGGCGCGGCTCACCCGGCAGGGCATGACCTGGATGGACAGCGGCATGGCACCGGCCGTGCGCGTCCTGCCCGGCGACCGGGTCGACCGGCACACCTTCGCCGACGCGGCCGAACTGCACAGCCCCCTCATGGGCAACGACGGCGGCCCCACCTGCGAGCTCCTGCTCCTCACGGGCGAGGAGTCGGACACGCTGATCGTGCGCGCGTTCCACGGGGTCATGGACGGCCAGGGCGTACGCACCTGGGCGGAGGACATCTTCCGGGTGCTGCGCGGGGAGGAGCCCGTGGGCGCCCCCTCGCGCATCACCGAGAACGAGCTGATCGAGCAGGCCGGCGCCCCGCGGGAGCGGGAGATCACCCCTGACCTTGACTGGCCGTCCGCGCTCGGATCCCGTCCGCAGGGCCAGCACGACTTCTTCTGGCGCAGGCGTACCATCGACGGCACGCACCCCGCGCTGGTCGCCAAGATCGCCCGCGCCGTCACGCAGGCGTGCGGCCTGCGCACCGGCAGGTTCCTCGTCCCGGTCGACCTGCGCCGGTACCTGCCCGGTATCCGTTCGACCGGCAATCTCACGAACAACCCGCTGTACGAGGTACGGGGCGACGCCGGCTGGGAGCAGGCGCACGAGCAACTGCTGTCCATCCTCGCCACCGGTCAGGATCTGGCGGCCCGCGTCGACCCCTCACTGCCCGGCCAGAACCTGACGGAACTGCACCAGCAGATCATGGGCCTGGACGCCTACTCCGCACAGCAGGGCTGTTACAGCAGCCTGGCCACGCTCTCCCACATGGGCCGTGTCGACCCCGCCGTCTTCAGCACCGGCTCCTTCCACGCCACCACCGTCTACTCACTGCCCAATTCCGGGCCCCTGGGACCGCCGGAGATCAACGCGGTCGAGTTCGGCGGCCGCACCGAGATCACCATCGGCTGGTACGACGGTCCGCAAACCCCGGACCGCGCGGAGGCGTTGCTCGACCGCATCGAGGAGGCCCTGTCCCCGCGGGCGTACCGTGAGTGGGACGGCAACCGCACCCAGCGGGCGCTCGCCCGCCAGGGAACCGCCGTCGAGCAGTTCCGCCGGCAGGTCTCCAGCACCCCCGATGCGGTCGTCCTGACCGGCCCCGAGGGCGACGTGACCTTCCGCGAGCTGGACGGGCGGGCCGCCGCCGTCGCCGTCGAGCTGCTGGACAGGGGCATCGGACGCGACGACGTCGTGGGCCTGCTGGCCGGCCGCACCGTCGCGGCCATGGCCGCCATCTGGGGGGTGCTCAAGGCGGGCGCGGCCTACCTGCCGCTCGACCCGCAGCAGCCCGACCACCGGCTCGCCGACCTGGTGGCGGACGCCGGGGCCACCGTATGCCTCACCGAACGCGTCCACGCCGAGCGCCGGTTCACCCCGGACTCCGGCTGCGACGTGGTGGTGCTCGAGACACTGGAGCCCTCGGAGCGCCGCCCCGAGAGCGTCGAGGTGCGGCCCGAGGACCTCGCGTACGTCATCTACACCTCGGGATCGACCGGGCGCCCCAAGGGCGTGGAGATCGAGCACCGTCAGCTGGCCACCTTCATCAGCTGGGCGACCCGCGTCTACGGGGTGGACTCCACCACCCGCTTCCCGCTGTTCACCTCTCTCGCCTTCGACCTCTCCAACACGGCGATCTTCCTGCCGGTGCTGGCCGGCGGGTCCATCGCGCTGGTACCCGACGAGCCCAACCACGTGGTGCTGCGCGACATGCTGGAGAACTCGGGGGCCAACGCGCTCAAGCTCACCCCCACGCATCTCGACCTCATCGGCAGGCTGGGCCTGGCCCCGACCGGTTTCCGCGCGGTCATCGCCGGGGGGGAACTCCTCCGCGGTGCCGTGGCCGACCGCGCCCAGCAGCTCTTCGGGCCGCAGTGCGGCATCTTCAACGAGTACGGCCCCACTGAGACGACCATCGGCTGCATGACGCGACGCTTCGATCCCGACCACGACGCGGACCTGCCGTCGGTGCCCATCGGCGTGCCGACCGACAACACGCGGATCCACCTGATCGGCGGTGACGGCCGCCACGTCGCCCCGGGCGAGGTGGGCGAGATGTATCTCGCCGGTGATCAGCTGGCCCGTGGCTACCGCGGCCGGCCGGACCTCGTCCGCGAACGGTTCACGGCCCTCGCCGACGGCACCCGCGTCTACCGCAGCGGTGACCTGGCCAGGATGCTGGACTCGGGTGAACTGGAGTCCGTGGGCCGCAACGACGAGCAGGTCAAGGTGCTCGGGTACCGCATCGAGCCCGCCGAGGTCGCCAAGGCCCTGGAGGAGCATCCGGCCGTGGCAACGGCGTTCGTCACCGGCCTGGTCAGGCCCGGCACCACTGACAAGGTGCTGTGCGCCTACGTCGTCCTGCACGAAGAGGTATCCGTCGACCGGCTCACCGCACACGTCGCCGGCCGTCTGCCCCGCTACATGGTGCCGACCACGACAACGGTCATGCCGGAGCTGCCCCGTACGGTCAACGAGAAGGTCGACGTCGCCGCGCTGCCGGTGCCGTTCACCGGACCGCAGGCCGATGCCGCAGCCGCGGAGGCGAAGGCACGCGGTGAGGTGGAGGAGGCGGTGGCCAAGATCTGGGCGCGCGTCCTGGCGGTGGACGTCAACCGGCTCGGCGGTGACGCGGACTTCCACCGGCTCGGTGGTGACTCCGCCACCCTGCTGGCCATGCTCGCCGCGGTCAGCACCGAGGTCGTGGGCTCCCGTCAGGAGCGGGAATTCATGGCGGCCCTGCCGGCCATCCTCCGGCAGCCCACACTCGCGAAGGTCTCGGAACTCGCCGAGAGCGCGCGCGACGGGCAAGAGGCCACTGGTGGCTGACTCCGGGCCCGGAAGGCTCGTCGCGATCAGCGACGTCCATGTCCGCTACGACGAGAACCGGAAGATCGTCGACCGGATCAGACCGGAGAACGACAGGGACTGGCTGATCGTCGCCGGTGACATCGGTGAGATCGCCTCGGACATCGAGTGGGCCCTGCGCACCCTGCGCAACCGGTTCGCCAACGTCATCTGGGCGCCGGGCAATCACGAACTGTGGACCGCCCCCGACGACCCGGTGCAACTGCGGGGCGAGCAGCGCTACCTGCACCTGGTGGACATCTGCCGCAAGCTCGGAGTGTCCACTCCCGAGGACCCGTACCCGGTCTGGGAAGGGGAGGGTGGTCCCGTCGCCGTCGCACCGCTCTTCCTCCTGTACGACTACTCCTTCCGGCCGCCGGGGACGTACTCCAAGGCGGCGGCGCTCCAGGTAGCCGAGGAGGCCGGGGTGGTCTGCAGCGACGAGTTCCTGCTGCACCCGGACCCCTACCCCAGCCGCGAATCCTGGTGCCGGGCTCGGGTGCGGACGACCGAGGCACGTCTCTCGGCTCTTCCCGAGGACCTCCCTACCGTCCTCGTCAACCACTGGCCGCTCGTACGCGAACCGACGCGAGTGCTCTGGCGGCAGGAGTTCGCGCTGTGGTGCGGAACCACGGCCACCGCCGACTGGCATACGAGGTTCCGTGCCAGGTCGGTGGTCTACGGGCACCTGCACATTCCCAGGGTGATCCGCTGCGACGGCGTGCCGCACCAGGAGGTCTCCCTCGGATACCCCCGTGAATGGCAGCGGCGTCAGGGCACGCCGGGCCGGCTGGTCCAGATCCTGCCGGCCGTCACCTCCCTCCACAGAGAGTCGGTGTGATGACCGTTCCGCACGAACGTCCCGCCGGAGTGCTGCCGTCCGCCACGCGTGGCCGTGTGGCCGAACTGCTGGCGCTGCGTGAGCAGGCGCTGGCCGGCCCCGGCGAGCGGGCGACCGAGGCGCAGCACGCCAAGGGCAAGCTGACGGCGCGTGAGCGCATTGAGCTGCTGGTCGATCCGGGTTCGTTCAAGGAGGTCGAGCAGCTTCGCCGGCACCGGGCGACCGGCTTCGGCCTGGAGCAGAAGAAGCCGTACACCGACGGTGTCATCACCGGCTGGGGCACGGTCGAGGGCCGCACGGTCTTCGTCTACGCGCACGACTTCCGGATCTTCGGCGGCGCGCTGGGCGAGGCCCACGCCACCAAGATCCACAAGATCATGGACATGGCCATCTCGGCCGGTGCCCCGCTGGTCTCGCTGAACGACGGCGCGGGCGCCCGTATCCAGGAGGGCGTCAGCGCGCTCGCCGGATACGGTGGGATCTTCCAGCGCAACACCCGGGCCTCCGGTGTCATCCCGCAGATCAGCGTGATGCTCGGACCGTGCGCGGGCGGCGCGGCCTACTCCCCGGCGCTCACCGACTTCGTGTTCATGGTCCGTGAGACCTCGCAGATGTTCATCACCGGGCCGGACGTCGTGAAGGCGGTCACCGGTGAGGAGATCAGCCAGAACGGCCTCGGCGGCGCCGATGTGCACGCCGAGACCTCGGGCGTCGCGCACTTCGCGTACGACGACGAGGAGACCTGCATCGCCGAGGTCCGCTACCTGATCGGGATGCTGCCGTCCAACAACCGGGAGAACCCGCCCACCGTGGCGAGCGACGACCCGGCCGACCGGCGCGGCGACGTCCTGCTCGACCTGGTGCCGGCCGACGGCAACCGCCCGTACGACATGCACAAGGTCATCGAGGAGCTCGTCGACGACGGCGACTACCTGGAGATCCACGAGCGCTGGGCCCGCAACATCATCTGCGCCCTGGCCCGGCTCGACGGCCAGGTCGTCGGCATCGTCGCCAACCAGCCGCAGTCCCTCGCCGGTGTCCTGGACATCGAGGCCTCCGAGAAGGCCGCCCGCTTCGTCCAGATGTGCGACGCCTTCAGCATCCCGATCATCACCCTTCTGGACGTCCCAGGCTTCCTGCCCGGCGTGGACCAGGAGCACGGTGGAATTATTCGGCACGGTGCCAAGCTGCTCTACGCGTACTGCAACGCCACCGTGCCGAGGATCTCGCTGATCCTGCGCAAGGCCTACGGAGGCGCCTACATCGTGATGGACAGCCAGTCCATCGGTGCGGATCTGACCTACGCCTGGCCCACCAACGAGATCGCCGTGATGGGCGCCGAAGGTGCCGCCAACGTCATCTTCCGTCGGCAGATCGCCGACGCCGAAGACCCCGAGGCCATGCGCGTCCGCATGGTCAAGGAGTACAAGGCCGAACTGATGCACCCCTACTACGCCGCCGAACGCGGCCTCGTCGACGACGTCATCGACCCTGCCGAGACCCGCCAGGTGCTGATCGCCTCGCTCGCCATGCTGCGCAACAAGCACGCCGACCTGCCCTTCCGTAAGCACGGCAACCCCCCGCAGTAGCGGCCGGGTCGGGCAGTCGTCGCCCCCGCATGTCCTCGATCGCCGGACGGGCCGATCCCGGTAGGCACCGGCCGGACGCATTCAGGTCCGTCCCCTCCATCCGCGACGGCACCGCCGACCGCGTGCGATCCCGCCCGCGATCGAGGACACAACGGCCACCGGGCACACCCAGTGAACCAATGAGCACGAGGGACCATGACGAACGAGCCGTCCGACCTCCTCGGACTCGGACCGGGAGCCACGCCGTCGATGCGGCCGGACAAGGAGCGGACAACGCTCGCCGGTCTGCCCCCACTTGTCCTGCCGGCCGAGATCGACGACCTCGGCAAGCGCATGGCCGCGGTCGCCCGAGGAGAGGCCTTCGTCCTCCAGGGCAGCACCTGCGCGCAGCCGTTCAGCGAGCAGCGCCTGGGCGGCCTCGTCCGCACTCTGCTGCAGATGTCGGTCGTACTGTCCCACGCCGCCAGGATGCCCGTAGTCAAGATCGCCCGGCTGGCCGCCCGGCACCCCGCGCCGGGCCACGCCGGATGGGACCGGGCCTACGCGGACGCAGCGGTGACGATGAACGTGATCCGGGCGATGAGCGGCGAGAACGGCATTGCTGACGTGCGTCAAGTACAGCAGTGGAACAGGGAGTTCGTACGCGACACCGCGGGGGGAAGCCGATTCGGGGCGCTCTCCGCCGAGATCGACCGCGGCCTGAGGTTCATGGCCGCCTGGGGGGTCGACGACCGCCCCCTGCGGACCACAAAGGTGTTCGTGAGCCACGAGCCGCTGCTGCTCGCCTACGAGACCCCGCACCTGTTCCTGGAGGAGTCCGCGGACGAGTCACGGCTGTGGACCCTGTCCGCGCACCAGTTCCGGATCGGCGAGCAGGCCCGGCAGCCGGACGATTCGCACATCGCGCTCGCCGAGCTGCTGGCCAATCCGGTCTGCCTCACGATCGGACCGACGACGGCACCCGAGGAGGTCGTGGAGTACGTGAGGAGACTCGATCCGCACTTCCGGCCGGGCAGGCTCACTCTGATCAGCCGGATGGGCAGCGACCGGGTCCGTGAGGTGCTCCCGCCCATCGTGGAAAAGGTGACGGCGTCCGGTCACCAGGTGGTGTGGAGCTGCGACCCGATGCACGGCACCCCCCACGAGCCGGCGGCCGGCCGCAGCACATGCTCCTTCCCGCGCGTCGTCGACGAGGTGCGGGGATACATCGAAGTGCATCGTGAACTGGGGACCCACCTGGGCGGTGTACATTTCGAAACAACGGGCGCGCAGGATATTTCCGACACGGAACCGACCGGCCGCTACCGGAATAAATGCGACCCTCGGTTGAATGAACAACAATCGGTGGAGTTGGCTTTTCTTATGGCAGAGATGCTCCGCAGCTGATTTCCGGGACCGGAGGCTCCCTTCGGGCGTCCGTATCCGGGACCTCCGCTCACTTTCAATGGCTCAACCCTTGGCGCTGCTTGCTACCGCGAAGTGCACCGGGCAACCGGGCGCCGTGCGAGGGGGCCGCGCGCGGACATGGCCGGGGCGTGCGGCGGGCCGCGGATGGCTGAAACCCCCTGCGTGCCGCGGCGCGCCGGTGCGCCTGTGTGCCGCGACCGGGCGGAGGAATCCCGCCATCGGGGCCGGCCACCGCATCACCGGCCGCGCAGGAGCCACCGATGCCCGGTGGGCCGGCCGCGCGCCCTGGGCCGCACCGTCGGACTACGGCGGCCGTTCGACGGTCTCGACGCCGGTGCCGAGCGGGCCCCTCTCCCGGGCCCGGCAGCGCAGGAGTTCATGGACGACCCGGTCGGTCCCGTCGTCCCGCCGCGCGGCGAAGCAGTGGTACGCCGCGATCTTCGCGGGGAGGTCGTATGGGAGGCAGGTCCGCTGGTAGTCCGTATGGCCCTGGTGGGGGATCGCGTTCACGATCTCCCGCACCGCGTGGTGCCCCGGTGACCGCCGACCGGGCGGCGCCGGTTCTTCCGCTTCTTCCCGAGCAGTGATCACCGGCTCGATCGACGACCCCCGCTCGTCCGGTGAGGCGCTCGGACACGGTTTGCGTTCACTCACCCCGCCCCGTGGACCGAGGCCGCGGAGCGGCAGATTCCGCTCGCATCCGCACGCTCGGACGACGGCAGAGTCACTCAAAAAATCGCGAACCGCCCTCCGGGGTCTTTTGCACTTCCCGCGGTGGAGCGCCGTCGGGTCCGGAGCCCGATTCCCTATGTCGTGCGAGGGATACCCCTATGCCCGGCGGAGGCGGCATGAGTGGCCCGCGAGGGCTCTGAGCTTGACATTTGAGGTTAATTTGAGCTTTCTGCCTGCGATTTGACGGGGCTTCGGATGGGAGGTGGAGGCAAAGCGGAACGCGCGCGAAGGGACGCTGTGGACTTTGAGTAGGGGTTTGCAGGGGGAGGGGGGTGGAGCTAGTGTTCCAATTGGAGAGGGGTTCCAGTGGCTGGTAGTAGCCCTTGGTAATAACTGATGTGGCGTCAAGTGGCGTCCATACCGGACGGGGTAGTCACGGGGTAAGGCATGGTTTTGAGCCTTTGGCGATGTGCCGCCCCTCCTCTTGATTCATGTAAACGGTCACAATGGGGGATGATCGTGCCAGTGGCACTTGTGGAACGTGAG